>CAZKCM010000004.1:124000-128919 GCA_964551315.1 uncultured Rhodospirillaceae bacterium | reverse complement strand
CGCGCGCGCCGGCGAGGCCGGCAAGGGCTTCGCCGTCGTCGCCTCCGAGGTCAAGTCACTCGCCACCCAGACCGCCAAGGCCACCGAGGAGATCGGCCAACAGATCGCGGCGATCCAATCCGAAACGAACGAAGCGGTAACCGCGATTCAGGCGATTACCACCACCATCGAGCGGATGAACGAGATCTCGACCACGATCGCAGCCGCGATCGAGGAGCAAGGGGCCGCGACTCGCGAGATCTCCAACAACGTCCAGCAGGTTGCAAGCGGCGCGGCCCAGGTGTCGAGCAACATCGCAGGCGTGACGAAAACCGCCGGGGATACCGGAAATGCCGCCGCCGAGGTGCTCAACGCCGCCGACGAACTGGCGCGGCAATCCCAGAACCTGCGGATCGAGGTCGAGAAGTTCCTTGAAGCGGTCCGTGCGGCCTGATCCCGGGCGGCCGCCGTTCGAGGCCGGGAGGAGGATCGGCCGGGCGATGGGATGCTCTTGAAGAGACCGGGCTAGGCACCGCTAGGCGTCGGCGAGAGGCGTCAGCCACTCCGGCGGCAGGACGTCTCGCAGGGACGCGCCCTGCCGCTCGATGCAGAGCAGGCCGTCCTGGAGCTGGTATTGGCCGTCATGCTGGCGCACCACGATCCAGGCCGGATTGATGGAGCCCGCGGGCGTGATCCAGAGGCTGTCGTAGGTCTGTCCGGTGTCGCGCTCGAACTCGAAGCCGCGGGCCGCGAAATACGCGGCCACGCGCCCAAGCAGTGCCTCGTCCTCTGCGCTGAAGAGCGGCCGGTCGAGAGAGGTTGCCGCGGCGCCGACCAAACCCGTCTCGTGCGCGCTCCGTCGAAATGCCGTCATAAGCAAGCTCTGCCACATGAGCATATCATGATGGGGGGCCTCGGCGCGCGTTAAAGATGGCTCCGGGACCGAAAGTCACATTTGCAACAAATTGGCCGTCGGCGTCCCGACCGGACAAGAAAATTATCCTGCTTCTATTCGGGCCGAGGGTGAAACGCCCGCATCGGTGGCCCTTTCGGCCGTTCGCCGTGCCCGCCTGAGAGAGGGTCCCGCTTAACCGAACCTTTAGCCCTCCGGCAGTAGATGCGGGACGGGAGACAGAGAGGCATGCATGCGTCGATGCCGTATTGCACACCTTGCCGGAATCGTCCTGCTCCTGGTCGCGACCGCCTGCGCGTCGGTCGAACCCGTCGATCCGCGTGATCCGGGTTTGTCCCTGATCTACGGCTATCTGGACATGGAGGAGGCTCCGACCGAGGCCGACTGGGTGTTCATAAAGCATTACGACGGGAAAGGCGAGGGCTACCGAGTTCCGGTCCAAGACGGGGTGTTCTATCACGTCGGCGTTCCCGCCGGCCCCTATCAGGTGGACGCCTTCGGCGGCAGAAGCTTCTGGAACGGCTCGTACATCTATGATTTCGGCTCGGATGGTCGCAACGCGACGGCCATCAAGGTCAACGAACCGGGCGTCTATTTTATGGGCGCGCACAAATACATTGATATTCCGACCGGCTGGCTGGAACAGCGGAAGTTCTCGATGGAACCGGTGGAGACACCGTCGGAGCGAGAGGTCCTGAGCAAGGTGCTGGAGCTCTTGCGGGAGGACGATCCCGAATTTGCACGCCAGATTTGGCTGGTGGAGCAGCGCCTCGCACAGAACTGGTGAGGTGAGTCTCCATGGGGATCCGCGCCGCGAAGCTGGCGCCTGCTGTCCTGGCTGTCGTCGCCCTTGCCGCATGCGCCGTCAGTATGCCGGAGAAGGAGGTCGCGGCGCTCTCGGAGGTCGGGCCCGGATCGGTCCTGATCGTTGGCTCCGTGGACGTCGTCCCGCCGCTTCGGGCGTGGGAAAAGGATCTCGACATCCCCTACGATGTCTTCACCTTCGGAATGGAAGAGAAGCTGAGCAACCGAGCCGTTCTCACGTTCGGCCGCTCTCCGGATACGCGAGTCGATCACGGTGAAGCCACCATCAATCCGGAACTCGGGCAAACCTACTTCTTCGCGGTCCCGAGGGATGCACCGTACATGGTCGGCGGTTACGTCGTGATCGAGTACGCAATGGTGAACGGGATGCTGCGCGACAGGCGGATCGTAATCCCCGGCACCTTGCGGCTCGAGATCCTCCCGGACGACGAGGCGATCTATGTCGGCACCCTTCGCCTGACGCGCGACGATTTCAACGAGGTGATCGAAGCCATGATGGTCGACGATTACCAACGGGCCGCCGCGGAGTTCGAGACCCGCTTCGGCACCGACACACGGCTGCGCAAGGCCATCTTCGAGCCGGTATCGCAATAGCGGTGCTAGATCGAGAAGACCGCCAGAGACGCTCGGCGGCGCGAAGCCGGAGCACGCATCGGCACTCGGCGAATCGAAAAGGAGCGAACGCGCATTTGCTCCGCGCGTTGCCGGCGCCGCCGCGGGTCCAGGGCAGCGCAACCCGGACACCGATCGCGGTTTGTCAATGACTGGAGAATGGCGGATGGGGTGGGATTCGAACCCACGAGGGGCTGTTGACCCCTGCCGGTTTTCAAGACCGGTGCCTTAAACCGCTCGGCCACCCATCCGATATTCGAGTCCACCGGACTGGAAAGCCGCCCGGCCGTCAAGATGGGCGATTCGACGCCGCATTGCCAGCCGTCCTGGCGAAAGCCCGAGGGGCCAAATCAATACCGGGGGGCGCAATCTCCTGCAAGCGCGGGATGCCGGTGGCCGGCGTGCCCGCGGCGCAGTGGGGCCGGCTCGGCGGAACCGAGACGCCCCGACGGTGTTTGCCCGTTAATCGATCTTGAAGGAGCATGTCATGAAAGCGACGATTTATCTGCTTGGCGCGGTCATGCTGCTCGGCCTTGCCGGCTGCGGGCAGACAACGGGTGAGCGCGCCCTCAGCGGCGGCGCGATCGGCGCCGGGGTCGGTGCGGCCGGCAGCGCCGTCACCGGCGGCAATCCGGTTACCGGCGGTCTCATCGGGGGTGCGGTCGGCGCCGGTACGGGCGCCCTCACCGAGGAAGAGGATCTCAACCTCGGCGATCCGATCTGGGATTAACGGGATTAACGGCGATCAAAGGCCGATCGCCGGCCGCCTGCTTGCTCGCGCTTCTCTGACCGATGGGTGGGGAGGGGGCGGCTACCCTTGGACGGCCTGTCTCTCCGATAGTGTGGCGGACGAGGACCTGCTTGCCGGCGTGGCGCGGCATTTCCCGAGCACGGCAATGCGCTGAACGGGGGTCGGAGAAGAAAGGCCCGGACCGGCTCTACGCGGGCCTTGGTCGCGCGCCGGCTCACGGATGGTTTGCCTCGCCGTCGATCAGTAACGGACCGAGCGTTCCCACTCCGTGACCTCCCGTTCGGCCGCCTCGCGGCTAAGCCCCCGTCGCTCCTGAAGTCGCCCGATGAGTTGGTCGCGCTGACCTTCAATCCGGTCCAGGTCGTCGTCGGACAGATCGCCCCAGCGTTCTTTGACCTTTCCCTTGATCTGCATCCAATTGCCTTTGATTTGGTCCCAATTCATGACACGTCTCCAATAAAAAGGTCGAAGCGCTTGTTTGTACGCATGAAACAAGCGGGCAGAGATATCGTTCCGTCGCGGGGTTGCGCTGCGTGACTGGCTAACGACGACCTCCCAACGTATCGGCGACGTGGGCGTCGCGCTCGCCCATCGGGCGGGAGGGACCTTTGGTCGTGTCCTCGGCCGTCTGGTGCTCCATTTCGGCGTTCACCTCTGCGCCGAGGAGGACAACGTAGGCGCTGATGTAGAACCACATGAGCAGAATGACCACGGCGCCGAGCGAGCCGTAAGTCTCGTTGTAGCTGCCGAAGTTCGCCACATAGAACGAGAACAGCGCCGAAGCGACGAGCCAGAGCGCGGCCGCGCCCGCGGAACCCCAGGTTACCCAGCGCCATCGCGGTTCGTTGCGCGCGGGTCCGTAGCGATACAGGACGCTCAAAGCAACGATGACGGCGAGCGCGAGCAGCGGCCAGCGGAGGATGGACAGGATGGGCCCGATCGTCTGCCCGAGACCGAGCGCGCCGAAGACCACCGGGAGCAACACGACCAATACAAGCGCGGACACGACGAACAGAATCGCGCCCAGCGTGAGCAGAAGAGCGACGGTATTGAACTTGAAGAAGCCCCGGGTTTCCGCCTCGTCATAGGTAACATTGAGCGCGGTCATCATCGTCTTCACGCCGGCGGTCGCGCTCCAGAGCGCCAGGATCAGTCCGCCCAGAAAGCCGAGGGTCAGGTTGCCCTGGCCACCGGTCGCGACCTTGTTGAGTTGCCCCTCGAGAATGTTCCATGCCTCCGCAGGCATGATGCCGCTCAGAGCGGCGAGCTGCCGTTCCACGTCGGCGGGATTGGCGACGAGCCCGTAGATGGAGACGAGGGCGGCGATGGCCGGGAAGATTGCGAGCAGGCCGTAGAAGGCGATCCCGGCGGCGATGATCGAAATGTTGTCTCGGTTCAACTCGTCCTTGACGCGAGAGGCGATCTGCCACCACCCCTTCGCCGGAATCTCACTCGGCTGCCGTGCGTGGCGACCCTCTGCCCTGGATCCCGCCGTCCCGTTCTCGGGCCCCTCACCGGCGGGCGGCGGTCGCACTTTCCGTCGTGCCACGGAGCCTCTCCATGGTTGGGGGAGGAGCGCGCGCCCCGGCGGCGGCTACCTGCCCGTGTTGGCTACCTGCCTTCCCGGCCCCGTGGCGCGCGCCGAGGCACCCGGTTTCAGGTTGCCGTGCCGGCCCGGCCCTTGGGACCTAACCCTTCTTCTTGTCACCTTCGCTCGGCGTCGATCCGGCCGCTCCGCCGGACTTCACCGTCGAGCTGTCGCTTGTCGAGGGGGAGGCCGTACGATTCCCGGCGGACGAGGATAAGCCGGCCGCGGTCGGACCTTGTCCCTCGCTCATG
>CAZKCM010000004.1:0-123900 GCA_964551315.1 uncultured Rhodospirillaceae bacterium | reverse complement strand
ATTCCCGGCGGACGAGGATAAGCCGGCCGCGGTCGGACCTTGTCCCTCGCTCATGTGCGCGGCGTTCCGTTCGGCCGGCGTTGCGCCGGCTTCGCCGCCCGAGGAGGATTCCCGCTGCAACATTTCGTCGCTGACGGCAGTCCAGGTCTCGCCGACAGCTTGTCCGGCCCGCTCGATCCCCGCGCGCCCTTTCTCGGCGGCACGATGCGCAAGATCGTCCCGGGTCTCGCCCATCAGCCTGTCCTCTCGTCGCGTCGTCGGCATCAGGGCGCCCAAGGCGGCGCCGAGAACGAAGGCGGCCGCCGCCATCAGCAACGGCTGTTCGTCCACCATCTCGGTGAAGCCGGACCGCGCGCGCTGCCCCTGCTCGCGGGCCATGCCGCCGATCCGGCTCATCCGCTCGCGGGCTCCGCCGGCCATCCGGCCGATCCGGCCCTGCCGACTCTCTTCCTCTTCATAGGCTCCGTAGGAGGACGATGAGAAGCCGTGGGAGGTACCGGAGCCGTATTCCCCGGTCTCGCCCCCCGTCGGGCGGTGCGTAGATCCGGAGGCTGCCGGGCCCGGATGGTAGGTCCCGCCGGTCGAGGCATAGGCTGCTTGTTCCGCGCCTGCCGCCGCGGCGTAGTCGCCGCCGCCGGCCGAGGCGTAGTAATACTGCGCCTCGTCGTCGGCATCTTGCCCGTCGCGAGAAAGCCGACGCCGTGATCCCGACATCGCAAGCCATGCGAGGCCGGCGCCCACCAGCGCGACGGGGATTGGATTGTCGCGCACGGTGCGCCCGAGATTCGACGCGAATGCGCCCGGTCCTTGGCGGAAGTACGTCACGACCTCGTCCATTATTTGCCCGGGGGTAAGTCTGCGCTGGATGGCGTCGAGCGTTTCCCGCATCTCCGACCGGGTGTGCTCGATCTCGCCCTCGATCTCTTCAGAAGCTTTGTAGTCTTCGGTGCCCATCACATCTGCTCCCTGACCATATCCCTGTCCCGACGGAGCGATTCCGCGATCCGTCGCGGCGCCAGGCTTTGCGCCCGCAGGGCGCTACGCCCGGCCAGCAAAAGACCGAGGCCGATCAGCGCGACCACACCGCCAACGATAAGCGAAGCAAGCCATCCCGGCATGAACTCGGCCAACCCGACCACGAGGGCCTGCAGCAGGATGAGCAGCCCGGCGAAGGCCAGCAGGCCCCCAACGGCAAGCGACGCGACCGCATTGCCGATCTGCGAGACCTTTTCCGAGGCTTCGGCCTTGGCGAGCGCGACCTCCTGGCGAACCAGATCGGCGGTGCTTTGCGTCAGGTCCGTGAACAGCTCCATCAGCGAGCGTTCCTCCTTTGGCGGCTGCATCAGTACGGCCCTCCCTCGGAAGACCTGTCGCCGCTGCTCCACTCGGTGCGACCGCCGAAGGTTCCGGCCTCCGACATGCCCTCGGCCATCTGCTCGCCACCGTGGCGCTCACCGGAGGCCTTGGCGAACCGGGCAGCCAGGAATCCCGCGACCAGCGCCCCGCCGATGAGAAGGGCCGGTTGCTGCCGTGCGAGGTCCTGCGCCTGGCGGGCAAGCGCCCCCAGATCCCGTTCGCGGAGCGCGCTCGACACCCGCTCGAGGCCTTCGGCGGCCCGGCCGACATAGTCCGCGACGGCGGCTTGGTCCTGGTCTCTCAGACTGTCGGCCGCGCTTCGCAGCGCCCGCGCGACGCCACCGACCCGGTCGGCCGCCTTTTCCTTCCGTTCGGCGGCGAAGGAACGGGCCCGTTCCTTCGCCTGCTCGGTCAAGCGGCGGGTTTCGTCGCGGAGTTGGGTGCCGGTGGCCTCGGACGAACCGTCGGGCGAGGAGCGCGCGCCGCCCGATGCCCCGCCGGTCGCCGAGCCGGCCGCTGACGTCGACGGATCGGCCCCGGCGCCCGACCCTGGATCTCGCGTGGCCATAGCTACACCTCCTGTCCCAGAACGATCGGCCCGATTCCCGCTGTGGTTCCGGCAAGTTGCGGCGATCGAGCCCAGGCGTCGTGATTCTCGAATCTAGAACCGCGGCTTCCCGAAAATGGTTCCCGATGCTCAAGAGCTTGTGCGGCTAAAACAGCTAGGCCGACGGCTGTCATTCGGGTCGCCAAGAACTGGGTTCATGATCATCACCCGACGATCAGCAAAAGCGCCGCGCCTGGGCGCCATTTTTCATGCTTCCCGTGAACCGGTACGCCGGGGAATATAGGCGCAGCGTGGCGGGAGCGGCGTCCAGGCGGTTGAAGCCCCGTGATCGAAGACCCTCATGGCAGGCCCCGATGTTCTTCGTCCTTTCCAAGCTCTTCTGGATCCTTGCGACGCCTGGCAATCTGCTGGCGCTCGCGCTGTGCGGCGGCGCCGTGCTGCTGTTCACCCGGTGGCGGCGTTTGGCGCGGTGGTTGATCGGCCTGGTCGCGGCCGCCGTGGCCGTCATCGCGGTCGTTCCCGTCGGACAATGGCTCTTGCTTCCGCTGGAGAACCGGTTTCCTGCCGCTCCCGTCCCGGAAAGCATCGACGGCATCGTCGTGCTTGGCGGTGGCATCAATCCGCATTCCCTGACGGAGCGGGGACAAGCCGATCTGAACGACCATGCGGACCGCCTGTTCGCCCTTGCGGTTCTGGCGCGGCGCTTTCCGGATTCGACGCTGATCTACACCGGCGGGGACGCCAGGCTGATTCAGGGCGAGGAGCGCGAGGCGGATGGCGCGCGTCGGCTGATGCAACAGCTCGGCCTCGATACGCGCCGCATCATCTTCGAGCGGGAGGCGCGAAACACCTTCGAAAACGCGATATACGCCAAATCGCTGGCGAAGCCCGGGCCGGGAGAGACCTGGCTGCTCGTGACTTCGGCCTATCACATGCCGCGGTCGGTCGGAATCTTCCGCCGGCAGGGCTGGCCGGTCGTTCCCTACCCGGTGGACTATATGACCGACGGGCGCTTTCGCCTGATGATGCTTCCGGACTTTTCGGGCGGGCTCGCGTTGGCGAGCCGCGCGGTGAGGGAATGGATCGGTCTCATCGCCTATTATGCCAGTGGCTATACCGACAGCCTTTTCCCGGGGCCGGAGGCGGTAGGGACGGAGGTCGGCCCCGGAATAGCGTTTGCGCCTTAGTTAAGGCTGTGGCACAAACGGCACGGGTCGGCTCGCATTGGTAAAGTTCGCGCCGGCACAGGGGGAATCTTGCTCATGCCGCTGTTGCCCATGCCTTTCCGCCCCACGGTCTCCCGCAGTGGGAAAGGGGCGCTTTGGGCTGCTCTGCTCACCTTGGTCTGCGCCGGATCTTTCTGGCCGATGCCCTCCCGGGCCGAGGTGCAGGCCTTTCCCGTATGGCTGGAAGGCGTACGCCAGGAGGCGCTGAGTCAAGGCATCTCCGAGGCGACCCTCCGCGAAGCCCTGGCCGACATTCGGCCTATCCCGCGGGTCATCGAGCTGGATCGCCGGCAGCCGGAGTTTACCCTGACGTTCGAGGAGTATCTGCAACGCGTCGTGCCCGAGGATCGGGTCGAGCGGGGGCGGCGGATGCTCGAGCAGCATCGCTCGCTGCTCGATGAGATTGGGGCAAAGTACGGCGTGCAGCCACGCTTCATCGTCGCGCTTTGGGGCATCGAGACGGATTTCGGTCGGGTCACCGGCGGGTTTCAGGTGGTGCCGGCGCTCGCCACCCTCGCGCATGATGGGCGACGGAGCGCCTTCTTCCGAAAGGAACTGCTCGACGCGCTTCACATCCTCGACGAGGGCCATGTCAGCGCTGCCGCGATGGAGGGGTCGTGGGCGGGTGCCATGGGGCAAAGCCAGTTCATGCCGTCGAGCTTCCGCCGCTACGCCGTTGACTACGATGGAGACGGGCGGCGCGACATCTGGACCACGAAGGCCGACGTCTTCGCTTCGATCGCGAATTACCTGTCGTCTCATGGCTGGCGTGCGGACCAGATCTGGGGACGGCCGGTGCGCCTGCCCGCCGGCTTCGATCTGGCGCTGGCCGATCTGAAAGTCGAGAAGCCGCTCGAGGAATGGCAGAGGCTCGGCGTTCGAACGGCGACCGGCGACGACCTGCCGCGAGCGGACTTCCCGGGCTCGATCGTGCTGCCCGGAGGGCCGGATGGCCCGGCTTTTATGGTTTATTCAAACTACAAGACGATTCTCCGCTGGAACCGATCGACGTATTTCGCGACGGCCGTCGGCATTCTCGCGGAGCGTATTGCGGAAAGGTAGCCGGCACCGCCGCGCCCACTTTTCCACCGGGTGAGCTTCAGGGGGCACCCACCGCATGATTCGTTGCTTCGTTGTGTCGTTCCGGCTCTGCTGCATTCTGGTGGCGGCGGCGTTGGCCGGCTGTGCCGAGACAGCCCTTGTGGTCGATCAGACCAAGCGCATCACGTCGGGCCCGCCGGGAAAGTCGACCGGCGTCTACAAGATCGGCAAGCCGTATCGGATCAACGGTGTCTGGTACTACCCCGGTGAGGACTACGGTTACAGCGAGACGGGGATCGCGTCATGGTACGGGCCGGCGTTCCACGGCAGGCCGACCGCCAACGGAGAGATCTTCGACATGAACGCCCTGACGGCGGCCCATCGGACTCTTCCGATGCCCAGCATGGTGCGCGTCACCAACCTGGAGAACGGTCGCGCGGTGGTGCTTCGCGTCAACGATCGCGGTCCTTTCGCCCATGGCCGGATCATCGATGTCTCACGTCGCGCGGCCCAGCTGCTGGGGTTCGAGCGGCAGGGCACGGCGAGGGTTCGGGTGGAGATTCTGGAAGCGGAAAGCCGCGCCTTGGCGATGGCCGCATCCGGCGGGCCGGGTGCGCCGGCCCTCGCCAACGAACCAAAACCGCGGGCGGCCCCGTCGATCGCCGTTGCCGCCGAGACGCTTCCACCCCCCGGCGGCGGGGGCGGCGGCGAGCCAGTCGTCGAGACGATGCCCGTGGCGGCGCCGGCTCCTGCGGCCGCCCTACCAACACGGACGACCGCCTTCCGCCCGCAGATTGACGAGGGGCAGGTATCGGTTCAGCCAGTCCGGCCGACGCAACTCTTCATCCAGGCCGGCGCCTTCACCCAGTACCACAATGCCTATCGCTTGAGCGCGCTGCTCTCGCCCTTTGGGTCGACCGAAGTTTCCTCGACGTTCGTGGGCGGTCAGCAGTTCTTCCGCGTCCGTCTCGGACCGATCGACAGCGTTGAGGAGGCCGATCGGCTGCTCGAGCGGATCATCGATGCCGGTCATCTCGATGCACGCGTCATCGTGCAATAGGATGACGAGATTTTCCTCCGAAAGCCTATGTCCCGACACCGCGGCACCCCCGGGCGAGGCGGTCCGGGGGCGCGGCCGAGTTCGCCAGCCGTCGAACCGACGGTCCGTTCGCAACCCCAGCCTGGAGAAGAGATGAGCTTTCGACGCCTTTCATCGATTCCGACGAGCCGCTTCGTCGGCGCGGCTCTCCTTGCCATGCTCCTCGCCGTCCCGCTGAGGGCGGGCGCCCTGGAGACGGCCGGCAGGCAGGCCATCATCGTCGACTACCAGACCGGAACCGTCCTGTTCGAGAAGAACGCCGACGAGCCCATGGCTCCGGCCTCGATGAGCAAGCTGATGACGGTCTATCTGGTGTTCGAACAGCTGAAGTCGGGCCGGATCTCGATGGAGGACACGCTCCCGGTTTCGGAGAAGGCGTGGCGCAAGGGCGGCTCGAAGATGTTCGTCGAGGTGAACTCGCAGGTGAAGATCGCCGATCTGCTGCGCGGCATCATCGTCCAGTCCGGCAACGACGCCTGCATCGTCGTGGCCGAAGGGCTTGCGGGCAGCGTCCCGGCCTTTGCCGAGCTGATGAACAAGAAGGCCCGCGAACTCGGTCTGACGGGCAGCCACTTCGTCAATGCGAGCGGCTGGCCGGATCCCGAGCAGAAAATGACGGCGCGCGACCTTGCCGTGCTGGCCAAGCGCATCATCCAGGACTTTCCGGAATACTACGAAATCTTCTCGGAGAAGGAGTTCACCTACAACGGGATCCGCCAGGGCAATCGGAATCCGCTGCTTTACCGGAACATGGGTGCCGATGGTCTCAAGACCGGCCACACCGAGGAGTCCGGCTATGGGTTGACCGCCTCGGCCGAGCGCAATGGACGTCGTATCATCCTCGTCGTCCATGGGCTTGGCGGCATGCAGGAGCGGGCCGACGAATCGGCACGGCTGATCGAATGGGCGTTTCGCGAATTCGCCAATTACGAGTTCGTCAAGGCGGGTGAAACCATTGCCACTGCGCCGGTCTGGCTCGGCGAATCCGAGACGGTACCGCTGGTGGTGGAAGAGGATCTGACGGTCACGCTGCCGCGCGGCGACCGTGATAAGGTCCGCGTAGTGGCGCGGTTCGACGGGCCGGTCCCGGCACCAATCGAGGCCGGGCAGGTGATCGGGGAACTGGAGATCAGCGCGCCGGGAATCGAGCCGAGGGTGGTGCCGCTCCTCGCCGGCGCCCCGGTGGAGCGGCTCGGGCCCGGCGGTCGGATCATCGCCTCGTTCAGGCATCTGCTCTTCCCCGGGGGCGCGGGGGTAGCCACCGAGACGCTGACGAACTAAAGGCATACACTAAAGGCACACAAAGAAGGCGTGGCGCGAACGCCGCGCCTTCTCCCGGCGGCCTATTTCCCGCAAGTGGAGAGCCGCGGTCCTGCACGAGCGACATGGTCGAGCAACGAACCTCGAAGGCACGGTTCATCACCCTGGAAGGCGGGGAGGGTGCCGGCAAATCGACCCAGGCGCGCCGCCTCGCCGAGGGGTTGAGGGGGATCGGCCTCGACACGCTCCTGACGCGGGAACCCGGCGGTTCTCCCGGGGCCGAGGAGATCCGCGCCCTCCTCGTTCAAGGGGCGGCCGGGCGATGGGATCCGCTGACCGAGACGCTTCTGCATTTCGCGGCGCGTCGCGATCATCTGACCAAGACCATTCGGCCGGCGCTTGCCGCCGGGTGCTGGGTGGTCTGCGACCGCTTCGCTGATTCGACTCGTGCCTATCAGGGCTTCGGTCTCGGCCTTGACCGCCGCGTCATCGAGACGCTGTATGAGATGGTGGTGGGCACCGACACGCCCGACCTGACGTTGATTCTCGATCTGCCCGTTGAGGAGGGGCTGCGCCGCGCCTCGGGCCGCGGCCATGCCGAGACCCGCTACGAAGACATGGACCGGGCGTTCCATGAACGGCTACGCCAAGGCTTCCTGGAGATCGCGCGCGAGGAGCCCGATCGCTGCGTCGTCATCGACGCGCGCGGCCGCCCCGGCGCAGTGCAGCGCGCCATCCGCCGGGCGGTGCGCGAGCGCCTCGGGGTCGGCTTGACATGAGCGAAACAGGCGCGCCGGCACCGGTTGCCAATCCGCATCTCATCGGTCATCAAGCCGCCGAAGCCACCATACTGCAGGCTTGGCGCTCCGGGCGGATGCCGCATGCCTGGTTGATCACCGGGCCGCGTGGCGTCGGCAAGGCGACACTGGCCTATCGGTTTGCGCGCTTTGCGCTTGCCGACAGGGGGCTCTTCGGACGCGCCGGCGACGGACTGTTCGTCGATCCGGATGATCCGGTATTCCGCCGTGTGGCGAGCGGCGGCCATGCGGACCTGCTGGCAGTCGAGCGCAGCGTCAACGACAAGACGGGACGGCTGCGCGGCGAAATCGTCGTCGAAGACGTCCGCGAGGTCGGATCCTTCCTCCATCTGACACCGGCGGAAGGGGGGTGGCGGATCGTCATCGTCGATTGCGCTGACGAAATGAATTTGAGCGCTGCCAATGCGTTGCTGAAAATTCTTGAGGAGCCGCCTCAAAAGGCTCTGCTCTTGCTCGTGAGCCACGCGCCGGGCGGCCTGTTGCCGACGATCCGCTCGCGCTGCCGCCGTCTTGCCCTGCGCGCTCTTGACGACGCGACGGTCGCGGCGCTGCTGGCGCGCTATCGGCCCGACCTGACCGAGGCGGATCGCATCGCGCTCGCCGGGCTGGCAGAGGGCAGCATCGGACGCGCGCTCGACCTGGCGGCTGAGGGCGGGCTCGAGCTCTATCGGGAAATGGTGGCCCTGCTGATGTCCTTGCCGAAGCTCGACGGCGAGCGCCTCCATAAGTTCGGCGATCGGTTCGGGCGGCAGGGCGAGGCCGCGGAGGCCGCCTTCCGAACGGCCACCGATCTTCTCGGCCGCTGGCTGGGGCGGATGGTCCGCGCCGGCGCTTCGGGGACTCGGCCGCCCGAGGTCCTGCCGGGGGAAGCGGCCTGCATGGCGCGGCTCCTGGAGCGGCGCGGCCTTGATCAGTGGCTTGACCTGTGGGAAAAGATGGCGCGTCTGTTCGCGGCGACGGAACGCGCCAATCTCGACCGCAAGCAAGTTTGGGTCGGCGCCTTTCTCGATATCGAGGGGTTGGCCCGGCCGTAGGGCAGGGCACCGTCAGGGCGCGGCCCCGGCCGGGCCGCAGGAGAGCCGTCCCGATCCGTGCCGCATCTCAGGAGACCGGAATCGTGGGGCAACAAGCCTATTACATCACCACGCCGATCTATTACGTGAACGACGTGCCGCATATCGGTCACGCCTACACGACGCTGGCCTGCGACGTGCTGGCCCGGTTCATGCGGCTCGACGGCCGGAGGGTGAAGTTCCTGACCGGAACCGACGAGCACGGCCAGAAGGTCGAGAAATCGGCCCGCGCCGCCGGCATGGATCCCCAGGCCTTCACCGACAAGGTGTCGCAGAACTTCCGCGCGCTGGCCAAGCAGCTCAACTTCTCGAACGACGACTTCATCCGCACGACGGAGGAACGCCACATCCGGGCCTGCCAGGCGCTTTGGAACCGGCTTGTCGAGGCCGGCGAGATCTATCTCGGCTCCTATGCCGGCTGGTACGCCGTGCGCGACGAGGCGTTCTATGACGAAAGCGAGCTGCGCGATGGGCCCGACGGCAAGAAGATCGCGCCGTCGGGCGCGGAGGTGGAGTGGGTCGAGGAGCCGTCCTACTTCTTCCGCCTGTCTGCGTGGCAGGATCGGCTGCTGGCCTTCTATGAGGCCAATCCGGACTTCATCGGACCGGACAGCCGCCGCAACGAGGTGATCAGCTTCGTCAAAGGGGGCCTCAAGGATCTCTCCGTCAGCCGGACCACCTTCAAATGGGGCGTTCCGGTCCCGAACGACCCCGACCACATCATGTATGTCTGGCTCGATGCATTGACGAACTACATCACCGCCGTCGGATATCCCGACACGGACTGCGAGGCATACCAGACATTCTGGCCGGCCGATCTTCACATGGTGGGGAAGGACATCCTCCGCTTCCACGCGGTCTACTGGCCGGCGTTCCTGATGGCGGCGGGGCTGCAGCCGCCGAAGCGGGTGTTTGCCCATGGCTGGCTCCTGAACCGCGGCGAGAAGATGTCCAAGTCGCTGGGCAACGTTCTGGCGCCGCAGAACCTCGTCGAGGAGTACGGGCTCGACCAGGTGCGCTATTACCTGCTGCGCGAGGTGCCGTTCGGCTCCGATGGCTATATCAGCCACGAGAGCATGGCCGGCCGTATCAACAGCGATCTTGCCAACGATTTCGGCAATCTGGCACAGCGTGTTCTCACGATGGTGCATCGCAACTGCAACGGCGCCGTGCCGCAGCCGGGCGCGCTCGCGCCGGCCGACCGGGCGCTGGTCGAGGCGGCGGAGGGGCTGCTGGACCGTGTTCGCGCGGAGTTCGAGCAGCAGGCGTTCCACCGCGGGCTCGAACTGATCTGGCAGGTGGTCGGCGACGCCAATCGCTATGTCGACGAGCAGGCGCCCTGGGCCCTTCGCAAGACAGACCCGGCGCGCATGAACACCGTCCTCTACGTCCTGGCGGAGACGATCCGTCATCTCGCGATCCTGACCCAGCCGGTCATGCCGGACTCCGCGTCCCGGCTGCTCGATCAGCTCGCGGTGGCGCCGGAGCGCCGGAGCTTCGCCGCGCTGGGGCCGGAAGGCGCGCTGGTGCCCGGCACGGCCCTGCCGAAACCGGAGCCGGTCTTTCCGCGTTATGTGAAAGCCGAGGAAAGCGCGTAGAACCGATGCTTGTCGACAGCCATTGTCACTTGGATTTCAAAGATTTCTCCGGTGATCTTGACGAAGTGGTTTCGCGTGCGGTGCGAAACGGCGTCGGGACCATGGTGACGATCGGAACACGGCTGAGCGCCTTTCCGCAGGTTCGGGCCGTCGCCGAGCGATTCGACAACGTGTATTGCTCCGTCGGCATTCATCCGCATGAGGCGGCGGCCGAAGGGGAGGTGGAGGCGGCGCAGCTTGTGGCGCTGGCCGAGCATCCGAAGGTCGTCGGCATCGGCGAGACCGGTCTCGACTACTACTACGACCACAGCCCGCGCGACCGGCAGAAGGCGGTCTTTCGTGTCCATATGGAGGCCGCGCGGCGGACCGGCCTGCCGCTGATCGTGCACGCGCGCGATGCCGACGAGGACATGGCGGAGATGCTCGCCGAAGGCGCCGCCGAGGGCGGGCTGACCGGGGTGCTGCACTGCTTCAGCTCCGGCCGGCAACTCGCCGAAAGGGCGCTTGAGCTCGGGTTCTACATCTCGCTCTCCGGGATCGTTACCTTCAAGAAGGCGGAGGAGCTTCGCGCGATTGTACGCGACCTGCCGGAGGACCGGATTCTGGTGGAGACCGATTCTCCGTATCTGGCGCCGGTGCCGCACCGTGGAAAACGCAATGAACCGGCGTTCGTCGCCTATACGGCGAAGCTGGTGGCGGAGCTGCGCGGCACCGATGCCGAGGCCTTTGCCCGCGCCACGACGGAGAACTTCTTCCGCCTGTTTGGCAAGGCGAAGGCATCGGCATCCGGGCAGGCGGCCGCGCCGGAGCCGGGCGGCTGATGCGGGTTACCGTCCTCGGCTGCGGCGGCTCGGGCGGCGTGCCGCTTGTCGGCGGTGACTGGGGGTGTTGCAACCCCGACAACCCCAAGAATCGCCGGCGTCGCGTTTCGGCGCTGGTGGAGCAGGGCGGGACGGTTATCCTCATCGACACCTCGCCGGATCTCCGCGCCCAGCTCCTTGATGCGGGCGTCACGCGGGTCGATGCGGTGCTCTATACCCATGATCACGCCGATCATTGCCACGGCATCGACGACCTTCGCTTCCTGCGCCGCGCGCATGACGCCCCGCCGATCCCGGCCTATGGCACCGCCGCGACGCTGGCGACGCTGAGCCGGCGTTTCGACTATATCTTCCGCCAGTCGGAGGAGGGGTCGGGCGTCCTGTACAGGCCGTTTCTCGAAGCGCGAGTGATCAACGGACCGTTCTCCGTCGAGGGCATCCCGATCACGCCCTTCGAACAGCACCATGGCTACGGCACGGTGACCACGGGCTACCGGATCGGCGGCATGGCCTATTCCACGGATGTGGTGGACCTGCCGGAGGAGGCCTTCACGGTGTTGCAGGGCCTCGACCTCTGGATCGTCGATTGCCTGCGTTACGCGCCGCATGTGACCCATGCGCATTTCGAGAAGACGCTTGGCTGGATCGAGCGGCTGCGGCCGAAGCGGGCGATCCTGACGCATCTTAACCATACCGTGGACTACGACGACATCGCCGCGCGCTGCCCGCCGGGCGTGGAGCCGGGCTATGACGGGCTGGTGGTCGAGATCCCTGACTGACGACAGCAGGATACGCCGGCTTGTCGTTTCGAGGATAGGAGACCCCGCAGACCGTGGTTCGCTTGCATAGGAGGGCCTTTCTGCGGCGAGGCTGCTGCGTGGCCGTTCGCGGGACGGTCGCCGGGCTGTTCGTCCTTGGGGCGGGGCCGCGGGCCCTCGCAGAGACGGCAGGTCCGCCGGAGAATCGCTCTCCGGTCCTGCCACCCGACGTCGCGGCCGCGCCGTACGAGGAGAACCTGGCGCAGGCGGTGGCGCGGGCCGCCGCGCTGGCGAACCTGCGCACGCTGATTGTGGCGCGCGACGGCGTGCCGCTGGTCGAGCGCGTATTCCGGGGGCCCGACCTCGATCGGCCGGTCAACGTGAAATCTGTCTCCAAGACGGTGATTGCGGCCCTCGTCGGCATTGCCATTGAGCGGGGGCTTTTCACGGGCGTGGATCAGCCGATCGCCTCGATCCTGGGCGATCATATGCCGGCCGACGACGACCCGCGCCGAGCGGCGATCACGATCGGCCATCTGTTGTCGATGCAGGCCGGTCTGGAACGGACTTCGGGCCCCAACTATGGCCGCTGGGTGCTGAGCCCCGACTGGGTCCGGTTTGCGTTGTCGCGCCCTTTCGTGGACGAACCTGGCGGCCGAATGCTCTACTCGACGGGTAACTCGCACATTCTTTCGGCGGCGCTGACGCGCGCCTCCGGCCGAAGCACGCTCGAGCTTGCCCGGGAGTGGTTGGGTAAGCCGCTCGGCATCACAATCCCGCCATGGCCGCGTGGTCCGGAGGGAATCTATTTCGGCGGCAACGATATGCTGCTGTCGCCGCGCGCCCTCCTGAGGCTGGGCGAGACCTACCGCAGCGGCGGCGTCTACGGCGGACGGCGCGTGCTGCCGGAGGCCTGGGTGCGCGCCTCCTGGACGCCACGTGGCCGGTCCCGGCATACGGGCCACCGCTATGGCTACGGCTGGTTCATCACGCAGGTACGGGGGCACGCCGTCTACTATGCCTGGGGCTATGGCGGACAGTTGATCTATGTCGTGCCCAGCCTCGAGCTCACGGTCGTCGTTACGTCGGATCCGACGGTGCCGTCCGGCCGCACCGGATACGTCCGGGACCTGCACGCGCTCCTCGCGGATGCCATCATTCCCGCTGTCGACGGCGTGAGCTGATCCGTCGGCGTCGGTTTGTCGGCTGCGATGGTCCCTGCGAACAGCTTTGGCCTAAGCGGTATCAACGGAAGTGCTTGGGCGGGCGAGCTGCGCCCCCGACCCCTTCGCGAGCCGCGTGACGTGATCGCGCTAGGCTACAGCCACGGGGGCTGTGCGCCGATGCCGGTCAATGCATCCTTCGGCATTCGGGAGAACTCTGGCTTCAGTACTGGGAAGAGCACAGGGAGAAATTGGCCGATCCGCTGTATTACCTGGTCAGCCTCGTTCGAATGAAGGCGATCCTGCTTTGCTACCTGAAGCGCGTGCCGGTTTCGCGAGGCTTTCAGGTGTGGGCTCCGTTCCAGGATATCGACGTCGCATCCGCGATGCTGACGCTCCCGCCCGGCAGGCGACTGGATCGGGCATGGCAGCGCGACCTTTTCCGGAGGTACGGTTTGGATCTGGAGGCTCTCGGGCTGCGCGCGGCACGGGCCGACACGGTCAATCATCAGGCGATGAGGCGCGTGCCGCTCGCTCCGTTGGATGCACACCTCCTCAGAGAGGTGGTCAACCCCGCTTACGTCGAATGGATCAACCGGAGAGTCATCGGCCGGATGCCGCTCGAGCCGGCAAAGCGATGGCTCCTGGGCCTGCGAAAGATCGGCGGCGCAATGCGCCGCCTGGGCATTACCGACGAGAAGCTCAAGGCCTATCGGGCTTATCTGACCCTACGGCCGATCGAGAATGCGATACGGTTGAGATCGCTGTCACAGCGGCGTGACATCGGCGCCGTGGTCGGCGGACCGCATAGCCGCGAGCACGGGGCCGGTTCGGGAGCCGCCGCCTTCGCTCCGGCCTCGGGCGCCAACCTGGTGCGGCGTCCGTCGTGAATGCATCGACCCTCGGTCTGCCCGTCCAAGAAGCGCGGAGGGCAAAGCGGCGCGTGAGGTGCGGCCGTTGATCGCCGCCGTCGCACAAACCGGCCTTGAATGTGAATGTCCAAAAAGAACAAGCTCTTGGCGGTCTTGGTTGCAGCGATCTCAAATGCGGCGTCTGTAGCGGAACCGGGACGGCCATGATCGCTCCGAAGTCGCGACCATTCCGTTCTCCGATGCGTTTGTGCGGAAGGCGGATATGATGCAAGGTGTTGCGTGACACGATGAATATTGCGGGCGATCCTCAAGTAGAAATCCCGGTATCGTAGGCAAAGACGAGCAAGGTCCGCGGCGGCTCGAGGAAGCCATGGCGCTGGCGGAGACCGAGAGCGGCCGGAGGGCGGTGATCGAGTCGCCGCCTGCCGCATGATTGCACTAAGCCATTTCCGCCAGACGGTGTTCCATATCGCTCGGATGACACAACGACGGAGAACGTTATGACAGACATCGGCGGCGACGCCATCGGCAAGCTTATCCTGCGCATCACGCTGGGCGTCCTGGTTCTGCTCCATGGTCTGGCCAAGGTTACGGGCGGAGTCGGCGGCATCGCGAGCATGTTGCAGGGGATCGGACTGCCGAGCATGCTGGCGCTGGGGGTTTACCTGGGGGAGGTGCTTGGGCCGATCCTGTTGATCATCGGCTGGTACGCCCGAATTGGCGCGGGGCTGATCGTCATCAACATGTTATTCGCGATCGCGCTGGTGCACACCGGGGACATTTTCAGCCGGACGCCACAGGGCGGCTGGGCCTTGGAGCTGCAGGGCATGTTCCTGTTCACGGCACTGGCGCTCGTGTTCACCGGGCCGGGGCGCTTGAGCATCAACCGCCGGTAGATGACGCCATCTTCAGCGGTTCTTTCTGGAAAGCACGTCCGAAAAGGGAATCAGCGGCTTGTGCGAACAGACGGCGGTCCCGAGAGCGCCTCCCCAACACCCAAAACGAAATTTTCCATAATATACATTATGCGCATTAGATGCGCCCGCGAGCGGGCGTCCGGGCCGTCAGGTGGTCCCCTGCTTCCGCTCGCCGAGCCAGCCTCCGAGCAGGCCGGCGACAAACGGCACGAGCCCGCCGGCGATGAGGTTGAGAAGCGTGAAATTGCCGGCGATCAGCAGGCTCAGGGCGACCGCGATCGCGGCGGAGATGCCCGGCTCGAGAATCGTCCGGCCGGCCGACCGGACACCCACGATGTAACCGCCGATCGCGAAGGCAAGAAAGCCGATCAATGCCAGGAGCATGGCCTGTCCGCCGCTGAGGGCGATCTCGCCGGCCTCACCGGCTTCCACCGCTTGCTGCAGCTCAGGGCCCCAGAAAAGCGCCAGGATCAGGCCGGCCGCGATGTTCAGTCCGAACATGATCAGTACTCCGATGCCAATCCACTTCCAATCGAGCGTCCGAGACATCAGGCATCTCCTTGAGCGTGGAATCCGGTTTGCTGTCGATCGAAAGGTCGCGACCCTGGCATGAAACGCCGGCCGATATAGTGTAGATCGCTACGACGACCGTTCCTTTTCGATCGTATAACGTAATGGAAACGCCATTCGTGACCAAAATGTCCCAAACAAAGAGTCAAGAAGCGCCGCGCAGCGGCTCCTCGATCGATCGCCTGCTTGCCATCATGGCGCGGCTGCGCGACCCGGAGCGCGGCTGTCCCTGGGACCGTGAGCAGAGCTTCGCCACGATCGCGCCGCACACGATCGAGGAAGCCTACGAGGTCGCCGACGCCATTGATCGAGGCGACATGGCGGCGCTCAAGGACGAGCTTGGCGATCTCCTGTTCCAGGTCGTCTTCTATGCGCAGATGGCCAGCGAAGACGGGGCGTTCGATTTCGACGCGATCGTCGATGCCATCTCCGAGAAGATGATCCGGCGCCATCCGCATGTCTTCGGCACGGCGCGAATCGAATCCGCCGAGGCCCAAACGCAGGCCTGGGAGGAACAGAAGGCGCAGGAGCGCAAGGCCGAGGCGGCGGCCGCGGGGCGTCCCGTGAGCGTGCTGGACGGCGTCACTGTCGGCCTCCCCGCCCTCACCCGCGCCATGAAGCTGCAGAAACGCGCGGCCCGCGTGGGCTTCGACTGGCCCTCCGCCGCTCCCATCTTCGACAAGCTCGCCGAGGAGGTTCGGGAGGTCGCCGCGGAGATCGAGGCCGGGTCGAACGCCGACCGGCTCGAGGACGAGGTCGGCGACCTTCTCTTCACCTGCGTGAACCTGGCGCGCCACCTCGCTGTCGATCCGGAAGCGGCCTTGCGCCGTGCCAACCGCAAGTTCGAGCGCCGATTCCGGAAGATCGAGGCGGCTTTGGCCGCGCGCGGTCGAACCCCGGCGGAGTCCTCCCTCGACGAGATGGAGGCGTTGTGGCGGGCAGCGGCCCGCGACGACTATCGCAGCGGCGACTGAGGCGCGGTCAGTCGTTGGCCAGCAGGTGAATCAGGCTTGAGGTATCCCACCGATTGCCGCCGCGGGCCTGCACCTGGGCGTAGAACTGATCAACCAGCGCCGTGACCGGCAGGCGAGCGCCGTTCTTCCGTGCCTCCGCAAGGCAGATCGCGAGGTCCTTCCGCATCCAGTCGACGGCGAAGCCGAAGTCGAACTTGCCGTCCAACATGGTCAGCGCCCGATTGTCCATCTGCCAGGATTGCGCGGCGCCCTTCGAGATCACCTCGACGACGCGCGCGCCGTCGAGTCCGGCACGCTGGGCGAAATTCAGCCCTTCGGCGAGGCCCTGTACCAGGCCCGCAATGCAGATCTGGTTGACCATCTTGGTGAGCTGTCCGGCGCCGACCGGCCCCATGAGCACGCAGGAGCGCGCATAGGAGTCGATGACCGGTTTCGCCCGCTCAAAGATGGCCGGATCGCCGCCGACCATCACCGTCAGCTTGCCGTTCTCGGCACCGGCCTGGCCGCCCGAAACCGGAGCGTCGAGGAACTGCACGCCCGATTCCGCCGCAACCCCGGCGATCTCGCGGGCGACCTCGGCGGAGGCGGTCGTGTGATCGACGAATATGGCGCCCCGCTCCATGCCGGCGAGGGCGCCCGTCTCGCCGTAGACGACGCTGCGCAGGTCATCGTCGTTGCCGACGCAGGCGAAGACGAATGCGGCGCCCTTGGCGGCCTCCGCGGGGGTCGGTTCGCGCCGGCCGCCATGCTTGGCGACCCATGCGTCCGCCCGGGATGCCGTGCGGTTATAGACCGTCACCTCGTAGCCGGCGGCGGCCAGATGCCCGGCCATCGGGAACCCCATGACGCCGAGCCCCAGAAACGCAACCTTCTCTTTCGCCATCGCCCTTGTGCCTCTCACGCTGCCTGACGCGGGCGCATGGTACCGGCTCAAGCGGTGGGCGGCAACGCGTGTGGCGCCGCATTCAATCGTCGCCAAGCAAGAGGTCGCGCAGCGCCCGCCAGCTCTCTGGATCCGGGGCCAGCAGCAGGCCGTCGGCATCCAGCCGCGCCGGCCGATAGGAGCCGCCGTCGAGATAGGCACCGTGGCCGCCGGCTTCTGCGTGGATAACCACGCCGGCCGCGTGATCCCAGGGCATCAGCCGGGAAAACAGGCAAAAATGCATCGCCCTTTCGGCCAGCCGGAGGTACTCGTGGCCGGCACAGCGCAGGCTTCGCTTGGCCCGGACGCGGTCGCGGCGCGCCTGGATCCGGCGGCCGAGCTCGCGCGCTCCGAAGAACCCGGCAAGCAGCGTCCCGGTCATTTCGTCCGGCGCGGCCGGCGCATCGGCGACCTTGAGGCGCTTGCCGGCAAGCCAAGCCCCCTCCTTCTCGGCCGCGGTGGCGGTGATACCGCGAACGGGGTCATGGATCCAGCCTGCGACCGCCCGACCGTCGCGGACATAGGCGACCATGACCGCGAAGACGGCGCGTCCTTCTGCGAAATTCGCCGTCCCGTCCAGCGGATCGATGACCCACACCCGAGGGTGCTGCGACAGTCCTGCCAGGACGGCCGGATCCGCCGCCGCTGCCTCTTCGCCGACGACGATGCTGCCCGGGACGAGTGCCGTCAGGCGGGTCGCGAGACACGCCTCTACGGCCTCGTCGACGATGGTCACGAGGTCGCCGGGCCCCTTCTCCCGAACCTCGCCCGCTGCGAGGCGCCGGAAGCGCGGCAGAACTTCCGCTGCGGCGACCTCTTCGATCAGCCGCGTGACCGTGTCGATGTCCGGTGTCATGAAGGGATGAGCGCGGTTGGCACCTCAGGCCGGGCCCTGCTGGTGGCGGTTGGCCCCGTTCAGCCGCGCCCGCAGGCGCTCGAACCGGGCGAGGTCGGCCGGATCGAGGCGGACGCGAAGATAGGAGAATGCTTCGTCCTCGTGGCGCCCGAGGACTTCGCCGTGATCGTAGAGCCAGGCGATGGCCGTGCCCTCGTCGTGACCCAGGCGAAACTCGGCCACTTGCCGCGCAGCGGCGAGGCGGCGGTCGATCGCGGCCAACAGCTCCGCGCAGCCCTCCCCGGTGGCCGCCGAAATCGGCACCTGATTAGGCTCCCGCCGGCTGTGGGCGATGAGCTGCTCCCGCGCCGCCGCGTCGAGAAGATCGATTTTGTTCAGCGCCTCGATCGGCCCGTCTTCGGGCCCGGTCTCGATCCCGAGATCCTGAAGGACCGAGAGGACGTCCTGCTTCTGGGCCGCCGTTTCCGGATGCGAGACGTCGCGGACGTGAACGACGAGATCCGCCTCCTGCACCTCCTCCAGCGTCGCCCGGAAGGCCGCGATGAGGTCGGTCGGCAGGTCGGAGATGAAGCCGACGGTGTCCGATAGGATGATGTCCCGGCCCGACGGCAGCCGGACCGACCGCATGGTCGGATCCAGCGTGGCGAACAGCATGTCTTCCGCCATCACCTGGGCGCGCGTGAGACGGTTGAACAGGGTCGATTTCCCGGCGTTGGTGTAGCCGACCAGCGCAACCACCGGATAGGGCACGCGCCGCCGCGCCTTTCGATGGAGCCCGCGGGTTCGCTTCACGTCCTCGAGCTCGCGCCGGATCCGGGTGATTCGCTCACTGATCAGCCGCCGGTCGATTTCGAGCTGCGATTCGCCGGGGCCGCCCAGGAAGCCGAAACCGCCTCGCTGCCGTTCAAGGTGCGTCCAGGACCGGACCAAGCGGCTGCGCTGATAGGTAAGCGCCGCCAGCTCGACCTGAAGCTGGCCCTCGCGCGTCCGTGCCCGTTCGCCGAAGATCTCGAGAATGAGCCCCGTGCGGTCGATCACCTTGCAGTTCCAGGCGCGTTCGAGATTGCGCTGCTGGACCGGCGTGAGCGGCGCATCGACGACGACAAGACCGATCTCCTCGGCGGCAATCAGCTCGCGAAAGGCTTCGACAGCGCCGCTGCCGAGGAGAGTCGCCGGCCGCCGACGGCTGAGCCGGACGACTTCCCCATGCACCACCTTGAGGTTGATCGCGGCCGCAAGGCCCATCGCCTCGGCCAAGCGCGCCTCGGCCGGCCGATCCGCCCGCCCCTCGTCCCGAAGTATCGGGCAAAGGACGAGCGCACGGTCGGTCGAGGCCGGTGCCGCAGTTTTCGATCCTTTACGCGCGTGGCGTGAACCGCCCAATGCCTAAGCCTCTTCCGCCTCCTTGGCCGGTTCGAAGAGTTGAATCGGTCCTGCCGGCATGATCGTCGAGATCGCATGCTTGTAGACAAGCTGCGAATGCGCGTCGCGCCTCAGAAGCACCGAGAAATTGTCGAACCACGTGACAATGCCCTGCAACTTCACGCCATTGACCAGGAATATCGTTACCGGGGTCTTGCTCTTGCGGATGTGATTGAGAAAGACATCCTGAACGTTTTGTGATTTTTCTGCAGCCATCGGTTCCCCGTTCTTCTGTGCTGTTATTGGGGCCCGGTCATTTTGGGCGCCCAGCGCCGCTGGGCGCGGCAATGGTACCGAGAGGCATCCCGCGGAACACTTCCGGTCTCGTTAAGTTCCCGGCGGAGCCCGGGGAATCGGTAGCACAGATTCCCGGACAGGAAAACCACCGCCGCCAGAGAAGGCGCCGCTAGAGTCCGTCGATCAGTGCGGTCAGCGCAGCGCAACCCGGCACGTGGCAGGCAGGGCGGCTCCGAACGAACTCGTGGTCGCCCGGAGGGGCCGCCCGCATCAGAATCGGCACGCAAGCGGCATTGGCGGCGCATTCGATGTCGATTTCCGTGTCGCCGACGAACCAGACATCGGCGCCGCGCGGGATCCCGCTCCCGGACAGTGCCAGATCGACGGGCTCGACCGCCGGCTTGTCACGCGGCGCGTCGCGCGCGCCGACCAAACGGCCGAAATAGCCCGTCCAGGACAGTCGGTCCGCCTCCAGCCTGAGGAACCGGCCATGCTTGTTGCTGACGACCGCGAGGTAAAGTCCGCGATCCGCCAGTGCCGCCAGCATCGCCCCGGCGCCCGGCATCTCCCGCAGCCGGCGCAAATGGCTGGCCGAGAAGGCATCGTAGTAGATCTGCTCCGCTTCGCGCCATCGGTTGCCGAACATCTGCGGGAAGCTGTCGCGCAGCGAAGCACGAACCCGCGTCTTCGTTTCTTCCAGGCTCCATGGCGGATGGCCCATCGCCGTCAGCGTGGCGTTCAGCGCGTCGTGGATCACGGGCCAGTTGTCGACCAGCGTGTTGTCCCAGTCGAACAAGATCGCTCGCGGCCGCCTCAGCGGCGCTTCGACGTCGGCGCTCATCCGCGCGCACCGGGGCGCTCGGCTCCGTCGCCTTCGATATAGGCCAGATAGTGCTCCCGCAGCCTTTTTGTAAGCGGGCCCGGCTTGCCGTCGCCCACCGGGTCGCCGTCGATGCGCGTAACCGGCAGGACGAAAGAGCTGCTGCTGGTCAGGAAGGCTTCCCGCGCCGCCTTCGCCTCGGCCACCGTGAAGCGGCGCTCCTCGAACGGCACCCCTTCGTCGCGCGCGATGCTGAGGAGCGACAACCGGGTGATGCCATTGAGGATGGCTGCTTCGGCGTTGCGCGTCACGAGCCGCCCCTCCCCCGTGACGATCCAGGCATTGGTCGAGGTCCCCTCGGTCACGTAGCCCTCTGCGTCCACCTGCCAGGCCTCGAAGGCGCCGGCTTCCACAGCCTGCTGCTTGCCGAGGACGTTGGGCAACAGCGAGATCGATTTGATGTCGCAGCGTTGCCAGCGGATGTCGGGGATCGTGATGACCGAGACGCCTTCGGCCAGGAGCGTCTCCGGTATCGGCTTCAGGCGTTTGGTGGTGAGGACAAGTGCGGGCTTGCTCGTAGCCGGAAACTTGTGGTCCCGCGGCGCGACGCCGCGCGTCACCTGCAGATAGACAATGCCATTGTTCAGCCCGTTGCGGCGGATGAGTTCACGGGCGACCATCTGCAGGGCGGCGCGCGGCATCGGCCAGTCGATCCGCAGCTCCTTCAAGGACCTGTCGAGGCGATCGAGATGCGGTGCCTCGTCAATCAGGCGGCCGCGATGGACGGGCACCACTTCGTAAACGCCGTCGGCGAACTGATATCCCCGATCCTCGATGTGGACGGCGGCCTGGGCGTGCGGAACGTAGCGGCCATTGACGTAGGCGAGACGCGGCATAGACAGTCCCTCGATCAAAAGAATTCCAGTCGGACCGAGAACATCTTCTCGACCTTGCGAACGGCATCCGCGGCGGCGAACAGGACGACGCGATCGTTGATGCGCACCACCGTGTCGCCGCGCGGAATGATGACTTCGCCGTCGCGGACGAGAGCGCCGATGATGACGCCCTCCGGCAGTTTTGCCTCGCGGATCGGAACCCCGACGAGCCGGGACGTCTCCAGGGCATCCGCCTCGATGATCTCGCCGAACCCCTCGCCCAAGGAATGGACCGAGCGGATGCGGCCGCGACGGACGTGCTGCAGAATGGTGGAGACGGTGATGCCGCGCGGGCTGACCACGGCATCGATACCCAGGCTGCCCATCAGCGGCGCGTAGGTCGTGTTGTTGATGAGCGTGATCGAGCGCTGCGCGCCGTACCGCTTGGCGAGCAGCGAGGCCAGGATGTTGACCTCGTCGTCGTTGGTGACGGTGATGATCGTCTCCGTCGCCTTGACGTTCGCCTCGGTCAGGATCTCGATGTCCAGCGCATCGCCCTGGATGACCACCGTCCGGGTGAGCTCCTGGGCGACGAACTCGGCGCGCTTGCGATCGATCTCGATCAGTTTGACGTCGAAATCCCGGTGCTCCTCCTCGATCGTATGCGCCAGGAAAAGCCCGATGTGGCCGCCGCCGACGATGATCAGCCGCCGCGCCGCCGGTTCCTCGTGCCCGAAGGCCGCCAGGGCGCGGTCGAGATGGGCGCTGTCGGCCACGAAGTAGACCTCGTCGCCCGTCAGCATCTCGTCGTCGCCGGTCGGCACGAACTTGCGATCGCCCCGGATGATGCCGACCACCGTGATGTGCAGATCCGGGAACAGTGCGGTCAGATGCCGCAGCGGAGTGTTGATGACCGGGCATTCGGCATCGCATCGGACGCCGATCAGGGTGATCTTGCCATCGGACAGCGGGATCGCGTCGAAGGCGCCGGGAATGGAGAGGCGGCGGTTGATGGCCCGGGCGACCTCGATCTCCGGCGAAATGATCGCGTCGATGGGCATATGGTTCCGGCTGAAGAGATCAGCCCAGATCGGCTGCAGGTAGCTCTGTTGCCGGATCCGGGCAATCTTCGTCGGCACGTCGAACAGCGAATGCGCCACCTGGCAGGCGACCATGTTCACCTCATCGGAATAGGTCACCGCGATGATCAGATCCGCATCGCGTGCGCCGGCCCGCTCCAGCACGTCCGGATGCGATGCGAATCCGACAACGCCCTGGACGTCCAGGCTGTCGCTGATCTTCTCGATGAGCGCCGTGTCCTGATCGATGATCGTGACGTCGTTCTTTTCGCTGGCGAGGTAGCGGGCGATGTTGGACCCGACCTGCCCCGCGCCGCAGACGATCACTTTCATGGGTCAATGTCCCCCGGGACTGGATGCGCGCCATGCCGGTCATCCGTCGGTCTTCGACGGTCGCTCGGAGCCGCCGAGGCCGAGCGACCGGAGCTTGCGATGGAGGGCCGAACGCTCCATCCCGATAAAGGCCGCCGTCCGCGAAATGTTGCCGCCGAACCGCATCATCTGCGCATCCAGATAGTGCCGCTCGAAGACCTCCCGGGCCTCGCGCAGCGGCAGGGACATCACCTCGCTGCCGTCGCTGGTCCGCAGCGCGGCCGGTGCAATGCTGCCGATATCCGGCGGCAGCATGTTGGCCCGGATGACGTCTCCGGCTTCGCCAGGCGCCATGATCAGAAGCCAGTCGATGACGTTGCGGAGCTGCCGCACGTTGCCCGGCCAGTCGTAGGACTGGAGGGCGATCATGGCGTCCTCGCCAATCGCACGTGCGGGCAGGCCGGCGACCTCGGCCGAGCGCGTCAGGAAATAGCGCACGAGGGTCGGGATGTCGTCGCGCCGCTCGCGGAGCGGCGGAATGCGGATGGGCACGACATTGAGCCGGTAGAACAGGTCCTGGCGGAACCGTCCCGCCGCCATCTCGTTGGACAGATCGCGATTGGTTGACGCGATGACCCGGACATCGACCTCGACCCGGGTCCTGCCACCGACCCGCAGGAAATTCTGGTCCTGAAGGACGCGGACAATCTTGCCTTGGGTCTCAAGCGGCATGTCGGCCACCTCGTCGAGCAGCAAGGTGCCTCCGTGCGCCTGCTCGAAGGTTCCGATCTTCACCGGGCTGTTGCCGTCCCCTTCCGTGCCGAACAGCTCGACCTCGAGCCGGTCCGGATGCATCGCCGCGCAGTTCAGGACGACGAAGGGCCCGTTCGCGCGCCGCGATCGGCGGTGCAGCAGCCGCGCGGCGACCTCCTTGCCGACGCCGGCGGGACCGGTGATCAGGACGCGGCTGCCGGTCGGGGCGACGCGGTCGATCGCTTGGCGGACCTGATTGATGGCCGAAGAATCACCGATCAACTCGGCCTCTCCGCCCGCGCGGAGCCGCAGTTCCTCGTTCTCCCGCTTCAGGCGCGCGGCCTCGATGGCGCGCTCGATGACCAGCAGAAGGCGGTCGGCCTTGAACGGCTTTTCGATGAAGTCGTAGGCGCCGCGCTTGATGGAAGCGACCGCGGTCTCGATCGTGCCGTGACCGCTGATCATCACCACGGGGACGGTCGGATGCTCGCGCTTGATGACGTCGAGCACTTCGATGCCGTCCATAGGGCTGCCCTGCAGCCAGATGTCCAGGATGACGAGACTAGGCCGGCGGGCGCGAATAGCCTCGAGCGCCGAAACGCTGTCGGCCGCCTCTCGCGTCTGAAAGCCTTCGTCGGCCAGGATTCCGGCGATGAGAAGCCGGATATCCGCCTCGTCGTCGACGATCAGGATGTCACGCGCCATGAGCCAACGATACGGTTTGTTCTTCGGGGTGGGCCTCTTCGCCCTCGATCGGGGCTGCGTTGAAAACGAGCCTGACCGACGCGCCGCCCCCTTCCCGATCGTCCAATATCAGATTGCCGCCATGGTCTTCCATGATCTTCTTGACGATCGCGAGCCCAAGGCCGGTCCCCTTGGCGCGGGTGGTGACATAGGGCTCGGTCAGACGCTCCCGGTCATGCGTCGGCAGGCCGCGGCCATTGTCCTCGACCGCGATGACGACCTCTCCGACGCCCTGCACAACCCGGACGAGGATCTCCCCTTTCGGACGCTTCGCGGGGCCTTCCGCTTCCCCGCGCGCGGCGATCGAATCGGCGGCGTTCTGCAGCAGGTTCGTGAGCGCCTGGCCGATCTGGCGCGCATCGCACGGGACTGTCACCGCCTTACCCGGGAAATCCACCTTGTAAGCGATGGCGGGATGGGCGTTCTTCTGCAGGAAGACGGCTTGCTCGCACAGCTGGACGACGTCCTCCGGCCGAATGACCGGCGCGGGCATCCGGGCGAAGGATGAGAACTCGTCGACCATGCGTCCGATGTCGCCGACCTGGCGAACGATCGTGTCGGTGCAGACGGTGAAGGTGTCCGGGTCGCTCTTGATTTCCTTGAGGTACTTGCGTTTCAGCCGCTCCGCGGAGAGCTGTATGGGCGTCAGCGGGTTCTTGATCTCGTGCGCGATCCGTCGCGCAACGTCCGCCCACGCCGCCTTGCGCTGCGCGGAGAGAAGCTCGGTCACGTCGTCGAAGGTGACGACGAAGCCCTGCAGCCCCACCTCGCCCACTTCAGCGACGACCCGGACGAGAAGCGTCCGAGCCTGCCCGGCCCGCATCAGCTGGATCTGGCGCTCGGCCATCCGATTGGGCCGGCGGCGCGCGGCGTCGACAAGCTCTGCCATCTCCGGCACCACCGCCGCCAGATCCTGCCCGATCCGGCCTTCGAGGTCGGTCCCCAGCAGTTCCGCTGCCGATCGGTTTGGCAGGTTGATGCGGCCGTGAACGTCGAGCCCGATCACGCCCGCAGACACGCCCGAAAGGACCAGGCGGGTGAACCGGCTGCGCTCTTCGAGCTGACGGTTGGCGTCGATCAGCTCTCCGCGCTGGCTCTCGAGCTGCTCCGCCATGCGGTTGAACGCGCGGCTGAGGGTGCCAATCTCGTCCGCCTTCGTTGACCCCTCTTGCACCCGCACCGACAGGTCGCCGGTGCTGACCCGCTCGGCCGCCGCGACCAGGCTGCTGATCGGCCGCACCATCTGCGTCGCGACGATCAGCGCGACCCAGATGGCCGCGAACAGAAGCAGCAGCGCGAGAACCACGAAGATCAGGGCAAAGGTGATCTGCAGTCCCGACCGCTGCCCCTCCAGTCGCTCGTAGAGGCGCGCCGCACCCTCCGTCTTATCGAGGTGGCTCAGAACGCGGCCGTCGACGACGCGGCCGACATAGAGGAAGGTATCGGCGGACTTGTCGATCTGCACGAGCGCCCGCACCCGGTCGTCCGTATCGCTCGACAGGACCACCACCTCGTCGCGGCGCGCCCGATCGATTGCCCAGGACGGCAGATCGGGATCGAACTCGAGCATCAGGCTGTAGCCGGCCCGGGCGAGAATGTCGCCGTCACCGTTGATGATCACCGCCTCGTCGAGCGAGCGCAGCGTCGACTGCAGCCGCATGACCTGCTCGATGCGCTGCCGGTTGGACACGAGAATGGGGCCCTCCCGGCGGAGGTCGCCCGCCATCGCCAGCGCCTCGGCGCCCACGCGCTGCTGATGTTCCTCCAAATAAGCCTGGGCGACGATCAGCGAGCCTTTGACGGCGGTCCGCACGCGCTCGCTGAACCAGGCGTCCATGCCAAGGTTCAGAAACAGTGCGGAGAACGTGGCGACGATGATGGTCGGCGTCACCGCCACCAGGCTGAACAGCAGAACCAGACGCGCATGAAGCTTCGCGCCGGCAAGCCCGCGCCGCCGCTCCATCCACAGCAGCACCAGCCGCCGCGCCACCACCGTTCCGAGAAGCAGCAGGACGATCAGGTTCAGGAGGAGGAGGAGCAGGATGGTGTCCGGCTTCGGGGTGATCCCGAACGCGCCGGTCATTGCCAGATATGTCGCCACGCCGGACAGCAGGGCGCCGACGAGCAGCGTAACCGCGAGCTTACGCTCAAGACGGACGGCCCGTCCCCAGCGCGTAAGCCGTCGGATCAGTCTGGCGGGCGACGCCGCTATGTCGGTGGCCATGGCCGAGCCCGCTATCGTCGCGCCCTCGGCGGGCAGATTTGGTGCTGCATAGGTGACCCCGGGCGCTATCTTACGCTGCGGACAACGCGAATGTCTAACTCGCGAATCTTCTTCCGGAGCGTGTTTCGATTGACCCCGAGGAGCTGGGCGGCGCGGATCTGGTTGCCCCGCGTCGCCTCGAGGGTGAGCGCGATCAGCGGCCGTTCGACCTCGCGCAGGACCCGATCGTAGAGCCCGGTGGCCGGAAGGCCGTCCTTATGGGCGGCGAAATAGTCCCGCAGATGGCGCTCGGCGGCCGCACCGAGCGATTCGCCGGCCGCCGGCGGCGAAGCGGACGGTGCGGCCGCTTCGGCCAGCTCCGCGTCGATGACGTCGACACCGATGACGTCTTCGCTGTAAAGCACGGCGAGGCGCCGCACCAGGTTCTCAAGTTCCCGGACGTTTCCGGGCCAGCGATAGGCCTTGAGGCGTTCCATGGCGGCGCTGTCCAGGGTCTTCGAGGGCAATCCCTCGGCCCGCGCCTGGGCGAGGAAATGACGAACCAGGTCCGGGATGTCCTCGACCCGCTCGCGCAGCGGTGGCAATCGGATCGGTACGACGTTCAGGCGGTAGAACAGGTCCTCCCGGAACAGGCCTTGACGCACGAGCTGCGGCAGGACGCGATGGGTGGCCGCGACGATCCGCACGTCGGCGCGAATCGGCACCCGCCCGCCGACGGTCGTATATTCGCCCTGCTGGAGGACGCGCAGGAGCCGGGTCTGCGCTTCGGTCGGCATATCACCGATCTCATCGAGGAACAGCGTGCCGCCGGCGGCCTGCTCGAACCGGCCCGCGCTCCGCGTCGTCGCACCGGTGAACGCCCCCTTCTCGTGGCCGAACAGCTCGCTTTCGATCAACTCGCGCGGGATCGCGGCCATGTTGACGGCAACGAACGGCCCTCCCCGCCGCTTGCCGTAATCATGCAGCGCGCGGGCCACCAGCTCCTTGCCGGTGCCGGATTCGCCGGTGATCATCACCGTCAGGTCGGTCGCCATCAGGCGCGCGAGAATGCGGTAGATCTCCTGCATGGCCGGCGACCGGCCGATCAGCGGCAAGGCTTCCTCGTCCGGGCCGGCGGCGCCGGTGGCCACCGGGGCCCCGGGTTGGTTCAGCGCCCGTTCCACCGCGGCGACCAGGTCCCGCAGGTCGAACGGCTTCGGCAGGTATTCAAACGCGCCGCGCTCCGTCGCCTTGACCGCGGTAAGGAGCGTGTTCTGTGCGCTCATGACGATGACCCGCAGATTGGGCCGCAGCCGCTTGATACGGGGAACCAGATCGAGCCCGTTCTCATCGGGCATCAGCACGTCGGTGATGACCAGATCGCCCACCCCCTCGCTGATCCACTGCCAGAGCGTGGCGGCGTTGCCCGTGCTGCGGACCTGATGACCGAGCCGTCCGAGCGCCTGGTCCAGCACGGTGCGGATTGCCCGATCGTCATCGGCGACAAGGATGGTGGCGCTCATTCCTGACCTTCCGATTCCAGTTCGCCGGGAGGTGCCATCGGGAGCATGACGGTGAAGACGGTGCGCCGCGGCTCGCTGGTAAACTCCACGATGCCGCCGTGGTCGCCGATGATCTTGGCAACAAGCGCGAGCCCGAGCCCCTTCCCGCCGACCTTGGTCGTGACGAACGGATCGAACAAATGGGGGCGCAGGTCTTCCGGAATCCCGGGACCATTGTCCTGGACGCCGACGAGCAGCGGCAGGTGGACGCGGTCCCGGCTGCCGGGTGCGGCAAGGCGGACGCCATGCTGGTAGCGCGTGGTCAAGACGATCGTCCCGTCAGGGGCCGACGCCGCCTCCGCGGCATTCTTAACCAGGTTCAGGAAGACTTGGATCAGCAGGTCGCGATTGCCGTAGACCGGTGGCAGCGACGGGTCGTACAGCTCGACGAAGCGGCGGCCGCGCGCGAAGCCGTTTTCGGCCACGCGCCGAACATGTTCCAGGACCTGATGAATGTTGACGGGACCGCGCTCGATCGGCCGATGATCCGAGAACATCTCCATCCGATCGACAAGGCCGACGATCCGGTCCGCCTCTTCGCAGATCAGCCGCGTCAACTGTATGTCCTCGTCGGTCGCGTTCCGTTCCAGGAGCTGCGCCGCGCCGCGGATGCCCGACAGCGGGTTCTTCACTTCGTGCGCGAGCATGGCTGCCATCGCGGTCACGGAGCGCGCGGCGCCCCGATGCGTCAGCTGCTGGTCGATCTTCCGCGCGATCGAGAGCCGCTGCAAGGACACCGCGATGTGGCCGGGCGCCTCGGCGATCGGCGCCACGTCCACGCCCACGAAATGCGTCCCGATCCGCGGCGTTTCGAGCGTGATGCCGTATTCGGACATGCTGTTTCCGGTCACGCGGGCCTGATCGATGAGCGCGATCAGCGGGCTGTCGTACGGGATCACCTCCCCGATGCGCCGGCCGAGCAGGGCCGCGGCGCCGCTGTCGAAGAACTGTTCGGCCGCTTGGTTGACGAAACGGAAGCAGCCGGTTTCGTCGACGACGAAGATCGGTTGCGGCAACGCATTCACGACCGCCGAAGGGTCGATTTGGTCGATTCCGGCCGCTGGCTTCGGCAGGAAGGGCATCGGTCGCGCCATCACGCCGCCGCCCGGGCCTCGATGAGCGGCGCGTAGAAGGCCCGGATCATCTCCTTGACCTTCTCGGGATCGGCGATCCGGTTGATGGCGCCGCGGAACTCCGCCGAGCCGGGCAGTCCCTTGCTGTACCATCCGACGTGCTTGCGCGCGACCCGGACGCCGGCCTCGGTCCCGTAGTGGGTGAGCATGTCCTCGTAATGCTCGAGCACCGTCGCGAGCTGCTCTTCGAGCGGCGGATCGGGCAGGATCTCGCCCGTCCGCAGATAGTGGATCACCTGCCGCAGGAACCACGGCCGGCCATAGCAGCCGCGGCCGATCATGACGCCGTCCGCGCCGGACTCCTCAAGGGCGCGGGTCACGTCCGAAAAGCTCTCGATGTCGCCATTGACGATCACCGGGATGCCCACGGCCTCCTTCACCCGGCGCACGAACGCCCAGTCGGCGCTGCCGTTGTAGAACTGGCAGCGGGTCCGGCCGTGCACCGTCACCATGCGGATGCCGCAGGACTCTGCGATCCGGGCGAGATTGGGCGCGTTGCGGTTCTCGTGGTCCCAGCCGGTGCGCATCTTCAGCGTCACCGGCAACGGGACCGCCTTCACCGTCGCCTCCAGAATCCGGGCGGCGTGGACCTCGTCGCGCATCAGGGCCGAGCCGGCGTGGCCGTTGACGACCTTCTTGACCGGGCAGCCGAAGTTGATGTCGATGATGGCGGCGCCGCGGTCCTGGTTGAGCTTCGCCGCCTCGGCCATCACCTCGGGCTCGCAGCCGGCGAGCTGCACCGCCATCGGATACTCCTCGGGGCTGTTCGTCGCCATCTTCATCGTCTGCCGCGAGTGGCGGATCATCGCCTGACTGGCGATCATCTCGGAGACGACGAGGCCGGCCCCGCTCCGCTTCACGAGGCGGCGGAACGGCATGTCGGTGACGCCCGACATGGGGGCGAGAATCACGGGGTCGGCGATCTCGACCGGGCCGATGGATATGCTCATTTTATAGGCGCCCAAGGATTCTGCACAAAAAAGCGGCGCTAACCCGCCTGTTTTACCCGGTTCGGGCCATATTGCAACCGGATTCCGCTGGGTTCCGGGCGCTCGGCGGCCCTGCGTTTCCCGCCCCTAGGCAAGCAGCACGTCCGAGACGAACTTGACCCCCGGATAGGCCAGGGTGAGGAGCAGATAGCCGAGGAGGACGATCCGCGCCGCCCGGCGGCCCCGGAGGCCCGTCACCCTGTGAACGGCCAGCAGACCGACGATCGTCGCGAAGGCGAGCAGCGAAAACAGGACCTTATGATTGAGCTCCAGCAGGCTGCCGCGCGCCAGGAACTGGGTCACCTCGCCGGAGAGAAGGCCGACCCCGAGAACGACGACCGATGTCCGTAGCAGACGGCCCTGCAAGGCCTCGCCGTCGGCGACCGATGGCAGGAGCTCCGAGAGGGCCGTAACCCGCTTGCGCTTGAGAGCCCGTTCCTGAAGGAACACCGCCAGTCCGGCGATTGCGGCGATCGTCAGGAGCCCGTAGGTGGTGACGGAAACGAGGATGTGCAAGTCGAGCCATGCGACGGACAGCGGCACGCTCAGAGGGGCCGCCCTCGCGTTTCCGAACAGGATCGCGGCCAGACCCAGCAACAGCAGATAGGGGATGAGGAGCGGCGTCAGCCGCCATGCTTCCCGCGCGACCAGAGTCAGGCCGGCGAAGAGGAGCATGCTGCTGGCGACACTGATCCAGAGCGCCATCGCGAATCCGGTCGTCCAGCCGCCGGCCAGCAGCCGCGCCGCGGCCAAGGTGGCGGGGCCGATTACGGCGAGCCCGAGGGCCGTCCAATAGGACGCGCCGGGCCGTCCGGGCCGGCGCAGCGAGACCAGGAGGACCGGTACCAGCGTTGCCAGCGCCAAGAGGCCGGGCAGGAAGTCCGGAATCGTCATGGCCGGGAGTTATACAACTTGGCTCTTACCGGTGCCACAGCCCTCGAAGCCCCGGTCACGCCGGCCCTTGGCAAAGGCCGGTACGCGAACTAGTAAGAGCCTCATGCCGAGCGAGGTCGACCTACAGGCCTGGCGAAACAAGAGGTCTTTCCCGGTGTACTGGATCTTTGCGCCTGCCCCGCGCCGCTTGCGGCCTTTCGAGAAGGCGTTCCGATGACGACTGCGGTCGCCTTGATCGTCGCGGCCGGTCGCGGCCAGCGGTTCGGCGGTGAAGCGCCAAAGCAGTACCAGCCGCTGGCCGGACGACCGCTGATCCGCCACTGCCTGGAGGTCTTCGCGGCGCATCCGCTGATTGCGGCGGTGGCGGCCGTGATTCACCCCGATGATCGGGATCGCTACGCCGCTGCGGCCGCGGGGCTCGAGCTGCTGCCTCCGGCGATCGGGGGCGCGACGCGTCAGGAGTCGGTCCTGAATGGGCTCGAGAGCCTGGAGGCGCTCGCCCCCGACCGGGTTCTGATTCACGACGCCGCGCGGCCGCTGGTGGATTCCGCAATCATCGACCGGGCCCTCGCCGCCCTCGATCGCGCGCCTGCCGCGATCGCGGCCGTTCCCTTGACCGACACGGTGAAGCGTGCGACCGGCGACGACGATCCGATGGTCGCGGCGACGGTCGATCGCGCCCGGCTGTGGCGCGCCCAGACGCCGCAGGCCTTCCGCTACGCGGATATTCTGGCGGCGCACCGTTCGCTTGCTGGTGCCGGCTTGACCGACGACGCCGCGGTGGCGGAGGCCGCGGGCCTGCCGGTGGCTCTGGTGCTTGGCGCCGAGGAGAATCTGAAGGTCACGACGGCGGCGGACCTGTCCCGCGCCGAGCGTCTGGCGGCCGGAGGTCCGCTGGAGTTCCGTACCGGGTCCGGCTTCGACGTCCACCGGTTCGGGCCCGGCAACGGCGTCATGCTCTGCGGCGTCGCGATCCCTCACGACCGCGGGCTCGAGGGCCATTCAGACGCCGATGTCGGCCTCCATGCCCTGACCGATGCGATCCTGGGCGCCCTCGGCGCCGAGGACATCGGCAGCCATTTCCCGCCGGGCGATCCACGGTGGCGCAACGCGGACTCGGCGTCGTTCCTGGCCTTTGCCGGCGAGCGGGTCGCCGGCCGCGGCGGACGGATCATCCATCTCGATGTCACCTTGATCTGCGAACGGCCGAAGATCGCGCCGCACCGCGCGGCGATGATCGACCGAATCGCGGCGATCCTCGGCCTTCCGGTCGGCCGGGTCAGCGTCAAGGCAACGACGACGGAGGGCCTCGGGTTCACCGGGCGCGGGGAAGGAATCGCCGCGCAGGCCGTCGCCACCGTCGCGCTTCCGGTGGACCATTGATCCGCGGACGCTCCACCTGGCTCACGCCCCTGCCGGAGACGCTGCGGGCCTGGCATCCGGCCTGCCTCCTTGCGACCTGGTTCGGCAGCGGCCTGATGCCCTATACGCCGGCGACCTTCGGGTCGGCCGCCGCCCTTCCCTTCGGCTGGTTCATACAGCTTTATGCCGGTCCCGCCGGGCTGCTGGCCGCGGCAGCGGCGGTCTTCGCCCTCGGCCTCTGGGCCTCCGCGGTGTATGTGAGGCACAGCGGCATCGACGATCCGGGGCCGGTCGTCATCGACGAGGTGGCCGGGCAATGGATGACCCTGGCGGTCGTTCCGTTGAACCCTTTATTCTATCTTCTTGCCTTCGTCCTGTTCCGCATCGCCGACATCCTTAAGCCGTGGCCGGCGTCCTGGGCGGATCGCCGGCTGGCCGGAAGTTGGGGCGTGATGTTGGACGACGTCTTCGCCGCGCTCTATGCCGGCGGTGCCCTGCTGATCTTCGACCGGTGGATCGTGTAGATGGAAGCTCCCCAGAAGCTGATCGACGAAGCGGCGGCGCTTCTGGCCGCCTACCGGACGGCGGGCCTGCGCCTTGCCACGGCGGAGTCCTGCACGGGCGGGCTTGTCGCCGCGTTCCTGACCGAGATTCCGGGATCCTCGGACGTCGTCGAACGCGGTTTCGTCACCTATTCGAACGAGGCAAAGACGGATCTTGTGGGTGTCCCGCCCGACCTGCTTCGGGCCCACGGCGCGGTGAGCGCCGAAGTCGCGGGCGCCATGGCCGAGGGGGCGCTCCGCCATTCCCGGGCTCAGGTCGCGGTCGCCGTGACCGGCATCGCCGGGCCCGGCGGCGCCACGGCGAGGAAGCCGGTGGGGCTCGTCTTCCTGGCGGCGGCCCGCGCCGGCGGACCGACCCTCGTCGAACGGCACCGGTTCATCGGCGACCGCCGCGCCGTGCGGCTGGCCGCGGTTGCGGCCGCGTTCACGCTGCTGCGGGAACGCCTCACCCGATGAGCGGCCGCCCCGTGGATCGGCGGATCTTCGGGGTCGATTTCAGCGGCGCCGAGAGCGCCGGCCGGGCCATCTGGCTCGCTGCCGGGCGCATCGAACCCGGCGGCTTGTTGCGGATCGAGGATTGCCAACCGGCCGCCTGTCTGCCCGGATCGGGCGTGGCGCGCGGCGACTGCCTTCCTGCCCTCGTCCGGTTTATCGCCCGGCAGCGCAACGCCGTGTTCGGTCTCGATTTTCCGTTCAGCCTCCCCGCCTCGCTGGCCGGGCAAGCCTCCTGGGAAGACTTTGCCCTCGCCCTCACGGACCGGTATCCGACGGCCGAGCTGTTCCGCCGTGCCTGCCGGGCGGCTGCCGGCGGGCGCGAGCTGAAGCGCGACACGGATCGCGCGTCGAGGGTCCCGTTCGGCGCCTACAATCTGCGCCTCTACCGGCAGACCTACTTCGGCATCGGGCATCTTCTGGCGCCCCTCCTGCGGCGTCGCGCGGCCTGCGTGCTGCCGATACAGCCACCGATTGACGGGAAGCCCTGGCTCTTCGAGATCTGCCCCGCCTCGACGCTCAAGGCGAGCGGCCTCTATACGTCCTACAAGGGCCGCGGACCGAGCTATCGGGCAGCCCGTCGCCGCATCCTGGACGAACTCGTCGCGCGCGGCGCCGTGGCTCCCCCGGCGCCGGCCGTGGAAGACCGGATCCTCGCCGATTCCGGCGGCGATGCGCTCGACAGCGTGATCGCCGCCGTCGCCGCCCGGCAAGCGGCCGAACGCCCGCGACCGGAGCATCGCCCGACCCCGCTGGAACGGATCGAGGGCCGCGTCTATTTCGCAGCGCTCCCTGCCGCGGATATGCCATCTGTCCCGTGCGCCCATACGCCCGATGGGAGGGCCCTGCCCTGAGCCTGTCGTCGAACCGAGCGGCCCATGACTGCCTGTTCGAGACGGCTCACGGCTCCGCTTGAGCCGGCATTCCGTCCGGCCCCCGTTCTTCGGGCAGGTCGTTCAGGACCTCCAGCGCCTTCCGCAGCACCTCTTTCGCCCGTTGCCGATCTTCGGACGACAGAATGATCGGGTCCAGCATCAGCCGAAAGCCGTCACAGACATCCGCAATCGGCTTGGCGCCACTTGCGAAATCCTCGCGTGCTGCGATGACTTCATAGGTCTTCAGCGGATGGGCGATCCCCTTCACCGTAATCTCACCGACTGGCTTGCAGTAGATCGCGTCGTGAACGAGGGCATAGGTCGCGTGGGAAATCAGGATCTGATCGGGCTGAGCCGCGGCTTCGAGACGGGCCGTTGCGTTCACCTCGCCGCCCACGATGGTGTAGTCCAAGCGGTTTTCCGAGCCGAAGTTGCCTACCGTGCAGAAACCCGTATTGATGCCGATGCGCACGTGGAGCGGGCGAGACACCCCCTGATCGAGCCATTCCTCCCGAAGTTCATACATGCGCCGGCGCATGGCAAGCGCCATGCGTACGCATGCCAGAGCGTCCTCCTTCTGCCCCCTGGTCTCGGGGTCGCCGAAGAAGATCATGATGCCGTCGCCGATGAATTTGTCGATGGTGCCGCCGTACCGATGCGCAATCGCCGACATCTCGCTGAGATACCGGTTGAGCAGATCGCTGAGAGGTTCGGCTTCCATGCTGTCGGTGATCTCGGTGAAACCCTGCACGTCCGAGAAGAAGACCGTGAGGTTCTTGCGGTAGGATTCGACCCGCACGTCCGTCCGGCCGGTGAAGATCGAGTCGTAGACCTGCTTGGAGAGATATTTGGCGAGCTTCGCGGAGAGGGCCTGAAGTTCCTGGTTCTTCTCATCGAGCGCCCGATTGGCGAGTAGTATTTTCTTCTCGGCCTCCTTGCGCTCGGTGATGTCGCGAATAATGCCGCTGAAATAGCGCCTTTCGCCAATCGTCCAGGTCCCGAGCGACAACTCGATCGGGAACTCGCGGCCGTCATCGCGCAGCGCCGTGAGTTCGACCGTTTGTCCGACAAGCCGCGGTTCTTCATTCATGCTCAGCCGGCGTATCCCGGCTTCGTGGGCCGCCCGGTAGCGCTCGGGGATGATTCCCGTAAGCGGCTTTCCCAGCATGTCCTCCTCGGACTGGCCGAACATCCGTTCGGCCGCTGCGTTCCAAAGCACGACGCGACCGGATTCGTCGGCGCAGACGATCGCATCCTGGGTCGACCCCAGGATGGCCCGCAAGCGTTCCTCGGACTGGGCCAGGGTCTCCACGGTCCTCTCGCGTTCGGTCACGTCCCGAATGATTCCGCTGAAAAAGCGAAGGCCATTGGTAACCCAGGTCGCAAGCGAGAGCTCAATGGGAAACTCGCGGCCGTCCTTGTGCAGGCCTGTGACCTTGACGGTCTGACCGATGATCCTGGATTCACCGGTGCGGGCGACGCGCGCGAGACCGGCCTCATGCGCCGTCCGGAGGTGTTCGGGCATCAGACGCGTCAGGGGTTGCCCCAGGATTTCCTCCTCGCTGTAACCGAAGATCCTTTCGGCGGCCGGATTCCACGAGATCACCCGGCCCTTGGCGTCGGCGGCAACGATTGCGTCGCTGGTCGACCCGAAGACGGCTTTCAGAATGCCTTCCATGTTCGCCTATAGCTTCTGCTCGCCTCGTGGAGCGCCTGAAGCAGCCGCGGCCGAATGAACGGCTACGGCGCACTCCTCGCCCAACGCCTTTTCAGGCGGGACCGGGATGTGTTCTCTGCTGCTTTCGAATGCGGCTCGACGTCGCGGAGCAGACCGGTCCCTTGTCCCCATCTGTTCCCGCCGCGTCGCCGATTGATCCAAATTAATGCAAGATGCAGGCCAGGATAATAAACAAAAGAGTTGGTCTGGCTGGGGGCGTGGTCACACCGGACAGGGAGGTGGTGACATGGCGACCTGGACACCGGATCCGAGCTTCTATCCGTCGCCGCGGCTGGCGGCTCGCGCACCGGCGGAGAAGCTCGCCTATGTGGCGATGTTCGATCCCGACCGTACGCGCCCGGACGCCATTGCGGCGGTTGACGTCGATCCCGAATCGTCGAGCTATGCCCAGATCGTCGGCCGCACCGAACTCGGGATCGGCGACGAGTTGCACCATTTTGGCTGGAACGCCTGCAGCTCCTGCCTCTGCCCCAACGCCCCGCACCCGCATGTCGAGCGCCGGTACCTTGTGGTTCCGGGTCTGCGCTCTTCGCGCATCCACATTCTCGACACGAAGCCGAACCCCAAGCGGCCGGAGGTGATCAAAGTGATCGAGGCCGAGGAACTGGCCGAGCGGGCCGGCTATTCGCGGCCGCATACGGTGCATTGCGGGCCGGAGGGCATTTACGTCAGCGCGCTCGGCAATCCCCAGGGCCAGGGCCCGGGCGGCGTGTTCCTCATGGACCACGAAAGCTTCGACGTGCTCGGGCGCTGGGAAATGGACCGCGGTCCACAGGAGTTCGCCTACGATTTCTGGTGGCATCTCGGCCACGACACGCTGGTGACGAGCGAATGGGGCACGCCCGAGATGTTCGAGAACGGGCTGATCCCGGAGCAGGTCCTCGGCGCCAAGTACGGTCGCCGGCTCCATTTCTGGGACCTGCACAAACGGGCGCATCTGCAGGAAATCGATTTCGGCGACAAGAACCAGCTGGTGTTCGAGCTGCGCCCGGCCCATGACCCCACCAAGGCCTATGGCTTCGTCAACTGCGTTCTCAGCCTCGAGGACCTGTCCTCGTCGATCTGGGTCTGGCATCGAGACGGCGAGCGGTGGGCGGTCGAGAAGGTCATCACCATTCCGGCGGAACCGGCAGAACCGGATCAACTGCCGCCGATGCTGAAGGATTTCAAAGCGGTGCCGCCTCTGGTCACCGATATCGACCTCTCGGTCGACGACCGTTCTCTACGTGTCGTGCTGGGGTACGGGCGACCTGCAGCAGTATGACGTCTCCGACCCGTTCAACCCGAAGCTCACCGGCAAGGTGCGGATCGGCGGGATCGTCTCTCGTGCGGCGCACCCGGCGGGCGATGGACCCCTGAACGGCGGCCCGCAGATGGTCGAGGTCAGCCGCGACGGCAAGCGGATCTACTTCACCAATTCGCTCTATGGCGCGATCGACCCGCAATTCTATCCCGAGGGCATCGAGGGCTGGATGGTCAAGGTCGATGCCAATCCGGAGGGCGGCTTGACGCTCGACGAGGGCTTCTTCCTCCGCTGGCCCGACGGGTATCGGCCCCATCAGGTGCGTCTCCAGGGCGGCGACGCCTCCTCGGACTCGTACTGCTATCCCTGATCGCGCGGCGTCGCCGCACAGGATCTGCGGGAAATCCGAGGGCTTGGCACGGCGATCATGCCCCCGGGGCGACGCAATGAGCGAGACGGGGCGTGAGTGACCTCTGGCCATGGCTGGTGCTTGCCGGACTCGGCGCGTTTCACGGCATCAACCCGGCCATGGGCTGGCTGTTCGCGGTGGCGCTCGGGTTGCATCGGGGCAGCCGCGCCGTGGTGCTGGGCGCGCTGCTGCCGATCGCTCTCGGTCACGCGCTGGCCGTCGCGGCTGCCATGGGTGCGTTCGCCGCTGCGGGCGTGCTGTTCGACCCGCGGCTCATCCGGGTCGTCGCCGGCCTCACCCTGATCGGCTGGGCGCTCTACCACTGGCTTTACGGGTCGCGCCATCGCGTCCGGGTGGGGATGCGGACAGGGTATGCCGGGCTGGCCCTGTGGTCGTTTCTCATGGCGACCGCACATGGCGCGGGACTGATGCTGATCCCGGCCGTGATGCCGCTGGGTTTCGGAACACACCGTCACCATGCGGCGGGGATCGGCGATTCGTTCGCCATCGCCTTCGCCGCCGTTGGCGTTCACAGCCTGGCCATGCTCGCCGTCACCGGCCTGGTCGCGCTCGTGGTCTACGATCGGGTCGGCGTCGCCTTTCTGCGCCGCGGCTGGGTCAATCTGGACGTGCTGTGGAACGCCGCCCTGGTCGTGACCGGCGTCGTTCTATTGCTGCCGTGAAACGGTGGACGCAGCCCGCCTCCGGCGGCGGACCTGCTAGATCGGTCTCGACGCCGGTGCGCCGGCGGGCGGCGGGCCGTAGAGCTGGCGCGCGCGAGCCTCGAAGGCCGCGACCATCCGCCGGACCGCTTCGTTGAACAGGGCGCCGATGATCTTCTGAAGCAAGGCGGAATGGAACTCGAAATCAACGAAGAAATCGACGTAGCAGCCGTCGGGCGCCGGCTCGAACTTCCAATGGTTGTTCAGGTACCGGAACGGACCCTCGGCATAGGTGACGTCGATCCGCAGGTCTTCGCGGTTGAGGTGGACGTGACTGGTGAAGCGCTCCCGCACCATCTTGAAGCCGATCACCAGGTCGGCCACGATCTTGTTCCCTTCGCGCTTGCGGATGCGGGCCGCCCGGCACCAGGGCAGAAACTGCGGATAGCTCTCCACGTCGGCGACGAGATCGAAGAGATCCTCCGGCCGGTAGGGAAGAAACCGCTTTTCGGCATGTGTCGGCATGAAACCGTCTATTGGGCTGGAACGTCCAAGGCCGTATCGACCGGGTCCTCGCCCCGCAGCCGCGCCTCTCGGGCCGCCCGCAGGCGCTTGAAATCCTCGCCGGCGTGGTAGGAAGAACGGGTCAAGGGCGAGGACGCGACCATGAGGAAGCCCTTGCCCAGGGCGAGCCGGCGGTACTGCTCGAACTCGTCGGGCGTGACGAAACGGTCGACCGGGTGGTGGCGCGGTGTCGGCTGCAGATATTGGCCGATCGTCAGGAAATCAACCTCCGCCGCCCGCAGGTCGTCCATTACCTGCAGCACCTCGTCCTTGTCCTCCCCGAGGCCGACCATGATCCCCGACTTCGTGAACATCGCCGGATCGAGTTCCTTCACCCGCGCGAGAAGCCTGAGCGAGTGGAAGTATCGCGCACCCGGCCGGACCGGCCGGTAGAGCCGCGGCACCGTCTCGAGATTGTGGTTGTAGACGTCCGGCCGCGCCTCGACAACGGTCTCTATGGCGCCGGGCTTGCGCAGGAAGTCGGGCGTCAACACCTCGATCGTGGTCTCCGGTGCGGCTTCCCGGACGCGCCGGATGACCTCGGCGAACTGCCCCGCACCGCCATCCGGCAGATCGTCGCGGTCGACGGAGGTGACCACAAGGTGGCTCAGGCCCAGTTCGGCGACCGCCTCGGCCACATGGGCCGGCTCGTGCGGATCGAGTTGGTCCGGCCGTCCGGTCGCGACATTGCAGAAGGCGCAGGCCCGGGTGCAGACGCTGCCCAGGATCATCACCGTCGCGTGCTTCTGGGTCCAGCACTCGCCGATGTTCGGGCAGGCGGCTTCCTCACAGACGGTGTGCAGCCCAAGCCGGCGCATCAACTGCCGGGTGTCGTGGTATTCGCGAGAAACCGGCGCTTTGACGCGGATCCAAGCCGGCTTGCGCGGCGTCGGAGTCGCCGGGCGGTCCGCCTTCTCCGGATGGCGGAGCCTGGCGGACGGGTCGGACACGTTCATGCGAAATCGCCTTTCATCGGTCTAGAAGTGGATCGCCCGCCCGTAGGCGTCAAGGACGCTTTCATGCATCATCTCGGAGAGCGTCGGGTGCGGGAAGATCGTGTGGATGAGTTCGACCTCCGTCGATTCCAGCGTACGGGCGATGCCGAAGCCTTGGATCAGCTCCGTCACCTCGGCCCCGATCATGTGCGCGCCCAGAAGCTCGCCGGTCGCGGCATCGAACACCGTCTTGACCATTCCTTCGGGCTCGCCCAGCGCGATCGCCTTGCCGTTGCCGATGAACGGAAAATGGCCGACCCGGACCTCATGGCCGGCCGCCTTCGCCGCCGCCTCGGTAAACCCGACGCTGGCGACCTGCGGGCGGCAGTAGGTGCAGGCCGGGATCTTCGTGCGGTCGAGCGGATGCACACCCGTGACACCGGCGATCTTCTCGACGCAGAGGACCCCCTCATGGCTCGCCTTGTGGGCGAGCCAGGGCGGGCCGACGACGTCGCCGATCGCGTAGATCCCCGGCTCGTCGGTCCGGCACCATTCATCGACGACGATCCGACGCTTCTCGATCCGGACCTTGGTGCCTTCGAGACCGATATCTTCGACGTTGCCGACGATGCCGATGGCAAGGATCACCCGATCGACGGTGATGTCGGTCGTCTGGTCGTTGGCGCTTACCGTGACCGTGACGGAGTCGTCGGCCGGCTTCAGGCCGTTCACCGTCGCGCTGGTGATGATCTTCAGGCCCTGCTTTTCGAAGGCCTTGCGGGCGAAGGCGGAAATTTCCTCGTCCTCCGCGGGGAGGATGCGATCGACGGCCTCTACCACCGTCACCTCGGCGCCGAGATCCCGGTAGAAGCTCGCGAACTCCATGCCGATGGCGCCGCTGCCGATCACCAGAAGCGATTTCGGCATCCGGTCGGGGACCATCGCCTCCTTGTAGGTCCAGATCCGCTTGCCGTCCGGCTCCAGGCCCGGCCCCGTCCTGGCGCGGGCCCCGGTCGCGAGGATGATGTGTTCGGCCGTCAGCTCGGCCACGGGCTTGCCGTCCTTCGTCACGCTCAGCTTGCCGGGTCCGTTCAGCCGGCCCTGGCCGTCGAAGACGGTGACCTTGTTCTTCCGCAGAAGATGCTTCACGCCATTGGCGAGCTGGTTCGCCACATTTCGGCTGCGCTTGACGATCTTCTGCATGTCGAAGGAGACGTCCTTGGCGCTGAAGCCGTACTCGTCGAGGCGGTGCAGCAGGTGCGCGATCTCCGACGAGCGCAGCAGCGCCTTCGTCGGGATGCAGCCCCAGTTGAGGCAGATGCCGCCGAGATGCTCGCGCTCCACCACGGCCGTCTTCAGGCCAAGCTGGGCGGCGCGGATGGCGGCGACATAGCCGCCTGGGCCGCCGCCGACCACGATCAGATCAAAGGACGTCTCGGCCATCGGTCACTCCTGATCCTGACGTTCATGCGCTCGCGGGTCACCCTCTCCCCACCCCCCCGCCGCGGTGGAGGTTGCTCTTCCCTCGCCGACAACATCGGTCCCTCCCCCGCAAGGGGAGGGACCGGGAGGGGGTGTCGCTCGCACCTCTGTGTCCAGTACTAAAGCAGCATCGTCAGCGGGTCCTCGATCAGCCTCTTGAAGGCGGCGAGGAACTCGGCGCCGGTCGCGCCGTCGACGGCGCGGTGATCGACCGAGAGCGTGCAGGTCATCACGGTGGCGATCGCCAGCGCCCCGTCGCGCACGATCGGCCGCTGCTCGCCGGCGCCCACCGCCAGGATCGCCCCCTGCGGCGGGTTGATGACGGCGGCAAACTCGCGGATCCCGTACATGCCGAGGTTGGAGACGCTGAAGGTGCCGCCCTGGTACTCCTCGGGCTTGAGCTTGCCCTCGCGCGCCCGCGCGCTGAGGTCCCGCATCTCGTTCGAGATCGCCGCCAGCCCCTTGCTGTCGGCGTTGCGGATGATCGGCGTGATGAGCCCGTTCGGGATCGCCACGGCGACGGAGATGTCGGCCGATTTGTAGATCCGCGTCGCCTCCTCGGTCCAGGACGCGTTCGCCGCCGGGACCCGGCGGAGCGCCAGCGCCGCGGCGCGGATCACGAAGTCGTTGATGGACAGCTTGTACTTCCCGTCCGCCCGGCCGTTGAGGTCCTCGCGGACCTTGAGGAGCGCGTCGATCTCGCAGTCGATGGTGAGATAGAAGTGCGGCGCCTCGCGCTTGGACTCGCCCATGCGGCGGGCGATGACCTTCCGCATGGTGCTGTTGGGTTGCTCGACGTAATCGGGCATGCCGGGCTCCACGGCCGGCCGCGGCGCGGCCGCCGCCCGTTCGGCCGCGGCCGGGGCTGCGGGTTCCGGCGCGGGCGCCGCCGGGCGGACGGGCGCCGCCTCGGCCCGGCCGAGGGCGGCCTCGACGTCGGCCTTGACGATGCGCCCGTGCGGGCCGCTGCCGCGCAGGCCCGCGAGGTCGATCCCGGCCTGGGCGGCCATGCGGCGGGCGAGCGGGCTGGCGAAGACCCGGTTCTCGCCGTCGCCCCGCGCTGCCGCGGCCGGTTCGGGCCGGCCCGGCGGCGCGGCGGGCTTCGGCGGCGCCGGCTCGGCCGCGGCGGGGCCCGAGGGGCCCGGCCCGGCCGACGCGGCCGCCGGGCCGGCCTGGCGCGCCGCGCCCTCGAGCGCGCTTTCGTCTTCGCCTTCTTGGAGGAGGAGGGCGATGACCTCGTTGACCTTGACGCCCTGGGTGCCCTCGGGGACCAGGATGCGGCCGAGCCGGCCCTCGTCGACCGCCTCGACCTCCATCGTCGCCTTGTCGGTCTCGATCTCCGCCAGCACGTCGCCGGGCTGCACCGCGTCGCCCTCGCGCTTGTGCCACTTCGCCAGGTTGCCCTCCGTCATCGTCGGCGACAGCGCCGGCATCAGAACCTTGATCGGCATCTCATTCCCCCCTGCGAACCACCAGCAACATCCGACGACGTCAGGAACGGTAGCAGACGGTGCGCGCTGCCTTGACGATGTCGTCGGGCTGCGGCAGCGCCAGCTTCTCGAGATTGGCGGCATAGGGCAGCGGGACATCGGCGCCGGTTACCCGGACGACCGGCGCATCGAGCCAGTCGAAGGCCTGCTCCATCATGACGGCCGCGAGCTCCGCGCCGATGCCGGCGAACGGCCATCCTTCCTCGACGCTCACCAACCGGTTCGTCTTCTTGACCGAGGCGACGATCGTGGCGGTGTCCATCGGCCGGATCGTGCGCAGGTCGATGACTTCCGCGCTGATGCCCTCTTCCGCCAAGCGCTCCGCCGCGGCCAGGGCGTGTCCCACCTGCAGGGAGAATGCGGTGATGGTCACGTCGGTGCCGGGGCGCACGATCTTGGCCCGGCCGATCGGGACGGTGAAGTCCGGGTCCTTGGGCACTTCGAAGCTTTGCCCATAGAGGATCTCGTTTTCGAGGAAGATGATCGGATTCGGGTCGCGGATGGCGGTCTTGAGCAGTCCCTTGGCGTCGGCGGCGCTGTAGGGGGCAACCACCTTCAGGCCGGGAACGTGGCCGTACCAGCTGGAGAACTCCTGCGAATGCTGGGCGGCGACCCGGGCGGCGGCCCCGTTCGGGCCCCGGAAGACGATGGGACACCCCATCTGCCCGCCGGACATGTAGCGGGTCTTCGCGGCGGAATTGATGATCTGATCCATCGCCTGCATCGCGAAGTTGAACGTCATGAACTCGACGATCGGACGCAGGCCGTAGAAGGCGGCGCCGATGGCGAGACCGGCGAAGCCGTGCTCCGTGATCGGCGTGTCGATCACCCGTTTCGGACCGAACTCATCGAGCAGGCCCTGGCTCACCTTGTAGGCGCCCTGATACTCGGCCACCTCCTCGCCCATGAGGAAGACCGTCTCGTCGCGCCGCATCTCCTCGGCCATCGCATCGCGCAGCGCCTCGCGCACCGTCATCGTGACGGTCTCGCCATAGGCCGCCTCTTCTTCGACGCCCGCCTCGGCCAGGCGTTCGGCGAGCGGCGACGCCGCCCTCACCTGGGGCGGCTCGGCGCGCGCGGGTCTGGCGGGACCGGGCTGTCCCTCCTCCGTGGTCGGCGCTTCCGCCGTTCCCCCGGAAGCCGCTCCGACCGGAGCCGCCTGACCGGCGCCGCCGTTCTGCAGGGCCGAGGCATCCTCGCCTTCTTGGAGGAGGAGGGCGATGACCTCGTTGACCTTGACGCCCTGGGTGCCCTCGGGGACCAGGATGCGGCCGAGCCGGCCCTCGTCGACCGCCTCGACCTCCATCGTCGCCTTGTCGGTCTCGATCTCCGCCAGCACGTCGCCGGGCTGCACCGCGTCGCCCTCGCGCTTGTGCCACTTCGCCAGGTTGCCCTCCGTCATCGTCGGCGACAGCGCCGGCATCAGAACCTTGATCGGCATCTCATTCCCCCCTGCGAACCACCAGAACAACAGCACCAGTCACGTCCCGCGGCGGCATCGGCCGGCGGCGGGTCGGTGCGTCAGGCCTCCGCCAGGACATCTGTGTAGAGTTCGGACGGGTCGGGTTCGGGGCTGTTCTGCGCGAATTCGGTCGCCGCGGAGATCACTTCCCGGATTTCCCGATCGATGTTCTTGAGCGCCGCCTCGTCGGCATGCTGGCCTTCAAGGATCCGCCGCCGGAGCGTATCGATCGGGTCGCGCTCCTGCCGCATCTTGCTGACCTCCTCCTTGGACCGGTATTTGCCCGGATCCGACATGGAATGGCCGCGATAGCGGTAGGTCAGCATCTCGAGGATGTAGGGGCCCTTGCCGGCACGAGCATGGGCGACCGCCTTGTCGCCGGCGGCCTTCACGGCCAACACATTCATGCCGTCGACCTGCTCCCCCGGGATGCCGTAGGCCTGCCCGTGCTTGTAGAGGTCCGGCTGCGCCGAGGAGCGGGTGACGCTCGTGCCCATGCCGTACTTGTTGTTCTCGATGACGTAGACGACCGGCAGCTTCCACAGCGCGGCCATATTGAATGCTTCGTGCACCTGCCCCTGGTTCGCCGCACCGTCGCCGAAATAGGTCAGGCAGACGTTGCCGTTCTCGAGATACCGGTGGGCGAAGGCAAGGCCGGTGCCGATCGGCACCTGAGCGCCGACGATTCCATGGCCGCCGAAGAAGTTCTTCTCGCGGCTGAACATGTGCATGGAGCCGCCCTTGCCCTTGGAGTAGCCGCCGCGGCGCCCGGTCAGCTCCGCCATCACGCCCTTTGGATCCATACCGCAGGCGAGCATGTGGCCGTGGTCGCGGTAGCTGGTAATCACGGTGTCGTTGTCGGTGATCGCCGCCTGCATGCCGACGACGACCGCTTCCTGCCCGATATAGAGGTGGCAGAAGCCACCGATGAGCCCCATGCCGTAGAGCTGCCCGGCCTTCTCCTCGAACCGGCGGATCAGCAGCATGTCCCGGTAATACTTCAGCAGTTCTTCGGCACTGGCGACGGGCTCGGATGTCGGTTTGGATTTTCGCTTGGTGGCGGTGGCGGCCATGGTTCCTCCCGGTGACATCCCTCGCTCCGAGGGCGGGACCCGGACGGGTCCCTGCGTTTATCCTTAACTAGTACTGTGCAGCGATGAAGGCAAGCGGGTGTAGCGACCGGCTAAGTAGCTGGTAAAAATAAACAACTCGTCAATTAACTGGATATTGGTTTATTCCCTTGCTACCGTCGATCGCGCGGTTTGTGGTGACGCATTACCGTGGCGCGTCGTCGGAGCCGAGAAGAATGATCAGATCGTCCGGCCGGGCAAAGTCCAAGATCAGTCGGGCCCGTTCCTCCAGGAGATCGGGATCGAGGCTCTCAGGCCGCAGAAGGTTGACCCGGCGTTCCAGCGTTGCCCGCTCGGCCGAAAGCTCCGCGAGCGTTGCCTGCGCCTCTTCAATCTTCTGGCTGAGGACCATCCAGGCGATAATCCCGCGATCGCCCTGCACGGCATGATAGAGAAAGTAGGCCACGAGGCAGGCGGCGGCGACCGGAAAGGCTATCTGCCGGGCTCTCTGGCGAAGCTCAAAGAAAATGACCATCGCCGATCAGCGAATCACGACCGAATCCGTGCCGTCAAGCGCAATTGCGCCTGACGGTCGGACGATCGATGCCCGCCGGTTCAGGACGCGGCGCGGCGGAAGGCCGCGGCGCCTGCGTAGCGGGCGGCCGGGCCGAGCTGCTCTTCAATGCGGAGCAGCTGGTTGTATTTTGCCAGGCGATCCGACCGCGACAGCGAGCCGGTCTTGATCTGGCCGCAATTGGTGGCGACGGCCAGGTCGGCGATGGTCGCGTCCTCGGTTTCACCGGAGCGGTGCGACATCACGGCGCGGTAGCCGGCCTTATGAGCGGTCTCGACCGCCTCCAGGGTTTCGGTCAGCGTTCCGATCTGGTTCACCTTGACGAGGATCGCGTTGGCCACCTTCCGCGCGATGCCGTTGCGCAGGCGCGCCGGGTTGGTCACGAAGAGGTCGTCGCCGACGAGTTGAACCCGATCGCCGATCGCCTGCGTGAGCGCCGCCCAGCCTTCCCAGTCGTCCTCGGCCATGCCGTCCTCTATCGAGAGGATCGGGTAGCGTCCAACCAGGTTCTCGTAGAATCGGACCATGCCTTCGGCGTCGAGGGTCTTTCCCTCCCCGGCCAGGACGTATTTGCCGTCCTTGAAGAACTCGGTCGAGGCCGCGTCGAGAGCGAGCGCGATCTGCTCGCCGGGTTTGTAGCCGGCCCGCTCGATCGCCTGCATGATGAAATCGAGCGCCGCTTCGCTGCTCGCCAGATTGGGGGCGAAGCCGCCTTCATCGCCCACATTGGTGCTGTGCCCGGCCTCCTTGAGGCGGGCCTTGAGGGCGTGGAACACCTCCGCGCCCATGCGCACGGCGTCGGCCATTGTCTCGGCCGCAACCGGCATGATCATGAACTCCTGGAGGTCGATCGGGTTGTCCGCATGGGCACCGCCGTTGACGATGTTCATCATCGGCACCGGCAGCGTGCGCGCCGAAGTGCCCCCGACATAGCGATAGAGAGGCAGCCCGGCCTCCTCGGCCGCGGCCTTCGCGACCGCCAGGCTGGTGCCGAGGATGGCGTTGGCGCCGAGCCGCGACTTGTTCGGGGTGCCATCGAGCTGGATCATCAGCCGGTCGAGATGGACCTGGTCTTCCGCGTCGAGGCCGGAGAGCAGGTCGAAGATCTCGCCGTTGACGGCCTCGACCGCCTGCCTCACGCCCTTGCCGCCGTATCGCGCCTTGTCGCCGTCCCGCAGTTCGACGGCCTCATGGGCGCCGGTCGATGCGCCGGAGGGTACGGCGGCACGGCCGAAAGCCCCGCTCTCCAGGGTCACGTCCACCTCAACGGTCGGATTGCCGCGGCTGTCGAGTATCTCGCGCGCGTGAATGTCGATGATCGCGGTCATGGCTAATCCCCTCTCAACCCTTCTCCGGCCACGTCCGAATCAGCGGTGGACCGGGCGAATTGTTCCCTGCTCGCGCGCGCCGGTCCCTCTTTGAAGGACGAGGGCGACCGGGGCCGCGCCACAGGCGCTTACCCGTCGGCGCGGACCGGCCTGGCCTTTGCCAGGCCGTCGAATTCCATCAGCGTGCGGACGAGGTCCGGCATGTCGCGCAGCGGCACCATGTTCGGCCCGTCGCTGGGGGCACGGTCCGGATCCTGGTGCGTTTCCATGAACACGGCGGCGACGCCGACCGCCACGGCGGCGCGGGCAAGGACCGGGACGAATTCCCGCTGGCCGCCGCTCGACGTCCCCTGCCCGCCCGGCTGCTGCACCGAATGGGTGGCGTCAAACACGACCGGATAGCCCGTCTCCGCGAGGATCGGCAGGCTGCGCATGTCGGAGATCAGCGTGTTGTAGCCGAAGCTGGCGCCGCGCTCGCAAAGCAGCAGATTGCGGTTGCCCGCCTGCTCGACCTTGGCGGCGACCTGCTTCATGTCCCACGGCGCCAGAAACTGGCCTTTCTTGATGTTGATCGCCCGTCCAGTCCGCGCGGCTGCGATCAGAAGGTCGGTCTGCCGGCAGAGAAAGGCCGGTATCTGGAGGACGTCGACGGCCTCTGCCACCGGTCCGCACTGGTCCGGCGTATGCACGTCGGTCAGCACCGGGCAGCCGAAGGTCTCGCGCAGCTCGGCCAGAATCGGCAATCCCTTCTCCATCCCGATGCCGCGCGCCCCGGAGAGGCTGGTCCGGTTCGCCTTGTCGAAGGAGGTCTTGTAGATGAGGCCGATCCCGAGATCGCGGGCGAGCTCGGTCAGCGCGTGACACATCTCCTGCGCGTGCGCCCGCGACTCGAGCGCGCAGGGCCCGGCGATTAGCGTCAGTGGCCGGTCGTTGCCGATGGTGAGCTTTCCGATCTCGACGTGGCGCGTCTCGGTCATGGCATCGTCCTCGCTCCCGGTCAAACGAGACGTGACTGCGCGAGCGCCGCCTCGATGAACGATGTGAACAGGGGGTGTGGCTCGAAGGGGCGCGACTTCAGTTCCGGATGGAACTGCACGCCGATGAACCAGGGGTGATCGACCAGCTCCACGATCTCCGGGAGCAGCCCGTCGGGCGACAGGCCGGAGAACCGGAGACCGGCCGCTTCCAGCCGTTCCCGATAATGGATGTTCACCTCGTAGCGGTGACGATGCCGCTCGCTGATCTGGTCGGTCCCGTAGATCTGGTGGGCCCGGCTGCCCGGCGCGAGATTGCAGGTATAGGCGCCGAGGCGCATGGTTCCGCCGAGCTCGGTCTCCGCGTTTCGGCGCTCCAGCACGTTGCCGCGCATCCATTCGGTCATCAATCCGACGACCGGCTCTGCGCAGGGACCGAACTCACTCGACCCCGCGTTCGGGATGTTCGCCAGATTCCGCGCCGCTTCGATAACCGCCATCTGCATCCCGAAGCAGATCCCGAAATAGGGCACGTGATGCTCGCGCGCGAAGCGTGCGGCCATGATCTTGCCCTCCGAGCCACGCTCGCCGAAGCCGCCGGGCACGAGGATTCCATCGACATTCTCCAGCCGGTGGATGGCGTCGCCGGATTCGAAGATCTCCGAATCGATCCAGTCCAGGTTCACCCGGGCGTTGTTGGCAATGCCGCCATGCGTCAAGGCCTCCGCCAGGGATTTGTAGGAGTCCGGAAGCTCGGTGTACTTGCCGACCACGGCGATCGAGACCTCGCCCTCCGGGGCCCGAATCCGCTCGACGACGCGGCGCCAGCGCGCAAGGTCGGGGAGCGGCGGCTCGATGCCGAAATGGCGGCAGACCTCGCGATCGAATCCCTGCTCGTGCAGGGCGATCGGCACCTGGTAGATCGTGTCGACGTCCAGCGCCTGGATAACCGCTTCCGGTCGCAGATTGCAGAACAGGGCGATCTTGCGCCGGGCGTCGTTCGGGATCTCCCGGTCGCAACGGCACAGCACGATATCGGGCTGAATCCCGACGCTGAGCAGCTCCTTGACCGAGTGCTGGGTCGGCTTGGTCTTCAACTCGCCGGCCGAGGGAATCCAGGGCACCAGGGTCAGATGGACGAACAGCGTCCGCTCGCGCCCGAGCTCGTTGCCGAGCTGGCGTATCGCCTCGAGGAACGGCAGGCTCTCGATGTCGCCGACGGTACCGCCGATTTCGCACAGGACGAAGTCCTCGTCGACCAGGTCGGCGCGGATGAAGTCCTTGATCGCGTCGGTCACGTGGGGAATGACCTGGACGGTCCCGCCGAGGTAGTCGCCCCGCCGCTCCTTGGCGATGACCGTCGAATAGATCCGGCCGGCCGTTGCGTTGTCGCTGCGGCGCGAGGCGACGCCGGTGAAGCGCTCGTAATGGCCAAGGTCAAGGTCGGTTTCCGCGCCGTCGTCGGTGACGTAGACCTCACCGTGCTGGTAGGGGCTCATGGTGCCCGGGTCCACGTTGAGGTAGGGATCGAGCTTGCGCAGCCTGACCTTGAATCCCCGCGCCTGCAGTAGTGCCCCGAGGGCCGCCGCCGAGAGACCTTTTCCGAGAGAGGAGACCACGCCGCCGGTGATGAAAATGAACCGCGTCATGGACCTCTCTTATCGTACGAACGGAGGGGTGACGGCAAGTGCATATCCTTGCCGACCCAAAAAACTTTTCAAATGCACGGAACGCCTATTCGCCGAGCGGTACGCTTGGGGCGCCTGACTGAGGTTCGGATGGTTGTGGCGCGGAAGGCGCCGCCGGTTCCTGAAGTGGCTGCGTTTCCGCCGGTGTCTCCGTGAATGGCGCCGGCACGGCGTCGAGGATCGACTCCGGTTGCCGTGGCCCGGCGACGACCCAGGCGAGCGCAAGGCTCGTCACCATGAAACACGCCGCCAGAATCGCGGTGGTCCGGGTCAGCAGGTTGGCGGTGCTGCGTCCCGTCATGAAGCCGGACATGCCGCCGCCGCCGATCCCGAGGCCGCCGCCCTCGCTCTTCTGCAGGAGGACGACGCCGATCAGCGCGATGGCCAGCATCAGGTGAATGACAAGAAGGACTGTTTCCATGCTCTCTCAATCCGCCTCGGCGCGTCGGCCGAGGCAGCGCTAATGCCGGATCAGGTCAGGTCGCCGGTTATGTACTGTCTTTGGCCCGGTTTCGCTAGCGACAACTTCGGGCGATGGCCCAAAATTCATCCGCCTTGAGGCTCGCGCCGCCGACGAGCGCGCCATCGACCTCCTCGATCGCCAGAATCTCGGCCGCGTTCGCAGCCTTCACGGAGCCGCCGTAGAGAAGGCGAACCTGATCGCCGTCCGGCATTCGCTCCTGCAGCTTGCGCCGCAGGTGGCCGTGGACCGCGGCGATCTCCTCGATCGTGGGCGTGCGGCCGCTGCCGATCGCCCAGACGGGCTCATAGGCGATGACCAGATTTGCCGCCGAGGCCCCGTCCGGCATCGAATCGTTGAGTTGGCCCTCGACGACGGCCAGGGTCTCGCCCCGCTCGCGCGCCGCCTCGATCTCACCGACGCAGAGGATGGCCGTCAGGCCGGCTGCCAGCGCCGCTTCCGCCTTGGCGCGGACGACGGCGTCGCTCTCCCCGTGGTCGCTGCGCCGCTCCGAATGGCCGACGATTACAAACCGGCATCCCGCGTCGGCCAGCATCACGGCGCTGATGTCGCCGGTGTGCGCCCCCTTCTCCGCCTGATGGCAGTCCTGACCGCCGAGCGCCAGCGGACTGCCGGCGATGACCTCCGAGATCGGGATGAGCAACGTGGCCGGCGGGCAGATCAGCAGGTCACAGGCCAGGGGCTCGGTCGTGCGGCGCACCAGCTCCCTGGCGAGCGCAAGACCGTCGGCCCGAAGGCCGTTCATCTTCCAGTTTCCCGCGATCAGTGGGCGTCGGCTGACGGAGCCTGGAGGCGGGTTCATGGGGCTCTCCGCGCTTCCTGTTGATGCGTGCCGGTGAGGACGTGTTCGCGCGGTTCCCTATCACAAACCGATTGCCGTTGCCAGAGGCGCGGGTGTCTATATCTTGTTGCCCCTACCCTGCTTGCCGCCTATGATGCCGGCCGATTCGCTGGCCGCGACCGTGACCGCTCGTTCGGTGCGGCATCCGAAGCCTGAATTTGTCAATCCCGCCATGCTGAGAACGATCCGCGCCTCCGCCTCTTCCTGGGTCGTGAAGATCCTCTTTCTGATTCTGGTCGCGAGCTTCGCGGTCTGGGGGATTGGCGACATCTTCCGCGGTCCCAGCCGATCGACGGCGGTCGCCGAGGTCGGCGGCATCGCCATCGGCGGCGAGCAGTTCCTGCGCGAGTTCCGCCGCGAGACGGGCCGGCTGCAAGCCTTGTTCGGCGGCCAGTTCGACGAAGAGCAGGCGCGCCGCATGGGGCTGGACCGGCGGGTTCTCGAGGACATGATCACCCGTACCCTGTTCAATGTCTATGCGGGCGAAATCGGCCTTACGGTTCCGAACGATGTGATCGTCCAGCGCATCCGGTCGGATCCGACGTTTCGGAACGACCTCGGCGTCTTCGACCGGGCGCGCTTCAATTTCCTGCTGCAGCAGAACGGGCTGACCGAGCAGGATTACATTGCCCTGCTCCGCCGCGACCTCGCGCGCGAGCAGCTCCTGAATGCTGTTACCGGCGGCGTTACCGCGCCTGAAACGCTGGTCACGGCGGTCCATCGCTACCGCACGGAAACGCGCGTCGCGGAGACGCTCATGATCCCGAACGAGAGCATCACCGATATCGGCGAGCCCACCGAGGATGAGCTCGCCGCCTTCCACAAGGAACACGAGGATCGCTACCAGGCGCCCGAATATCGCTCGGTCACCATTGTCGAGCTGTCGCCGGCGGCGTTGGCGCAGGAGATCAAGGTCTCGGAGGAAGACCTCCGCACAGCTTATGAAGAGCGGGCGGACGAGCTCGCGGTGCCGGAGCGGCGCCATGTCGAACAGATCGTGTTTCCGGACGAAGCGGCGGCGAAGGCCGCGGCGGACATGCTCCGTGACGGTGTCGCCTTCGCCGAAGTGGCTCGGCGAACCACCGGGGGCGAGCCGGTCGACCTCGGTACGGTGGAAAGGGCGGGCATGCTCCAGGAGCTGGCGGAAGGGGCGTTCGCCACGCCGGAGGGGCAGGTTTCCGAGCCGGTCGAAAGCCCGCTCGGCTGGCACCTTCTGCACGTGATCGAGGTTCAGGACGCTCACGCCCCGAGCTTCGAGGAGGTTCGCGACAGGCTCCGGGAGGACATCGCCATGGACCGGGCGGTGGAAACGGTCATTGAGCTGGCCAACGCCTTCGAGGACGAGCTCGCCGGCGGGGCCACGCTCGACGAGGCGGCTCGAACGCTCAATCTGGATCTCACCAAGATCGATGCCGTGAGCGCCGCCGGGCGGGCCCCGGACGGCTCGAAGGTCCCGGCGATCGCGGACCGGCCGGTTCTGCTGTCGCTCGCCTTCTCAACGCCCGAGGGCGAGACGAGTGGCCTCACCGAGACCGCGGACGGCGGCTATGCCATGCTTCGGGTCGACGGGCTGACCCCGCGGATGCTGCGGCCGCTGGAAGAGGTGCGGTCGAGGGTCGTCGCCGATTGGCAGGCGGCGCAGCGCGCCGAGGCCGCCCGGAAGAAGGCGGAGGCCATTGCGGAGCGCGTGCGCGCCGGGGAAGACCTCGCCGCCATCGCCGGAGAGCTTGGCCTCTCGGTCAAGACCTCGGATCCCTTCCGGCGCGACACTGGCGATGCGGAGGCCAATGTCCCGGCGGATCTCGCGGCGGACCTCTTTCAGCTGGAGGAAGGCGGCGTGGCGACGGGCGAGGCCGACGAGGGACATGTGGTCGCCCGGCTCATCGAGATCCGTCCGGCGGATGCCGACGCCGATTCCCCGGAGGTCGCGAAGCTGCGGCGGGACATCTCGGACGCGATGGCGGGCGACGTCCTGGCCCAATTCGGTGACGCGCTCCGTCGGAAGATCGAGGTCCGGGTCAACCAGGACGCGATCGACGCGTTGTTCTAGGCCATGAAGGCGGAACCTGGGTTCGACGATTTCGCGGCGACCTACGCGGCCGGCCGGCCGCAGGTCGTCTGGACGACGCTGGTCGCCGATCTTGAGACGCCCGTCTCGGCCATGCTGAAGCTTGCCGACGGGCGCCCGAACAGTTTCCTTCTCGAATCCGTCGAGGGAGGGGCCGTTCGGGGGCGCTACTCCTTCATCGGTCTGAAGCCAGACCTGATCTGGCGCTGCCGCGGCGACAAGGCGGAGATCAACCGCCGGGCCCGCTTCGAGGCGGACGCCTTCGAGCCCTGCTCCGGCGGGGCGATCGAGTCCCTGAAGGCCGTCATCGACGAGTCGCGGATCGCCACGCCTTCATCCCTGCCGCCGATGGCGGCCGGGCTGTTCGGCTATATGGGCTATGACATGGTCCGGCTCATGGAGCGGTTGCCGGACAACAATCCGGACGTGCTCGGTATTCCGGACGGCATGTTCCTGCGGCCGACCGTGACCGCGATCTTCGACAACTTCGAGAATCTCGTCACGATCGTCACGCCGGTCTGGCCGCGCGAGGGCGTTGGCCCCCGCGCCGCTTACGATCAGGCCTGCGAACGCCTGGCCGACGTGCTGCACGACTTCGAACGGAGCCTGCCCTATCGGCGCGAGGCCGCCGGGGACCTCGCCGAGCTGCCGGAGCCGACGTCGAACATGAGCCGGGCGGAGTTCCACGCGATGGTGGAGAAGGCGAAGGAGTACATTTTCGCCGGCGACATCTTCCAGGTCGTCCCGTCGCAGCGTTTCAAGGTTCCGTTCCGGCTCCCGCCTTTTGCGCTCTATCGGGCGCTGCGCCGCCTGAACCCCTCGCCTTTTCTCTTCTTCCTGGATTTCGGCGGGTTCGCCGTGGTCGGCTCCAGCCCCGAGATTCTGGTCCGGCTGCGCGACGGCAAAGTGACCATCCGGCCCCTCGCCGGCACGCGGCGGCGCGGGGCGACGCCGGAGGAGGACCGCGAACTCGCGGCGGACCTCCTCGCCGATCCGAAGGAAGTGGCGGAGCACCTGATGCTGCTCGACCTCGGCCGCAACGACGTCGGCCGCGTCGCCAAGGTCGGCACGGTGAAGGTCACCGAGAAGATGGTGATCGAGCACTACTCGCACGTGATGCACATCAGCTCGAACGTCGAGGGCGAGATCGACGAGCGCTACGGCGCCATGGACGCCCTGGTGGCCGGCTTTCCCGCCGGTACCGTCTCCGGGGCGCCGAAGGTGCGGGCGATGGAGATCATCGACGAACTGGAGCCGGAGCGGCGCGGGATCTATGGCGGCGCGATCGGCTATTTCGCGGCGAATGGGGCGATGGACACCTGCATCGCGCTGCGCACCGCCATCGTCAAGGACGGCGTCATGTACGTCCAGGCCGGCGGTGGCGTCGTCGCCGACAGCGATCCCGAGGCGGAGTATCAGGAGAGCCGTAACAAGGCGCGGGCCCTCATCCGTGCCGCCGAGGAAGCCGTCCGCTTCGCCGCCCGGCAAGGGTAGTCCCTCCCCCGCCGGGCGCGACAAACAACCCCATGCAAAGGCGAATGCCGCACGATCGGCGCCGTGTCGGCAACGTTCCGCCGACTGATCGGACCGTCTAAGACGGGCGGCCTACGAGCGCGATATCGCCGGTCGCGCGCGGGAAGAACAGGTGCACGGCCGTACCGCTCCCGACGTGACTTTCGATGCGCATGTCGCCGCCGATCTGGCGGACGAAGCCGTAGACCTGGCTGAGGCCGAGGCCGGTTCCGGCGTCCTTCTTGGTCGTGAAGTACGGGTCGAGGGCGCGCTGTAGCACGTCGGGCGCCATGCCGCTTCCGTTGTCCGCCACCGTTACGCGGACGTAATCCCCGGGCCGAAGGGTGTCGGCAGCGGACTTCGTGCCCGCCTTCCGGTTCGTCGTCGAAATCCGTATCCGCCCGCCGGCCGGCATCGCGTCCTTTGCGTTGACGATGAGATTCATCATCGCCGCATCGAACTGCCCCAGGTCGGCCAGGCACGGCCACAAGGCCGGGGCGAGATCCAGCTCCAGCTTTACCTTGGGGCCCGCGGCGTGCCGCAGCAGGCTCTCTACTCCCAGAATCACCGCGTTCGCGTCGATGGCTTGGACCGCAAGCTCCTGGTGGCGGGCGAACGCCAGCAGCTGGTCGATCAGGCGGTTGCCTTGCATCACGGCGCCCGACAGCATTTCCGTGACCTTCCGGACCTCGCCGTCGGCACCAAGGTGGCGGATGACCGCGATCCCGCCGGAGACGGCGGTGAGCAGGTTCTTGAAATCATGCACGATGCTGCCAGTCATGTGGCCGAGCGCTTCGAGCTTCTGTGCCTGGGCAAGCCGTTCGCGCGCCTGGTCGCGCTGCCTCTGCTGGCGTACCAGAACGGCCGCGAGGGTCCCGACCAGCAGGGCGACCAGCGCGGCCACTGCCAGGGCGGCGACCGCGGTTCGCCGCCACTCGGCTAGCAGCGCGTCCTCGGCGAGCCCCACGGTGACCACCAAAGGGTAGGAATCCAGCGCACGATAGCTGAAGATGCGTCGGACGCCGTCGATGCTGCTTGAGCTGTGATATGTCCCCCGGCGGTTTTCGCTCAGCCGCCACCGGAACAGATCGAAATGCGTGAAGGACTGGCCGATGGCCGTTTCGGGACCGGGATAGCGCGCGATCAGGATGCCGTCATATCCGAAGAGCGCGATGACGTCTCCCTGACCGAGCGCCAGTTCCTCGTAGAAGCTTTCGAAGTAACGCGGTTCGACGGCTGCCACCGCGATGCCGCCGAAGCTCCCGTCCCGGTTGTCGATGCGACGGCTCACGCTCACGAACCAAGTGCCGACCGAGCGGCTGACCAGCGGCGGCCCCACATACAGCTCAAGGCCCGGATCCTCCGCATGCGCGATGAAGTAGTTGCGGTCCGCAAGGCTGACCCGTGGCGTATCCCGGTCTGTATCCTGGGTGATGAAGCCATCCGGACCGATCACAAACAGCGCTCGAACATAGGGCAACATGTCCCGCCTGTGCCGCAGCGCCTGCTCGAATGCCGGGTCGTGATCGCGGAGGGGCGGCGCGAGGCGCAGCGCGTCGACGATGACGGCAAGCGTCAGATCGACCGCCTGAAACGTGCGGCCGGTCTGTTCCTGCAGAACCATCACGAGATTGTTCGCGACGCGTTCGCCGTCCGCCAGGATTCGCGCCCTATCCTGCCAGAGCCACAGCGCGACTCCGAGGAGGACGAGGATGACAAAGACGAACGCAATGATCGGCGCTCCCGCCGTCCCGGCGTAACTCCATGCGCCGGATGGTGACGGCACCTGTAGCAGGTCGCCCCGCCGCTCGTCCGGCTGATCGCCCCGGTCGAATCGAAACCGCCGCTCTTCCGGCGGGTGCCGCGCTTTGGCGAAGGAGACGCGACCTGTCACCGAACGGATCCTCAAGGATGAGACCGTCAACAGGCAAGATTTTCAGGCTACTCGGACTGTGGGGCGCGTTCAATGGGCTGGATGGAGGCCCCGATCTGGTGAATTCCTGAAGTTCTGAGACCGATCCGCAGCCCGACAAGAACGGCTCCATTGCATCATGAGCCCGCGGGATTGCCGCGACGCGGCGGTTTGCCGACGACTTGTTGCCGATTCTTGAACTCAGCCCGCGACGGCGATGGTGCGGCGGACAATCGCGCTGACCGGCACCAGGGCGAAACCCCGCTCGGCCAAGCTGGGCAGCCATTCGCGCAGCGCCTCGATCGTGCCCTCGTGCGGATGGCCGATCGCAATGGCGGAACCGTGGCGCCGGGCTATGGACTCGATCTTGGCGAGTTGGCGGCGGACTGCCTCGGCCGAGGCCTCGTTGTCGAGGAAGACGTCCCGCGCGGCGTGGGGCACGCCGACCGCGTCGGCGACGCGTGCCGCAACGCTGGTGGCAATGGTCCGCGAATCGAGAAACAGAAGCCCGCGGCGGCGAAGCTCCTCGAGCACCACGGTCATACCCGGCTCCCAACCAGTGAACCTGCTGCCCATGTGGTTGTTCATGCCGACATAGCCTTCGAAACGGGACAGGCCCCAATCGAGGCGACGCCGCAACTCCTCGGGCGACAGGCCGACTTCGAGTGCGTTTGGCCCGGAATCCGCCTCACCGCTCAGCGGCTCCATCGGAAAGTGGACCATCAGCTCATGCCCGGCCGCGCGCGCCGCGCGGGTCTGGTCCTCGAGATCCGCGGCATAGGTCAGGAATGCCAGTGTCAGCGGCGCCGGCAGCTCGATCACTCGCCGCGAATTGGCCCGATTCACGCCGAGATCGTCGATCACGATCGCGATCATCGGCCGGCCGGCCGGATCAGGCACGGGTACCGCGTTGCGTCGCCAGGCGGGACCGGCGGCGTCCGGCTCACGCGCTAACGGAGGCGCCGATACCTTCGGCGCCGGTTTCGGCAGAGGCTCCGGCGGCATCGCCGCCGGCGACGCCGGCCGCATTGGCTGGAGCGCGGGCGAAGCGGCGACGGGTGAACCGGCTGCCGGGTCTGGCGGCGGAGACGGCATGACCACCGTGGCCTGGCTCCGGGCTGCCTGGCCGGATCCGTTCGACGGCGGCCACTCCGCGAGCAGCGTGCTGATGACGAACCCCGCGGCCACGCCCAGGACGAGAAGCGCCCAACCGCTTCGCAGCAGCCGGCGAATCGTCGCCGGCCCGATGCCGATCATGGTCCGGTTCCCTGCCCGCCGCTGCGGCATGCGCCTCTGTCCCTCGATTCTCCTCGGCTGCCGAGCCGGCCGCGCGCAACCCTCGCGGCGGGTTGTACAACACACCCCTTCACGGGTGAAACGAAATCCCGACCGCGGTGGGACTGGCCCGACTGCTCCCGACGACACCCTATGGGCCCGCGGGAAAGGGGCCGCCTTACTTCCCTAAGCCCTGCCGGACCTGTTATAAATCCCGGACCCGATTCAGGCGGACCGGAGCTCTCTCTGATCCCGCCTGAGGGATTTGGCAGAACATAATGAAATGTTTCTCTTAATCGACAATTACGACAGCTTCACCTACAACCTCTTCCACTTCCTGGGAGAGCTCGGCGCCACGCTGACGGTGAAGCGCAACGACGCGATAACGGTCGCGGAAGCGATGGCGTTGGGCCCCCAGGGAATCATTCTCTCCCCGGGTCCGTGCGATCCGGACCGCGCGGGAATCTGCCTCGATCTCGTTGCCGCGGCGGCGGAGGCCCGGACGCCGCTTCTCGGCGTCTGCCTCGGGCATCAGTCGATCGGCCAGGCCTTCGGCGGCAGGGTCGTGCGCGCGCCGCTCCCGATGCACGGCAAGCTGAGCGCCATCCACCACACCGGCGAAGGGATCTTCCGCGAGCTGCCGACGCCCTTCACCGCGACGCGGTATCACTCTCTGGTGGTGGACCGGCCGTCCCTGCCGGGCGAGCTCGCGATTACCGCCGAGACGGAGGATGGGCTGATCATGGGGCTCGCCCACCGGGATCTGCCGATCCACGGCGTCCAGTTCCATCCCGAAAGCATCGCCTCGGAGCACGGCCATCGGCTGCTCGCCAACTTCCTTCGGATCGCCGGCCACAACGCAGCAGCCCTGGCTTCGGTGGCATGACCGCGGATCTGAACGACTTCAAAGCCCTGCTGGCCGTGGTGGCGCGCGGCGAGCCGTTGAGCGAGAGTCAGGCCGAGCGCGCCTTCGAGATCATGATGTCCGGCGATGCAACCCCGGCGCAGATGGGCGGCTTTCTGATGGCTCTCCGGGTGCGCGGCGAGACGGTCGCCGAGATCACCGGCGCCGTCCGCGCAATGCGGAGCAAGATGACCCCGATCGACGCCCCGCCCGGCGCCATCGACACCTGCGGCACAGGCGGCGACGGCGCCGGGACCTGGAACATCTCCACCGCCGCGGCGCTCGTGGTCGCCGGTTGCGGTGTTCCGGTCGCCAAGCACGGCAACCGGGCGATGTCGTCGAAGACCGGCACTGCCGACGTGCTGGCCGCGCTCGGCGTCAACATCGATGCAGAGCTGCCCCAGGTGCGCCGCTCGCTGTGGGAGGCCAACATCTGCTTCATGCTGGCGCCCCGCCACCACAGCGCGATGCGCCATGTTGGCCCGACGCGGGTCGAGCTCGGCACGCGGACCATCTTCAACCTGATGGGGCCGCTGTCGAATCCGGCCGGTGCGAAAAGGCAGCTCATCGGCGTCTTCGCCCGCGATTGGCTGGAGCCGATGGCGGCCGTTCTCGGCAAGCTGGGCACCGAGCGCGCCTGGTTGGTGCACGGCTCCGACGGACTCGACGAGCTGACCACGACCGGGCCTTCGCAGGTCGCCGAGCTCCGCGACGGAAAGGTCACGAGTTTCGAGCTCGACCCGGAGACGGTCGGCCTCGCCCGCGCCGACCCGGCTGCCTTGAAGGGCGCCGACGCCGAGACCAACGCCGCCGCGCTTCGCCGGCTGCTGGACGGCGAGACCGGCCCCTATCGCGACATCGTCCTCTACAACGCTGCCGCCGCGCTGGTGATCGCGGATAAGGCCAGGGACCTGAAGGACGGCGTCGCGCTGGCCGCCGCGTCGATCGATTCGGGCGCCGCCAAGGCCACCCTGGCGCGCCTTGTCGCCATCACCAACGAAAGCGCCTCGGCATGAGCGCGGACGTACTGGCCCGGATCTGCGCCGACAAGCGCGAGCACGTCGCGCGGTGCCGCGCCGCGCGCCCGTTGGAGGCCGTGACGGAGGCCGCCCGGTCGGCCGACCCGCCGCGCGGCTTCGCCGACCGGCTGGCGGCGGCCCTCGCCGAGGGATCTTACGGCCTGATCGCAGAAATCAAGCGAGCATCTCCCAGTAAAGGGCTGATTCGGCGCGACTTCGATCCGGCTGCCTTGGCGCGGGCCTATGCCGAAGGCGGCGCCACCTGCCTTTCGGTCCTGACCGACGAGCCCTACTTCCAGGGCCGCGACAGCTACCTCGTGGAGGCGCGGGCCGCCGTCGATCTGCCGGTCCTGCGCAAGGACTTCATGGTCGACCCGTATCAGATTGCCGAGGCGCGCGCGCTTGGCGCCGACTGCGTCCTGCTGATCCTGGCGGCGCTGTCCGACGCGCAGGCGGCGGAGCTCGAGTCGGCGGCATCGGAGTTCGGGCTTGACGTCCTGGCCGAGGTCCATGACGCCCAGGAGCTCGAGCGGGCCTTGCGGCTGCGGACAAGGCTCATCGGCATCAATAATAGAAATCTTAAGACCCTACAAGTCGATCTTGCGACGACGGAAGAGCTGGCGCCGAAGGTTCCGGAGGACCGCATGGTCGTGGCCGAGAGCGGCCTCTACACCCCGGAGGACCTTGCCCGCATGCGGCGGGCTGGCGCCGGGCTGTTCCTCATCGGCGAGTCGCTGATGCGACAGGATGACGTCGCCGCGGCGACCCGAATGCTGCTGGGCGACCGAGGGCCGCGCCGGTTGAGCGCCTGACGGAGCGCCGTTCGCAATGGCCCGTCTGACCCATTTCGACGCGGAAGGCAAGGCGGCGATGGTGGACGTCTCCGACAAGGACGTGACCGAGCGGACCGCCACGGCACGCGGTTCGGTGATCATGAGACCTGAGACGCTTGCCCTGATCACCGGCGGCGAGGTCAAGAAGGGCGACGTTCTGTCGGTGGCGCGTCTGGCCGGGATCATGGGGGCCAAGCGGACGCCGGACCTGATCCCGCTCTGCCATCCCCTTGCCCTCACCTCGGTCAAGGTGGATCTGTCGGTCGATCCGGACCGGAACGCGGTCGACATCACCGCGACCTGCCGTGTGGCCGGTCGCACCGGCGTCGAGATGGAGGCCATGACTGCCGTCGCCGTGGCCGCGCTCACGGTCTATGACATGTGCAAGGCGGTCGATCGCGGCATGACCCTGACCGACATCCGTCTTGTCCATAAGAGCGGCGGCAAATCAGGCAATTACGAGGCGGCGTGATGATCTCGGTCGAAGAGGCGCGAAACCGCATCTGCGCCGCCTTGCGGCCGCTCGGAAGCGAGCAGATCGGCCTGACGGAGGCGCTCGGCCGGGTCCTGGCCGAAGACGTCGTCGCCCGGGTGACGCAGCCGCCGGTCGCAATGTCGGCGATGGACGGCTATGCGGTCCGCGCCGCGGACGTGGCGGCGGTCCCGGTGCGTCTCAGGGTCGTTGGCGAAGCGCCGGCCGGCGGCGGCTACGAAGGGACCCTGGGGCCGGGCGAGGCCGTCCGGATCTTCACCGGCGGGCCGCTGCCGGCCGGCGCCGACGCCGTCGTCATCCAGGAGGATGTGACCGTCGAGGACGACCCGGCCGGGGGGCGGCGGATTCTCGTCCGTGAAGGAGTGTCCGCCGGACGACACGTCCGGCCGGCGGGACTCGACTTCAAGGCCGGCGATGTCGGCCTGCCGCGGGGGCGGCTCCTGACGGTCCGGGATGTCGGTCTCGCGGCGGCGATGAACCGGCCCTGGTTGCGCGTGACCCGGCGCCCGCGCATCGCCATCCTGTCGACCGGCGACGAGGTCGTGATGCCGGGGGACCCGATCGGCCCGGGCCAGATCGTGAGTTCGAACGGCCTGTCCCTGGCCGCCTTCGTGACGGCCTGCGGTGCGGAGCCGCTTCACCTCGGCATCGCCCGCGACGACCGGGACGCGCTCTCGGACATGATCGACGCCGCGGAGGGCGCGGACCTGCTGGTCACCTCCGGCGGCGTCTCGGTGGGCGAACACGACCTGGTGCAGGCCGTCCTTCGCGAGCGGGGAATGGACCTCGATTTCTGGCGGATTGCCATGCGCCCCGGAAAACCACTCATGTTCGGCCGGATCGGCCGGACGGCGGTGCTCGGCCTGCCGGGGAATCCCGTCTCAACGATTGTCTGCGCCGTGGTCTTCCTCCGTCCCGCGATCGACGCGCTGCTCGGGCGGGCGGACGCTCAGCCGCAGACGGCGACGGCCATCCTCGGCACCGATCTGCCGGAGAACGACCGTCGCCAGGAGTATCTGCGGGCGCGACTCACGCACGACCCGCAACGAGGCGCGATCGCGACGCCGTTCGACCGTCAGGACAGCGCCATGCTGTGGACCCTCGCCCGCGCCGACTGCCTCGTCGTCCGGCCCCCCCATGCCCCACCTGCGCGGGCCGGCAGCACCGTGGAGTTCATCCCGCTGGCCGGGGGCGCACTCGGCATCTGACTGCGCCTCGACGCCGTGCCGAGACGCCCGGAGGTCCAGGCTTGACGCGCAAGCGGAACCAAACTAGAACAGAATCGGATGTTTAGGTTTTGTTCCAAACCCTTGGCGGGCGCCCGAGCGGTCACCGTAATCGAGAGGGAAGAATGCTGACGCGAAAGCAACATGAGCTCTTGCTCTTCATCAATCGCCGTCTGAGCGAAACCGGCGTCTCTCCCTCCTTCGACGAGATGAAGGATGCGCTCAATCTGAAGTCGAAGTCGGGGATTCACCGCTTGATCACCGGTCTCGAAGAGCGCGGCTTCATCCGGCGCCTGCCCCATCGGGCGCGGGCGCTCGAGGTGCTGCGGCTGCCGGACGAGATCGGGATCCGCCAAGGCGAGCGGGCGCCCGGCCGCGGCGGTTTCTCTCCGAACGTCATCCGCGGCGACTTCAAGGCGGCCTTGCCCGGCGCGGCGGTGAGCAACGAGGCCTCCGAAGTGGTGCAGCTCCCGCTCTACGGGCGGATCGCGGCCGGCACCCCGATCGAGGCCTTGCGCGACCACTCGAACAGTGTCGAGGTGCCGGCGAGCCTGCTCGGCCGCGGCGACTACTACGCGCTCGAGGTCGAAGGCGACTCGATGATCGGTGCCGGGATCCTGAACGGCGACACCGTGGTGATCGAGCGCTGCGAGACGGCGGAGAACGGCGCCATCATCGTCGCACTGGTCGATGGCAGCGAGGTGACGCTGAAGAGGCTCCGGCGCAAGGGCGATTCCGTGGCGCTCGAGCCGGCGAATCCGGCTTACGAGATCCGCATCTTCGGCCCTGACCGGGTCAAGATCCAGGGCCGGCTGAGGGGATTGATTCGCCGATATTGAGGTGGGACGGCCTCGCCCGCCCTACTGCTTTCCCTGAGGGTCCAGGACCCAGGGGCGCGTGCCGCGAAGGTCGCGGACCGAGCGGACCGTCAGGTCACCGTCGGCTCCGATCCAGACGGCGTGGGCGCCGTCGCGCCAGAGGTCGAATCGGTCGATGATCCGCTGCGGCGTGGGGCAGAGGTGGCGGTGAACCGGCTCCGTGCTGATCACGAGGTCCGCGATCGGGCAGTCCTCGGCGAGGGCGGCGGGTTCCTGGACCAGCGCGACGGTCCGCCCTGCCGTCCGGTAGAGACAGCCCAGAGAGTCGCAGGCAAGCCGCCCGTCGGCCCCGTAGCCGTCGCGCGGCCACGATAGCGGGTCCACCTGTCCTGCGCGGCGCAACCAGATTTCGCCCTCGAACCGCGCGGCGCGGCGCGACGATAGCAGCAGCCGACCGCCGGCGTCGCTCACCGCGATGAGCCTGCCGTCACCTGAGACCAGGAGGTCCGGCGGACGGGCCAGCAAGGCCGCGGCGATCACGCCCGCGGCCACGCCGGCCAATCCATAGAGGCGCCAGGGTCGCTGCCACAGGCAGAGCCAGAGGCCACCCAGGGTGATCAGCCCGAGGGCGACCGTCGGAATCGCGGGAATCAGCATCACCGCGCCCGGCCAGGCGGCCACCGTCTCGGCGACGGTGACGATGCCGTCGATCCCCCACCCCATCGGCACCAACCCGAACCGCTCGAGGCCGAAGGGCATCAGGAGGAAGGCGATGACGGCCCAAGGCATGACCCAGAATCCGGTCATCGGCACGGCGATCATGTTGGCGACGAGCCCGTAGTCCGCCACGCGGTTAAAGTGGTAAACGGCGTAGGGCGCGGTCGCGAGCGTCGCGATGAGACTCGTGGCCGCCAGGGCGGCGGCGTAGTGCCCGAGCCGCCGCAGCCATCCTGCATCCGCCCGCCGCCGGGCGCGGTAGCCCCGCGTTGCCTCGAAAGCGGCGATCAGGCAGACCACCGCGGCAAAGGACATCTGGAAGCTCGGGCCCGTCAGCGTTTCGGGGCTCAGCAGCAGGATGACCGCCGCCGCCCAGGCCACGAGCCGCATCGAGATGGCGGAACGATCGACCATCACCGCGAGCAGCACGAGCCCCGCCATCACGAAGGATCGTTGTGTCGGCACCGTGCCGCCGGAGATAAGGAGATAGGCGGTGCTTCCGAGCAGAGCCGCCAGCGCGGCCCACTTCTTGATCGGGTAGGCCAGCGCCAGGGCCGGTACGAGAGCCAGCAGCGCGCGGGTGCCGACGAACAGAATCCCGGCCACGAGCCCGAAATGCAGGCCGGAGATCGAAAGCAGATGGGCCAGGCCCGAATCGCGCATGGCCTCGAGCACCGGCTCGGGGATGGCGGCCCGGCTTCCGGTCGTGAGGGCGGCGGCGATGGCGCCGGTCGCGCCCGGCAGGGCCGCCTGGATCCGGTCCGTGAGGTCCTGGCGCAGGCCGGCGAGCCAGATGCGCCATGCGGCGGGCTCCGCGCCGGCGGCGTCACCCGGCGGCTCGATCGGCTCCGCCGCGCCGAAGGCGAAGCCGATGGCGCCGATCCCCTGAAAGAACGCGTGACGCTGGAAGTCGAAGGCGCCCGGCGCCGCCGGCGCGGACGGTGGACCCAGGGTCGCCTGCAGCCGCACCCATTGGCCGGGCCAGAGCGGCGGTTCATCGGTGGCGATGCGGACACGGATCCGCTCCGGCGTCCGCCGAGGCTCCAACTCTTCGATCCGCACGCGGTCAAGGACCAAGCGCCGGCCGGCGGCCAGCCGCTCGACCTCCGCCACCCGGCCGATAACGGCGGCCCAGCGGATCTCCCGCGACAGCACCGGCGCGTCGACCGCGGCGGTGCGCGCCTGCGCCGCCGCGAGGCCGAGGCAAACGGCCATGGCGGCGAGCGTCGCGGCGAGAAGCGGGGGATGGCGGCGCGCCGCGAGGGCCGCGAGCCCGGTCAGAGCGAGACCCGCGAGGCCGGTCCAGGCCGGCGGTTCCACGGGCAAGGCGAAGTAGGCGGCGATTCCGAGGCCGAGGGCGACGGGAATCCACAGCGCCCAGCGCCCGCTTTCCGCCGCCAGGGCTGCGCCCAACCGGCCGAGGACGGCCGACGGGAGCGTTTCGCCCCCGCGGGCCACGCTTTCGCTCATGGCGCGGCCGCGCGCTCTGAGCGTCGGAAGTCGCGCCGTCCATTGACATCGGCGCGAAGGCGTCTCAATTGGTTCATGAATCCCCCGGCATCGTGCCGCCTCAATATCGCATCCCGACCGCCGCCCGACCAAGGTGGCCGTGACGTTGAGATCGAACCGGCGGATGTGCTAAACACCGCCTCCGCGCGGCGAACTGGAGCACAACGCCATCACCATGACCGTCGTTACACGTTTTGCCCCCTCGCCGACCGGCTTCCTGCACATCGGTGGCGCCCGCACCGCCCTCTTCAACTGGCTCTACGCCAGGCATCACGGCGGCCGATTCCTGCTGCGCATCGAGGACACCGACCGCGCGCGTTCGACGAAGGAAGCGATCGACGCCATCCTCGACGGGCTGCGCTGGCTTGGCCTCGATTGGGACGGCGAGCCGGTCTTCCAGTCGACCCGGTCAGAGCGCCACGCGGAGGTCGCCCGCCGGCTGCTGGCCGAGGGCAAGGCCTATTACTGCTACTGCACGCCGGAAGAGCTGCAGGCGATGCGGGACGAGGCGCGCGCCGCCGGCCGGCCCGTCCGATACGACGGACGCTGGCGAGATCGCGATCCCTCGGAGGCACCGCCCGGCGTGGCGCCGGTCGTCCGCATCAAGATGCCGCAGACCGGCGACACCATCATCCAGGACCTGGTCCAGGGCGAGGTCCGCATCGCCAACGAGCAGCTGGACGACATGGTGCTGCTGCGTGCCGACGGCACGCCAACCTACATGCTGTCCGTCGTCGTCGACGACCACGACATGGGCATCACGCACATCATCCGCGGCGACGACCATCTGACCAACACCTTCCGCCAGTTTCAGCTCTATCGGGCAATGGATTGGACGCCGCCGGCTTTCGCCCATATTCCCCTCATCCACGGGCCGGACGGCACCAAGCTGTCGAAGCGGCATGGCGCTCTCGGCGTCGACGCCTATCGCGAGATGGGATACCTGCCGGAGGCGATGCGGAACTACCTGCTGCGGCTCGGATGGGCTCACGGCGACGACGAGATCATCGACACCGAGCAGGCGATCGCCTGGTTCGACCTCGACGGCGTCGGCCGCTCGCCGTCGCGCTTCGACTACGCCAAGCTCGACTACCTCAACGGCCATTATCTACGGGCCGCCGACGATGCCCGCCTGGTCGAACTCATCCTGCCGCGGTTGCAACGCCGGTTGGGCGGCCAAGCACCGGACGAGGCCGCGCGCGAGCGCCTGCTGCGCGGCATGCCGGGGCTGAAGCCGCGTGCCAAGACGCTCGAGGAACTCGCGGACAACGCGCTGTTCTACGTCCGTTCCCGCCCGCTGCCGTTTACCGAGAAGGCGCTCGACCTCCTGACGCCCGAAGCCAGACGGCGTCTCGACGACCTCGCCCGGCGCCTCGCGGCGATCGAGGACTGGACCCAGACGGCGATCGAGGAGGAGGTCCGCCGCTTCGCGGAGGAGCAGTCGGTCAAGCTGGGCCAGGTGGCGCAGCCGCTTCGGGCGGCGCTCACCGGAACCACCGTTTCTCCCGGAATTTTCGAGGTAATGGAGGTTCTTGGCCGAGAGGAGAGCCTGGCCCGGATCGCGGATGCCGGCCGCGTTGGGGAAGCGCGAACCGTCAATTGAACATTCCGGCCATCGGCACTATTGTCGGGCCAAATTTTCGCAAGCAGGGCTTTGGCGACCGGAGGGATGGTTAAGCATGGCCGAACGCATCGAGAGAGCCGGCGGTAACGGGGGAAAAAAGGGCGGCACCATTACCGTTACCGACAACAGCACGGGCAAGACCTGGGAAATGCCCGTTCTGGAGGGGACGCTCGGACCGCGTGTCATCGACGTGCGACGGCTCTACAACGATCACGGCCTGTTCACCTACGATCCCGGCTTTACGTCGACCGGCAGCTGCGAATCGAAGATAACCTTCATCGACGGCGAGGAGGGCATCCTTCTCTACCGTGGCTATCCGATCCAGGAGCTGGCCGAGCACTCCGACTTCATGGAGGTCGCCTATCTGCTGCTGCACGGCGAGCTGCCGAACGCGGAGCAGAAGAAGAATTTCGTGCACGACATCACCTACCACACGATGCTGCACGAGCAGATCCACACCTTCTACCGCGGATTCCGCCGCGATGCCCATCCGATGGCCGTGCTCGTCGGCGTCGTCGGCGCGCTTTCGGCTTTCTATCACGACAGCACCGACATCAGCGATGCGCGACAGCGCCTAGTTGCTTCGCACAGGCTCATCGCGAAGATCCCGACCATCGCGGCCATGGCGTACAAGTATTCCGTCGGCCAGCCTTTCATCTATCCGCGCAACGATCTGAGCTACGTCGAGAATTTCCTCCACATGACGTTCGCGGTGCCGACTGAGGAGTACAAGATCAATCCGGTCGTGGCGCGGGCGATGGACCGAATCTTCATCCTTCACGCCGACCATGAGCAGAACGCCTCGACCTCCACCGTTCGGATCGCGGGGTCGAGCGGCGCCAATCCCTTCGCCTGCATCGCCGCCGGCATTGCCTCGCTCTGGGGCCCGGCGCATGGTGGCGCGAACGAAGCCGTTCTCAACATGCTTCGGGAGATCGGCCACAAGGACCGGATTCCCGAGTTCATCAATCGCGCGAAGGACAAGGACGATCCGTTCCGCCTCATGGGGTTTGGGCACAGGGTATACAAGAACTACGATCCGCGGGCGGCAATGATGCGCCAGTCGGCCCACGAGGTGCTCGACGCGCTCGGCGCTCGCGATCAGCCGCTCCTCGAACTCGCGATGGAGCTCGAGCGGATTGCCCTTGAGGACGACTATTTCGTTACGCGGAAACTGTATCCGAACGTCGATTTCTACTCCGGCATCATCCTTCAGGCGATCGGTTTCCCGACCTCCATGTTCACCGTCCTCTTCGCGGTCGCCCGGACGGTCGGCTGGGTCGCGCAGTGGAACGAGATGATCGAAGACCCGTCGCAGCGCATCGGGCGACCGCGCCAGCTCTATACGGGACATACGCAGCGGGCCTACGTGCCGATGGCCCAGCGCCGCTGAGGCGCCGGGCCGCGGCCGCCGTAGGACGCTAGTCTTGTTGAATCAGCTCGATCTTGTAGCCGTCCGGGTCCTCGATGAAGGCGATGACGCTGCCGCCGTGCTTCATCGGTCCCGGCGGTCGCGGAATCTTCACGCCCTCCGCGGCCAGGGCTTCGCAGGTGCCGTAGATGTCCGGGACGCCGATGGCGAGATGACCGAATCCAGATCCCAGGTCGTAGGGCTCCTTCCGTCCCCAATTGTGGGTCAGCTCAAGGACGGTGCCGGTTTCCTCGTCCCCGTAGCCGACGAAGGCCAAGGTGAACTCGCCGCTCGGGTAGTCTTTCTTCCGCAGGAGCCTCATACCCAGGAGACGCGTGTAGAAATCGATCGACTTGTCGAGGTCGCGGACACGGATCATCGTGTGGAGAAGCCGAAAATTCGCCGTGCGCCGTGCCTCGTCAACGGGCGCTGCCTGCGTCGCCATAACCCGATCTCCTGCAGTTGCAAGGTTGCCGTGGGTCATTGTATACAGCGCAGAGGCGCGCGGCAAAGGGTCGGCGGCAGCGCATTTTGGCGGGGTCGAAGCCGCCCCGGCTGTGCGACGTCCTTCGGGCCGGCTCCCTTCCCGACCGTCAAGCGCGCGAATGTCCCCGGCGGTCGGAAGGAGCTCTAAAAGAATGATAAAACCAATACGGACGGCGGTCGTTGGAGTCGGGCATTTCGGCCAATACCATGCCGAGAAGTTTGCCAACCTCCCCGGATCGCAGCTCGTCGCCGTCGCCGATATCGACGAAAGCCGTGCTGCCGCGGTGGCCGAACGCTTCTCGGTCGCGCCGGTGACGGATTTTCGGACGCTGCTCGGCACCGTAGACGCCGTCAGCATCGCGACGCCGCCCTCGGCGCATTACGAGATCGCGCAGACCTTCCTCGAGAACGGCGTTCATGTCCTCGTCGAGAAGCCGATTACCGACGATCTCGATCAGGCGAGCGCCCTCATTCGCACCGCCAACGCGCATCGGTGCGTGCTGCAGGTCGGCCATCTGGAGCGGTTCTCCTCCGTTGGCCGCGTCATGCGCGAGCTCATTTCCGAGCCGGTCTATGTTGAGGCCCAGCGCATCGGTCCTTTCAAGCCGCGTGCCGCAGGGGTGAACGCGGTCCTTGATCTGATGATCCACGATCTCGACTTGATTCTGGCTTTCGTCAAGTCGCCGATCGAATGGGTCCACGCCGTCGGAGCCCCGGTGCTGTCGACGGCCGAGGATATTGCGAGCTCCCGCATCCAGTTCGCCAACGGTTGCGTCGCCAACGTCACAACGAGCCGCGTGAGTCTGCGGACGGAGCGGCGGATGCGCATCTTCCAGCGCGACTCCTACATGACGATCGACTTCCTGAAGCGAAGCATCAAGATCATCCGAAAGGGCAACGGCGATGCCGCCTTGGGCGGCATATCGGACCTCCAGATCGAGGAGGCGGATTACGGTAATGTCGACGCCCTCGAACAGGAGATCGCAGCCTTCCTGCACTCGGTAAGGACCGGGGAACCGCCGCTGGTGTCGGGCGAGGACGGGTGGCGCGCGCTGGAAGCGGCCTTGATGATCACCCGGAGTCTGAAGGCCTACTGGCAGACGATCCAGGACCGGACCCGCACACAGGATCCGGTCGTGATGGCGGGGTCGCTACGCCGATAGGGTCGGTTTAGATCGCCGGGTCGCGAGTTCCAGCACGACGTCGGCCGCCCGCTCGCTGGGGCGTTCCGGCACAGCAAGCTTGTCCAGGGCTTCCCGGAAGCCCTGCCGTTGCGCCTCGCGCGCGGGAGGGCTTACCAGCAGGTGCTCCACGGCCGGCGTCAGGATCTCAGCCCTGCAGCGCTCCTGCAGGAACTCCGGCACGACCGGCCGATCCAGGACAAGGTTGACGAGAGTTACGTAACGGACCGTCAGCATCCGGCGCAGCAACGCCGCGGTGACGGCGTTCGCCCGATAGGCGGCGACGGTCGGAACACCGGCGGCGGCCAACTCCAACACGACGGTGCCCGACGCGGCGAGCGCCGCGTCGGCCGCGGCGAACGCGTCGGGCTTTTCGTCCCGGTCCGTGATCACGACCGCCGGCAAGGGCCACTTGGCGGCCGCGGCCTGGACCCGGTCGGCGACCGCGGGCACCGTTGGGACGACCGCGCGCAGCTCCGGCAACCGGTGCGCAAGGCGCCCGAGGGTCTCGCCGAACGCCGGCAGCAGTCGCGAAACCTCGCCGCGGCGGCTGCCGGGGAGGACGCATAGCAGCGGACCGTCCGGCGGCACCCCGTGCCGGCGCCGGAAGGCGGCGCCGTCCGCATCGCCGTCGAGGGTTTCGAGAATCGGGTGGCCGACATAGGTGCAGGCCAGGCCATGGGCCTCGAAATGCGGGGGCTCGAATGGCAGCAGGGCCAGCATATGGTCGAGGAAGCGAGCGACCTTGCGGGCTCGGCCTGGGCGCCACGCCCACACCGATGGGGCGACGTAATGGGCGACGGGAATGCCGCTGCCGCGCAGCCGCGCCGCGACGCGAAAGTTGAAGGCCGGCGCATCGATGGTCAGTACGGCGTCGGGGCGCATCCGCCGGATGGCGGCGACGGTTTCGCCGATTCGGCGCAGCAGACGCGGCAGATGCGGCAGCACCTCGACGATCCCCATCAGGGCGAGTTCCGCCATGGGGAACAGGCTGCGCAGCCCCTCCGCCGCCATCAGATCACCGCCGATCCCGGCGAACCGCACGCGCCCCCCGGTGCGGCGCTTCAGGGCCGCCATGAGGCGGGCGCCGAGAAGGTCGCCGGACGGCTCTCCGGCGATCAGGAAAAGCAACGGTCCGTCCGGCGCTCCGGCGCCCGATGCCTCGTAGCCGTGGCCGGCAGGCCCGATCAACCGGGCACCTCGATGCCGATCACGAACAAGCCGGCGGCGTCGGCGGCTGCGGCGACGGCGTCGGCATCGATGACGAGGGCAGCGCCAGCCTCCACGGCGATTCCATGAAGCCCGGCAGCCGCCACCCTCCGCACCGTCTCCGGGCCGATGGCCGGCGGATCGGCCCGCTGCTCCTGCTGCGGCTTCCGGACCTTGACCAGCACCCCGCCGCGCGCCGCCCCTTTCAGCATTCCGCAGCGGTCGATCAGCGCATCCGTCCCCTCTGCCGCTTCGACGCCCAGGACGACCCCCTCGCAGACGACCACTGCTTGGCCAATGTCCAGCCGGCCGAGCTCGCGGGCCACGGTAATGCCTCGGGCGATGTCGTCCTCGTCCGCAGGGCCGGGCCGCCGCCGACCCAGGCAGCCCGGCGGAATCGTCAGAGCGGCGAGCAGGCTGTTTGGCTCGATCACGCGAAACCCCTCCTCTCGCTCCAGGACATCGATAAGGGCCTTGAGCAGACCATCGTCGCCAAACACGCGGCTGCCGGCCTGCGCGAAGAACCGGGCGGCCCGGCGGTCGGGACGGAGCGCCGCCAGCGACGGGCGCCGGATCCGACCGGCCATGACGAGTTCCTCGACCCCCGCCGCGTGCAGCAGCTCGATCGCCCGACCTGCGGCGCCGAGCCGTACCCAGGCATGCGCGACGTCCGTCACGGTGGCGTCGTCGGTCTGGCCCTCGAAAGCGAGCACGAAGCAGTCTCGCCCGAGCGCACGACAGGCCGTGACCAGCCGCGCCGGAAGCGCGCCGCCGCCGGCGAGAATGCCGATCTTAGGCGGCATCCCTCGCTCGCGGCCGGCAGATCGACCGCTCGGACGCATTGCGGATGAATTCGATAACGTCCATGACTGGGCGGCAATCTTTGAAGGCCGCGGCAACGTCGGCAAGCCGCTCCGCAAAGTTCCGCTCGTCGGCGAAGATCTGCCGGTAGGCGGACCTCAGGGCGTGAATGTCCGGCCGGGAGAAATTGCGGCGCTTCAGACCGACGAGGTTAAGCCCGGTCAGCCGCGCGCGGTTGCCTACGACGAGGCCATAGGGGATGACGTCCTGTGCCACCGCGGACATGCCGCCGATCATGGAGTGCCGCCCAATGCGAACGTGCTGGTGGATCGCCGAAAGGCCGCCAATCACGGCATAGTCCTCGACCTCGACATGCCCTCCGAGGGTCGCGTTGTTCGCCATGATTACATGGTCGCCGATCCGGCAGTCATGGGCGATGTGGGCGCCGACCATGAAGAACCCGTCATTGCCGACATGGGTGCCCATCCGTCCGCCGGCGGTTCCGGGGTTGATGGTTACGTGTTCGCGTATGACGTTACGCTCGCCGATGACAAGCTCGGACGGCTCGCCGCGGAAGGCCTGATGCTGCGGCGGGGAGCCGAGGGAGGCAAACGGCGAGACGACCGTGTCCGCGCCGATCTTCGTGCGGCCGGCCACGACGACATGAGCGATCAGTTTGACCCGCGGCCCGAGTTCGACCTCCGGTCCCACGCAGCAATAGGGGCCAATGAAGACCCCTGCCCCGATACGGGCACCGGGCTCGATGATCGCGGTCGGATGAATGCCGGCCATCAATCCTCTCGGATCATGGCGGCGAACGTCGCCTCGGCGACGAGCTTTCCGTCGACCCGCGCTTCCCCGCTGAACTTCCAGACGGCGCCCCGGTTCCGCTCTTTGGTCACATGCACACGGAGCTGATCGCCCGGAAGCACCGGCTTCCGGAAGCGTGCATTGTCGACCGACATGAAGTAGACCAGCTTTCCTTCGGATTCGGGGCCGAGCGTCTCAACGACCAGGACGGCGGCCGTCTGGGCCATCGCCTCGATGATCAGGACGCCTGGCATGACTGGCTGACGCGGGAAGTGACCGGCAAAGAACGGCTCGTTGATCGTCACGTTCTTGATCCCGACGGCGCTTTCGTCGCGCAGGATGTCAACGACCCGATCGATCATCAGAAAGGGGTAACGGTGCGGGATCATCTCCATGACCCGACCGATGTCGACGCTGGTTCCGCTGCCGGTCGCCGTACCGACCTCGTTCATCGGGCCGACCTCCCCCTTTCATCCAGGGATTGCCCCAGGGCAGTCCCCCGGCCCTCATTGCGCGCTGCGCCCACCGGGCACCTGCCCGGGTGCGCCAGCTCGTCCCGGCTGTTCATCCTTCTCTGCTTCCTCTCCGAAAAAGGCCCCTAGGCCACCCCTTGCCATCCCGGGGGCAAAGCCGTTCGGGGCATGATGCGCTCCTCATTGCGGAGCGGCCAAGCTGACCTCCGGTAGCTTGGCGTTCAACTTCTGCATGACCTCCTCGGTGATGTCGAACGCGCTCGACGCCATGACGACCTGCGATTTGCTCAGGACGAGCGTTGCGCCGCGCTCCCGCGCAACTTCGGCGACCACCTCGATCAGAGCCTGACGGATCTGCGTCATCCCCTCGTTGTACATCGCCTCCAGCTGCTCCTTGCGGGTCTGGACGTCCCGGCGGAGCTGGGTCGCTTGCTCTTCGAGATCCTCGCGCCGCTCCGCGAACGCCTCCTGCGAAAGAGTCGGGCGGTCTGCCGCCAAGTCCTGATCGGCGGCGCGCAACTTCCGCTCCTGCTGCGCAAGCTCCGCCTGATAGGTCTCCCGCTGCTCCTCCAACTCCGCCTGAATGGCCTTTGCCGCGGTGCTTTCCCGCATGACCTTCTGGATATCGAGAACCGCGACCACCAGGGGAACCTCCCCGGTGCCCTGCGCCGCCGCAGGACGAACGGTCGGCGCGGCCAAGGCAAGCGCGGTCAAAGCAATGGCAAAGGCTGCCGATAACCTGGTCAAGGTCTGCATATCAGAATCTCGTACCGATACTGAACCTGAATACCTCTTCCTCGTCAAAGTCCTCTTTTGCAACCGGAAACGCAAGATCCAGCGCGAGGGGGCCGAGAGGAGAGTGCCAGGTGATGCCCGTCCCCACCGAGGCGCGCAGGCTGGCGTCATCCCTGACCCCGGGAACGTCGGTGTCGGTGTCCGTCAATGTACCGAAATCCGTGAAAACGCGCCCGCGAATCTGATACTCCTCCGGCAGGCCGAGCGGAAACGACAGCTCCACGGAACCGGCGGCGAAGGTGTTGCCGCCCAGCGCGTCGTCGGTGTTGACGTCGCGTGGACCGACACCGGCGGTCGCGAAACCGCGCAGGCTGTTGCCGCCGAGGAAGAAGGCGTCGGTGATCCGAACGTCCTCACCGCCGAAGCCGAAGATGTATCCCACCTCGCCGCTTACGCTCGCGATCAGATCGTCAGTGAGTGGCAGGTAGTACGCGGCCCCGACCCGGGTCCGCAGATATTTGACGTCGCCGCCGAGCCCGGCCACGTCGTTCCGGAGGTTGAGATAGTATCCTTCGGTCGGGTTGAAGCGGTTGTCGCGCCGGTCGTAGGTCAGGCTCTGGCCGACGACGGACGAGATGGTCTCTCCCTCCTGCTGCCGGATCGCCAGCGAGGCGTCGTCATCGACATCGACGATTTCGTTCTGGCTGAGCGTGTAGCGGACCGTCTGGCGCAGATATTCCGTGATGTCGTATCCGAACCGGAATCCGCCCCCGAGGTTCTTCTCGTCGAACGAGCTCTCGCGGCGGTCGATCTCGGTCCGGAACAGGTCGATGCCGGCTGCAAGCGGCCGGTCCAGGAAGTAGGGTTCGGTGAAGCTCAGGTCGATCTGCGAACGGCGTCCGGAGAGGGTGAAGTTCAACCGAAGATCCTGACCGCGACCCAGCAGGTTGCGCTCGCGCAGCCCGACATCAGCCAACGGGCCTTCGGCGGTCGAGAACCCGATACCGAAGGTCAGCTCGCCGGTCGCCTGCTCCTGCACATCGACCTCGATGACGGTCTTGTCCGGGCTGTCGCTGGGCACGGTCCGGATGTCGACCCTGCTGAAGTAGCCGAGATTCTGGATCCGCTGCCGCGTTCGCCGGAGCCTGGCGGTGTTGAAGGCGTCGCCTTCGACCAACCGGAACTCGCGGCGAATGACCTTGTCGAGAGTCCGCACGTTGCCGGAGATGTCGATCCGCTCGATGAACACGCGCGGGCCTTCCTGAATGTCGTAGGTCAGATTGATGACCTTGTTCTCGCGGTCTCGCTCAAGGCGCGGCTGAACGTCGACGAACGCGTAACCGAGCTCGCCGACGGCGTCGGTGAGCGCGGTGATGCTTGCCTCGACCTTGGACGCGTCGTACCAATCCCCGGCCTTGGTGGTGATGTCGTCGCGAAGCGTCTCGGGATCGAGATCACGAAGCGTCGTCGAGATGTTGACATCGCCAAACCGGTACCGTTCGCCCTCGTCCACGGTGAAGGTGATGAAGAAAGATTCCCGGTCCGGAGACAGCTCGGCGACGGCCGATATAACCCGGAAATCCGCATAGCCCTCTTTGAGGTAGAAGTTCCGCAACGCTTCACGGTCGACCGTCAGGCGGTCCGGGTCGTAGGTGTCGGTGGTCGAGAACGGACGATACCACGCGCTTTCCTGCGTAAGAATCTCTCCGCGAAGGGTGCCGTCGCTGAACGCCTCGTTGCCGACGAAATCGATCCGCTCGACCCGGGTGACCGGCCCCTCGTTGATCTCGAAGACGAGATCGACGCGGTTCTGCTCCAGCGGGATCACCTTCGGTTCGACCGTGGCCGCGAACCGCCCGCTGCGCCGGTAAATCTCGAGGATGCGGCGCGCGTCGCTCTGAACCCGGGTCTGGGTGAAGACGACGCGGGGGCGGAGCTGAACCTCTGCTTCCAGCGTCTCGTCGTCGATGCGGTCGTTCCCTTCGAAGGCAAGTCGATTAATGATCGGGTTCTCGACCACCTGGACGATCAGCGTGTCGCCCTCGCGGCGAAATGCGACGTCGGCGAACAACCCGGTTGCAAACAGGTTCTTGAGCGCGCGGTCGATCAGGTCCGCCGAAAACGGGTCGCCTGCGTCGAGTTGCATGTAGGAGCGGACCGTTTGCGGCTCGATGCGCTGCGTTCCCTCGATGCGGATCGCCCGGATCGGTTCCCCGGTGAAGATCTCCTGGGCCGCCGCAATGCGCATATGCACCGGCCCGACGGTGATCGCCAAACCGACGGCGACCGCCAACGCTGCAATCCAACCCCGCAAAAGTGTGATCCCCCTGCCTGAGACGTGGGTTAGGTAATCAGGCCCCTGACGAAATCGACGACGTGCAAGGTAACCAAATCATTCCAGGTCGCAAAGACCATCAGGGTGAGAACCAGCGCCAACCCGATGCGGAATCCCCACTCCTGCGCCCGCGGCCCCAGCGGTTTCCCGCGGATTACCTCGGCCGCATAGAACACCAGATGGCCGCCGTCCAGCATCGGAACCGGGAACAGGTTGATGAGGCCGAGATTCACCGACAGAAGCGCCGAAAATCCGATCAGCGAGACCAGCCCGGTCTGGGCGACGTCGCCGGACATCTTGGCGATGCGAATGACGCCGCCGAGCTCTTCCGTCGGCCGGGTACCCGCGATCATCTGCCAAACCGCCTTCAAGGTGCCGACCGACAGGCGATAGATCTCCTCGGCGGCCGACCAGACTGCGCCGACCGGACCGTGGCGGACGACCTCTCCCGCGCCCGTGCTGGCGATGCCGAGGCGGCCGATCCGGTGCTCCATTCCGAAATTGTCCCGCTGGACAACGATCTCCGGATAGGCGGTCAGCTCGACGCGCTCGCCGTTCCGCTCAATGACGACATGGAGGGGCTCGTCCAGCCCCAGCTGCACGGTGGCGGCGATGTCCTCGAAGCGGGCGATCGTCCTGCCGTTGAGTTCGACGATCCGGTCTCCCGGCAGGATGCCCGCGCGATCGGCGGCGCTGTTCTCGACCACCATGCCGACCACGGGCGACGAGTATTGCTGCCCATAGACCATGAACAGGCCGGCGAGGAGAACGAGGGCGAACAGGAAGTTCGCGAAAGGACCAGCCGCCACGATGGCGCTGCGCTGTCCCACCCGCTTGTGGTGGAAGGAGACCTTCCGCTCCTCCTCGGTCATCGGCCGCTCTCGGCCGTTCGGATCGAGAACGGAATCGGTATGGCCGAACATCTTGACGTAGCCGCCAAGCGGCAGGGCGCTGAATTTCCAGCGCGTGCCCAACCTATCCGTTCGCCCGAAGAGCTCCGGGCCGAAGCCGATCGAGAATACCTCGACGCGGACGCCGTTCCAGCGTGCGACCAGAAAGTGCCCAAGTTCGTGGACGAACACCAGCACCGTCAGGACGAGCAGGAAGCTGACGACGTAGAGCGGCATTCCGGTCAAGATATCCATGAGGCGAATCCAGATCTCTTTCCCGACCCGGAGACATTCCGGGTCCGCTGGTGAAGGGCGGCAGCATTAGCACATTCATGCCAGCGCCGCCTAAACAAATGCCGGCGCTTCAGCGCGCCGCGAGCAGCCGCCGAGCCTCCTCGCGCGCCGCGGCGTCTGCCGCCTTCACGTCCTCGAGCGAGCCGAGCGGCCCGCGCGGCACCCGCGCCAGGGTCTGCTCGACGATACGGGCGATGTCAAGGAACCCGACGGTGCCTGCCAAAAACTCCTGAACGGCCACCTCGTTCGCCGCATTCAAAATAGTGGGCGCGTCGCCTCCCGTTTGCAAGGCTTCCCGCGCCAGGCGGAGCGCGGGGAACCGGCCGAGATCGGGCGCCTCGAAGGTCAGGGTCGCGATCTTCGCCAGATCAAGACGCGGAGACGGCGCGGTGATCCGTTTCGGCCAGCCGAGCGCGTAGGCGATCGGCGTCCGCATGTCCGGGCTGCCGAGTTGGGCCAGCACGGATCCGTCGACATAGGAGACCAGGCTGTGGATGACGGACTGCGGATGCACGAGGATATCGATCCGGTCCTCCGGCAGGCCGAACAGGTAATGGGCCTCGATGAGCTCAAGCCCTTTGTTCATCATCGTTGCCGAATCGACGGAAATCTTCGCGCCCATGGTCCAGTTCGGATGCGCCGTCGCTTCGGCCGGGGTCGCGCGGGCCATCGTTTCCCGGTCGCTGGTGCGGAAGGGCCCGCCGGAGGCGGTGAGGATGATCCGCTCGACGGCGTCGGGACAGGTGAAGTCGAAGACCTGGAAGATCGCACTGTGCTCCGAATCGACCGGCAACAGGGTCGCGCCGCAGCGCGCGACCTCCCGCATCAGCAGGTCGCCCGCGCAGACGAGGCACTCCTTGTTGGCGAGCGCAACGATCGCGCCGCGCCGGATCGCGGCCATGGTCGGCTCCAGTCCGGCGGCGCCGACGATGGCTGCCATCACCCAATCGGCCGGGCGGCTGGCAGCCTCGACAACGGCGTCGGTTCCGGCCGCGGTCTCAATTCCCGTACCGGCGAGCGCATCGCGAAGGGCGCGATGTTCGGCCGGGTCGGCAACCACCGCGAGGCGCGGCTTCACACGCCGTGCCTGATCCGCGAGCAACGCCACATTGCCGAACGCGGTCAATGCCTCGACTTCGAAGGTGTCGGCGTGGCGTTCGAGCAGATCAAGGGTGTTGCGCCCGACCGAGCCGGTCGAGCCGAGGATGGTAACGCGCCGGATTGCCGCGTCGGGATGCCGCTTGGCCGAAGTTGGGATCACCGCCACGACAGAACGCTCCCCGAACCGGCCAGAGACAGCGCGGCGACCGCCACCGCCACCGCCATGAGGCCGTCGACGCGGTCGAGCACGCCGCCATGCCCTGGGATGACGGCGCTGCTGTCCTTGACGCCGAACCGCCGCTTGACGGCGGATTCCGCCAGATCTCCGGCCTGCTCGACAAGCCCCAGCCCGGCGCTGATCGCGACGAGCGGCCAAACCGACGGGCTCCCCAGCCAAACGGCCGCTAGCAGGCCGACCAATGCGGCCCCCAGGACGCCTCCGCCCAGCCCGGCCCAGGTCTTGTTCGGGCTGATTCGCGGCGCCAGCTTCGGGCCCCCGAACCGCCGCCCGGCGAGAAAGGCCGCGGTATCAACCGCCCAGACCAGCACAAGCAGCCACAGCAGCGTCTCCAGCCCGGCCTCACCGGCCCGGATCCACTGGATGGCGATGCAGGGAACGCCGACATAGAGCACCCCCAGGCCCTGCCAGCCGGGCGCCGGCACCTGCCCGAGCCGCGCCGCGATCGCGGTGCCGGCAGCTCCGGCGAATAGAATCAGGAACGCCGCCCGATAGGTTCCAAACGCCGCGGCGGCGATCGCGGCCGGTACCGCGGTCATGAGGATGATGCCGGCGAGGCCTGGCTGCGACCGTCCGGAGCAGACCCTTGACCATTCCCACGCCATCACGGTTCCGAACAGCGCGACGAAGGCGTCCCAAAACGGCGTTCCAAGCACCGCGGCCAGCAGCGCCGCCGGAACCAGCACGAGGGCGGAGACGACGCGCCGCCGCAGCGGGCGACTGCTAGCCGGCGGCACCGTAGCGCCGCTCGCGGCAATGGAATTCTCGGATGGCATCGAGAAGGTCATCCTTCGTGAAGTCGGGCCACAGCCGATCCACGAAGACGAGTTCCGCGTAGGCCGACTGCCAAAGCAGAAAGTTGCTGATTCGTTTCTCGCCGCTGGTGCGGATGACGAGGTCGGGATCGGGCATCCCCGCCGTCAGCAGATAGCGGGCGAACAGGGCCTCGTCGATGTCGCCCGGTACCAGCCGGCCCGCCTGTACCTCAGCCGCAATGCGGCGCGCGGCAAGGGCGATCTCCCCTCGCCCGCCATAGCTGAGCGCGACCACGAGGTTGAGCCGGGTGTTCTCGGCCGTGCGCTCTTCCGCCGCATTGATCATCTGGACCAGATCCTGGCCCAACCGCTCCCGCTCGCCGATGACGCGAAGCCGGATGCCGTTGGCGTGCAGCTCCGCGATCTCTCGCTGCAGATAGATCCGCAGCAGGCTCATGAGATCGTCGATCTCGGCGGCCGGCCGCTTCCAGTTCTCGGAGGAAAAGCCATAGAGCGTGAGATAGGAGATGCCAAGCTCGGCCGCACCCGCAACGGCGCGGCGAACCGCATCGGCGCCGCGATGGTGCCCCGCCGTGCGCGGCAGGCCGCGGGCCTTCGCCCAGCGCCCGTTGCCGTCCATGATGATCGCCACGTGGGCGGGCGGTTCGATACCGGCCGATGACGGCAAAGCTTCCATCGACCCGGTTCCTAGACCTGCATGATTTCCTTTTCTTTTTGCGCCAGGAGCTCGTCGATGCGACGGATGTGGTCGTCCGTCAGTTTCTGGACCTCATCGGCCCGGGCGCGATGCTCGTCCTTTGAGATCTCGCCGTCCTTCTCCAGGCGCTTCAGGAGGTCCATCCCGTCGCGACGAACGTTGCGCACGGCGATACGGGCCTGCTCGGCGTATTTGTGGGCGATCTTGCTCATCTCGATCCGCCGCTCCTGACTCAGCTCGGGGATCGGCACCCGCACGAGCTGCCCCTCGCTCGCCGGGTTGAGACCGAGCCCGGAGTCGCGAATCGCCTTCTCGACGGCGGAAACCAGGCTGCGGTCCCAGACCTGGACCGTGATCATCCGCGGTTCCGGCACGCTGATCGTTCCCACCTGGGGCAGCGGCATCTCGCTGCCATAGGCCTTGACCATGATCGGCTCGAGCAGATGCACCGAGGCGCGTCCCGTCCGAAGACCCGCGAAGTCCCGGCGCAACGCTTCGATCGCACCGTCCATTCGGCGTTTCAAATCATTGAGTTGCGATTGGGCCACGTCTCACTCCCCGTTCGATATGATGGTGTACTTGCCCTTGCCCGACATGACTTCGGCGAACGCCCCATCCTTCTCGATCGAGAATACCAGAATCGGGATACGATTTTCACGCGCCAGCGAAATCGCCGAGGCGTCCATCACCTTGAGGTCCTGAGACAGCACGTCGAGATAGGTCAGCCGGTCGTAGCGGACCGCCCCAGGTGTCGTTTTCGGATCGGCGCTGTAGACGCCATCGACTTTCGTTCCCTTCAGAAGCGCCTCGCAGCCCATCTCAGAGGCCCGCAACGCCGCGGCCGTGTCGGTCGTGAAGAACGGATTTCCGGTCCCGGCGGCAAAGATGACGACGCGGCCCTTCTCCATATGCCGCTGGGCGCGTCGACGGATGTAAGGCTCACAGACCGTGGCCATGGGGATGGCCGACTGGACCCGGGTGTGGACCCCAAGTTGCTCCAGCGCGTTCTGCATGGCGAGCGCGTTTATCACGGTCGCCAGCATGCCCATATAGTCGGCCGAGGCGCGCTGCATTCCCTGTGCCGCGCCGGCGATGCCGCGGAAAATGTTACCGCCGCCGATCACGAGGCAGATCTCGACGCCCAGCTCGTGAACCGCCTGAACCTCGCGGGCGACCCGCTCCACCGTGCCCGAGTCGAGGCCGAACTCCCGCGGCCCCATCAGCGCCTCGCCCGAGATCTTGAGCAACACGCGCTTGTAGATGGTCTGAGACGGCATCACCGCTCCCTTGCAGGCCGAACCATATCAACACCGCACCACCCCGGGATCGGTTCCGGGATCTCACCGCGCGACCGAACGGCCGGTTGCGCCGACGCCATGGGGCGGCACGGGCGGCCGGCTTGCAAAACCGCGGGCGCGCTCGGCGTGTGGATCACCCGCCGAGCTGGGCCGCGACCTCGGCGGCGAAGTCCGTCTCCTCGCGCTCAATGCCTTCGCCGAGCGCCATGCGGACGAATCCGGTCAGCTTGACGGGCGCGCCGACTTCCTTCTCGGCGGCCTCGAGAACGGCCTTCACTTTGCTCTCGCCGTCGATGACATAGGTCTGCTCGAGCAGGACGACCTCCTCGTAGAACTTCCGTAGGCGCCCCTCCACCATCTTGTCGATAATGGCTTCGGGCTTGCCCGAGGCGCGGGCCTGCTCGGCGAGAACGGTGCGCTCTCGATCAAGGAGCGCCGGATCGATGTCCTCTACCGTAAGCGCCTGGGGATTGGCCGCGGCGACGTGCATGGCGAGCTGCTTGCCGAGAGAGGCCAGCTTCTCCGCGTCGCCGGTGGACTCCAGCGCTACCAGCACGCCGATCTTGCCCATCCCGGGCACCAGCGCATTGTGTATGTAGCTGGCGACCACGCCGGAACCGACGGACAGTCGCGCCATGCGGCGGAGCGTCAAGTTTTCGCCGATCGTGGCAATGAGCTGCGTCAGCCGGTCGGCGACGGTGGCCTCGGTGCCGGGATAGGGCCGCGCCGTGAGCTGCGCCAGGTCCTCCGCCTCCAGGGCCATGCGGGCCACCGTGCCAACGAAACGCTGGAACTCCTCGTTGCGGCTCACGAAGTCGGTTTCCGAGTTGACCTCGACCAGCGCTCCGCGCTTCTGTTCCGTCGCGACGCCGACCAGACCCTCGGCCGCCACGCGGCCTGCCTTCTTCGCCGCCGCCGCGAGCCCCTTCTTCCGCAACCAGTCGACCGCGGCCTCGAGATCGCCGGACGTCTCGACCAGCGCCTTCTTGCAATCCATCATACCCGCGCCGGAGATCTCCCGCAGCTCTTTGACCAGCGCGGCTGTGATTTCCGCCATAGCTAACCCTCTTTCTCAAGAACTCTTCGCCGGTACTTGACCGGCCTCGACGCGGCGCGAGACCGCACCCCGACCTCGCGCCCGCCAGACAGAACTTTACGCCGTCGCCGGCGTTTCCTCTTGCTCCGCGTCCGCCGACGCCGCGGCTTCCTCGCTCTCGGCCGGCAGCTGCTCCGCCGGGAGTTCCTCCGCCTCGCCGACATCGGCGCCGGAGGCGATCATCTCCTGCTGCAGCCCGTCGAGGACCGCGGCGGCAGCCAAGTCGCAATAGAGCGAGATGGCGCGGATCGCATCGTCGTTTCCGGGGATCGGATAGGTGATGTTGCTCGGATCGGAATTGCTGTCGACGATGGCGACGACGGGAATTCCCAGCTTCTTCGCTTCGGCGACCGCGATGTTCTCTTTGTTCGTGTCGATGATGAAGAGAATATCGGGCTGGCCGCCCATCTCCTTGATGCCGCCGAGCGCGCGCTCAAGCTTGTCGCGCTCGCGCGTCATCTGCAGCAGCTCCTTCTTGGTCAGGCCGGCCTCGGCCTCGGCAAGCCGGTCATCGAACTCGCGCAACCGCTTGATCGAATTGGAGATCGTCTTCCAGTTGGACAGCATCCCGCCGAGCCAGCGATGGTTCACGTAATACTGACCGCAACGCTTCGCCGCCTCGGCGATCTTGTCGCTTGCCTGGCGCTTGGTGCCGACGAACAGGATCCGTCCGCCGCTGGCGGCGACGTCGCGAAGCGCCTCCAGGCCCCGATGAAGCATCGGCACGGTCTGCTCGAGGTCGATGATGTGGATGCCGTTGCGAACGCCGAAAATGTAAGGCGCCATCTTCGGGTTCCAGCGGCGGGTGTGATGCCCGAAATGCACGCCGGCTTCGAGGAGCTGGCGCATCGTAAAGGTCGGCATTGCCATGAGTATCAATCCTTTTCCGGTTGAGCCTCCGCGGGCTTTCGGTCCCCCGCCATGGCGCCCATAGACCAAGGGGACACCGGAGCGACCGCCGGAGGAAGCCCCCGGAGCGGCCGCGCGCCCGCGTGTGTAGTAAGCGGCGGTTAGATAGCCGTCCCACCGCCGATTCGCAAGCCTTTTCCCGGTTTGCGCGGAACGTCTCCCGGCGCCGCGCCACCCCGAAGCCGCCTTCGGACCGCCCGACGGTCGACCCGCGGATGGCCCGGAACGTTAACAATCGTTAACGATCGGGGCTAAAGCTCCTGTACGTCGACGACCCCGGGAATCGCCTTGATCGCGGCCCGTGCAGCGGCCGAGAGCGCCCAGCCGCCCGGCAGGGCCATCTCGACCTCGCGGGCGCGCTCGAGCTCCAGAACCAGCTTGACCCGGCCGCGTCCGCGGCCCTCGCGCTGCATGACCTGATGCAGGCTCTCGAGCGGCCCGGTATCCTTGAGGAACACCCGCAGCCCGGTGGTCGCCCGCGCCACCGCCTCGTCAAGCGCCTGAACCGACTGAGCGGTGAGCCGGAGATTCCCCTCCTCGCCCCGGGCGTCGACCGTCATCAGAACGGCCCGGCCCGGTTCCAGCAGGTCCCGTTCGGCCGAGAGGAGATCGGAGAACACCATCACCTCGAACATCCCGCTGGGGTCCGAAAGCTGAACGAAGGCGAAGCGATTGCCGCGCGAGGATGTCCGCTCCTGCCGGGCGGTGACGAGACCGGCGAGCTTTACCCGGCCGATCAGGCCACCGGCGAGCGCGGGCGCGAGATCCGCGTATCGAACGACGTCCAGGCGACCGAGGGCCGCGCCATAGGAATCCAGCGGGTGGGCCGAGAGGTAGAAGCCGATCGCCTCGAACTCGTGGCGCAGCCGGTCCATCGGCGGCCAGTCGGCCACGGCCGGCAGCGTGAAGCGTCCGCTGCCTGGTCCGATGTCGCCGAAGAGGCTTGCCTGCTGGCTCTCCCGCTCATTCGCGGCGGCGCTCGCGTGGCGAAGGATCGTCTCTGCCGCCTCGAAAGTCTGACGCCGGTTGGGATTCAGCGAGTCGAAGGCGCCGGCGCAAATCAGGTTCTCAAGCTGGCGCCGGTTGAGCAGGCGCGGGTCGAGGCGCGCGGCGAAATCGAACAGGTCCTTGAAGCGCCCTTCGGCCTCCCGCATGCGGACCAGGGCTTCCACCGCACCGGCGCCGACGTTCTTTACGGCGGCGAGCGCATAGCGGATGGCGTGGGAGCCGTCCTCCATGACCTCCACGCCGAAGGTTGCCCGCGACCGGTTGATGTCCGGCGGCAGCAGCCGCACCTTCAGCCGCGCGAGTTCCTGCCGGAAGACGTTGAGCTTATCGGTGTTGCCGTAATCGAGCGTCATCGAGGCGGCAAAGAACTCGACCGGGTAATTGGCCTTGAGCCAGGCCGTCTGGTAGGCAACCAGGGCATAGGCGGCGGCGTGGCTCTTGTTGAAGCCGTAGCCGGCGAACTTGTTGACCTGGTCGAAGATCTGGGCCGCTTTGCCTTCCTTCACGCCGCGGGCAACGGCTCCGTCGACGAAGATCTTGCGCTGGGCCTCCATCTCGGCCTTGATCTTCTTGCCCATCGCCCGGCGCAGCAGGTCGGCGCCGCCGAGGCTGTAGCCGGACAGCTCCTGGGCGATCTGCATGACCTGCTCCTGGTAGATCATGATGCCGAAGGTTTCCTTCAGGATCCCTTCCAGGGTCGGATGCAGGTAGTCGGGCTTCTCCTGGCCGTGCTTGCGCGCGATGTAGCTCGGGATGTTGTCCATCGGCCCCGGCCGGTAGAGGGCGACGACGGCGATGATGTCCTCGAACCGGTCGGGCTTCATCTTGCGCAGCACGTCGCGCATGCCGGAGCTTTCCAACTGGAACACGCCGGTGGATTCGCCGCGCCCGATCATCTGATATGTCTTCGGGTCGTCGAGCGGCAGGTTGGAAAGGTCGATCCGGTCCCCGCGCTCGGCGATGAGGTCGCGGGCACGCGCCAGGACCGTCAGCGTCTTGAGGCCGAGGAAGTCGAACTTCACGAGGCCGGCCTGCTCCACGAACTTCATGTTGAACTGAGTGACCGGCATGTCGGAGCGCGGATCGCGATAGAGCGGCACCAGCTCGTCGAGCGGCCGGTCGCCGATGACGATGCCGGCCGCGTGCGTCGAGGCGTGCCGGTACAGCCCTTCCAGCTTCAAGGCGATGTCGATCAGCCGGGCCACGCTCTCGTCCTCGTCGCGCATCTGCTGGAGCAGCGGCTCGCCGTCGATCGCCTGCTGCAGCGTCACCGGGTTGGCCGGGTTGTTCGGCACCAGCTTGCAGAGCCGATCGACCTGCCCATAGGGCATCTGCAGCACGCGGCCGACGTCGCGGAGGACGGCGCGGGCCTGCAGCTTTCCGAAGGTGATGATCTGCGCCACGCGGTCGCGGCCGTATTTCTCCTGAACGTAGCGGATCACCTCGTCCCGGCGTTCCTGGCAGAAGTCGATGTCGAAGTCCGGCATCGACACGCGCTCCGGGTTGAGGAAACGCTCGAACAGCAGGCCGAGGCGCAGCGGGTCGAGGTCGGTGATGGTGAGTGCCCAGGCAACCAGCGATCCGGCGCCCGAGCCGCGGCCGGGGCCGACCGGGATGCCCTGCCCTTTCGCCCACTGGATGAAGTCCGCAACGATGAGGAAGTAGCCGGGGAAGCCCATCTGGATGATGATGTCCAGCTCATACGCCAAGCGCTTCCGGTAGGGAGCGGCGGCCTCCTCCCGGGCCGCCTCGTCCATGTCCGGCCGGTAGACCTGCGCCTCGAGGCGGCGCTCCAGGCCGCGCTCCGCCTGGAGGCGCAGCTCCTCGGCCTCGGTCCGTCCGGGCGCCACCGGAAAGGCCGGCAGGATCGGCTTGCGCGGCTCCGGCATGAAGGCGCAGCGCCGGGCGATTACCAGCGTGTTGTCGACCGCCTCCGGCAAGTCCGCGAACAACGCCCGCATCTCCTCGGCCGACTTGAACCGGTGCTCGGGCGTCACGCGCCTGCGGTCCTCCTGGCCGACATAGGCGCCGGCCGCGATGCACAGCAGCGCGTCATGGGCCTCGTACATCCCCGCATCGGTGAAGAACGCCTCGTTGGTGGCCACCAGCGGCAGGTCGTGGGCGTAGGCGAGGTCAACCAGGCGCGACTCGATGCGGTCTTCCACCTCGAGCCCGTGGCGCATCAGTTCGACATAGAGCCGTCCGGGAAACAGGCGCGCCAAACGCAGAAGCGCCGTTTCCGCGGCGTCGTCCTGGCCTTCGGCGAGAAGGCGCCCGACGCGCCCGGCGGGCCCGCCGGTCAGCGCAATCAGCCCGTCGGTCTGGCCTTCGAGGGCCGCCGCCGGCAGCTGTGGATCGGCGCCGGGTTCGCTGTCCAGGTAGGACTTGCTGACCAGCCGCAGCAGGTTCCGGTACCCGGTCTCGTTCTGGACGAGCAGAACGAGCTGATCCGGCGGCCGACGGAGTCCGGGCATCGCCGCGGCACGGGCCTCGCCGCTCTCCTGATCACCGGAGAACCGGGCGCTTTCGCGCGCAATCGCGAGCTGGCATCCGATGATCGGCTGCACTCCGGCGTCGCGCGCGGCGAGCGAGAACTCGAGCGCACCGAACAGGTTGCCCGTATCGGTCACCGCCACGGCCGGCATGCCATGCTTCCTGCACAGCTCCACAAGCGGCTTGATCTTGATCGCGCCTTCCGAGAGCGAATAGGCGGAATGAACCCGCAGATGGACGAAATCGGCGTGCGCCACGTCGTATCCCCCTGACCGCCCGGCAGCCGACATGATCTGCCAACGCGTCTTGAGGCGTCTTTATGCCAGCGAATCGGAGTCCGTCCAAGCGGTCGAACCGGCTTCGCCGAGCGATTCCCACCGGCATGCGCAGTGACAGGACCGGCAGCGCACTCCCATATGAGGGGACACGACCGAGCCTGCATGACGGAGGCGCGAGGGATTGTCAGATACTGAGCGAGCGTTTCCTGAATCGTCCGCGGAGGCGTGGCTCGTCTATGACGGCGAGTGCCCGTTCTGCAGCGCCTATGTGAAGTATTTGCGGCTCCAGCAAACGGTGGTCATGCTTCACCTCGTGAACGCCCGAGACGGCGGGCCGGTCGTCGAACAGGTGAAGCAGGCCGGATTCGATCTCGATGACGGCATGGCGCTGAAGATCGGCGACCGGATCTATCACGGGGCCGACTGCATCCACGCCCTCGCCCTCCTCAGCACGCCGTCCAATCTTTTCAACCGGATCAACGGGCGGATCTTTCGCTCCCCCGCCCTCGCGCGCCGGCTCTATCCGGTTCTGCGGGTCGGGCGGAACGCCGCGCTGCGCCTGCTTGGCCGGCGGAAGATCGGGCGCGCCGCGCGGCCGCGGCCATAGCGGTCGCCGGCCCGCCGGCGCGGACCGCGGCGGTTAAGAGAGTTCCACGAGCACCCCGTCCTCGATCGTGACCATCCGGTCCATGCGACGCGCGAGCTCGAGGTTGTGGGTGGCGATGAGCGCGCCCAGCCGCATCTCGTGAACGAGCCGCTCCAGGAGCGCGAAGACCTCCTCGGCGGTGTGATGATCGAGGTTTCCGGTCGGCTCGTCCGCAAGCAGGAGCGCCGGTTGGTTGGCGAGCGCCCGGGCGATGGCGACGCGCTGCTGCTCGCCGCCGGAGAGCTGCGCCGGGCGATGGCCCGCCCGCTGCGCGAGGCCGACCATTCCCAGCAACTCCTGCGCCCGGGCCATTGCCGCCTTCCGAGGGCGGCCGGCGATCATCTGCGGCAGGATCACGTTCTCGATCGCCGAGAACTCGGGCAGCAGGTGGTGATACTGGTAAACGAAGCCGATGGTCGTGCGCCGAAGCTCCGTCCGCCGGGCGTCTGAAAGGCGGCTGCCCGGATTGCCGAGAATCCAGACCTCGCCGCCATCGGGTCGCTCCAGAAGACCGGCGATGTGCAGCAGCGTCGACTTGCCGGAACCGGAGGGCCCGATCAGCGCCACCATCTCTCCTGGCCGGAGCGCGAAGCTCGCATCCTTGATGACCTCGAGGCGCCCGCCTGCCTGCGGGAAGCTGCGGCTGACATGTTCGAGCAGGAGTGCCTCGGCCTTCGCGATCTCGGTCGCTGCCTCCTGGCGCCGGGTCGCGTCATTCATAGCGCAGGGCCTCGACCGGATCGAGGCGCGCCGCGCGCCAGGACGGATAAAGCGTCGCCAGGAACGAGAGTCCGAGCGCCATGGCGACCACCGAGGCGACCTCTTTCGGGTCGACGATCGCCGGCAGCTTCGACAGGAAATAGATCTCGGCCGGGAACAGCTCGGTGTCGGTGAGTTTCTCCAGCCACTGGCGGATCGCCTCGATGTTCTCCGCGAAGGCGAGACCGAGGACAAAGCCGAGCAGCGTCCCGAGCACCCCGATGCTGGCCCCGCTCAGCAGGAAGATCCGCATGATCATCCCGCGGGTGGCCCCCATGGTTCGCAGGATGGCGATGTCGCGCCCCTTGTCCTTCACGAGCATGATCTGTCCGGAGACGATGTTGAAGGCGGCGACCAGGATGATCAGCGTCAGGATCAGGAACATCACGTTCCGCTCGACCTGAATGGCGCTGAAGAAGGTCGCGTTCGCCCGTTGCCAGTCGATCATCCGGTAGCCCGGGCCGAGACGGTTGAAAATCTCGTAACCGATCCGGCTCACCGAATCGGGGTCTGTGACCATGATCTCCAGATTGCTCACCGCGTCCGCCGGCATCTGGAAGTAGAGCTGCGCGGCCTCGAGCGGCATGTAGACGAAGGTGCTGTCATACTCGTACATGCCGGCTTCGAACAGCGCGACGATCTCGTAGGCCTTGATGCGCGGCACCGTCCCCACGATCGTCGCCCTGCCCTGCGGCGAGATCAGCGTGATCTCGTCGCCCACGGCGAGGCGAAGCCGCTCCGCCATCCGGGTGCCGATGATCACGGTGTCCTTGCCGGTAAACCGACCGATGTCGCCGGCCTTGATGTTGTCGGCAATGATCCGTCGTGCCCTCAGGTCCTCCGGCCGCATGCCGCGCACCATCGCACCTGCCGCCTGGTTCCGTGCCGTCGCCATAACCTGGCCGTCGACCACCGGGCTCACGCTGGCGATTCCGGCAAGGTCGCGAAGCTTCTCGGCGGTCGCGTCGAAATCCGTCAGCGGCCCCTGTTCGGCGTAGACGGCTAGGTGCCCGTTGAGCCCCAGGATGCGCGACAGCAGCTCGTGCCGGAAGCCGTTCATCACCGCCATGACGATGATGAGCGTGGCGACGCCAAGCGCGATCCCGAGCAGCGAGAAGCCGGCGATGACGGAAATGAACCCCTCGCGGCGGCGCGACCGGAGGTAGCGCATGGCGACGGTACGTTCGAAGGCAGAGAAGATGGCCACGAGCCGATGCCTGTTTCAGTTTGCCCAGGACCCGTCACGCAACCAGGCGCGACAGGGCCGAGTCGACCGACAGCTCCGAGCGCTCGCCGTTCGCCCGGCGCTTCAGCTCCACCGTGCCCGAGGCGAGGCCGCGCGGTCCGACGACGAGCTGCCAGGGCAGTCCGATCAGGTCCATGTCGGCGAACTTGGCGCCCGGCCGCTCGTCCCGGTCGTCGTAAAGGACCTCCACGCCGGCTTGCCGCAGCCGGTCGTAGATCTCGTCGCAGGCCTTCCGGCAGGCCTCGTCCGTCGCCTTGAGATTGATCAGGCCGACCTTGAAGGGCGCGACCGGATCGGGCCAGATGATTCCGGCGTCGTCGTGGCTTGCCTCGATGATGGCGCCGACGAGCCGCGAGACGCCGATGCCGTAGGAGCCCATATGGACCGGCACCTGCTCGCCCTCCGGCGTCGATACCAGGGCACCGAGAGGCTCGGAATACTTCGTCCCGAAGTAGAAGATGTGCCCCACCTCGATGCCGCGTGCCTCGACCAGTTCCTCCTTCGGCACCGGGCAGGCGGCGGGATCGTGCTTGTCGTCGGTCGCGGCGTACAGCTTCGTCCAGGCGCCGACGAGCGGCTCCAGATCCGCTTCGTAATCCACGTCGGCGCCGGGGATCTCGAAGGTCAGAAAATCGCGGTGGCAATACACCGCGCTCTCGCCGGTGTCGGCGAGGATGATGAACTCATGGCTGAGATTGCCGCCGATCGGGCCGGTTTCGGCCGCCATGGGAATGGCCTTGAGGCCCATGCGGGCGAAGGTGCGAAGATAGGCGACGAACATCTTGTTGTAGGCGCGCTTGGCACCGGCGTAATCGAGATCGAAGGAGTAGCAGTCCTTCATCAGGAACTCGCGGCCGCGCATGACTCCGAACCGCGGCCGCACCTCGTCGCGGAACTTCCACTGGATGTGGTAGAGGAGCTTCGGCAGGCTGCGGTAGCTCTTCACTTCTCGGGCGAAGATGTCCGTGATCAGCTCCTCGTTCGTCGGACCGTAGAGCATCTCCCGCTCGTGGCGGTCGGTGATCCGCAGCATCTCCTTGCCGTAGTCGTCATAGCGGCCGGAGGCTTTCCACAGCTCCGCCGACTGGATCGTCGGCATGAGCATCTCCTGGCAGCCCGCCCGGTCCTGCTCCTCGCGAACGATCTGCTCGATCCGCTTCAACACGCGAAAGCCGAGCGGCAGCCAGGAGTAGATGCCGGCGCTCGCCTGGCGAATCATGCCGGCGCGCAGCATCAGGCGGTGCGAGACGATCTGCGCCTCGGCGGGCGTTTCCTTCAGCGTCGGCATGAAATAGACGGATAGGCGCATCTTGTTCCTCGTATGGCTCGTCCCGCCGCGCCGCCGGTCGGGGCGCAGGGCGGCGCAGCGCACCGCACCGGCAATGCGGTTGCGGCGGGCCCGACTGTAGGCAAAAGGCCGCCTCGCTGTCTATGCTTCGTCGCACGGGTCCGGGTCCGCGGGAAGCGCGGCCCGGAAACCCTTAAGGTCGGCCCGCTGCCGGGCGGCGGCAAGCCTCCGCCAGGGCGACACGCTCCGAATCCAGGAGGGGGCGGCCATTGAAGGTGATCCGGTCCCCCTCGACGGCGATCCGGCCGATCTCGGCCTCGGCCTCGAACAGCGCGGAATCCGAGGGAATGCCGAACCGCTTCTGGAGATCGACCGTGATCGGGATCTCGATCGTATCGGGAAGGCGGAGGCGCGGCGCCTCGAGGTCAGCCGGAACGACCGGCCGGTTCCGTACATCGACGCCCGGCTGGTAGGCGACGTCCGGCGCCGGCCGGTGCCTGACGAGGAGCTCGCAGTCCGTCGTTGTCACCCGCACGATCCGGTCCTCGGCCGCGACCGCGCATTCGAGCGCAGCAAGGAGCAGAACGGGCCAGAGTCGGATCGTGCGGGTAAGGCGTGCCATCGGACCGAGTCTCGGCATCAAGCGTTAACAGACTGTCAGCGACCGGCCGGGCCGGTCGGGAAATCGGGCGCCCTCCTTCAATCTTCCTCCTGGAAAACCTCCTCGCGCTTTCTGCGGACCGAGGGGATGACGGCGATCACCACGGCGACGAGGGCCGCGAGCAGAAGGCCCGCGCTGATCGGCCGCTCGATAAAAACCATGGGATCGCCGCGGGAGATGATCATCGCGCGGCGCAGATGTTCCTCGAGCAACGGACCGAGAACGAAACCGAGCAGGAGGGGCGCGGGTTCACAGTCGAGCTTCACCAGTACATAACCGATGACGCCCAGCACGGCGATCGCATAGACGTCGAACGCGTTCAGGTTGATGCTGTAGGTCCCGATGCTGGCGAAGGCAATGATGGCAGGGAACAGGACACGATAGGGAATCGTGAGCATCTTCACCCACAGCCCGATCAGCGGCAGGTTCAGAAGCACGAGAAACAGGTTGCCGATCCACATCGAAACGACGATGCCCCAGAAGAGCTCGGGCTCGTCCTTGACGACGTTCGGACCGGGCGTGATTCCCTGGATGACGAAGGCGCCGATGAGCAGGGCCATCACCGGATGCGCCGGTATGCCGAGCGTGAGCAAGGGGATGAACGAGGTCTGGGCGCCGGCGTTGTTGGCCGATTCCGGTCCGGCCACGCCCTCGATCGCGCCCGTCCCGAACTTCTGCGGCTCCTTCGATACCTTTTTCTCCAGGGAATAGGAGGCGAAGGAGGCCAGGACGTGGCCGCCCCCCGGCAGGATGCCGAGCGCCGCTCCGACTGCCGTTCCGCGAAGGATGGGCGCGACGATCCGCTTTATATCGTCCTTGGTCAGCAGCAGGCCCTTCACATGCTTGATCGCCACGGTCCGTATCGTCTCGTGCTCGAGGTTGCGCAGGATCTCGGCAACGCCGAAGACGCCAACCGCAAGGGAGACGAAGCTGATTCCGTTGTAGAGCTCGAACCGGCCGAAGGTGAAACGCGGCGTGCCGGTATAGATGTCCTGTCCAACCAAGCCAAGCAGCAGGCCGAGAACGATCATGGCGAGCGCCTTGACGACCGAGCCATGAGCAAGGGCGACGGAGGCGAGCAAGCCGAGGACGAGAAGCGAGAAGTACTCGGGCGACCCGAACTGGAGCGCCACGCTGGCCAAGGGCGGCGCGAACAGCGCCAGGATCAGGGTCGTCACGGTGCCGGCGAAGAACGAGCCGATGGCGGCGGTTGCCAGCGCGGGGCCGGCGCGGCCTTCCCGGGCCATCCGATAGCCGTCGATCGCCGTCACGGCGGATGAGGATTCGCCCGGAAGATTGATCAGGATCGCTGTCGTCGAGCCGCCATACTGCGCGCCGTAATAGATGCCCGCGAGCATGATCAGCGCCGTGACGGGCTCGAAATTGAACGTGATCGGCAGCAGCAGGCCGATCGTCGCCGTCGGCCCGATGCCGGGCAGAACGCCCACCAGCGTGCCGAGGAGGACGCCGACGAAACAATAGAGGATGTTGATCGGCGTGAACGCCGTTTCGAACCCGAGGCCGAGATTCGCGATCAGTTCCATGAGCGTAGCCTCGCCTCAGAGAGCGAGCCAGGGGCCGAACAGCTGGAGCGGCAGGCCCAGCCCGTAGACGAAGATCAGCACGCAGACCAGCGTGAGACCGACGGTGAGCCCCAGCGCACCGAGAATTCCGGTGCGCCGGCTGGCGAAGGCGCTCATGAAGACGGTGATCATCAGGGACGGCACAAGGCCGAGGCCGTGGACGGTGAAGCCAAAGATGAACAGGGCGGAAACGAGCAGCAGCAGACCCAGCCACGGCGTTGGGCCGATCGGGCTTTCCGCGGTGGCGAAGAATCCTTGGATGAGGATTGCCGCACCCAGAACGATCAGGATTCCGGAAAGGACGAGCGGGAAGTAGCCGGGCCCCATGCGCAGGGCCGTGCCGATGGGATAGCCGAGAGAGGCGTAGCCGAAGGCCAGTCCAAAGGCGATGAAGATAAGCCCCGCGATGAGGTCCTTAAGAGATTTTCGGGCGTCCATGGCGCTTCCGAGAGCTAGATCCGGGCCCCGGATCCGACGTCCGGCCGCGCGATTGCCGGCGGCCAGGTGCCAGGAACCAAGGCAGTGCGCCGACCTCACGCGACGGCCGGCGCGTGTCTCGCATTCTTGCAGCGAAGCGGGGCGATCAGGGGCGCCCCGCTCGTCTTATTGGCAAGCACAGGATCAGTCGGCGTAGACACCGGCTTCCTGAATGATCGGCCGCCAAAGCTCGATCTGCGATTTGAGCTTCTCGCGATGGGCCTCGGGTGTTGCCTGATCCTGCGGGACGGGGGTGGTGCCGAGCTTGGCGAACTGTTGGATCACGTTCTTGTCCTGAAGCGCCGTCTGCAGCGCGGCCGACAGCTTCTCGATGATCGGCTCGGGCGTGCCCGCCGGCGCATAAAGCCCGTGCCAGACGCCGACCTGGAACTCGCCGAGGCCGGCCTCGGCCGTGGTCGGCAGGTCCGGCAGATTCTCGAGGCGCTCACCGGTCGTCACGGCATAGGCCTTTACCCCGCCCGACTGGATCGGGCCCGTCGTGTTCGTCGTCTGATCGCACATGAAGTCGACCTGGCCGCCAAGCAGGTCGGTCATTGCGGGCCCCGTCCCCTGATAGGGCACGGTGGTGAGCTGCGTGTCGATCGCATCCATGAAGAGCATCCCGCACAGATGGGACGCCGCCCCGATCCCCGCATTCGCATAGGTGACCGTGTCCTTGTTGACCTTCACGTAGTCGATGAGCTCCTGAAGCGTATCCGGCTCGAAATCCTTGCGCGCGATGATCGTCATCGGGACCTCGGTCACGAGGCCGATCGTTTCGAAGTCCGTGAGCGGATCGTATGGCAGGTTGCGGTACAACGTCGGGGCGGTCGACATGCCGATGTGGTGGATCAGGATCGTGTAACCATCCGGCGCGGCGTTGGCGACCCGCGTTCCCGCCAGCGTGCCGCCGGCGCCGGCCACGTTCTGGACGACGATCTGCTGGCCGAGTTCGCGTTGCATCGGCTCGGCGATGAGGCGCGTCACCGTGTCGGTCGGGCCGCCCGCGGAAAACGGCACGACCATGGTGATCGGGCCGTCCGGATAATCGTCTTGGGCGGCCGCCGGACCGGCGAAGGCGATCAGGGCTGTAGCGGCAAGCTTGGCAAGAGCACGCATTGAAGTCTCTCCCTCGTGAAGACCCAGAGGCCATGACCCCTGTCCGGCCGTTTCGGTCAGCGTCTTGAGATCGCGCTGTTGCTTCAAGGACGGTTTGACCCAAGCCGCCCCATCGTTCAAGAAGAAATTTCTTAACTCGGACAGGCGTTTAGCCTGACTCTCGCAGAGCAAACCGACGAAGCGGCTCCTGGACGCCAAGAAGAACCTTCTATGACAAAGGGTTAACCGGATCGCCGAGGAGGACAGATCGGAGGGCTTTCGCGGCCGCCAGAGAGCGTCACGTCCCACCCGTGGAGCCGTGCCCGGACGTGGCTTCCTCATCGGTGGGATCGCGGCGAATCATTCGGGCCGATTTTCCTCGAGCTGCAACGAAGCAGTGACTCTCCCCGAGAAATGCCGTAAAGTATTTGTTGCAAGATAATGGCGCTTTGGCGATCGCACGCTACGGCCCAAGTTCAGGGAAGAAGCGCAATGAGGGATCGCCCTCGGATTTCTCTTCCGAGGCCCCTCCACGGCACCCGTGCCGAATGGTTGAGGCAAGCCTCGACAGGTCGGGGCTTGCCGTTTTTGTATCCGCCAATCAGGAATCGGTATCCGCCAATCAGGAATCGATAGCGGCCGGCTTCCCTGGGCTCCTTGCGGCCAGCGCCGCATCGAGAGCGGATAGCGGCGCGAATGGGTACGGGATCCCACGTCGCAGGCGCAGCCGGCCGGGGTGTCCGACCGGAACCCGATGACCGAGATCCTAACCGGCCGTCTCGCTCGCCAAGATTGTCCCGGGCGCCAAGATTGTCCCGGGCGTAAACGGACCGAAGGGCGACCGCGCCGACCAGGCAATCGCCGATCCCGCCCCTTGGCCCTGGCTTGCGCTTCGGTCCCGATTAGGCGCGGGGCCTCTCACTCCTGATCCTTGCGGCGATCGACCGATCCGCAGCCCCCGCGTTCCATTCGCTGCCGCGGCGTGACGCCGGATGAATCATTCGGCCATTTCGGGACCTGCCATCAACTCGAACGCAACGGAATGCCGAGGCGATTCCCGTCCTATTTTCTCTTGGCCACGATCACCGCGACCACGACGCCCACTGAGCGTTTGGGCGTGTTGATCTCGATCACTCGCGTATTGTCCACGATGACCCGACCATCCGTCGTGTAGGACGACGACAGCTCGACATCGTGACTCTCGCCCTTGGCGGAGGCTTTCCCTACCCCGACGGAGACGTCGACATTGGGCGTGGAAATGGTCCGCACCTTTGCTTTGGCGTCGGATGACGCCGGCTCGCCCTCCGCGATGCCCGCCGCAACGATCTCGTGACTGATTGCGCCGGCCGTTATCCCGTCCATCTGCGTCGGCGTCAGCTGAATCGGATTGGCCGAGGCACGGCTCACGTCCCCGGATCCCACCGCGACGCAAGCCAGGCCGACCATCACAGCAAAGCTCGAAAGTCCCTTTGAGAACGGCCGGCGTCGAATGTGCTCCCGATTGATCTCGTTCGGTTCCTCACACATAGCACTCTCCCATTGCCGTCGGATTTTCGGTCTGCTTAGGAAAGACGTCAGTTTGAACCCAGCCTTCCGGCCGACCCTCCCGGCAGCCTCCACGGCCGGGAGTCGCTCAGGTAAAGGCGCCCGCCGACAAGCATATGCCCCCTGACAGCTGGTTTAACCAACGTACTATAAGCGGGACCGGTTTGTAAGGCGGGATTAACGGGAAGACCCCGAAAGCGTTCACCGGAACCGCGCGGGCGGTGATACGAATCGGTCAATTGCGTAGCCGACCATTTGCTGCACGACGGTACCCAGGTGACGGCGCCGCAGCCGGGCCGATTCGCCATAAAATTACGCCGAAAACCCGTCGCAAGATCGTCGGCGTTGCGGTAAGTTTATCAATCGACGCCCCATGGTTTGGGGCCACACCGGATCCCTTCGCTGTCGTCGGGGGCGCACTCGACTTGAGCAGCTAGGAGCTGGCTCCGCCAGCTAAGCTTGGAAGGGACGCAACCAATGAAGACGATGATTCTTGGTGCCGCCGTCATTGTCGTCGGCATGGGCTCGGCCGCCTTTGCCGAGCCGGCTCGGCTCAACGCCGACCAGATGGACGGCGTCACGGCCGCCGGAACGATGGCCAGCATCACCGCCAACACCTTCGTGAGCGTGAAAGAAAAGGGCAACAGGGTTGTCGTAAAGAAAAACGTCTCGAAACACGCCAAGACGCCTAAAGCGCCTAACTCGAAACACGCCAGGGCGCTTAAGGCGCATAAATCGAAACTTAATTCTGCCCTCGCCCGACTTCACGCGCGACTTCAAGCCCGCCTTCAAGACCACTTTTGGGTCAAGATTCGGGACCGACTTCAGGCCCGATTTCAGGACAAATGGAAGAGGTTGGGTGCTGCGCGTACGGTAAAGATTCTGGGTTTACACTGAACCTTACCGGGCGTATATTGCCCACCCTACGGAAGCGGCAGCTTCGGTACCCGGAAGATACGGGGCTATACCGGTTCCCTTCGCTGTCGTCGGGGGGCGCTCTCGACGCGAGTAGCTAAAGCCAAGAAGGCCAGCTATAGCCAAGAAGGGATGCTAGCTATGAAACGGATTCTGCTTGCAGCCGTGACCGTCCTGAGCATGAGCTCGTTTGCCGTTGCCGAGCCTCTGCAACTCACCAGCTCCCAGATGGACAGCGTTACCGCCGGCGGATGGCGCTTCGGTAACATCAATGTCCAAATTGCCCTGGTGAAGCAATCCGCTACCGCGACCGCTCTGGCGGAAGCCAAGTTTGGCAAGGCGGTTGCCATCGCGGTGGCCAAGAACGAGTCCAAAGTCGAGCAAAGAATCGACAACGACTAAGCCTCGACCAATTCTCTGTTCGTCGTCAGCCTAATCGGCTGAAGTGATTGGAGCCGTCGGCGGGCGTCCGTTTCTCAATCGATGCCCGCCGATGGTGTTGATTGTTCTGGCGGAACAAGAATTGATGTCTAGCCATACCGCGACGCCGAACCACTCCGCCCAGCGATCGACCGCGGCGGACCGGGACGACGCGGCAATCAGACCTTGCCTCGCAGCCGCCATCCTGTTGGGCCTTGCTATTGCCGCCCCCATCCATAGCGCTGGCGCGGACGCGACCAGGCCGGTCCGGTCGATGATCGAGATACGGCAGGAAGGCGTCGTCATGCAGAACTTCGACCTGAGCTGCGGCGCCGCGGCGCTGGCCACGATCCTGACCTACCAGTATGGCGATCCCGTGCCGGAGCGGGAGATCGCACGGGAACTGATCCGCCGTAAGGAGTACATCGAGAATCCGGATCTCGTCCGGTACCGTCAGGGGTTCTCTCTCGCCGACCTGAAGCGCTATGTCGATGGGCGTGGGTATGAAGGGATCGGTTACGGCCAGCTTGAGCTCGCCGACCTAATAGAGCTCGCGCCCATCCTCGTTCCGGTCAGCGTCTTCGGCTACAACCACTTCGTTGTCTTTCGCGGGATCCGAGGGGGTCGAGTCGTGCTGGCCGATCCTGCCTACGGCAACCGCGTGATGCGCGTGGACCGGTTCGAGCGCGCGTGGCTGACCTTTCCCGAGCTTGGAAAAGTGGGGTTCGTGATTGCCACACGCGACGGCACGCAACTGCCGAATCGCCTTTCGCCGAAACGAACCGATCTCATGCGGCCATCGGATGCCCTTCTCCGCTCCGTCGTGCCGTTTTCCGGCCCGGGCTGATGGGCCCACGCCGCAGCAAGGTCAGCGAGGTGGCATGGAACTCTCGCGTTTCTTGAGCGTCGGCCGTATCCTCGTCGCGCCCGTTGCGGCGATCGCTGTCCTTACCATCCTCCTCGAGTCCGGCCGCGCGCAGACGGCTCCGGACGCGCTGACCGCCGCCGACTTGCAGCGGCAGCTCGATCAGCGCGACGCCATAATCGCCGACTTGCTGCGGCGCGTTCTGGAACTGGAATCGCGGGTTGGTGCGGGCAGCGCCGCTCCCGCATCGGCGGTCCCCGCGGCGCTTGGCGAACCGGCGGAGTGGGCGGAATCCGAACCGGAGCCGGAAGGAGCCGCGCTGGCCCAGGGCGACACCCCTCCCCCATCGGCGCCCGGCACGTTCGAGGTCGACGAGGAAGCGGCGACCCGCGCCCTCGAACGGACGCTGGTGCGCGAAGGCGCGCTGCTGCTGCCGTTCGGCGAGCTCGAGGTCGAGCCGAGCCTGAGCTACATCCGTGACGAGCGCGACACCCCGACGGTGGTCAACGGCTTCGTCGGGGAGGAGGAGTTTCGTCGCAACACGGTCGATGCCAAGGTGGATCTGCGCTTCGGCCTTCCCTTCGACTCGCAGCTGGAAATCGAGATCCCGTATTCCTTCATCGAAGATGAGACGGTGACGAGCGTCGGCTTCGCTGAGATCGACGAAGAGTCGGAGAGCAACACCGGGTTCGGCGACATCGAGCTTGGCTTCACCAAGACCTTGCTCCGCGAGAGCGGCTGGCGACCGGACCTGTTCGGCAACGTGAACTGGAACACGAGGACGGGCGGCGGCAACGACGGCGTCGGCACCGGCTTTCACGAGCTTCAAGGCACCTTGACCGCGGTGAAACGCATCGACCCGCTCGTCTGGGTCGGCGGTGTGTCCTACCAGTACGCCTTCGAGCACGACGACATACAGCCAGGCCCGGAAATCGGCCTTTCGCTTGGAACCGTCCTGGCAGTCAGCCCGGAAACGTCTCTGCGCTTCTTTCTTCTGCAGACCTTTGCCGACAAGGTCGAAGCCTTCGGCGACGAAATCCCGGGCAGCGATCAGGTTTCGAGTTCGTTCGAATTCGGCGTTTCGTCGGTGCTTTCGCCGCGGGTTCTGTTTGATCTTTCCGCGGAAATCGGCGTTACGGAGGACGCGCCGGACTTCCAGATCGAGCTGTCGTTGCCGATCCGGTTCAACCTGCCCTTTCTGTGACGGGCGAACCGACGGCCAAGGCGAATTCCGGCCGGTTCAAGGCCCCCTGCCAGAGAAACGAATGGCCAGCTTGCAGGCGCGGAGGCAGGGACAGTTCAGGATAGTGCGGGCCCCGCCGGGTCCGGTGCGGTTCGCCGGGTCGCCCGCAAACGCACTCCAGGGAGGAGGCGACAATGAAGAAGCTCGCGATCGCGCTCATTGCGGCCGGCATGCTTGGCATCGGGCCCGTCCAGGCCGCGCCCAAGAAGCTGACGGCGGTTCAGTTGGAGACCGTCTCGGCCGGCACGCATTACAGGCTGACCGGGAGCCTGACCCTGGTCCTTCATTCGCTCACCTTGCAACAGTATCGCCTGTTGCTTGGACACTGAGCGGGGAGACGGGCGCGCTCGGCGACGGCACCGGCGATACATGGGTGTGATCGTTGATCTGCCAACGTCCGCGCGCGGCCAGGTGATGGCCGCGCCCCGCTATTTCGCGGCGCCGTCGGCTGCCATCCAGGGCGGGTTCAGGGCCGCGATCCGGTGATACACCGGGCAGGTCGGTTTATGCGTGCCCGGCAGATAGCCGATGCTCATCAGGAACTCGCCCACGATCTCGCCGCCGGTGAACAGGAAGGTCTTCCGGAACAGCTTGACCCAGTCGGGCTGCGATCGCGGGTGATGGTCCGCGAGCCATCCGGCGAAGGACCCGTGGGTTTCGCGCAGCCTCTGGATCCGCCGGGCGTTCTCGATCGCGGCGTTGATCTTGAGCCGGTTGCGGATGATGCCGGCATCCGCGAGCAGCCGCGCCCGGTCGCGCTCGTCGAAGGCGGCGACCCGGTCGATATCGAAGTCATGGAACGCCGCGCGGAAGGCCGCGCGTTTTTTCAGGACCGTAAGCCAGCTCAGGCCGGCCTGGTTGATCTCGAGGACCAGACGCTCAAAGAGAACGTTGTCGTCGGTGACCGGAAAGCCATACTCCTCGTCGTGATAGGGACCGTGCCAGGGGTGGCCCGGCGCGACATCGCAGTAGGCCTGTACGACCGGCGGCGCGGCGGCGTCGCTCATGCGGGCCTCAGGCTGATCCAGCCTGACTCCATCATGAAATACACTGCGAGCCAGATCACCAGCGATACGATCGTTGTCACCAGGGCCTTGAGCCACAACCGCGGGTTGCTGGGGGCACCGGCGGCGTGACCGGGCTCCGGTTCGTCCGGTATGCGCACGCCCCAGGGCAGAACGGCGAACAGCACGACCCACCAGATCAGGAAATAGACGAGGATGCCCGAAAACCAGTCCATCGGAAGAATTCAGGCCTGCTCCAACTCGATCAGGGTTCCGCAGAAGTCCTTCGGATGGAGGAACAGCACCGGCTTGTCGTGCGCGCCGATCTTCGGTTCCCCGTCTCCGAGCACCCGTGCCCCGCTCGCCTTCAGGCGGTCGCGCGCCGCCAGAATGTCGTCGACCTCGTAGCAGATGTGGTGAATGCCGCCTGCGGGGTTCCGCTCGAGGAACCCGGCGATCGGCGACCCTTCGCCCAGCGGATGCAGGAGCTCGATCTTGGTGTTCGGCAGATCGACGAAGACCACCGTGACGCCGTGCGCGGGCTGGTCGACGGGCTCGGACACGGTGGCGCCCAGGGTGTTCGCGTAGAGCGCCGCGGCCGCCCGGAGGTCGGGCACGGCGATGGCGACGTGGTTGAGTTTACCGATCATGGCGCAGGTTTCATCGGGGTTCGCGGAACCGGGTCAGGATGCCGGCAGACGGCGGGGCATGCAAGGGGCGGGTCGCCGTGATGTGTGGCCCGCCTCAGATCCGGACGAGATGGACCTCGGTCACGGGTTTCTTGCCGCGGATCGCGTGGAGCGTGCGGCGGACCGCCAGCCGCGCCGCCTCCTTGACCGCCGCATCGTCGAGCCGCGCGGCCGCCGGCAGGTCCTCGAGTGCGGCTCGGATCGCGGCCACGGTCTCGTCATAGGCGGGCTGATCGGCTTCGGGGTCGAGCAGCCCCTGCGCCGCGAGCTGTGGTTCCGCCAGCAGCCTCCCCTCCCCGTCAACGACCAGCGTCGCCACGGCCGAGCCGTTGCGAAGCGTCCGATGCCGGCTGCGCAGCACGCCGCCGTTGAGAGGCACGAGGGCCTTGCCATCCAGGCCGAGGCGCCCGGCCGGCACCTCGCCGACGATTTCGGCTGGGCCCGGGGCAAGCCGCACGAGGGAGCCGTTCAGCGCGACCACCGCCTCGCTGACCTGCAGGCTTCGGGCGAACTCGGCGTGCTCCACGAGATGCCGGAGCTCACCGTGCACGGGTATGGCGATCTTCGGCCGGATCCAGCGGTACATGGCGGCGAGCTCGTCGCGTGCCGGATGGCCGGAGACGTGGACGAAATACTCCCGGTCCGTCACGATCTCGACGCCGAGGCGCACCAGGTCGTTTTGGAGCTGGCCAATGGCGCGCTCGTTGCCGGGGATTACCCGCGAGGAGAAGATCACCGCGTCGCCCTTTTCCAGCACGACGTTCGGATGCTCTCCGCGCGCGATGCGGGCAAGCGCCGAGCGCGGTTCGCCCTGGCTGCCGGTGCAGGCCATCAGCACCGCGTTCCGCGGCAGGTAGCCGACATCGTGCTCGGTGACGAATTCCGGCAGGTCGGCGAGATAGCCGTTCTCCCGCGCCGCCTGGCTGACGTGCCAGAACGAGCGTCCGACCAGTGCCAGATGCCGGCCATGCGCGGCGGCGACGTGGGCGAGTGTTTCCAGCCGGGCGACATTGCTGGCGAAACAGGCTACGGCGACGCGGTTTTTGAACCGTCCCACCAGCTCCATCAGGCTGTCGCGGACCTCGGATTCGGAACCCGATTCGCCCTCGACCATCGCGTTGGTGGAGTCCCCAACCATCGCGAGGACTCCCTCCTCGCCGAGACGCCTCAGGGCGTCCTCGTCCGCATTCGGGCCGACCAAGGGTTCCGGGTCGAGCTTCCAATCGCCGGTATGAAGGACGGTGCCGAGCGGCGTGCGGACGACAACGGCATTCGGTTCCGGGATCGAGTGGGTCAGGGTAATGAGCTCGATCTCGAACGGTCCCACCGCGAAGCGGCCCGACATCGGCACTTCGGTGATCTCGGCCTCCAGATGCAGCCCGGCCTCGACCAGCTTGCGCCGAAGCACGGAGGCGGTGAAGGGCGTCGCGTAGATCGGGCAGCGCAATCGCGGCCAGAGATAGGGCACGGCGCCGATGTGATCCTCATGCGCATGGGTCAGGACCAACCCCGCCAGGTCCTCGCGACGCTCGGCGATGAAGGCGGGGTCGGGCATGATCACGTCGATGCCCGGGGTCGATTCGTTGCCGAATGCAATGCCGAGATCGATCATCAGCCACTTGCCGGCGTGGCCGTAGAGATTGAGATTCATGCCGATCTCGCCGGCCCCGCCCAGGGGTAGGAACAAGAGCTCTTCGGCCGAGGGGCGGTCGATCATGGCGCCTTCTGGTCGCGGTTGGCGCGATAGAGCATGGCGAGTCCGCGGAGGGTCAGATCCTCGTCGACGCGCTCGATGACATCGGTTGCCCCGTAGAACAAGGGGGCGAGGCCGCCGGTTGCAATCACTTTCATCGGACCCTCCGCCGGTGTCTCGGCGCCGTACTCGGCCCGGATCCGGGCGATAAGCCCCTCGATCAGCCCGACATAGCCCCAGAAGATCCCCGACTGCATGCAGTCGACGGTCGTCTTGCCGATGATCCGGGGCGGCTCCTGGATTGCCACGCTCGGCAGCTTGGCGGCCGCCATGTACAGCGCCTCGAGCGAGAGGTTGATGCCCGGCGCGATCGCGCCGCCGGCGTAGCGCCCTTGCCCGTCGACGACGTCGAAGGTCGTCGCCGTTCCGAAATCGACGACGATAAGCGGCCCGCCATAGATCCGGTGGGCGGCGAAGCTATTGACGAGGCGGTCGGCGCCTGCCTCCTCCGGCCGGTCGACGGTCGTCTCGATGCCGAGCCTCTCGCCGTTCTCGCCGATGACCAGGAGATCGCAGCGAAAGTACCGCCGGACAAGCGCCTTGAGGCTGAACAGAGCCTCGGGCACCACTGAGCCGATGATGGCGCCGTCGATCATGGCCGGCGTGAGTCCGTCCAAGGCCATGAGCTGGGTGAGCCATACGGCGTACTCGTCGGCGGTGCGATGCACGTTCGTCGATATCCGCCACTTGCCGCGCAAGGTGTTGCCGTCGAAGACGGCGAAGCCAACATTGGTGTTCCCCGAATTGATGGCGAGCAGCATGGCTTCGGCGTCCTTCAATAGGCCGGATAGGACACGTCGCCGGCGGCGATGACACGATGCCCCACCCGCGGCAGGTCGAGAACCAGCGCGCCGGTCTCGTCGAGTTCGACGAAGCGCCCGGTCAGCGTCTCCCGTTCCAGCCGGACCTCGATCACCTCGCCAAGGCCCAGGGCATTTTCGAGCCAGGCCTGGCGAATGGGAGTGAAGCCCTCCCGCCCCCACCGCTCGAGTCGGCGCAGCCAATGAGAGGCGAAGACCGGCAGCACCTCGTCGGCGCTGACCGCTCCCGCGCCGGCTTCACGCAGGCTGGTTGCGCCGTAGCTGGTGTCTTCGGGAAAGCTCGCGATGTTGACCCCGACGCCGATGATCAGCCAGTCCAGGTGTCCGTTCGGGCCCGTTGAGGCGTCCAGCAGGATCCCCGCGATCTTGCGCCCCCCGACGAGCACGTCGTTCGGCCATTTGAAACGCGGCCTTTCGGCATCTGCGGGAAGCAAGGTGTCGAGCGCCTCGCCCAGGCCGACGGCGGTGGCGAAGCCGAGCTGCGGTGCCACCGCTGCCGGGCAGTCCGGCCGCAAGAGCAGCGACAGATAGAGATTTCCCGGCGGCGAACTCCAGCTTCGCCCCCGCCGTCCGCGCCCCGCCGACTGCGCGCGAGCCCAGACCAGGGTTCCCTCGGGGGCGCCGTCGGCCGCAAGTCGCCGCGCCTCCTCGCTCGTGCTGCCGACGGTGTCGAACGCGACGAGGCGGAAGAAGGGCGGCAGGCGCGGCGGCGATGGGGCGTCGCTCATCCGGTGAAGAGCGATGCCGCCGCGGCGTCGGCGCCGTCGATCATCGGCGCCTGGAACAGGATGAAGAACAGGATGAAGAGCGCGCTGACGCCGAGAATCGACGACATCCCCCAGCCCAGCGGGCGGTCAAAGGCCTCCACCGCTTCATCGAAATACATCACCTTGACGATCCGCAGATAATAGAACGCGGCGACGACGCTGGTGACGACACCGATGACGGCCAGGGTGTAGAGCTCGGCTTCGATCGCGGCGAGGAACACGTACAGCTTGCCGAAGAAGCCGGCAAGCGGCGGGATGCCGGCCATCGAGAACATGAAGACCGCCATCACCGCCGCCAGGACGGGATGGGTCTTCGCCAGGCCGGCAAGATCGTCGATCCCCTCGACCATGCGGCCCCTTTGGCGCATGCACAGGATGACCGCGAAGGTTCCGACGGTCATGAACAGGTAGATCGCCAGATAAAGCAGCACGCTGCGCACGCCGCCCGCCGTTCCCGGTGCCAGGCCGACAAGGGCATAGCCGATGTTGCTGATGGAGCTGTAGGCCATCAGCCGCTTGATATTGGTCTGGTTGATCGCGGCGAACCCGCCCAGGATCATCGAGGCGACCGAGATGAACACGATGATCTGCTGCCAGTCGCCGACCAGATCGACGAAGGGATCGGCCAAGACCCGGATGAAGAGGCCCATGGTGGCGATCTTGGGCGCGATCGCGAAGAACGCCGTGACGGGCGTCGGCGCGCCCTCATAGACGTCGGGCGTCCACATATGGAACGGAACCGCGGAGATCTTGAAGGCAAGACCGGCTGCCAGGAAGACGAGCCCGACGATAAGGCCAATCGACGGCTCGCCGTAGCCGCCCCCGGTGAGCGCCGTAGCGATCCCGTCGAAGTTCGTGGTGCCGGCGAAGCCATAGATCATCGACGCGCCGTAGAGCAGGATGCCGGAGGAGAGCGCGCCGAGGACGAAGTACTTGAGCCCCGCCTCCGTCGACCGCACCGTGTCGCGCCGAAAGGCGGCGACGACGTACAGCGGCAGGCTTTGCAGCTCGAACCCGACATAGAGGGCGATGAGATCGTTCGCCGACAGCATCAGCAGCATGCCGAGCGTCGAGAGCAGCATCAGCACCGGGAACTCGAAGCGGGCCATGTTCTCGCGCTCGATGTAATCGAGCGACAGGATGACCGAGACCGTCGTGCTGAGCAGCACCAGCACCTTGAGGAACACGGCGAAGCCGTCCTGCACGTACAGGCCGCCGAACGCCTCGCCCTGATCCGGCCCGAGCCATACCATGACCAGCGCCATCAGCAGCGCGAGCACGGTCAACCAGGAGATCGAACGTGTCGGGTTACCTGGGCTGAAGACGCCGTAGAGCAGGATCGCCATGCCGGCGATCGCGAGAAAGATTTCGGGGAGCGCGAGCGTGTCGAACATGGCGGGATCGCTACTTCTCCGGCCCGAAGGCGGTCAACTCGAGGGGGTTCTGCAGAAGCAGGGCGAGCGACGGCCGCGCCGCCCCTTCCCGCGCGATCTGGTAGTCCGCGATCAGGCTTTCGACCGACGGGCTCATGACTTCGAGGAAGGAAACGGGATAGATGCCCATCCACAGGACCAGCACAACGAGCGGCGCGAAGACAAGCTTTTCGCGGCCGTTCAGGTCGAGAATGTCGAGCAGGTCGCTGTGCACCAGCTTGCCGAAGATCACCCGGCGATAGAGCCATAGCATGTAGGCGGCGCCGAGGATGATGCCGGTGGTGATCAGCGCCGCCACCCAGGTGCTGACCTGGAACGTGCCGACCATGACCAGGAACTCGCCGACGAAGCCGCTCGTCCCCGGCAGGCCGACGGACGCCATGGTGAAGACCATGAAGACTGCGGCATAGATCGGCATGCGGTGCACGAGCCCGCCATAGCGGGCGATCTCGCGCGTGTGCATCCGGTCATAGACCACGCCGACGCAAAGGAACAGCGCGCCGGAGACGATGCCGTGGCTCAGCATCTGGAACAGCGCGCCCTCGAGGCCCTGCTGCGTCACCGTGAAGATGCCGGCGGTGACGAAGCCCATATGCGCGACCGAGGAGTAGGCGATCAGCTTCTTCATGTCGTCCTGCGCCAGAGCGACGAGCGAGGTGTAGATCACCGCGACGATGCTGAGGGTGTAGACCAGCGGCGCGAAGAAGGCCGACGCGTCCGGCAGGATCGGCAGCGAAAAGCGCAGGAAGCCATAGGCGCCCATCTTCAGCAGCACGCCCGCCAGGATTACCGATCCCGCGGTCGGCGCCTCGACATGGGCGTCCGGCAGCCAGGTGTGCACCGGCCACATCGGCACCTTGACGGCGAAGGAGGCGAACAATGCCAGCCACAGCCAGACCTGCAGCCCCGGCGCGAAGGCGAAACGCATCAGGGTCGGGATGTCGGTGGTGCCGGCCTGGAAGTACATCACCAGGATTGCCACCAGCATCAGCACCGAGCCGAGAAGCGTGTAGAGGAAGAACTTGAAGGCCGCGTAAACGCGCCGCGGCCCGCCCCAGACACCGATGATGAGGAACATCGGGATCAGGACGCCCTCGAAGAAGACGTAGAACAGGATGAAGTCGAGGGCGCAGAACATGCCCACCATCATGGTCTCGAGGACCAGGAAGGCGATCATGTACTCCTTCACGCGGACCTGGATGGCGTCCCAGCTTGCGAGGATGCAGATCGGCATGAGGAACGTCGACAGCAGGACGAACAGCACCGAAATGCCGTCGACGCCCATGTGGTAGGCGATGCCGAAGCCAGGCATCCATTCCGCCCGCTCGACGAACTGGAAGTCCGCGCTGCCGCGATCGAAGCCGAACCACAGCACGAGCGAGAGGGCGAAGGTGATGACCGTCGTCCAGAGCGCGACGTTCCGCGCGTTGCGGGCCACGATGTCGGGCTCGCCCCGAATTACCAGGATGAAGAGCGCGCCCACCAGCGGCAGGAAGGTGACCAGGGAGAGAATCGGAAGTTCGGTCATGACGGGTCCCCTCAGCCGCCGCTCTGCACCCACACATACCAAGTGACCAGAACCACGACGCCGATCATCATGACGAAGGCATAGTGGTAGAGATAGCCGGTCTGCAGCCGGCTGAACCGCCGCGCCAGCCGGCGGGACGCCGCGGCCACGCCGTCCGGCCCAAGCCCGTCGATCACGGCGCCGTCGCCGCCCTTCCACAGCCCGTAGCCGAGGACCTGCGCCGGGCGAACGAACAGCCGGTCATAGAGCTCGTCGAAGTACCACTTGTTCAGGAGGAACAGGTAGAGGCCGCGCGCCTGCCCGGCGATCCGTGCGGGCAGCCCCGGACGGACCATGTAGAGCAGATAGGCAAGGCCGATGCCGACCAGCCCCATGACGATCGGCGCGACCTTCACCCAGGTGGGCACGTGGTGCGCCGCCTCGATGGTGTTGTGCTCCGGCAGGACGAACAGTGATTCGCGCCAGAACCCTTCCATGGCGTCGCCGACGAAGAAAGGATAGAACGCGACGCCGGCAAAGATCGCGCCGACCGCCAGGATCATCAGCGGCACGGTCATGACCTTCGGCGATTCGTGCACATGCGCCATGACCTTCTCGTCCGCGCGGGGTTCTCCGTGGAAGGTCATCAGGAGCAGGCGCCAGGAGTAGAACGCGGTCAGCAGCGCGGCGGCGATGCCAAGCCAGAAGGCGAACCGGCCGACGCCGCTCTGCGCGGCCCAGGCCGCCTCGAGGATGATGTCCTTCGAGTAGAAGCCGGCGAAGCCGAACACGCCCGGGATGCCCACGCCCGCGAGCGCGAGGCTGCCGATCCACATGAGCGCGTAGGTCAAAGGGATCATCCGCCAGATGCCGCCCATCCGCCGCATGTCCTGCTCCCCCGACATGGCGTGAATCACCGAGCCGGAGCCAAGGAACAGCAGGGCCTTGAAGAAGGCGTGGGTGAACAGATGGAACATCGCCGCGCCATAGGCCGAGACGCCGGCCGCGAAGAACATGTAGCCGAGCTGGCTGCAGGTCGAGTAGGCGATGACGCGCTTGATGTCGTTCTGACAGATGCCGACGGTGGCCGCGAAGATGGCCGTGAAGGCGCCGATGAAGGTCACGAGGGCGAGCGCGGTCGGCGCGTACTCGAACATCGGCGACAGGCGGCAGACCATGAAGACCCCGGCGGTCACCATCGTCGCCGCATGGATGAGGGCGGAGACGGGGGTTGGACCTTCCATGGCGTCCGGCAACCAGGTGTGGAGCGGCACCTGCGCCGATTTGCCCATGGCCCCGATGAACAGCAGGATGCAGAGCGTCTCCAGGGCGTTGACCTGGAAGCCCAGGAACTCGATCACCGTGTTGGTCGCGGCCGGAACGGCGGCGAAGACCGTGTCGAAGTCGACCGATCCGAAGACGAAGAACACGCCCATGATGCCGAGCACGAAGCCGAAATCGCCGACGCGGTTGACGATGAAGGCCTTGATCGCCGCCGCGTTCGCCGTCGGCCGGTCGTACCAGAAGCCGATCAGCAGGTAGGAGCAGAGGCCCACGCCCTCCCAGCCGAAGAACATCTGGACGAAGTTGTCCGCCGTCACCAGCATCAGCATGGCGAAGGTGAACAGGCTGAGATAGGCCATGAACCGCGGGATCGACCGGTCGCCGTGCATGTATCCCGCGGAGTACACGTGGACCAGCGCGGAAACGCCGGTGACGACGACCAGCATCACCGCGGTCATCGTGTCGATCCGCAGCGCCCAGGACACCTCGAGCCGGCCCGAATCGATCCAGGTGAACAGCTCGGTGACCCGCTCGTTGCCGCCGAACGCGACGTCGGCGAAGACGAAGAGCGACAGCACCGCCGAAACGATCAGCAGGCCGCTCGTCACCACGATCGCGCCGCGGTCGCCGACCTGGCGACCGAAGAGACCGGCGACGATCGCGCCGATCAGGGGCAGAAAGACGATAACGACTTCCATTCCCCCTACCCCTTCATCATGTTGATGTCTTCGACCGCAATCGAGCCGCGGTTGCGGAAATAGACGACCAGGATCGCCAATCCGATCGCCGCCTCGGCCGCCGCGACGGTAAGCACGAACATGGCGAAGACCTGTCCCACGAGGTCGCCGATATGGACGGAGAAGGCGACCAGGTTGATGTTGACCGCAAGCAGCATCAGCTCGATCGACATCAGGATGATGATGACGTTCTTGCGGTTGACGAAGATCCCGAAGATCCCGAGCGTGAACAGGATCGCCGCGACCGTCAGATAATGGGCCAAGCCGATCTCGAGCATCAGATGCCGCTCCCCGTCGGCACGTCCTTGATTTCCAGTGAGTCCTTCGGACGGCGCGCAACCTGCTCCGGGATCGACTGGCGGCGGACGCCTTCCCGCTGGCGCAAGGTCAGAACGATCGCGCCGATCATGGCCACGAGCAGGATGATCCCGGCGGTCTGGAACAGGTAGAAGTAATCGGTATAGAGGACCAGGCCCAGCGCGTGGGTGTTGGTCACCTCCTCCACCGGCGGAATCGGCCGCTGCACGACCTGGGGCGCCACCGGCGTCACCACCCAGGCGCCGAAGAGCAGCACCAGCTCGGTCAACAGGATGATCGCCACCAGGGCGCCGACCGGCAGGTACTGAAGGAATCCTTGCCGCATCTCGACGAAGTTGATGTCGAGCATCATGACGACGAACAGGAAGAGCACCGCCACCGCGCCGACATAGACGACGACCAGGATCATCGCCAGGAACTCGGCGCCCATCAGGATGAAGAGGCCCGCCGCGTTGAAGAAGGCGAGGATCAGGAACAGCACAGAGTGCACGGGGTTGCGCGCGGCGATCACCATCACCCCGGCGGCGACGGCGATGCCGGCGAACAGATAAAAGGCGAGAGCTTGTATGATCATGAGGCGTCTCGCGCCCCCGCGCCGCGACCGATCAACATTCGTCTCATTGAAATCCTTCCGACCCTCGACCGACGCGGCTCAGCGGTATGGTGCGTCCGCCGCGATGTTGGCGGCGAGCTCCGGCTCCCAACGGTCGCCGTTCGCCAGCAACTTCTCCTTGTTGTAGTAGAGCTCCTCGCGGGTTTCCGTCGCGAACTCGAAGTTCGGCCCCTCGACGATGGCGTCGACGGGGCAGGCCTCCTGGCACAGCCCGCAATAGATGCACTTCGTCATGTCGATGTCGTACCGCGTGGTTCGGCGGCTGCCGTCCTCGCGCGGTTCGGCTTCGATGGTGATGGCCAGCGCCGGGCAGATGGCTTCGCACAGCTTGCAGGCGATGCAGCGCTCCTCCCCGTTCGGGTAGCGCCGCAGCGCATGCTCGCCGCGGAAACGCGGGCTGAGCGGTCCCTTCTCGTACGGGTAGTTGAGCGTGACCCTCGGCCGGAACATGTAGCTGAAGGTCAAACGCAGCCCCGCCAGCAGTTCGGTCAGCAGCAAGCTGCGCGCACTGCGGTCAAGGATTGCCATATCTTCGCGCCCTCCTCGTCTTCGGGCCACAACATTTTGTCATGCCGGCCTTTGGACCGGCCATACCATAGTCGGCGGCGCGCCCCGCGCAAGTCCCCTGCTGCCGGGCGCCGCCACCTGCGGCGCGCGTCTCAAGGGGCCGCATCGAACAGCAGCAGCGCCCCGGCCGTCACCACGACCCACAACAGCGAGAACGGCAGGAATACCTTCCAGCCGAGCCGCATCAGCTGATCGTACCGATAGCGCGGGAACGTCGCCCGCACCCACAGGAAGCCGAACAGCACCAGTGCGATCTTCAGACAGAACCAGATCGGTCCGGGGATCCAGGTGAAGGGCGCGGCCTCTATCGGTGGCAGCCAGCCGCCGAGGAACAGGATGGAGGTCGACGCGCTCATCAGGATCATGTTCGCGTATTCGCCGAGGTAGAACAGCGCGAAGGTCATCGCCGAATACTCGGCGAAGTAGCCGGCGACCAGTTCCGATTCCGCCTCAGGCAGGTCGAACGGCGCCCGGTTCGTCTCGGCCAGCGCCGAGATGAAGAAGATCACGAACATCGGCAGCAGCGGCAGCCAGTACCAGTGCCAGAAGCCGCCCGACTGGCCGAGCACGATCTCCGACAGGTTCAGCGATCCGGCAAGAAGCAGGACGGTGATGATCACGAAGCCGATCGAGACTTCGTAGGAAACCATCTGCGCCGCCGACCGCAGCGCGCCGAGGAACGGATACTTCGAATTGCTCGCCCAGCCCGCCATTACGACGCCGTATACGCCGAGCGAGGAAATCGCGAACAGGTAGAGGATTCCGACATTGATGTCCGCGAGAACCATGCCGTAATCGAAGGGGATGACGGCCCAGGCGACCAGGCTGAGAATGAAGGTCAGCATCGGCGCCACGAGGAACACGACGCGGTTTGCCCCGCTCGGGATGATGGTTTCCTTGGCCATCAGCTTGAGCCCGTCGGCGAAGGGCTGCAGCAATCCGAAGGGGCCGACCACGTTCGGCCCGCGGCGGAGCTGCATCGCGGCGATCACCTTGCGCTCCGCATAGGTCAGATAGGCCACCGCGATCAGCAGCGGCACGACGATGATGAGGATCTGCGCGACGATGATGCCGGCCGGCAGGAAGAAGTCGTTCAGCAGGTCAGCCATTGGTCCCGGTCATCTCCTGTTGGCCGAGCACATAGACTTCGGTGCACTTCGCCATGGTCGCGGACGCGCGGCTGATAGGGTCCGTCATGTAGAAGTTCCGGATCGGCGTTTGGAAGGCGGCGCCATCGACTGCGCCGTCGCCCCCGAAGGCGCCCCAAGGCGCCGGCTCGACCTCGCCCAGGCGCTGGAAGTGCGGGTGGAGCTCGAAGAGGTGCTGGCGCAACTGGGCGAGGCTGTCGTAGGGCAGCCGATGGCCGAGCGCCTCCGACAATGCGCGCAGGATGGCCCAGTCCTCCCGGGCTTCGCCGGGTGGGAACACGGCCAGCCGCGTCTGCTGGACCCGCCCCTCGGTATTGACATAGGTGCCGCTTTTCTCGGTATAGGCGGCGCCCGGCAGGACGACATCGGCCCGGTGGGCGCCGGCGTCGCCATGATGCCCCTGATAGATGACGAAGGCCTTGCCGAGGCGGCTCATATCGATCTCGTCGGCCCCGAGCAGGTAGACGACCTCGATCTCGCCTTCGGTCGCACCGGAGAGAATGCCCTCCAGATCGCGTCCGCCGGCCCCGGGTACAAAGCCGATCTCGAGACCGCCGACGCGCGCCGCCGCGGTGTGCAGAAGGTTGAAGCCGTTCCAGTCCTCGCGAACCAGGCCGCAGGTTTCCGCCACCCGGCGGGCGAGCCCGAGCACCGCGGCGCCGTCCGGTCGCGCGAGCGCGCCCATGCCGAGGATCAGCATCGGCCTCTCGGCCGTCCGCAGCACCTCGGCGAAGGGATGGCGTCCTTCCGCGATGTCCTTCAGGGTTTCGGGCCCGGCGCCGAGATACTCGGTCCGATAGGTCAGGTCCACTTGCGGCCCGATTACGCCGACCCGGATCCCGCCATGGAGGTAGCGCTTGCGGATCCGGGCATTGAGGACCGCCGCCTCCCAGCGCGGGTTGGTCCCGATGAGGAGGCAGGCGTCGGCCTGCTCGATGCCGGCGATCGTGGTGTTGAACAGGTACCCGGCGCGCGCCGAGGGATCGATCTTCGCGCCGTCCTGGCGGCAGTCGAGATGCGGCGAGCCCAGCGCCGCCATCAGCTCCTTCAGCGCCAGCATCGATTCGACGTCGGCGAGATCGCCGGCAATGGCCGCGACCCGGTCGCCGGAGATGCCTTTCATCCGCTCGGCGATGACGGCAAAAGCCTCCGGCCAAGTCGCCGGCCGCAGCTTGCCGTCGCGGCGGACATAGGGCCGGTCGAGGCGCTGCCGCTTCAGTCCGTCATAGGCGAAGCGGGTCTTGTCCGAAATCCACTCCTCGTTCACCTGCTCGTGGAGTCGCGGCAGGATGCGCAAGACCTCGCCCCCGCGCGAATCGACGCGGATGTTGCTGCCAAGCGCGTCCATCACGTCGATCGATTCGGTCTTGGTGAGCTCCCACGGGCGGGCGGTGAAGGCATAAGGCTTCGAGGTGAGCGCGCCGACCGGGCAAAGGTCGATGATGTTGCCCGACAGCTCCGAGGTAAGCGCCTTCTCGACATAGGTGCCGACCTCCATCCGCTCCCCCCGGTTGGTCGCGCCGAGCTCCTCGACGCCGGCGACCTCGGTCGCGAAGCGAATGCAGCGCGTGCAGTGGATGCAGCGGGTCATGATCGTCTTGACCAGCGGGCCGAGATACTTCTCCTTCACCGCGCGCTTGTTCTCGCGGAAGCGGCCGCGGTCGTAGCCATAGGCCATGGCCTGGTCCTGCAGGTCGCATTCGCCGCCCTGGTCACAGATCGGGCAATCGAGCGGATGATTGATGAGCAGGAACTCCATCACGCCCTTGCGCGCCTTGTGCACCATCGGCGTATTGGTGCGGATCACCATGCCGTCGGCCGCCGGCATCGCGCAGGAGGCGATGGGCTTCGGCGACTTCTCCATCTCGACCAGGCACATGCGGCAGTTGCCGGCCACCGACAGCCGTTCGTGGTAGCAGAAGCGCGGGATCTCGATCCCGATCAACTCGCAGGCCTGCAGGACGGTGAGTCCCGGATCGACCTCGACCTCGATCCCGTCGATCGTCAGCTTCGGCATAAACCCTCTCCTACTCCGCCGCCGCGGCCGTGGTGCGCCGGTCGCGATACTCGCGAATCCGCCGTTCCATCTCGGGCCGGAAGTGACGGATCAGACCCTGGATCGGCCAAGCGGCCGCGTCGCCGAGGGCGCAGATGGTGTGTCCTTCCACCTGGCCGGCGACGTCGAGCAGCATATCGATCTCCTCGACCCGCGCGTTGCCGCGAACCATCCGTTCCATGACCCGCCACATCCAGCCGGTGCCCTCGCGGCAGGGCGTGCACTGGCCGCAGCTTTCGTGCATGTAGAAATGCGACAGGCGCGAGATCGCGGCGATCACGTCCGTCGACTTGTCCATGACGATGACGGCCGCCGTTCCGAGGCCCGACTTCACCTCGCGCAGGCTGTCGAAATCCATGAGCACGGTGTCGCAGATCGATTTCGGCAGCAGCGGTACCGACGACCCGCCGGGGATGACCGCGAGCAGATTGTCCCAGCCACCGCGCACGCCGCCGGCGTGGCGCTCGATGAGCTCCCGCATCGGGATTCCCATCTCCTCCTCCACGTTGCACGGCTTGTTCACGTGGCCGGAGATGCAGAAGATCTTGGTTCCCGTGTTCTTGGGGCGGCCGAGGCTGCTCCACCAGGCCGCGCCCCGCCGCAGAATCGTCGGCGCGACGGCGATCGTCTCAACGTTGTTGATGGTCGTGGGGCAGCCATAAAGACCGACCGCCGCCGGGAAGGGCGGCTTCAGCCGCGGCATCCCCTTCTTGCCTTCGAGGCTCTCGAGCAGCGCCGTCTCCTCGCCGCAGATGTAGGCGCCGGCGCCGCGGTGGAGATAGATGTCGTAATCCCAGCCCGAGCCGCAGGCGTTCTTTCCGATCAGGCCGGCGTCGTAGGCCTCGTCAATGGCGGCCTGGACATGCGAGGCCTCGTTGAAGAACTCGCCGCGGATGTAGATGTAGCAGGTGTTCGCCCCCATCGCGAAACCGGCGACGAGACAGCCTTCGAGCAGCATGTGCGGGTCGAAGCGCAGGATGTCACGATCCTTGCAGGTACCGGGCTCCGATTCGTCCGCGTTGACCACCAGATAGGCCGGTCGGCCGTCCGACTGCTTCGGCATGAAGGACCACTTCAGCCCGGTCGGGAAGCCAGCGCCGCCGCGGCCGCGCAGGTCGGACTTCTTGATCTCCTCGATGATGGCGTCCCGGCCGCGGGCCAGGAGGTCCTTGGTGTTGTCCCAGATCCCGCGCTTGCGGGCGCCGGCCAACCGCCAGTCTTCGGTCCCGTACAGATTCCTGAAGACGCGATCCTCGTCGCGCAGCATCCCTATTCTCCCGCCTGTCCGTCGCCGCTCTTGGCGGGCGCCGTGCTGGTCGTGGCGCCGGCGCCCTCCAGGGGTGCGCCCGCCGGGGCCGACCCCTGCCGACCGGTCTGCGAACCGATGGGGGGCTTCTCGCCGCGCGCGAGGGCGTCGATGATCGCTTCGAGCCGTTCCGGCGTCAGGTCCTCGTAATAGTCGTCGTTGATCTGCACCATGGGGGCATTCACGCAGGCGCCGAGGCATTCCACCTCGACCAGCGAGAACAGGCCGTCCTCCGTCCGCTCGTGCAGGTCGATGCCGAGCTTCTTCTGGCAGGCCCGCGTCAGATCGTCCGAGCCGCGCAGCCAGCAGGGTGTGGTGCGGCAGACCTGGATGTGGAACTTCCCCACCGGCTTCAGGTTGAACATGGTGTAGAAGGTGGCGACCTCGTAAACCCGAATCGGCGCCATCTCCAGGAATTCCGCCACATAGTCCATCGCGGCCCGGGGCAACCAGCCGCCCGACTGGCGCTGGGCGAGATCGAGCAGCGCCAGGACCGCGCTTGCCTTGCGATCCGCCGGATAGCGGCCGAGGATCTTTTCGGCGCGCTTCAGGTTTTCAGGCGTGAAGGCGAAGCTCGCCGGCTGCGCGGCGGCAACACTCGGAGTGGCGTTGTTCATCGGTCGATCTCGCCGAATACGATGTCCATGGAACCGAGGATGGCGACCGAATCGGCGAGCATGTGCCCGCGGCTGACGAAATCCATCGCCTGTAAATGGGCAAAGCCCGGCGTGCGGATCTTGCAGCGATACGGCTTGTTGCTGCCGTCGGAGACGAGATAGACGCCGAACTCGCCTTTCGGTGCCTCTACCGCCGTATAGGTCTCGCCCGGCGGCACATGGAATCCTTCGGTGTAGAGCTTGAAATGATGGATGAGGGCCTCCATCGACCGCTTCATCTCGGCGCGCGGCGGCGGCACGACCTTTCTGTCGTTGCTGGTCACCGGCCCGTCCGGCATCTCTTCGATGCACTGCTTGATGATGCGCAGGCTCTGCCGCATCTCCTCCATCCGAACGAGGTAGCGGTCATAGCAGTCACCGTTCTTGCCGACCGGAATGTCGAACTTCATCCGGTCGTAGACCATGTAGGGCTGTGCCTTGCGCAGGTCCCAGGGCACGCCCGAGCCGCGCAGCATCGGCCCGGTGAAGCCCCAATCCAGCGCGTCCTCGGCCGAGACAATGCCGATATCGACCAGACGCTGCTTGAAGATGCGGTTCTCCGTCAGCAGCTCGTCGATGTCGTCGATGACCTTCGGGAACTTCTCGGCCCAGGCCATGATGTCGTCGGTCAGCCCCGCCGGCAGGTCCTGATGGACCCCGCCCGGGCGGTAATAGGCCGCGTGCAGCCGCGCGCCGCTCACCCGCTCGTAGAACTCCATGAGGAGTTCGCGCTGCTCGAAGCACCAGAGGAACGGCGTCATGGCGCCGACATCCATCGCATAGGCGGGGATGTTCAGCAGATGATTCAGGATCCGGGTGATCTCGTCGAACATCGTCCGGATGTACTGGCCGCGCAACGGCACCTCGAGCCCGAGGAGCTTCTCGATCGCCAGAACGAAGGCGTGCTCCTGGCTCATCGGCGAGACGTAGTCCAGGCGATCGAAGTAAGGGATTGCCTGGAGATAGGTCTTGTACTCGATAAGCTTCTCGGTCCCCCGATGGAGCAATCCGATATGCGGGTCGAGGCGGGTCACGACCTCGCCGTCCATTTCCATGACCAGGCGCAGCACGCCGTGGGCCGCCGGATGCTGCGGCCCGAAGTTCATGGTCACGGGCTTGATCGTCGCCTCGGGCATCAGGACTGTCCCTCCGCGGCCTTCTCGTCGCCCGGCAAGGGGGGCTGCGGCGTCATGCCCTCCCACGGGCTGATGAAATCGAAATTGCGGAACTCCTGGACGAGATCGACAGGGTTGTAGACCACGCGCTTCTGCTCCTGGTCGTAGCGAACCTCGACATGGCCGGTGAGTGGGAAGTCCTTGCGGAGCGGGTGCCCCTCGAAACCGTAATCAGTGAGAATCCGCCGCAGGTCCGGGTGGTCGGAGAAGAAGATGCCGAACAGGTCCCATGCCTCGCGCTCGTACCAGGCGGCACAATTGAAGACGCCGGTCACGGACGGCACCGGGGTGTCCTCGTCGGTCGACAGCTTCACCCGGATGCGCTGGTTGTGCTTGAGGCTGAGCAGGTTGTAGACGACCTCGAATCGTTCGTCGCGATCGGGGTAGTCGACCCCGCAGAGATCGACCAGCAGTTTGAACTGGCAATTGCTGTCGTCGCGCAGAAGGGTCAGCACCCGCACGATCGCCTCCCGCCGAACCCGAATGGCGAGCTCGTCCCGGGCGACCTCAAACTCCAGCATGGCGTCGCCGAGGGCGACCGAAAGATACTCGCCGAGATCCCGCAAAGCCTGATTCATGATTGCCGCCGCGTCAGTGCCGATGGAGCAGCTCGTCCGTTCGTCGTGTCCTCACCGGGCGATCGTGCCGGTTCGCCTGATCTTCTTCTGGAGCTGCAGAATGCCATAGACCAGGGCCTCGGCCGTGGGCGGGCAGCCGGGCACATAGATGTCTACGGGGACGATGCGGTCGCAGCCCCGCACGACCGAATAGGAATAGTGGTAGTACCCGCCCCCGTTCGCACAGGAGCCCATGGAGATGACCCAGCGTGGCTCCGCCATCTGGTCGTAGACCTTGCGCAGAGCCGGCGCCATCTTGTTGCAGAGCGTGCCCGCGACGATCATCACGTCCGAGTGGCGCGGGCTGCCGCGAGTCACGACACCGAACCGATCGAGGTCGTAGCGCGCCATGTAGGCATGCATCATCTCGACCGCGCAGCAGGCGAGGCCGAAGGTCATCGGCCAGAGCGAGCCGGTGCGAGCCCAGTTCACCAGCTTGTCAAGCTGGGCGACAACGAATCCCTTGTCGGTCAGCTCGGTATTGACGGCGCGGAGCACGGCGTCCTGTGCCGGGCCTGGGGCGAGCGGCGCGCCTTCCCGCAACGACGTCACTCCCATTCCAAGGCTCCCTTCTTCCACTCGTAGATGAAGCCAACGGTCAGGATGCCGAGAAAGCCGATCATCGACCAGAAGCCGAAGGCTCCGACGTCACCAAGAGAGATAGCCCATGGGAACAAAAAGGCAACCTCAAGATCGAATATGATGAACAGGATGGCCACCAGATAGAAGCGCACGTCGAACTTGCGGCGGGCATCGTCGAACGCCTCGAACCCACACTCATAGGGCGACAACTTCTCCGGATCCGGACGCTGTCGGGCGAGAACAAGAGACGCGCCGATCATCACGGCCGAGAGGCCCACGGCGATCCCGAGAAAGATGAGGATCGGCAGATACTCAAGAAGCAGCGCTTCCATGGCGTTCCAATCGCGTCAAATCCCGTCAAATCCCGATGGTGAACCTGCCGGTCATACCGTGACGGCGCCGGCGCCAAGCCCCCTTTTGCGGTTGCGGCCCCCCCTTCGAGCCGCCGACACAATAAGGTGGTTGCCGCGAACGGAAAAGGCAAAAAAATGGCAACCGGACACCCCGGCTCGACCTCTCTTTCGGTGCCGATGGAACATGCCGAATCGATGCGGATCGGATTGCGGGCGGCGCAAGAAATGGCGGGAGTGACGGGACTCGAACCCGCGGCCTCCGGCGTGACAGGCCGGCGCTCTAACCGACTGAGCTACACCCCCATCCCGTTGCGGCGGGGACGCTTCATGTACGCGCGCTACCCCGCGCTGTCAAGTGGCGTTCCCGGGGGCCGCCTTATTCTCGCCGCTGCGGCGGTGTCCGATGCGCTCGGGCCGCTGGCTGGTGGGCGATGACGGACTCGAACCGCCGACATCCTGCGTGTAAAGCAGGCGCTCTACCAACTGAGCTAATCGCCCGCACCATTGCGCGGACCGCCCGGCTTGACCGTCCGCCGGACCGTCTCACGATCCCACGCGGGATCGATCCGGCTCCAAGACTAGCCCAAAAAGCGACCGGCCGCCAGAAGGCGGCCGGCCCGGCGTACATTCGCAGGCGAGGTTACTGGATAGCGTCCTTCAACCCCTTCCCGGCCTTGAACTTCGGCTGCTTCGAAGCCGGGATCTGAATCTTTTCGCCGGTTCGAGGATTGCGCCCTTCGGACGCGGCGCGCTTCGATACGGAGAACGTGCCGAAGCCAACCAGCCGTACCTCATCGCCCTTCTTCAGGGCCGCAGAGATCGCGTCGAAGACGCCGTCGACGGCCTTGCTCGCATCGCTGCGCGACAGGCCAGTACTATCGGCGACAACCCCAATAAGTTCGTTTTTATTCACGTGGAATACCCCCCTCGTATCGTCCAAAGAAAGTAAGAGTATAGACAGTTGCCGAGCTAGGAAGCCCGGAGTTTAGATCGCGGCTTTCAGTGACGTCAATCCTAAGAACGGCGCTTATCCCCAGAATTCCGCGGCTTTCGTGCCGGGAGTCGGCATTTTTTCGACTCCCGGCACGCGACCCCATCAATGGGTGACGATACCACCGCGCTCATCGGCTGGCTGCTTTGACGAGACCTTGTCGACTTCGGCGGGTTCGATCCACTCGATCGGCGTCAAGGGCTCGACGAGCGCCAGCTTCAACACCTCGTCGACGGTCGACACGGCGATGATCTTCAGGCCCCGTTTCACGTTGTCCGGGATTTCGGTGAGGTCCTTCTCGTTTTCCGCCGGAATCACCACCGTCTTGATTCCCGCCCGCAGCGCCGCAAGCAGCTTTTCCTTCAAGCCGCCGATCGGCAGGACCCGACCGCGCAGCGTAACCTCGCCGGTCATCGCCACTTCGCGGCGCACCGGGATGCCGGTCAGCACCGAGACGATCGACGTCACCATCGCCACGCCGGCGGACGGACCGTCCTTCGGCGTTGCGCCTTCCGGCACGTGGACGTGGATGTCCTTCCGTTCGAACACCGTCGGCACGATGCCGAAATCGACGGCGCGCGACTTGACGTAGCTCTCGGCCGCTTGCACCGATTCGCGCATCACGTCGCCGAGCTTGCCGGTGGTGATCACCTTGCCCTTGCCCGGCACCGTGACCGCCTCGATCGACAGGATCTCGCCGCCCACCTCGGTCCAGGCCAGGCCGGTGGTCACGCCCACCAGATCCTCGAGCTCCGCCTGGCCGAAGCGGTACCGCCGGACGCCGGCATATTTCTCGAGATTGCGGCGGGTGATCGTCACCTTCTGGAGATTCTTCATCAGAATCTCCTTGATCGACTTGCGGGCGAGATTGGCGATCTCACGCTCAAGATTGCGCACGCCCGCTTCCCGCGTGTAGTAGCGGATGATGTCGCGCAGCGCGTCCTCGGAGACCGACCACTCCGCCTTCCTGAGCCCATGCTCCTTCATCTGCTTCGGGATCAGGTGCCGCTTGGCGATCTCGACCTTCTCGTCCTCGGTGTAACCGGGGATGCGAATGATCTCCATGCGGTCCATCAGCGGCTGCGGCATCCGCAACGTGTTCGCCGTCGTCACGAACATGATGTCGGACAGGTCGTAGTCGACCTCGAGGTAGTGGTCGTTGAAGCTCGAGTTCTGCTCGGGGTCGAGCACCTCCAAGAGCGCCGATGACGGATCGCCGCGCCAATCCGCGCCCAGCTTGTCGACCTCGTCCAGGAGGAAGAGCGGGTTGGACGACTTCGCCTTCTTCATCGCCTGGATGATCTTGCCCGGCATCGAACCGATATAGGTCCGCCGATGGCCGCGGATCTCCGCCTCGTCGCGGACGCCGCCCAGCGACATGCGCACGAAGTTGCGTCCCGTCGCCTTGGCGATGGACTTGCCCAGCGAGGTCTTGCCGACTCCCGGCGGGCCGACCAGGCAGAGAATCGGTCCCTTGACCTTCTTCATGCGCTGCTGGACCGCGAGATACTCAAGGATGCGCTCCTTGACCTTCTCCAGGCCGTAATGGTCCGCGTTGAGCACCTTCTCGGCCAGCTTGAGGTCGCGCTTGATCTTCGTCGGCTTCTTCCACGGAATGCTGAGCAGCCAGTCGAGGTAGTTGCGCACCACCGTCGCCTCGGCCGACATCGGGCTCATCGACCGCAGCTTCTTCAACTCGGCGTGGGCCTTCTCGCGAGCTTCCTTGCTCAGCTTGGTTTTCTCGATCCGTTCCTCGATCTCGGCGAGCTCGTCCCGACCGTCCTCGCCCTCGCCGAGCTCCTTCTGGATCGCCTTGAGCTGCTCGTTGAGGTAGTACTCGCGCTGGGTCTTCTCCATCTGGCGCTTGACCCGGCTGCGGATGCGCTTCTCCACCTGGAGGACACCGATCTCGTTCTCCATGTGGGTGTAGACGCGCTCCAGCCGTTCGCTGACGGCGGCCGTCTCAAGAAGCTCCTGCTTCTCGGGGATCTTCAGCGCCAGATGCGAAGCGACCGTGTCCGCGAGCTTGCTCGGCTCCTCGATCTGGTTGATCGAGACGAGAACCTCGGGCGGGATCTTCTTGTTGAGCTTGATGTACTGCTCGAACTGCGAGACCACGGTGCGCGCGAGCGCCTCGATCTCCTTGCTATCGCCCTCGTGTTCGGCGATGGGCTCGGCAATGGCCTCGAAGAAGAGCTCGTTGTCGGTGAACTTGACGATACGGGCCCGCTGTCCGCCTTCCACCAGGACCTTCACGGTTCCGTCCGGCAGCTTCAGAAGCTGAAGGACAGTGCCGATGGTTCCCACGGAGTAGATGTCGGCCGGCGTCGGATCGTCCTGGGACGCGTTCTTCTGGGTCACCAGGAGGATCTGCTTGTCGTCCTTCATTACGTCCTCGAGCGCGCGGACCGACTTCTCGCGGCCGACGAAGAGCGGCACGATCATGTGCGGGAAGACGACGATATCGCGCAGGGGAAGGACTGGGTACTGCGAACCGCCAGAAATTTCGAGCATGTTCCCTCTGTTATTGAAGAGCGCCGATCAGACGGCGCCGGGAGCTTGAGACGGGATCTGTCTCGAAAGCGACGCACTCAAAATGGCGCGTTCCACCGCGGGTTCAAGGGGCAGCCGCCGGACGCGGGCCGCGGCGGCTCAGGCCCCCGTGCCCACGTCCTCGCGTCGGTCCGTGTAGATATAGAGCGGCCGTGTCTTGCCATCGATCACCTCCCGGCTGATGACTATGCCCTCCACGCCCTCGAGGCTGGGCAGCTCGAACATCGGATCCAGGAGGATTCCCTCCATGATCGAACGCAGGCCACGCGCGCCGGTCTTCCGCTGAATGGCCCGGTGGGCGATCGCCTTGAGCGCATCGTCGGTGAACTCGAGACGGACATTCTCCATCTCGAACAGCCGCTGATACTGCTTGACCAGGGCGTTCTTGGGCTTCGTCAGAATCTCCACGAGCGCCTGCTCATCGAGATCGTCCAGCGTGGCGACGACCGGCAGCCGGCCGACGAACTCCGGGATCAAGCCGAACTTCAGCAGATCCTCCGGTTCGACCTCGCGCAGGATCTCGCCCGTCTGGCGCTCGTCCGGGCCGCGGACGTCGGCGCCGAAGCCGATCGCCGACCCCTTCCCGCGAGCGGCGATGATCTTCTCGAGCCCGGCGAATGCACCGCCGCAGATGAACAGGATGTTGG
>CAZKCM010000003.1:58281-137717 GCA_964551315.1 uncultured Rhodospirillaceae bacterium | reverse complement strand
TCCGGCCTCGACATCGATGCGCTGAAGGTCGTCGCCGATGGCGTCAACGCGCTGCGCTCGCCCGATCGCGCGATGGTGCTGATCACGCATTATCAGCGCCTCCTCAACTACATCGTTCCCGACCGCGTCCACGTGCTGGCCGGCGGCCGCATCGCCAAGTCGGGCGGCAAGGAGCTGGCGCTGCAGCTGGAGAAGGAAGGCTACGGCGCGTTCGTCGCCAAGGCGGCGGAGTCCGCAGGAGCGGCGGCATAGCCATGAGCTCTGTGACGACCGGCCTGCCCTACGCCGATCGCTTCCCGGCGATCGTCACCGCCCTGCCGGGACAGGGCGTCCCCTGGCTGCGCGAGCTGCGCGAGGGTGCCTTCGCGCGCTTCGCCCGGCTCGGGCTGCCAACGACACGCGTCGAGCGGTGGAAATACACGAACCTCAACCCGCTGACGAAGGCGACGTTCGAGCCGGCGCTCCGAAACGGCCAAGCGATCCCCTCGGAAGCCCTCGCCGACGTTCTGCCGGCGGAAACGGCCGCGCACCGGCTGGTCTTCGTGAACGGCGCGTTCCGGGGTGACCTCTCCCAGGTCGGCCACCTGCCGGACGGCGTGACGCTCGAGAGCCTGGGCGCCGCCCTGGCCCGCGGCGCGGACGCGCTCGCGCCCCTGCTGGAGCACGCCGCCCGATCGGCGGATAACCCCTTCTTCGCCCTCAACACCGCCCTGATGGCCGATGGCTGCGTTCTGCGGATCGGCCGCGGCGTCGCGGTTGAGGAGCCCATCCACCTGGTCTTCGTCGCCGCCGGCGGCGACGGCGCCCCGGCCTATCACCCGCGCAACCTGATCCTCGCCGAGCGCGACAGCCGCGCCGTCCTGTTCGAGAGCCACGTCGATGCCGGCGGCGGCATCTACTGGTCCAACCCGGTGACCCAGGTGACGGTCGAGGACGGCGCCGCGCTCGAGCACTACAAGTTCCAGGAGGAAGGCCCGGACGCCTTCCACATTGCCCTGACCGCGGTGGAGATCGCCGCCCGCGGGCGCTATGGCAGCTTCGTGTTGACGAGCGGCGGCCGCCTGTCGCGCCAGGAGATCGAGGCCGTGCTCGACGGTGAGCGCTCGGAATGCCGGCTGATCGGCGGCTATCTGGCCCGCGGCCGGCAGCATATCGACAACACGACCGAGATCGTCCACGCCAAGCCCCACACCACCAGCAAGGAGATCTACAAGGGCGTGCTGGACGAGCAGGCGCGCGCCGTCTTCCAGGGGCGGATCGTCGTCGAGAAGGACGCGCAGAAGACCGACGGGCACCAGCTCAACCGGACCCTGCTGCTGTCGGACCACGCTGAGATCGACACGAAGCCGGAGCTCGAGATCTACGCCGACGACGTGAAGTGCAGCCACGGCGCGACGGCCGGCGAGCTCGAGGAGAGCGCGCTGTTCTACCTGCGCGCCCGCGGCCTCGACGAGAGCGCCGCACGGCGGATGCTGATTGAGGCGTTCCTGGCCGACCTGGGCGAAGACCTGCCGCACGCGGCGGCCCGTGCCGCCCTGGAGCGCCGCGTCTCCGACTGGCTCACGGCGATTTAGGAGGAACCGGACGATGAGCGCCCTGGGACATCCGCAGCCGTCTCCGGTGTTCGGCTCCAACCTCTCGACCTTCGACGTCGAGCGGGTGCGCGCGGACTTTCCGATCCTGAGCAAGCGCATCTACGACCGCCCGCTGGTGTTCCTCGACAGCGCGGCGAGCGCCCAGAAGCCGCGGGCGGTGATCGATGCCGTGCGCCACTGCTACGAGGAGGAGTACGCGAACATCCATCGCGGCGTGTACTATCTGAGCGCCCGGGCGACGGCGGCCTATGAGGAGGCGCGGGCCAAGGTCCAGCGATTCCTGAACGCCCGCGACCCGCGCGAGATCGTCTTCGTGCGCGGCGCGACCGAGGCCATCAACCTGGTCGCGTTGAGCTATGGCGGCCGCTTCCTGAAGGAAGGCGACGAGGTGGTGCTTTCGACCCTGGAGCACCACTCCAACATCGTGCCCTGGCAGCTGCTGCGCGACCGGATCGGCATCGTGATCCGCGTCGTGCCGATCGACGACGCGGGCGAGCTCCGGCTCGACGCCTACGAGAAGCTCCTCGGCCCGCGCACGAAGCTCGTCGCGGTGACGCACATCTCGAACGCGCTGGGCACGATAACGCCGGTGGCGGAGATCACCCGCCTTGCCCACAAGCACGGCGCCAAGGTCCTGATCGACGGCTGCCAGGCGGTCCCGCACCAGGCCGTCGATGTGCGGGCGCTCGATTGCGATTTCTACACCTTCTCCGGCCACAAGCTCTACGGGCCGAGCGGCATCGGCGTGCTCTACGGCAAGGCCGAGATCCTGGAAGCGATGCCGCCCTATCAGGGGGGCGGCGACATGATTCGCTCGGTCAGCTTCGAGAAGACGGAATATGCCGATGTCCCGCAGCGCTTCGAGGCGGGCACGCCGCACATCGCCGGCGCCATCGGCCTCGGCGCCGCCATCGACTACGTGACGGGCCTGGACCAGGATCGGATCGCCGCCCACGAGCAGGCGCTGCTGGCCTACGCGACCGACCGGCTGTCCGGCATTCCCGGCCTGCGCATCCTGGGGACCGCGCCGGAAAAGGCGAGCATCGTCTCTTTCACGATGGAGGGCGCGCACCCACATGATATCGGGACGATCCTCGACCGCTCCGGCATCGCGGTCCGGGCCGGGCATCACTGCACGCAACCGCTGATGGACCGGTTCGGGGTGGCCGGCACGGTGCGCGCCTCCTTCGGGCTCTACAACACCCTCGAGGAGGTCGATGCGCTGGCGGAGGGGATTCAACGGGTGAAGGAGATCTTCGGCTGATGTCCGACCTGCGGGACCTCTATCAGGAGGTCATTCTGGACCACAACCGCAAGCCGCGGAACTTCGGCCGTCCGCCGCATGCCAACTGCGAGGCCCGCGGCGACAACCCCCTCTGCGGCGACAAGGTCACGGTCTATCTCGCGCTGGAGGACGGCGTGGTGAAGGACGTCGGCTTCGAGGGCCGGGGCTGCGCCATTTCGATGGCCTCGGCCTCGCTGATGACCGAGATGGTCAAGGGCAAGACCGCGGCCGAGGCGCAGGCGCTGTTCCGGCGCTTCCAGGCGGCGATGACCGGCCAGGACGAGGCGGTCGGCGGCGACGAGGACCTCGACAAGCTCGCCGTTCTCTCCGGCGTCCGCGAGTATCCGATGCGGGTCAAATGCGCGACGCTGTCCTGGCACACCCTCGCTGCGGCCATGGCGAACGGCAACGGCGCGACGGTGAGCACGGAGACCGAGTGATCGGAGGGCAGAGGATGAGCGAAACGGAACCGACCCGGGACGCCGCGGCCAAGGTGCTTGATGCCGACGAGATCGAGGTCGTGCGGCAGGGCGTCATCGAGGCGCTGCAAACCGTTTACGACCCGGAAATCCCGGTCAACATATACGAGCTCGGGCTCATCTACCGGGCCGATGTGGATGCGGACGGCCGGGTCGATATCGAGATGACGCTGACCGCCCCCGGCTGCCCCGTCGCCGGGACGATGCCCGGGGTCGTTCAGGAGGCGGTGTCGAAGGTCGAGGGCGTGACGGAGGTGAAGGTTGAGATCGTCTGGGACCCGCCCTGGGACCCGTCGCGGATGTCGGAAATCGCCCGCCTGGAACTTGGAATGATCTGAGGATTAGGAGAGGACTCGCATGGCTAGAACCACGCCCGCCCTCATCACCCTCACGGATGCTGCCGCCGCGCGCGCGAAGGCGCTGCTCGCCCGCAGCGAGAAGCCAGGCATGGGCCTGCGCCTCGGCGTGAAGTCGAAGGGCTGCTCGGGCCTGTCCTACACCATCGAATATGCCGATGCGAAGGGCCCGCACGACGAGGTCGTCGAGGACAAGGGCGTCACGATCTTCATCGATCCGAAGGCGGTCATGTTCATCCTCGGCACCGAGATGGACTATGTCGAGGACAAGCTCCAGTCCGGCTTCGTCTTCCGCAACCCCAACGAAAAGGGCCGCTGCGGCTGCGGCGAATCCTTCCACGTTTAGGGCCGGGCTTAAGGGCCGTTCCAAGAAAAAGGCTTCCCCTCGAACCGAAGGGGAAGCCTTTATTTCCGCCCCGCGCCCGACCCGCCGACCGGCGGGCTCAGGCTCCGGCTATCCGCTTTCCGGCTGCGCCGCGCCGAGGGCGTCCTCTGCCTCCTGCCCCCGCTCGCGCCCCGCGATCAGGCGGTAGAAGAGCGGAATGAAGAACACGGCGATGAAGGTGGCCGCCAGCATGCCGCCGATCACGCCGGTGCCGATCGCGTGGCGGCTGGCCGAGCCTGCGCCGCTGCTGATCGCAAGCGGGACGCAGCCCAGGATGAAAGCGAGCGAGGTCATGATGATCGGCCGGAAGCGCAACCGCGCCGCCTCGACGGCCGCCTCGAACGCGCTCAGCCCCTCGCGCCGCTTCAGGACCGCGAACTCCACGATCAGGATCGCGTTCTTGGCCGCCAGCCCGACCAGCGTGACGAGTCCGATCTGGAAGTAGACGTCGTTGTTGAGCCCCCTCAGCCAGATGGCGAGCAGCGCCCCGAACAGGGCGAAAGGTACCGCCAGGATGACGGCAAGTGGCAGTGACCAGCGCTCGTACTGGGCGGCGAGGATCAGGAACACCATGACGATGCCGAAGATCAGCGCCTGCGAGCCCGTGCCGCCGGTCGCCAGCTCCTGGTAGGCGGAGCCGGTCCAGGCAATCGTGTAGCCCTCCGGCAGCGCCTGGTCCGCCACCTCCCGCATGGCCGCAATGGCTTGGCCGGAGGAATAGCCGGGCGCCGGACCGCCCATCACCTTCGCGGCGGTGAAGGCGTTGAATCGCTCGATCTGGTCCGGTCCGATGATGCGCTCGACCCGCAGCAGCGCATCGAGCGGGATCATGCTGCCCCCGTTGGAGCGGACGAAGACTTGCTTCAGGTCCTCCGGGCGTTCACGGAATTCCGCCTCGGACTGCAGGCTGACCTGGTAGTTCCGGCCGAACAGGGTGAAGTCGTTGACGTAGAGGCTGCCGAAGGTGCTCTGCATCGTCTCGAAGATCGACGCGATCGGCACGCCCAGCGCCTTGGCCTTTTCGCGGTCCAGCTGAATCCGGTACTGCGGCACGCTGGCGTCAAAGGTGGTCCGGACGCCGCTCAGCTCCGGTCGCTGCGCCGCCGCCTCCACCAGCCGCTGCGTGGCGGCGATCAGCTCCGGCACGCCCGCGCCGCCGCGGTCCTGGACGTAGAGCTCGAAGCCGCCGGTCGTGCTCATGCCCATGATCGGCGGCGGATTGAAGGCCAGGACCAACGCATCCCGGATCGGCGCGTTCATGCCCATGAAGGCGCCGGTCAGAACGCGCGCGTCCTCGGCCGGGTCGGTTCGCTCCGACCAGTCCTTGAGCTGGACGAAGGACACGCCGGCGCTGGGCTTCTGCGCCCCGGCGAGCAGGTCGAACCCGGCGAAGCTGGCGACGCTCGAGACCGCGGGATGGCTCATCAGGTTCTGGTTCACCGCAGCCATGACGTCTTCCGTGCGGTTGAGCGAAGCGGCCGGCGGCAGAATGGCAACGGCGAACACGACGCCCTGGTCCTCCTCGGGCACGAGGCCGCCCGGGACGCGCAGGAACAGGAAGGCGGTGATGCCGAGCATCGCCGCCACCAGCACCAGGCCAAGGGCGGTGCGCCGCAGGAAGAAGCGCACGCCGCTCGTGTAGCCGGCGGTCATTCTCTCGAACAGCCGGTTGAACAGGCGGAAGGGCGCGGCGGGCTCCCGATGGCCGGGCTTGAGGATCAGCGCACAGAGCGCCGGCGTCAGGGTCAGCGCGACGATTCCCGAGATCGTCACCGAAACGGCGATCGTGACCGCAAACTGCTTGTACATCTCGCCGGCGAGGCCGCCCATGAAGGCGACGGGCACGAAGACGGCGCAAAGCACGAGCACGATGGCGATCACCGGCCCCGTGACCTCGCCCATCGCCTTGATCGCGGCCTGTCGCGGCGACAGCTTCTCCGTCCGCATGACCCGCTCGACGTTCTCGAGCACGACGATCGCGTCGTCGACCACGATGCCGATGGCAAGGACGAGGCCGAACAGGGTCAGGAGGTTGATCGAGAAGCCGAGCGCGTACATCCCGGCAAAGGCGCCGATGATCGACACCGGCACCGCGATGAGCGGGATCACGGTCGCCCGAGGGTTCTGCAGGAACAGGAAGACCACGATCACGACGAGGATCATCGCCTCGATGAAGGTGTGGATGACCTCCTTGATCGAGACCTCGACGAACAGCGTCGTATCGAAGGGAATCGCGTATTCGAGGCCCTCGGGAAACCGGAGCGACAGCTCATCCATCCGCGCCTTCACCGCGGCGATGGTCGCGAGCGCGTTGGCCCCCGGCTGCAGATAGATGCCGATCGGGACCGTCGGGCGGCCGTTGTGCGTGGCGCTGAAGCTGTAGTCCTGCGCCCCAAGCTCCACCCGCGCCACGTCCTTGAGGCGCAGCGTCGCGGCGTTCTCGTCGGACCGCAGGATGATGTTCTCGAAGGCCGCGGCGTCGGGCAACCGTCCTTCGGTCGCCACCGAATAGGTGAAGGCCAGCTCTTTGCCGGACGGCTGATCGCCGAAGCGGCCCGCCGCGAACTGCGCGTTCTGCTCGCGGATCGCGGCGGCGACGTCGCCCGGCGTCAGGCCGTACTGGGCCAGCTTGTCGGGCCGCAGCCAGACGCGCATCGCGTAATCCTTCGCACCGAAGAGCGACGCATCCCCGACGCCGGGCGTGCGCTTCAGCTCGTCGATCACGTTGAGCAGCGCGTAGTTGCTGATGTAGATGGAATCGTAGCGTCCGTCGGGCGCGGACATGCTCAGGACCGCGAGGATCGAGGTCGAGCGCTTCTCGACCGCGACGCCTTGGCGCACGACCTCCTCGGGCAGCGCCGACATGGCGCGCTGCACCCGGTTGTTGACGTTGATGGTCGCCTGGTCCGGATCGGTCCCGATCTCGAAGGTAACGGTCAGCCGCATCGTGCCGCTGCCGCTGTTCGACGACTGCATGTAGAGCATGCCGTCGACCCCGTTGATCTCCTGCTCCAGCGGGGCCGCCACCGTCTGCGCCACCACTTCCGCGCTGGCCCCGGGATAGGTCGCCGAGACCACGACCTGCGGCGGGACCACCTCGGGATACTGGGTGACCGGCAGGACGCGCAGCGCCACGAACCCGGCGAGCACGATGACGATCGACAGGACCGCCGAGAGGACCGGGCGGTCGATGAAGAAGCGCGGGCTCATCGGGCGGCGCTCGCGGCGGTCGTCTCCTGGGCTTCCGCGACGGCCACCGGATTGCCCGGCCGCACCTTGATGACGCCTTCGGTCACGACGCGGTCTCCCGCCCGGAGACCGTCTGCGACGATCCAGCCGCCCTCCACCTCGCGGCCCAGCGTGACCGGCTTGATGCCGGCCTTGTTCGACGCATCGACCGTATAGACGAACTGCCCCTGCGGTCCCTGCATGACAGCCGCCTGCGGCACGACGATCGCGTCCTTCAGCGTCACGCCGGTCACGGTGACCCGCACGAACTGCCCGGGAAGCAACCGGTGCTCCGGGTTCGGCACGACGGCGCGCGCCCGGATCGTACCGGTCTGCAGGTCGATGCTGCTGTCCGTGAAGTCGATGTAGCCCTCGCGCTCGTAAACCTGCCCGTCGCCGAAGCTGATACGGGCCGTCAGGCGCCCGTCCTCGGGCCCTTCCGCCTGGCCGCTCTCCAGAAGGCGGCGGATCTCGGCGTATTCCGTGTCGCTGAAAGAGAAGTTCACATAGACCGGGTCCAACTGGCTGATGCGCGTCAGCAGGCTGTCGCCGGCCCCGGTGCCGACCAGGCTCCCTTCCGGCAACACCTTGAGGCTGGTGATGCCGTCGATCGGCGCCGTCACCGTCGTGTAGTCGAGGTCGATCCGCGCGGCTCGCAGCTGCGCCCGCGCCGCCGCCACGTCGGCCTCGGCCTGCTCGACGGCCGAGATCGCGTCGTCGCGTGCCTTCAGCGTCCCGACCTTCCGTTCGTACAGCGTGACGGCCCGCTCGGCGTCGCGCCGGGCGCGCGACAGCTGGGCCTCCGCTTCCTGGAGCTGCGCCTCGGCGCGCGCAACCTCCGCCTCGTAGGGCGCGGGATCGATGCGAAACAGGACATCGCCCGCCTTGACTCTCGCCCCCTCGATATAGGCGCGCTCCAGGAGGATGCCGCTGACCCGCGCGCGGACCTCGACCTCGCGGAACGCGGAGACGCGCCCGGCATAGCGATAGGACAGCGGCACCGGATGCGGGTGCATTTCGGCAACCGCGACCTGCGGCGGCGGTGGGGCAACCGCCTCCTCCCGCGCTTCGCCGTCGAAGCAGCCGGCGAGAAGCGGTGCCGAGCCCACCGCGGCGAGGAGCGCGAACGCCCGGAGCAAGGAGTTCTTAACCACGACGGGAACCGTGTCGCTGTTTCGGGGTACGAGATCGGGGGTGGACGCGCTTGGCTTTCCCCCAGGGGCGGGTTATATACATACACGATTGTTTGTAAATCCTCAACGTGAGCGGGTCTGGTATGCGGTCATTGCAGGCGCCCCAGGGATGCCGGATGCGTCCCAATTGCACGGTCGAAGGGCCAGGCGAGGGCTGATCCGCAATGGTGCGCCGGACAAAGGAAGAAGCCGAACGGACCCGCTGCCGCATCCTCGATGCGGCCGAGGCCCTGTTCTTCGAGCAGGGAGTCGGCCGGACCTCGCTCGAACAGATTGCCCGCGCCGCGAACGTCACTCGTGGCGCGGTCTATTGGCACTTCCGGGACAAGGACGATCTGTTCGAGGCCATGCAGGCCCGCGTCGAGCTTCCCGAGGAAGCCGTCTTCGAGGCCCAACTCAGCGAGTACGAGGATCCTCTGCTTGGGCTGCGCGAAGCCTGCAAGGACGCGATCCGCCGGACCGCGGCGGACGAGCACCGCCGCCGCGTTTACACGATCCTCCTGCTCCGATGCGAATATGTCGGGGAGATGAAGGCGGCCGAGGAACGCCGCCGCCGCAACGCCGATCGCATGATCAGGCGCCTCGAAACCGTCTTCGAACGGGCCGCCGGGGCCGGGACGCTCAATCCGATCTGGTCCCCGAAGCTGGCCGCGCTCGCCCTTCACGGCATGCTGGTCGGCCTGTTCGTGAACTGGCTCGAGGACCCGTCCAAGAACGACTTTGCCAGCGTGGCCCCCCGGTGCATCGACAACTTCTTCGCGTCCCTCCGGACGGGCGACGCCGGGACTCCGGCAGATAGCCCTGCCCTCCAGCGGGAAACGGCCGAGGCGGAGTGACGCCCGGCCCGGCGATCAAGCCGCCGCGCGTCTCTCGCCGGCGTTTCGGACCGCGCGCCTCCGGTTGACGACCATTCGGTCGTGAAGCTCTGCGATCGCCGTGCTCCCCGTCTTCTCGAACAGGAACGGAAAGACGGCGTGGACGTAGCAGGCCAAGGCAGCGCCAAGCATGCGGGTCGCGAAGGCCCCGGCCATGCGCATGTGCTGAAGATAGCTCTCCCCGACCGATGCGGGATGCTTCGTGAAGGCCGTCCACATAGCGTGACTCCCGATTGGCGTCCCAACACCGGGAGTCTATCCAAAACCGCCCGGAAATTTGTTTTAATCTCTCTCTGCGCGCGCAATATTATAGTAAAATATTCTTTCAACTGATGTATCATCGGAATGACATTCCATGGACCACATTGACAAGAAGATCCTGACGCTGCTGCAGGAGGACGCGACGCTGTCGATCGCCGAGATCGCGGAGAGGGTCGGGCTTTCGACGACGCCCTGCTGGCGGCGCATCCAGAAGCTGGAAGAATCAGGCGTCATCGATAAACGTGTGACGCTGCTCGATCCTGAGAAGCTGAACGTCGGCGTCACGGTTTTCGTGAGCATCCGCACGAATCAGCACAACATCGAATGGCTTGAAGCCTTCGCCGCCGCCGTCGCGAAGATACCGGAGGTGGTGGAGTTCTACCGGATGAGCGGCGATATCGACTACCTGCTCCGTGTCGTCGTGCCCGACATCGCGGGCTATGACGCCGTCTACAAGAAGCTGATAAAGGCCGCCGATCTGTCGGACGTAAGCTCCAGCTTCGCGATGGAACGCATCAAATACACGACCGCCCTGCCGCTGTCCTACGTCTCCACCGACTGACCCGCAGGCCCCCCGATGCCGGCCGCTCTCCCGCTGCCGGACCGCACCCGACGCACCGGAGGAAGAGGGAGACCGAGCACCGAATCCGGCGCTCGCCCCGTGGCCGACCGACCTATCGCGGCCACGGAAGCGGAACCGGCGGGCGCCTATCGCGATCTATGCCGCATGAACCGAGAGGAGATCGCGATGGACCATCGTACATTGGGCCGTTCCGGCCTGGAGGTTTCGGTCATCGGCCTCGGCTGCAACAACTTCGGCGGCATGATCGAGTGGCTCGACCTCGAGCGCACGCGCAAGGTGGTGCACGCCGCCCTCGACGCCGGCATCACCCTGTTCGACACCTCGGATTCCTACGGCACCGACGGCGGCTCGGAGAAGATGCTGGGCGAGATCCTGGGCGACCGGCGCAAGGACATCGTTCTCGCGACCAAGTTCGCCTCGCCCCTGGACCGTGCGAAGAGCAGCCGATTCAATGGCTCCCGCGGCTACATCATGCGGGCGGTGGAGGACAGCCTGCGGCGGCTGAGGACCGACTACATCGACCTTTATCAGTACCATTTCCCCGACCCGCTGACGCCGATCGAGGAGACGCTGCGCGCGCTCGACGACCTCGTGCGACAGGGCAAAGTCCGATATATCGGGTGCTCGAATTTTTCGGCCTGGCAGATCGTCGACGCGGATTGGACGGCGCGGCATAACGGCCTGCACCGCTTTCAATCGACCCAGGCCGAGTACAACCTGCTGTCACGGCGGGCGGAGGCGGACCTGTTCCCGGCAATACGCCACGTCGGCATGACGCTGCTGCCCTACTTCCCCTTGGCCAGCGGGCTTCTGACCGGCAAGTACCGGAAGGGCCAGCCGATCCCCGAGGGCACGCGCATGAGCCTCCCCCGCTTCCGGGCGAAGCTCAGCGAGACCGATCTGGAGCGCGTGGAGAAGCTGATCGCGTTCAGCGAGGCGCGCGGCCATTCGATCCTCGAGCTCGCCTTCTCGTGGCTGCTCGCCCAGCCCATCGTGACGAGCGTCATCGCCGGCGCCACGAAGCCGGAGCAGGTCGAGGCCAATGCGCGATCGGCAAGCTGGACACTGACGGACGAAGAGCTGACCGAGATCGACGCGATCTGCGCCTGACGAGGACACCGGGCCCCGGTACCTTCGCCTTTGCATGGGGTTGTTTTCGCCGGTAGAGTGGGATGGACATACTCTCCCCGCTTCACCGGCGCGACGCGGAGAGCCGCCGCGCCGCCAGGCGGACGACCTCCTCGACATCGGCGGACAGCGGCATGCCCCCGCGCGCGAGATCTTCCGGCCGGACCCAGGCGACCGCCTCGGCGTCGTCCGCCGCCGCCCCCTCCCCCGCGCGCCAGCGCGCAAGGACGGCGATGAGCGTGAACTGGTAGCGCACGCGCCCCTCCTCGTCCCGCTCGATCACGTCGATGGCGGTCAGGACCTCGACCGGCTCGGCCGCGACCCCGGTTTCCTCGGCGAGCTCGCGCATCGCGGCCTCGAAGACGGTCTCGCCGAGATGCTGCGCGCCGCCCGGAAAGCCCCACTTCCCGGCATCGGGCGGGTTCGCCCGGCGAACGAGCAGCACCGAATCGCCGCGCCAGACGACCGCGATGACGCCGACGACCGGATGCCTGGGATAGGATCGGTTCACCGTTCAATCTCCCCCAGATAGGCGCGCAACTCCGGTATCGACGGGTCCGACAGCAGGCGCTCGGTATCGTCGATCCGCAGGATCCGCCCGTCATGGACGAATGCCGTCCGCGGCGCCGCGTAGCGGGCGTCTTCCGGATGGTGGCTGACCAGCAGAACGGTCAGCCCCCGCTCGCGTCGCATGGCGTCCACGAGGTCGAGCATCTCCCGCCGCAGCGCCGGCCCCAGCGCGGCGAAGGGCTCGTCCAGCAGCAGGACCGGGCGGTTGCGGACGAGGCTTCGCGCCAGGGCGACGCGCTGCCGCTCGCCGCCGGAGAGCTGACCCGGCAACCGTCGCTCGAACCCCTCCAGCCCGACCTGCTTCAGGGCCCGGTTGACGCGGTCGCGGTCGGCCGCGCTCAGCCGGAGCCCCGGATGGATGCCGAGGCCGACATTCGCCGCCACGTCGAGATGGGCGAACAGATTGTGGTCCTGGAACAGCGTCGTCACCGGCCGCTCGGCCGGTGGCAGATTCGTCACGTCGCGCCCGTCGATCCGCACCCGCCCCGATTCCGGCCGGTCGAAACCGGCGATCAGCGAGAGCAGCGTGCTCTTCCCTGCCCCGCTCGGCCCGATGATCGCCAGCATCTCGCCGGCTTCGACCCGCAGCGTGAAGGACATCTCCATGTCCTCGTAGCGGAACCGCAGGTCTTCGACCTCAAGCCGGGCCACGGCCGCCAACGCTCCGCTCGATCACCACGAAAAGCCCCAGGCTCAGGGAGACGAGGACAAGGGCGGTCACGGCCGCCTCGCCCATCTGATAGCTCGCCATCCGCTGGTACATGAGGAGCGGCAGGGTCGTCGTGTCCTGTGTCCCGAACAGGGCGATGGCGCTGAGATCGCCGGTGGCGAGCGCCGCGCTGAGCGCCAGCGCCAGCCCGACGGCGCGGCGCACCGACGGCCATTCCACCAGCCGGAAGCGGTTCCAGCCGACGATGCCGAGGCTGGCGCAAAGCCGGTCGTGCTGCTCCGCCACCCGCATGACCGCGGGGCCGAGGATCCGGATCACGAAGGGCAGCCCCATGACCGCGTTGACGACGACCACGAGCGCGAGGCCGAGGGCGAACACGTCGGCGAAGGGCGACAGCAGGACGAAGAATCCGGTGCCGAGCACCAGCGGCGTCACCACCAGGACGACGGAGCCGCTCACCTCGATCGCCTCGGCCGCGCGCGGCCGGTATCGCCGGAAGCGCAGCTCTCGGCTGGCGAGAAGCAACGGCCAGCCCAGAGCGAGCGAGAGGGCGCCGGCCGCGAGCGCCACGGCGAGGCTGCGCGCCGTTGCGCTCCACAGCACCGGATCGCCGAGCACCGCGCCCAGCGGCCCGACCGCCCCTGCGTAGAACACCGCCAGGATCGGCAGCAGGACGAGCGCCGTCGCCGCCGCGATCGCCAGCGCGTCGGCGATCCGGCCGCCGGGCGACGCCAGGTCCGGCCGGTCATGCGGGCGCTGCGCCGTCGCCGCCAGGGGCGCCGGCCGGGCCAGGCGCTGGCCCAGGGCGATCAGGACGCCGCAGAAGCCCAGCTGCAGCAGCGCCAGCAGCACCGCCCGGCCGAGATCGAACTCGAACCGCAGGGCCTGGTAGATCGCCACCTCCAGCGTCGTCGCGGCCGGCCCGCCGCCGAGCGTCAGCACCACGGCAAAGCTGGTGAAGCACAGCATGAAGACGAGCCCGGCCACCCCCGGCAGGACCTGGCGCAGAAGCGGCCACTCGATCAGCCGGAAGATCTGGCCCGAGCGCATGCCGAGCTGCGCCGAGAGCCGCCACAGCTCCCCCGGCACCGCCTGCCAGATGGGCAGCAGCAGGCGCACCGCCAGCGGCAGGTTGAAGAAGACATGCGCGATCAGGATGCCCGGCAGCCCGTAGAGGTACTGCCAGGTCGGCAACCCCAACGCCGTCGCCAGCCGGTTGAGAAGGCCGACCTGGCCATAGATGGCGACGATCCCGAAGACGGCCACGATCGTCGGGATCACGAGGGGCAGGCCGAACAGCCGCAGGACGGCCTCGCGACCGGGGAAGGCCTGCCGCCGCGCCAGGGCACGGGCCACCGGGATCGCCGGTCCGACGCTGAGCAGGGTCGAGAGCAGCGCCTGCCACACCGTGAAGCCGATCACGTGGCGCAGATAGGCGTCGCCCCAGAGGGCGCCGGGGTCCAGCTCCGGCGCAGCCCAGAGCAGGGCACCGAGGGCGCCGCCGACCAGCGCCGCCAGCACAGCGAGCGCGACGCCGCCAGGCAGCAGGCGAATCATGTGCGATTCGCCGCGGGTCCGCTCACTGGCTCATCGCCCTGAGCCACTCGTCGATCCAGCCGTCGCGGTTCGCCGCCACGGTCTCGGCCGGGAAGAGCAGCGATTCCTCGGGCGTGACCAGCGTATCGAAGGCCGGCGGCAACCCGCCTTCCAGCTCGATCACCGGATACATCCAGTTGCCGGTCGGGATCGCGCTCTGGAATCCGGGCGAGACGACGAATTCGAGGAACCGCTTCGCCAGCTCCGGATCGTCGGAGCTTGCCACGCGGGCCGCGACCTCGACCTGCAGGTAATGGCCTTCCTCGAACTGCGCCGCGGCGTATTTGTGCTCACCCTCGGTGTGGATATGGTAGGCCGGCGAGGTGGTATAGCTCAGCACCATCGGCGCCTCGCCCTCCAGGAAGAGGCCGTAGGCCTCGCTCCACCCCTTGGTGACGGTGAGGATGCGCGGCCGCAGCCGGCGCCAGGCGTCAGCCGCCTCGTCGCCGTAGACCTTCTTCATCCAGAGCAGCAGGCCAAGACCCGGCGTGCTGGTGCGCGGATCCTCGATCACGATCTTCTGATCGGGGTCTCCGCCGACGAGATCCGCGAGGCCGGCCGGCGGATCCTCAAGCCGCGTCTTGTCGTAGACGAAGGCGAAGTAACCGTAGTCGAAGGGAACGAACAGCTCGTCCTCCCAGGCGACCGGCAGGCTCAGATGCGAAAGATCGACCCCATGCGGTGCGAACAGGCCGGTGGCGCGGGCTTCGCTCACGAGATTCATGTCCAGGCCGAGGACCACGTCCGCCTTGCTGTTCCTGCCCTCCAGACGAAGCCGGCTGAGCAGCGTCACCCCGTCGTCGACCGACACCCACTCCAGCCGGCAGCCGCATTCGGCCTCGAAGGCGTCCTTGATCGCCGGGCCGGGTCCCCAGTCGGCGGTGAAGGAGCTGTAGGTGTAGACGGTCAGGGTCGGTGTCTGGGCCCAGGCCGGAGCCGCAAGCCCGAGAGTGGCGATCCCGATGATGAAAGCGAGACTCTTCCGCATGACGGTCCTCCGTTGCCGGGCAGCGTGGGAAGGACCAACAGGAATCTCTGTGCTCATGCTCCCTCCGCCGGCATTACCCGGATCAGGTTCATCGGGTTGGCGCCCGGCAACGACCGCCGGGCCCCTCTCAGCCGCAAAGGCACCCCGTTGAGACGCGCCCACTATAGTCGCCGTGCGGGAAAAGAAAAGCGTGCCGGACCCTGCCCCGCATGGGGCCCTCAGCGACTCGCCTCCGACAGGTGGCGCCCGAAGCGCGGGTCGCCCGTCGCCGCCCGGAACCGCGTGAGGCGTTCGGCGACGAAGGCCCGGAAGTCCGCGTTGTGGTTCTCGTCCGCAAGCTGGACAGCGCCCCAGGCGGCCGCGAGGAGATCGAGGGCGGCCTTGTAGAGGGCGAGCCGGCTTGCCCGGGCGCCCGTTGCATCGCCGTAATAGGCATCGAGCATGGCCGCGTCCTGATCGGGATCGAAGGAGCCCTCGATCGACAGGCCGGCGATGTCCCACATCGGTTCGCACATCGCCGAATACTCCCAATCGATGAGATAGATCCGTCCCACCTCGGCCTGCGCCGGTCCGTCGACGCGATGCTCGGCGATGAAATTGTGCGGCGCCGGGTCGATATGGCAGGGCGCCGGCGCCTCCTGGTGTCTCTCCAGCGCCACGCGCAGCGTTTCGGCTTCGGCTCGTGCCGCCGCGAGTTCCTGCACGAGCGCGGCAGCGCCCTCCTTGGCCAGCGACAGATACGCGTCCAGCTGCGGGAAGAGGCGCATTTCCCCGCAAAACCTCCGGCCGGACCGATGCAGGCGCTTCAGTGTCTCCACCACGGCACGGAGGACTTCCGGGTGGCGGAGCCGCTCCTCGTTCAGCGCGACCGCCCCTTCGACGAAGCGACTCACCATCGTTCCGCTCTCGGGATCGACGAAGAGAACCTCCGGGCAGAGGCCGAGGGCAGCGGCGACGCCGGCGTTGTGGGCCTCCCGCTCGCGGTCGATGTATCGCTCGGTCCCCCTCCCTGCCAGCCGGACCACATAGCTCTCGCCGTCGCGCGACAGCTTGACGTTCCGGTTCGTCATGCCGCCAAGCGGTTCGAGCTTCCAGCTCTCCGGCGCCTGGTCGGCGAAGGGCGGCAAGGCCGCAATCCTGGCCCGCGTCCTGTCGTCAATGCCGCTGCCCCTCATCCGGACCGACCTCCCTTTCCCGTGCGGCGGCGACTCTAGGCGATTCGCCGGCCGCCGAGCACGCCTCGGCAAAGAGAGAGCGGCGGGCACACAGTAGTTCCAACTGTGCCATTGCCCCTGGTCATCCCGTCCACGGATCGTTTGGTGCGACCATTCATTGATCTGGATCGAATCATGCCCCCGTTCGTTGATCTATTGTGACCTTCGGGGTCAACGACGGAGATGGCCGATGTTCGAACAGCGTGTCAGCTTGTTCCGGATCCTTGGTTTTGAGGTGCGGATCGATGCGAGCTGGCTGATCCTCGCAATCCTCGTCACTTGGACGCTCGCGGTCGGACTGTTCCCGGCCTGGTATCCCGACCTTGCAGCCAACACGTATTGGTGGATGGGCATTGTCGGCGCATTGGGCCTCTTCGTCTCGATCATCTTCCACGAACTGTCGCACTCGCTCGTGGCGCGGCGATACGGGCTGCCGATCAAGGGCATCACCCTGTTCATCTTCGGCGGTGTCGCGGAAATGACGGAGGAGCCGGTCAGCCCCAAGGTCGAGTTCCTGATGGCCGCGGCGGGTCCGATCGCCAGCTTCGTTCTGGCGGCGATCTTCTACGGCATCGGCGCCGTCGGCGCGTCTGCCGACTGGCCGGTGCCTGCGGCGGGCGTCGTCGCCTACCTCGCGATCATCAATGTCGTCCTGGCCGCGTTCAATCTCGTCCCCGCCTTCCCGCTCGACGGCGGCCGCATGCTCCGCGCGGCGCTGTGGGCATGGAAGGGACGGATGCGCTGGGCAACGCGCGTCGCCTCGAACATCGGCTCCGGCTTCGGCCTCGTCCTCATCTTTCTCGGCATCTTCAACGTCGTCGCGGGAAACTTCATCGGCGGCTTCTGGTGGTTTCTGATCGGGCTTTTCCTGCGGGCGGCCGCCGGGACGTCCTATCGTCAGGTCGTGGTCCGGCAGGCGCTGGAGGGCGTACCCGTCCGACGGCTTATGAACCGCACTCCGGTGACGGTATCACCGTCCCTTCCGGTGTCCGATCTCGTCGAGAACTTCTTCTATCGGTACTACTTCAAGATGTTTCCGGTGGTCGATGGCGAGCGAGTGCTCGGTTGTGTGACCAGCGGCGACGTCAGGGACCTCCCGCGCGAACGCTGGCCTTATACGACCGTCGGCGAAATCATGCGCAAAGCATCATCCGAGAACACGGTGTCGCCCGATCTCGATGCCGTCGAGGCGATGGCGCTCATGAACCGATCGAGGAACTCGCGCCTTCTCGTCGCGAATCAAGGACGGCTGGCAGGGATCATCACGCTGAAGGACATGCTGAGCTTTCTGTCTCTCAAACTGGAATTCGAGGAGCAGGAGGACATCGGGCTGCCCGACACGGAATCGCTGTCCGGGGACATGCCGTCGCCGCGGGCGCGTTAGACGAAGCCGGATTTCGGGGGGCCGATGTTGAAATGACCGGCGCAGATCCCTATCTGCCCTGATCTGCCGCGGTGCGGTCCCGTTCTCTCCCTGTGGGGTGGAAAGCGATCCAGAGACCCGCTATGGTACCCTGACACCTTCCGGGGAAGGAACGGATTCATGAATGCCAATGGCACCGGCGGGGACAGTGCCCGCGTCCGGATGAAGCTGGCGATCGAGACCTCCCACACCGATTCTGCGCGGCGCGCAGATCCCTTCCGAACATCCGGCACGGGACGAGTTCCCGGCTCCCGCTGATTGCGAAGCCGCCTGCCGGGCGTTCACCTCGCCCTTATCGACGCCTTGCGGCGGCATCCTCCGAATCCGAAACAATCCCCAGCGAGACTCATGTGTGGAATTTCCGGTGAGATAACGTTCAGCGAACGCCCCGCCTCCGTCGCGACGGTGCAAGCCATGACGGAGGGTCTCGCGCCGCGAGGGCCCGACGGAAGCGGGCTCTTCGCGCAGGGCCGGATGGCCTTCGGCCACCGCCGCCTGAAGATCATCGACCTCAGCGAGCAGGCACAGCAGCCCATGGTTGACAGCGAGCTTGGCCTCGGCATCGTCTTCAACGGCTGCATCTACAACTACCCCGAGCTTCGCGCCGAACTGACGACGAAGGGGTACCGCTTCTTCTCGCAGGGCGACACCGAGGTCATCCTCAAGGCCTTCCACGCCTGGGGGGATCGTTGCGTCGAACGGCTTTCCGGCATGTTCGCCTTCGCGCTCTGGGAACGCGACAGCGGACGCGTGACCTTCGCCCGCGACCGGCTGGGCATCAAGCCGCTCTACTATACCGAGGTCGCGGACGGCTTCCGATTCGCCTCGACCCTGCCCGCCCTGCTCCGGGCCGGCGACGTCGACAGGACGATCGATCCGGTGGCCCTCCACCATTATATGACCTTCCACGCGGTCGTGCCGGCCCCGCACACCATGCTGAAAGCGATCCGCAAGCTGCCGCCGGCCACGGTGATGCGGCTCGAGCCGGACGGCCGCCGGCACTTCCGGCAGTACTGGAGCGTGGATTTCACGCCCCGCCCGGAGGAAGCGAACCTCTCCGAGGGCGATTGGCAGGACCGCGTGCTGTCGGCGCTGAGAACGGCCGTGCAGCGACGGCTCGTCGCGGATGTCCCGGTCGGCGTGCTGCTGTCCGGCGGCCTCGATTCCAGCCTCATTGTCGGCCTCCTTGCCGAGGCGGGGCAATCGGCTCTCATGACGTTCTCGATCGGTTTCGAGGCGGTCAACGACGAAGCCGGTGACGAGTTCGCCTATTCCGACCTGGTGGCGCGCCACTTCGCCACCGACCACCGGAAGATCTTCGTCGATCGCGAGCGCGTGCTGCCGGAGCTCGATGCTTGCGTGGCGGCGATGTCCGAACCGATGGTGAGTCACGACAACATCGGCTTCTTCCTCCTGGCGCAGGAGGTTTCGAAGCACGTCCGCGTCGTCCAGAGCGGCCAGGGCGCCGACGAGGTCTTCGGCGGCTATCACTGGTACCCACCGCTGCTGGACAGCGAGAACGCGGTCGAGGATTACGCCGCCCATTTCTTCGACCGCGACCACGCCGACTATGCCCGCGCCGTGCATCCCGATTTCGTGGACGGTGATCACAGCCGCGCTTTCGTCGAGCGGCAGTTCGCTCTTCCGGGCGCTGAGCGGCCCGTCGACAAGGCACTCCGGCTCGACACGACGGTGATGCTGGTCGACGATCCGGTCAAGCGGGTCGACAACCACACCATGGCCTGGGGTCTCGAGGCGCGCGTCCCGTTCCTCGACCACGATCTGATCGAACTGGCGGCCCGGATCCCTGCCGAGCTGAAGGTCGGCAACGGCGGGAAGCACGTCCTGAAGGAGGCCGCGCGTCGCGTCATTCCGCACGCGGTCATCGACCGGCCCAAGGGGTACTTCCCGGTTCCGGCGCTGAAGTATCTGAAGGGCGCCTATCTGGACCGGGTGCGCGAGATCCTCGACGATCCGGCCGCCCGCGAGCGCGGCGTCTTCAATCGCGATTACGTCGAGACGCTCCTCCAGGACCCGGAGGGACACATCACGCCGCTCCGCGGCTCGAAGCTGTGGCAGCTCGCGCTGCTGGAGCTCTGGTTCCAAACCCATCTCCACTAACGGATAACGGAGGAACGCAGGTTTCCATGAACATGACGCGTCTCCGCCGAGATCACCGATTGGACCGCCAGAACGCTCCGTCCTTGCGCAATTGGGGACCAGCCTCGCGACCGCCGGGCGGAGAGCCGCTGCCCGCCGATGTGCTCGTGGAATGCGGCTGGGGCCGGTTGATCTTCGCCCACACCTTCCGATCGGCGGAAGCGGTCGCACAGGTCCTGCGCCAGGAGCGACCGGACCAGCGCGACATCGCGCTTTATCTCCGCGATCCCCACGTCGTCCTGGCGGCGGCACCGCAGGAGCTCTTTCTCGATCCGTCCCACACCTATCGTCTCTGGATGTCGCATTACCGGAGCGCGCGCAGCCGCCCGCGCGGGTTCACCGTGCGCCGGCTGCGAACCAAGCGCGACGCACAGGCCGTCAACCGCATCTACCGGCAACGGCGCATGGTCCCCGCCGACGTGGACTTCCTCATGGAGAACCGGCGCTCACGAACGCTGACCCACCTGGTCGCACAGGACGACGCGACGGGCGAGATCATCGGCACGGTCACGGGCGTCGATCACGCCGAGGCCTTCGGCGACCCGGAAAACGGCAGCAGTCTGTGGTGCCTCGCCGTCGATCCGCAGGCGTCGCATCCCCGGGTTGGTGAGGCCCTCGTACGGACCTTGGCCGAGCACTACCAGGTCCGTGGGCGCAACTTCATGGACCTGTCGGTCATGCACGACAACGTACAGGCCATCGCGCTTTACGAGAAGCTGGGCTTTCAGCGCGTCCCGGTCTTCTGCCTGAAGACGAAGAACGCCTTCAACGAACGCCTTTTCATCGGCCCGCGGCCCGATGCCGAGCTCAATCCCTACGCGACGATCATCGTCGAGGAGGCACGCCGGCGCGGCATTGCCGTTACCGTACTGGACGCCGAAGCCGGGTACTTTCGCCTGACCTTCGGCGGCCGCTCCATCGTCTGCCGGGAGTCCCTGAGCGAACTCACCACCGCCATCGCCATGAGCCGTTGCGACGACAAGGCGGTCACGCGGCGCGTCCTGGCCCAGGCAGGGCTGCGCGTCCCGGACCAGATCGAAGCGGCGAGCCGGAAGGAAAGCGAAGCGTTCCTCGCCCGCCACGGGCGCGTCGTCGTGAAACCGGCCTCCGGCGAGCAGGGTGCGGGCATCGCGGTGGACGTCCGGACGCCGGCGGAGCTGAAGGCTGCCGTGGAGCGCGCCCGTCGCCACGGCGGCCGGGTCCTCATCGAAGCCCTGGTGGAGGGGCAGGACCTGCGGATCGTCGCCATCGATTACAAGGTCGTGGCCGCCGCCATCCGCAAGCCGCCGCAGATCCGAGGCAACGGCCGGGACACCGTTCGGGATCTCATTGCGAAGCAGAGTCGCCGGCGCGCCGCCGCGACCGGCGGAGAAAGCTCGATCCCGATCGACGAGGAGACCAAGCGATGCGTCCGGTCGGCGGGGTACGAGCTGGACTCGATCCCGAATGCGGGGACGGTCATCGCGGTCCGCAAGACCGCCAACCTGCACACCGGCGGCACCATCCACGACGTGACGGAGAAGCTTCATCCGGCGCTCGCCGCGGCCGCCGAGGCCGCGGCCCGCGCCCTCGACATCCCGGTCGTCGGCCTCGACTTCATCGTCCCCCGGGTCGATCGCGACGTCTACGCCATCATCGAAGCGAACGAGCGGCCGGGTCTCGCCAATCACGAACCGCAGCCGACCGCCGAACGGTTCATCGACCTGCTCTTCCCGCAGACCGTACCGATGGCGCCGTCTTCGGCCAGCGCCCAGGCGACGGAGTGACGCCGTGCGAAAGCTTGCCATCGACATGGAGTACGTGAAGGAGACCCTTCTTCAACTGCTCGCCATCCCCAGCCCGACCGGATACACCGACGAGATCGTGCATTTCGCCGGCAATCGGCTCTCCGACCTCGGGATCCCGTTCGAACTCACGCGGCGCGGCGCAATCCGGGCCGACCTCGCCGGCGAGCAGAGAAGCCCCGACCGGGCCATCGTCGCTCACCTGGACACCCTCGGCGCCATGGTCAAGCAGCTCAAGCCGAACGGGCGCCTCGCTGTCGTCCCGATCGGCCATTGGTCGGCCCGCTTTGCCGAGGGCGCAAGGGTGACGATCTTCAGCGACGACGGCAGCCGGCGCGGCACGATTCTGCCGCTGAAGGCCTCTGGCCACACCTTCGGATCGGAGATCGACACGCAACCGGTTGCCTGGGAGAACCTCGAGATTCGGATGGACGAAGTGGCGCACACGGCGGACGACTTGGCGCGCATCGGCTTCCAGATCGGCGATTACGTCGCCATCGACCCGGCGCCGGAGCTGTGCGACAGCGGATTCATCAATTCACGCCACCTCGATGACAAGGCCGGCGTCGCCTGCATGCTCGGTGCCGCGAAGGCCGTCGTCGATGCGGGCGCCGAGCTTCCGATCGATTGCCACCTGTTGCTGACCATTTCGGAAGAGGTCGGGTCCGGGGCCTCGGCGGTGCTGCACGGCGACGTTTCCGAGATGGTCGCGATCGACAACGGGACCCAGGCCCCCGGCCAGAACTCGAAGGAGTTCGGCGTCACGATCGCCATGATGGACGCGAGCGGCCCGTTCGATTATCACCTGACCCACAAGCTGCTTCGGCTGTGCCGGGACTTCGAAATCCCGCATCAGCGCGACATCTTCCGCTACTACCGAACCGACGCGGCATCGGCCCTGGAGGCCGGAAACGACATCCGCACCGCGTTGCTGTGCTTCGGGATCGATTCCTCCCACGGCTACGAACGCATCCATCTCGACGCCTTGAAGGCGCTGACGGAACTCCTCACCCTCTACATGCAGAGCGGCCCCACGCTGTCCCGCGATCGTTACGAGTTGTCACCGCTTAAGGACTTCCCCCATCAGCCCACCTGACCCGTATGACGCGGGTGATCCGCGCCGGCCTAATCCCTCTCCCTCTCGGCGCCCCGGCGGAAGGCGCGGCGAAAGGCAACATTGAACCGCGCACCAAAGAGAAAGATCAGAGCACTGACATAGAAGAAGAGCAGCGTGATGATGACTCCCCCGAGACTGCCGTAGGTGATGCTGTAGCTGGCGAAACGTTGGAGGTAGAGCGAAAACAGGCTGCCGCCGAGCACCCAGATGACCGTGGTGGCGATGGCGCCCGGCAGAATGTCCAGCCAGCGCAACCGTGTGTTCGGCAGCCATCGATGCAGCGCCAGCAGCGCCAGCACGAGCACCGCGGTCGCAAAGAGGTAACGGGCAACGTCCCAGACGATCCTCTGCTCGAGCGGAAGCTTGAGAACGCGCGTCAGGAAGTCCCAAACGATCGGACCCAAGATGATGAGAACGGACAACAGAAGAATGGCCAGCGCCCCCAGGACCACGAAGGCGACACTCTGCAGTCGTCGGCGCCACAGCGGGCGGGACTCGGTCACATTGTAGGCGTCGTTGAGGCCGGCCCGCAGGGCTTCGATGCCGCCGGAGGCCACCCACAGCGTCACCAGGATTCCCACGGTCAGCAGGCTGCGGCTGCGCGTCGTCAGCACTTCCGTGACCGCCGGCGACAACGTCCCGGCGACGTCCGGCGGCATGAACTCGAACATCGCTTCGACGAAGCGCTGGGCGGTGTCCTCGTTCCCCAGCACGCCGGCGAGCGCCCCCAGAAAGATCAGGAAGGGGAAGATCGCCAGCAGGGCGTTGTATGCCATGTGGCCCGCCAGATGGACGTCGTTCCCCATGGCGACGGCATAGCCGGCCGACCATAATGCGCGGGCAAGCCGCACCGGACTGCTCGTCCTCCAGTTGGAGCGATGGGACTCCTTCGGCATCCCGCATAGCCTCCGCCAAGTGGCTTGGGTTTCAAGACGGTACCCGTTCCGCGCGGGCGTTGTATCTGGAACCCCAGCGTTTCAGCGCTTCGTCCAGGGATTGTAGCCGCTCGGCCACGTCACAGCGATCGACCGGTTCTATGGTGGAGTCAGCGATCGATGTAGGCGATGGTCCCCAGCACCGGCCGGGTGCCTTCGGTTCCGGTCGGCACGAGCCATCCGACGGCCGCGGCGTGCGCACCGATGAAGCGCCTGTCCAGATACAGAATGATGAACGAAAGCGTGATCGCACCGACCGGCATAATGCCGGGACCGAGCCAGAAGCCGGTCCTCACGCTGGTGCGAAGATAGGGCAGCCGCGCATTCACGCCCGCCCTCCCCGGCCATGCCTTCGAGCCACCCGAAAAGGACGGAAGGCAGGTTTGGGGATCCGCCTCGTACCGGAATCCGTCCGTCGGCGCTACTCCGTTTCCCCAGGGTGCCTCTTTACCGAACGGTCAAAGTCGGCCCTCCTCGGCTTCCCCTTCTCGATCGTCCCGCGATTCTGGGCGTAATAGGCCTCGATCGCCGCCTCGAGGTCATCGCGCCGCTTGGCCTCGGGGCTGCCCGGTTCCGCCTTCTCCAGGCCTTGAAATTCGTGTATGGCCCGCTCCAGTTCCGCGGTTGTCCTGATCTCCATGGTCCCTCGTCTCGTCGTCCGGATTCAGCCAACCGTCCCGCGACGAGCCATGGCTATCGACGTCGCAAGCCGGGTCGGCCGACGGTCACGTCCTCCAGAACGCCGTGTCGAACGCGGAGTTCCGAAGGGCCTGCGACGAAGATCGCGCGTTAAAGAACAAAGCAGAAGACGAAGCGGAGGGGTGACAGAAAGACGACCATTGCATGGCCGCGTTCGGGGCTCTCGACCGGCGGTCCTCCCCATGGCCGGGCATCCGCCCCCGGCCGAACCATCGGTCGCGACCCGCCGGGTTGCGGACGTCGCCCCGGTGCTTAGTCCGAGGCCTCCTCGGCCTCATTCTCCAGTGCGGAGCCGGCCGATTCAATATCCTCGCCCAAGCCCTCTGTCGTGTTGCAGGCCGACAGGATTATCGCCATCAGACTAAAGGCGCCGATGACAAGGATCGGAACCGGGTTTGTTCGCTCTATCTTTGCCGTAACTTTCCGCATTTCTATTTCTCCAATAGTTCCCTAGAGGTTTTCTCAGTGATCCGGTCGATGACCTCGACCGCTGATACAATCGTTGCCAAAGCAACGTCGCGCTCGCCGGAAAGTTCCACGCTCCGGAGACGGACCGACCGGCGCCGTTGCATCAGAGCCGCCGGCGAAACCGCGGGCGGGAACCTCCGCTCCCCTGATACGTTGATTGAAAGTGACCGATGCTGCGCCTTCGAACGGGCCGAGGACGGGCGGAGTCGATGTTGTCAAGAACGACGGCTCTGCAAACAGATAGAGCCCATCGAGATGTCAGACGCGCTCCCCGGCATAACCGCCCGTAGAGTACTAGCGCCGAGCAATTGATGGCCTTGCGTCCCAGCCGACACAAGCAATCGCAGCACGCCCAGCAAGCCCCTCCGCCGTCCAAGGAAAAGACGGCGGCGCCGATCGAGGATATCGGCGCGCTGATCGAACCGGAGATCCCCCGACTGCGGCGCTACGCCCGAATGCTCGTGCGCAACGCCGCCTATGCGGACGATCTCGTGCAGGAATGCCTGCTTCGTGCGGTCAGCCGCTTCGATAGCTGGACACCCGGAACGAACCTCCGCGCCTGGATGTTCACGATCCTCCACAACGTCTATGTGAACGAGGTTCGCCGCGCCACGCGAATGCCGCTTGCCTCGGACATGTCGGAGAGCAACCCGTCCCTCGAAACCGTCGCGAGCCAGGACGAACGCCTCCGGCTGCGGGATCTCGACCGCGCCTTCAACCAACTTTCGGATGACCATCGCCAGGTCATCCTGCTGATCGGGATCGAGGGTCTTCAGTACGAGGAGGCGGCCGCCGTCCTGGACGTGCCCGTCGGCACAGTTCGCTCCCGGCTGTCGCGGGCCCGCGAGGCGCTCCGCAGCGCCCTGGAAGGCCTGTCCTGAGCGCGGCGGTGCCCCGCCTCTACAGCGGCGATTCCTTCGCCTGCCCCGTGGCCTTGAGCGATTCCTCCCGGCGGGCGCGGCGCCTTGCCGCATAGGCCCCGATCTCGCCGACGATGCCGCGGCGGAACAGCATGACACAGACCACGAAGATCACGCCCTGGATGATCGTGACCCAGGCCCCGACCTGCGCCAGGTAGTTCTGGATCGACACCACCAAGGCGGCCCCGACCACCGGCCCGACCACCGTTCCGACGCCGCCGATCAGGGTCATCAGCACGACCTCGCCCGACATGTGCCAGTGCACGTCGGTCAGCGATGCCAGCTGGAAGACCAGGGCCTTGACCGACCCGGCAAGGCCGGACAGCGCCGCCGACAGCACGAAGGCGGTCAGCTTGTAGCGGTCGACCTCGTAGCCGAGCGAGATCGCCCGCGCCTCGTTCTCGCGGATCGCCTTCAGGACCTGGCCGAAGGGCGAGTGAATGGTCCGGTAGATCAGCAGGAAGCCCAGCACGAACACCAGCAGGACGAAGTAGTACATGCTGAAATTGTCGCGGAGGTCGATCACGCCGAAGAGCCGGCCCCGGGGGATCGCCTGGATGCCGTCCTCCCCGCCGGTGAAGGGGGCCTGCAGCGACAGGAAGTAGATCATCTGCGCGAGGGCCAGCGTGATCATCGCGAAATAGATCCCCTGCCGGCGTATGGCCAGCCCGCCGAACAGGAAGCCGAGCCCCGCGGCCACGGCGACGCCGGCAAGGATGCCGAGCTCCGGCGCCAGCGCCCAGACCTTCACCGCGTGGCCCGTCACGTAGGCGGCGAAGCCGAAGAACGCGGCGTGGCCGAAGGACAGCAGCCCGACATAGCCGAGCAGGAGGTTGAAGGCGCAGGCAAACAGCGCGAAGCACAGCACCTTCATCAGGAACACGGAATAGATGAAGAACGGCGCAACCAGGGCCAGGACGACCAGCAGGCCGATCAGCAGATAGCGCGGCACCGCCATCGTTACGCGGTCCTTCCGAACAGACCCGCCGGCTTGAGCAGCAGGACGATCGCCATGATGACGAAGATGACGGTATTCGATGCCTCGGGATAGAAGACCTTCGTCAAGCCCTCGATGAGGCCGAGGCCGAAGCCGGTCACCACCGCCCCCAGAATCGACCCCATCCCGCCGATCACCACGACGGCGAAGACGACGATGATCAGGTTCGACCCCATGAGCGGATTGACCGAGTAGATGGGCGCCGCCAGAACCCCGGCGAAGGCGGCGAGCGCCGCGCCGAAACCGTAGGTCAGCGTGACGAGAAGCGGCACGTTGATGCCGAACGCCTGGACGAGCTTCGGGTTCTCGGTCGCCGCCCGCAGATAGGAGCCGAGCTTCGTCTTCTCGATAAGGAGCCAGGTGCCGAGGCAGGCCGCGAACGCGGCGACCACGACCCAGCCGCGGTAGAGCGGCAGGAACATGAAGCCCAGATTGTAGCCGCCGGCCAGCTCGGCCGGCACCGCATAAGGCTGCCCCGAGATGCCGTAAATCTCGCGGAAGATGCCCTCGAAGATGAGGGCGAGGCCGAAGGTCAGAAGGAGACCGTACAGGTGGTCCAGATGGTACAGGTGCTTGAGCAGGAGGCGCTCGATCAGGATGCCGAAGAGGCCCACGACGAGGGGAGCGATCACGAGCGCGTACCAATAGCCGAGCCCCAGATACCGGAGCGACAGCCAGGCGACGAAGGCCCCCATCATGTACTGCGCCCCATGGGCGAAGTTGATGATGTTGAGCAACCCGAAGATCAGCGCCAGCCCCAGGCTGAGCACGGCGTAGAAGCTGCCGTTGATCAGCCCGAGAAGGAGCTGTCCGAAGAGCGCCTGGATGGGCACGCCCAGGATTTCGACCACCGATCGCTCCCCTCGTCTATCGCAGCGGGCTCAGCCGATCACTGCACGAGCGGGCAGTTGCCGTCCTGCAGAGGACGGAACGCCTCGTCGCCCGGGATCGTCCGCAGGATCTTGTAGTAGTCCCACGGCCCCTTGGACTCCTCCGGCGTCTTGACCTGGACGAGGTACATGTCGTGGACCATGCGGCCATCCTGACGAAGCTTGCCGTTCTTCGCGAAGAAATCGTCGATCGGCAGTTCCTTCATCTTGGCCATGACGGCCTTCGCCTCGTCGGTTCCGGCAGCCTCGATCGCCCTCAGATAATGCAGGACCGCCGAATAGACTCCGGCCTGGACCATGGTCGGCATCCGGCCGTTGTTGCGCTCGGCGAAGCGCTTCGACCAGGCGCGGGTCTCGTCGTCCAGGTCCCAGTAGAAGCCGGTCGTCAGCACCAGCCCCTGGGCCGTCTCGAGCCCCAGGCTGTGGATGTCGCTGAGGAAGATCAACAGCCCGGCAAGCCGCTGGCCGGCCTGGGTGATGCCGAACTCACGCGCCTGCTTGATCGCGTTGATGGTGTCGCCGCCGGCATTGGCGAGACCGATGACGTTGGAGCCGGAGGCCTGCGCCTGCAGGAGGAAGGAGGAGAAGTCGTTGTTCGGGAACGGGTGCCGGACCGTGCCAAGGACCTGTCCGCCCGCCGCCTCGACCGCGGCGGCGGTGTCGCGTTCGAGTGCATGGCCGAAGGCATAGTCGGCGGTGAGAAAGAACCAGCTTTCGCCGCCGTCCTGCACCACCGCCCGGCCCGTGCCGTTGGCCAGGGCGAAGGTGTCGTAGGTCCAGTGAGCGGTGGTCGGGGAGCAGGCCTTGCCGGTGAGGTCGGATGTCCCGCCCGTGGAGTTCAGGTGCACCCTGTTCTTCTGGCGCGTGATCTCCTGGACCGCCAGCGCGACCGAGGAGGTCGGCACGTCGACGACCGCATCGACCTGATCGACGTCGATCCACTGGTTAACGATGTTGGCGCCGACATCGGGCTTGTTCTGATGGTCCGCCGAGATCACCTCGATGGACTTGCCCAGAACGGTGCCCCCGAAATCCTCGACCGCCATCCGTGCGGCCTCGACGGAACCGTGGCCGGCCAGGTCGGCGTAAACGCCGGACTGGTCGTTCAGCACGCCCAGCTTGACCACGTCATCCGACACCTGCGCCTGCACTCCGGCGGCGAGCAGCATCGTCGCCGTCGCCCCCGCCAGAAAGGTCCATCCACGCCTCATACGTCTCCTCCTTTCGTTCTCGTGCCGCGAAGCGCGCTTCGCTCACACGCCAAGATATGCCTTCAGCTTTTCCTTGCTGGCCTCGACCTCGGCCCGTGGAACGAGGTCCACCACGCGGCCGTGCTCGACGATGCAGTGGCGATCGGCGATGGCGGCCGCGAAATTGAAGTTCTGCTCGACGAGCAGGATCGTGAAGCCCCTGTCCTTCAGCGTCCGTATGACGGCGCCGATCTGCTCGACGATGACCGGCGCCAGTCCTTCGGTCGGCTCGTCGAGCAGCAGCAGCTCGGCCCCTGTCCGCAGGATGCGGGCGATCGCCAGCATCTGCTGCTCGCCTCCCGACAGCCGTGTCCCCGGGCTCCACCGCCGCTCCCGGAGCGCCGGGAACAGGTCATAGAGCTCCGCCGTGGCCAAGCCGCCCTTGCCGATTACCGGCGGCAGCGACAGGTTCTCAGCCACGTTGAGCGACGCGAAGATACCGCGTTCCTCCGGACAGTAGGCGACACCGAGCCGGGCGATGCGGTCCGCCCGCAGCTGGATCGTCTCGAGTCCGCGCACGCGGATCGAGCCGCGGCGGGAACCGAGAATCCCCATGATCGAGCGAAGCGTCGTCGTCTTTCCGGCGCCGTTGCGGCCGAGCAGCGTCACCACCTCGCCCCGGTTCACGACGAACTCCATGCCGTGCAGGACGTGCGACTCGCCGTAATAGGCGTGCAGGTCCGAAACCGCGAGGAGCGGATCACCGGTCCGATCAGACATGTCCGGTGCCCATGTAGGCTTCGATGACGGCGGGGTCCCGCGTGATGCGTTCATAGGGACCTTCGGCAAGGATCTCGCCGCGCTGCAGGACCGTGATCGTGTCCGACAGGTCCGCAACGACGCTGAGATTGTGCTCCACCATGAGAATCGTGCGATTCGCCGCAACGCGGCGGATCAGGTCGCTGACCCGTTGGATGTCTTCGCGTCCCATGCCGGCCATCGGCTCGTCCAGAAGCATCACTTCCGGCTCGAGCGCCAGCGTCGTAGCGATTTCGAGCGCCCGCTTGCGGCCGTAGGGGAGTTCGGCCGCGGGCAGAGCGGCGAACGCTCCGATCCCGACGGCGTCGAGCAGCGCGGCCGCCCGGTCGTTCAACCGGTCGAGGTCGCGCTCCGAGCGCCAGAAATGAAACGAGTTACCGAGCTTGCGCTGCAGCGCGACCCGCACGTTCTCCAACACCGAGAGGTGCGGGAACGTTGCCGAGATCTGGAAGCTGCGGACCATCCCCAGCTGGGCAACGGCCGCCGGCTTGAGGGCGGTGATGTCGCGCCCGCGAAAGATAATCCGCCCCTGCGTCGGCGCAAGAAACTTTGTGATCAGGTTGAAGCAGGTGGTCTTTCCGGCCCCGTTGGGGCCGATGAGCGCGTGGATCGTGCCGCGCCGAACCCGAAGATTGACGCCGCGCACCGCGGTAAAGCCCTTGAACGACTTGGTCAGCCCCCGAGTCTCGATGACATAGTCCTCGGCCATTCCTCCCAGACCCGATTTTCTAGTTGTCTTGCCAGATTCTTCTTGGCTCTACCGCGGTCGCGCCCGACTCGGACTGGCGTCGAAGCGGAAGGATCTCTTTCCTGAAGCGTCTCCCGCGGCGATTGGAGCACTCTCGCGTCGCGAAAGCAAGCCATTGCCGCAAGTCGCTTCGCGATCCCTGCCACGAGGGAAGGAACCGACCGCGGCAAGCGCGAGAAGCCAAGATTTCGAAGGCGGGAACTGCCCCCTAGAACCGGATCCCCGTCCGCGCCAGGAGGCGTCGGTTGGGCTCGTCGAACCAGGCCTCGAGCCGCCCCCGGAGCTCTGCCGGAACCTCCGGTTTCCAGCCGGCGTTACGGTTCCCCTCGCTCGGGAAGCGGTGGCGGGGCAGCCCCAGGAAGTCGCAGACCCGGTCCAGCGCCTCTTCGGTCCGCGAGAACAGCTCCGCGCTGTGGAGCAGCAGGAACCGGTCCGGCGGGAAGAACCTCGTCCAGCGTTCCAGCTGGTCCATGTAGAGCCCGCGCGACAGATAGGAATGGTGCTGATGGCCGAAGCTGCGATAGCCGGGGATCCGCCTCAGCCTGTCCTCCTCGCCCGCAAGCCGTTCGGCCTCTCGCTCAAAGGCCTCTACGATGGGAAGGCGCTCATAACCGTACCTCACGGAATGGGCATAATGGGAAATGGCGCGCGAGACCGGATCCCGCAGAACGACGATCAACCTGATGCGCGGGTATACCGAATGGACCCGCTCCGCCACCATCGGATGAAAAATGTAATACGGTGTCGATTCCCCTGTGACGACGCGAGCACCAAGCCTGTCTTCCCGGCGGGTGATTTCGGATTGCGCCGGGAAATGCGCCTTGTACCACTGCAGCGGCCTTTCGAAATTGAGGTCGAAGTAATGAACCTCCTTCTGCATCGGCGCGATCACACTCGGGTGCTGAACGAGCAGGCTGTGAAGAAAGGTGGTGCCCGCCTTCTGGGCGCCGATGATCAGAAATTTCGGGTCGGCGCGCCGGTCCGCGGTCAGGGTTCGAAGGCCGCGTTGGAAACGGCGAGCGACCGCCTTGGCCGGGCGTAGCGCCTTGATCACTTGCTCCATCGCCCCCTCGCCGTCCAGACTGGCCGATTCCGGTCAACTGCGCCGGTATCGCGCGATCAGATCGGCGCCCCGCGCGGGTTTGCCGCCAACCGTTCGTAAAGCGATTGCATCTGGTCGACGGCCGATTGCACCTCGAACCGGGTTCTTTCGACCTCGCAGCGCCGCCGAAGCGCCGCCGCCCGGTCGGGATCCGCGAGAAGCCGGCCGATTCCCGCCGCCAGGGCCTCCGAATCGGCGGGCGGTACCAGAAGCGCGGTTTCGCCGTCCTTCAGCACCTCACCCAACCCGTCGACACCGGTCGAGACGATCGCCTTCGCCTGCGCCAGCGCCTCGAAGACCGTCAGAGGCACGCCCTCGTAGAGCGAAGGGATGGCCATGATGTCGAAGACCGAAAGCATCTCCGCGACCTTCGGGCGGAATCCGGCAAAGACGACCGCCTCGCGCACGCCGGCGTCGACCGCCGCCCGCTCGAGTTCATCGCGCAACGCTCCGTCGCCAACGATGACGAGACGCGTCCGGGGATGTTCGGCCCGCACCCGGGCCATCGCCTGGATGAGGTAGACGAAGCCCTTCTGCCGATGCAGCCGCCCCACCGCCCCGACGACCGCTTCGCCCTCACGGATGCCGAGTTCCTCCCTCAGCGCCCGCACCCGCTCGGGCGCCGCGGGGCGGAATTCCTCGAGCGGGATCCCGTTGTAGATGACGCCGATCCGATCTGGCGGCATGCGGCGCTTTTCGATGCAGAACTTCTTGACCGATTCGGCCACGGCGATCGCGTAGCTCGTGAGCGGCGCCAGGGCCGCCTCCGCATAGCCCTGATAAGCGGGCATGGCCGGATCGACGAAATGCTCGTGCACGATGGCCGGGCGGTTGTGAAGGCGCGCCGCGATCCGGCCGAAGGTCGCGGCACCATAGCCGTGCAGGTGCAGGATGTCGGCGTCGAAGGCCCGGATCACGCGCCGCAGCGCGCCGAGCGTCGACGGATCGAACTTGCCCTTGCCGAGGTGAATCACGTCGATGCCGCCCTGTTCGAGGAGCGCGCCCGCCGCATCGCGCTTCCGCAACCCGACGAGCCGCACGTCGAAGCGCGACTTGTCATACCTGGGGAACCACCAGGAGAAGAGGCGGGAAACGCCGTGGATGCTCGAGCCGTCCAGGCTGAACTTGTCGCAGACGTGAAGAACGCGAATTGGCCGTGAGGACATCGCTATGAGATATTCCGTTCGCCGGGGTCAACGAGCCGACGGGGCGTGAGGTTCCATTGTCACGCCCGCTCCCGATTGGCATCATACCGACCGTCTTCCATATGGCGATGGCGGAAATGATCGCTCGGGAGCCCGCCGCGGCCGCCGGCGCGCGCTACGATCTCGCCGTTATCGGCGGCGGCATTCATGGCGCCGCCCTGGCCCTCGAAGCGGCCCGCCGCGGCCTGCGACCGTTGCTGCTCGAACGGGGGGATTTCGGGGAAGGCACCAGCGCGAACAGCCTGGGAATCCTCCACGGCGGGTTGCGCTACCTGCAACGGCTCGACCTCAAGCGCTTCCGCGATTCCGTCGGCGAGCGGCGGTGGTGGTTCCGCCACTTCCCGCCCCTGGTCGATCCCCTGCCCTGCCTCATGCCGCTCTACGGGGAAGGGCTGAGACGGCCGGAGGCGTTCCGGGCCGCCTTCCTGCTCGACCGTTGGCTGGCCCGAGACCGGAATCGGGGCGTGCCTGACGACCGCCACCTTCCGGCCGGGCGATTGCTCGACCCGGCGGCAACGGCGGAGCACTTCCCCGCGGTGGAACGCGATGGCCTGCGCGGCGGCGCCCTGTGGTACGACGGCGCGATGGCAAGCCCGCAGCGCCTGCTGATGGAACTCCTCCTATGGGCCACGCGGTGCGGCGGCCGAGCCCTCAACCAGATGGAGGTCGTGGACCTGCTCGTTTCCGGGGGACGCGTTTCGGGCCTCGTCGCGATCGACCGGCTCACCGGCGACCGGCTCGCCTTCGAGGCACCGGTCGTCGTGAACTGCGCCGGCCCGGCGGCGCGCCGGTTGGCCGCGCGGTTCGATCGCGACATCCCGGCCCTGTTCCGGCCGGTCCTGGCGTTCAACCTGTTTCTGGCCTGCCGGAGGCCGATGACGGCCACAGTCGCCCTGACGCCCCCCAGCGGCGGACGCAGCTACTTCCTGCGACCGTGGCAGGACGGCCTTCTCGTCGGCACGGAATACGCGCCCTGGAACGATCTACCCTCCGGCGATCCCCGGCGACCGCAGCCAAGCGAAGGTCAGATCACCCGCCTTCTCACCGCGATCAACCGCGCCGCACCGGCCCTGCGGCTCCGCCGGGACGATGTAGCCCGCGTCTTCGCCGGGCTCCTGCCGGGGATTCGGGACGGCTCCGAGGCCCTGGCGACGCGCGATATCCTCTGGGATCATGCGGCGCATGGCGGCCCCGCCGGACTTTTCAGCCTGTCGGGAATCAAGTTCACGACGGCGCGCCTCACCGCGGAGCGACTGCTTCGGATGATCTGCCGCCGACAAGGACGTTCGCTCCCGCCCTATCGGGACGAGGGACCGCCGGCGATGCGGCCGCGTCGCTCGCCGGCCGACTTCGCCCGGCTGGTCAGCGAACGGCCGGACGCTGCGGCCGCCTATATCGAAGGGATCATTCGGGCGGAGTCCGTCGTTCATTTCGAGGATTTGGTGCTTCGGCGCCTCGATTGGCCGGTCGCCTCACCGACGGATGTCGCCCATGTCTATCACCTCTATCGCTCCCTGACCGAGCACGGCAGAACTCTGTGCCGCGATCGCGTCGTTTGAGCATGGACACCGACGATCCCCTCATTCTCGCCGACGGACACGTGCATCTCTATGCCTGCTTCGACCTGCCGCGGCTGTTCGACGCGGCGTTTTCGAACTTCGCCGCGGTCGCGGCAAGCCGCGGACGAAACGACGACTTTTCGGGCGCCCTTCTGCTGACGGAAACCGGCCGCGAACACGCCTTCGAGGACTTGTTCCGGTCGGCGGCCCCGGCCGACGCGGCAACGGCGAGGAACGCGTCGCCGGGCTGGCATCTCGTCCGGACCTCGGAGGACATCTCGCTTCTTGCATGCAGGGGCAGCGTTCGGCTGCTACTCGTTGCAGGCCGGCAGATCGTCACGCGCGAAGGGCTCGAAGTCCTGGCGATCGGCACCGATCGGCGCTTCGACGATGGCCGGCCGGTCGAAGAGACGATCCGGCGGATCCGGGCGGTCGGCGCCCTCCCCGTCCTGCCCTGGGGCGTCGGAAAATGGCTCGGCCGACGCGGCCGGCTGGTAAAGCGTGCTGTCGGCGGGAGCGAAGGGGCAGCGACACGACCGCATCTCGGAGACAATTCCGGCCGGCCGGTCTTCTGGCCGCGGCCGCGGCCGTTCCGGATTGCGGAACGCCGCGGATTGAAGGTGCTGCCCGGGTCGGACCCGCTCCCGCTCGCCTCGGAAGCGGCACGAGTCGGGCGGTTTGGATTCGGCCTGTCCGGCGCCCTGTCCGGAGAGCGGCCCGCGGCCGACCTGTTGCGCCGTCTCGACGAGCCCGGCCAGCCGGTCTTCGCCTATGGCGAACTCGAACGGCCGTTGCGCTTCCTGCGAAACCAGATTCGTATCCGGTTGCGCTAGATGGACATCCTCTTCATCGCGCCGCAACCGTTCTATCAGGAGCGGGGAACGCCGATCGCCATACGGTTTGCCCTCGCGACGCTGTGCAAGGCCGGGCATCGCGTCGACCTGTTGACCTATCACGAGGGCGAGGACGTGAAGATGCAGGGGTTGCGTATCCTTCGCATCCCCAAGCCGCCCCTGGTTTCCAACGTGCCGATCGGCCCGTCCTGGAAGAAGCTCGTTTGCGACCTGTATCTGAGCGCCCGGATACCGGCTTGCCTGGCGGCCAAGCGCTACGACGTCATCCACGCCGTCGAAGAGGCGATCTTTCCGGCCCTGCTCGCCAATCTCGTCGCGCGGAAACGCCTCGTCTACGACATGGATTCATCGATGGCCGACCAGTTGATGGAGCGATGGCCGCAGATGCGCCTCTTCCGGCCCGTGCTGGACGGTTTCGAGCGTCTCGCCGTTCGGCGATCGAGCCTCGTTCTCCCGGTCTGCCAGGCGCTCGCCGACAAAGCCGCGCAACACGCCCCCGGGAAGCCGGTTCACATCCTGCACGATATCGCCTTTGAGCCGGAGCCCGAAGCCGCCCACCGCGCCGAGGATCTTCGCCGGAGCCTCGGCCTGCGGGGGCTGATGGCACTCTATGTCGGCAATCTCGAGCGCTATCAAGGCATGGGGCCGATGCTCGAGGGGTTCGCGATGCTCGGCCCGGACGAGAGGATCGACCTCGTGGTCATCGGCGGCAACGGCGCGGAGATCGAGAGCCACCGCGCGCTGGCGCACCGACTGGGCGTAGCTGACCGGGCGCACTTCATCGGGCCACGGCCACTCGCGCTGCTGCCGCACTACCTGACCCAGGCCGACATCCTCCTTTCGCCGCGCCTCAAGGGCCAGAACACGCCCATGAAGATCTACGCCTACCTGCTCGCCGGCCGCGCGATCCTGGCATCCAATATCGGGTCGCACACACAGGTCCTCGATGACTCCTGCGCCCTGCTCGCCGAGCCGAAGCCGCCGGCGCTGGCGGAGGGGCTGAAGCGCCTTGCGCGCGATCCGGATCTCCGCGCGAGGCTCGGCCGGGCCGCCGCCGCCCTGGCGCGGGAGCGCTACAGCCACGCCGAGTTCGAGCGCCGGCTGATGGCGGCCTACGCGGCCCTTGGAACCGGAGCACCGCTCGGCGCGCCGTGACGGACACCCGCCGACGCAGACCCGCAATCAGTGATTGTGGAACACGCGCGGCCTTTCGGGCGTATATGGCATAGGGGTGGCGGCGGCCGGATCCAAGGTAGGGGATCCTCACGGATGCAGGAAGCCTTGAGAAAGGTCGCGGAAGCGGCCGATTTCTCGCAGGCCCATCGCGCCCTGCTCGACTGCGATCTCGCTCGGCTGAGCAGCGGGAATTACGCAGCCTGCGACCGCGCGCTGCGGCGCGTGATAAGCGGCTCGACCGTGAAGATTGCCTATCTCAGCAACTTCACGGTCGATCTCCTGCCGGCCTATGTGAACGTCCGCTGCGCCCGCGAGGGCTTGCCCGCCGCCGCATATGTGGGCCCGTTCAACCAGTACTTTCAGGAGATATTGGCGGACGGCGCACCCTTGCGCGCCTTCACGCCGGACATTGTTCTGCTGTCGCTTTCGCTTCGACAGCTCCGACCGCAGGCCGTCGCGGCGTTTGGCTCCCTCTCCGTGGAAGCGCGGGTGGCGCTTCGCGACGACGTGCTCGCCCATATCGAAGAATGGACGGCGCACGCGCTGCGGAAACTGGACGCCACGATCCTGATCACGAACTTCGTGACGCCGGCCCGTCCGGCAGCAGGGACCGCCGACCTGAAGGCGGAGTACGGCGAGACGGAGTTCCTGCTCGACCTCAATCTCGCCTTGCTGCGCCGTTTCAAGGCCGAGACGCGCGTCCATGTCCTCGACCTCGACCGGCTGGCCGGCCTCTTCGGCAAGGATCGCGTCACCGACCTCCGGATGTACCATCTCGCCAAGATGGAATGGTCGGAGGACTTCCTCCCGGTCTTGGCCGACGAGATCCTGCGCCACGTCAAGGCGATCCGCGGGCTTACGAAGAAATGCCTGGTGTTGGACCTCGACAACACGCTCTGGGGCGGCGTGGTCGGCGAGGACGGTCCGGGCGGCGTGAGGATCGGCCCGGGCGACCCCGAAGGCGAGGCCTATCTTGCATTCCAGCACCGGATTCGCGCCATCAAGGAGCGCGGCATTCTGCTTGCGCTGTGCAGCAAGAACAACCCCGCGGACGTCGAAGAGGTGTTCCGCCTGCGGCCCGAAATGCCGCTGCGGCCTGAGGATTTCGCCGTAACGGCCATCGGCTGGGAGCCAAAGCATGTCGGACTGGCCGCCATCGCCAAGGAGCTCAACATCGGCACGGACAGCCTGGTGTTCGTCGACGACAACCCGGCGGAAGTCGCGCTCGTCAACGAGTTCCTGCCTGAGGTCGAGACCGTTCAGCTTCCGCCCGACCCGGCCCGGTTCGTCGAGACCCTCGACCGCCTCACCGCGTTTGAGAAGCCCTGGATCCTGCGAGAGGATACCGAGAAGGGCGAGCAGTACCGGCAGATGCGCGCACGCCGGGCGCTGGAGAGACAGGCCGGCAACCTGAACGACTATCTTGCCGGCCTCCAGACAAAGCTGCGGATCCGACCGGCAACGCCGGCCGATCTGCCGCGCCTCCATCAGCTCTTCAGCAAGACGAACCAGTTCAACGTGACGACCCGACGCTATTCGCCCGGCGAGCTGGAGGCCTTTCTCGCGAACCCCTCTTGCGAGCTCGACGTCGTCTGGGCGGCGGACCGGTTCGGGGAACTCGGAACCATCGCCGCCTATCTGCTGCGAAGGGCGGACGGGCGGCTCGAGATCGACAGCTTCCTGATGAGCTGCCGCGCCATGGGGCGCGGGATCGAAACCGCGATCATGAACCGGATCAAGGCGACGCTTCTCGAAGCGCCCGATTGCACCGAGCTGACGGCGCAGTTCGTCCCGACAAGCAAGAACATGCCCGCCGCGACATTCTTCGATGACCAAGGCTTTCGGCGAACCGGCGAGAGGGACGCCGGCCGGACCTACGTCCTGCGGCGCGAGGACGCGACGCCGATGCCCTGCGCATGGGTCGAGATGGTGGAGTGACAATGGACGCGACTCAGACCGAAACGCAAATTCGGCAGATCATGGCGGAAATGCTGGACGTCGACCCAGAGGTCATCACAACGGCGTTCGGCCGGGACGACGCACCGCTCTGGGACTCGCTCAATCACCTTCGTCTGGTTTCCGCCCTGGAAGAGGCATTCGGCATCAAGATGACGATGCAGGAGGTCAGCGAGATGGTGACGTTCGAGCAGATCCGCAGCGTCATCAACCGGTACCGGTGATTCGCCGTGGGCTGGTCCGCGGTACTGCGGAGGTTCGCCGTCCCGCGATTCGTCGCTACCTTGTACTATCTTCTGCGTTACGGCGCACTGGTGAGCCCTCGCGCCGAGGTCGAAATCAGCCGCCAGCTCCGCCTCGGCCGCAAGAGCGCCGTCGGCTCCTTCACCAAGATCAAGGCGACGGACGGCCCGTTGTTGATCGGCGCCCGCGTCGACATCGCAACCGGCTGCTTCATCGCCTCGCACGTCCATGGAATCGAGATCGGCGACGACTCTCTGATCGGCCCGAACGTCTCGATCGTCGGCAACACCTACCGCTACGACCGGTTGGACATGACCTTCCGGGAACAGGGCAAGGTGTCGCATAAGGGCATTCGAATCGGCCGGAACGTTCTGATCGGTGCAGGTGCCTGCATCCTCGACGGAGCGGAGATCGGGAGCGGAGTCATCGTGGCGCCCAACGCCGTGGTCTCTTCTCGCATCCCGGACAATGCGATCGTTCAAGGCGATCCGGGAAGGGTCGTCTTTCAACGCCGCTAGGACCGATCGGAATGCACCGGAGGCCGCCACGGACCAGGACGGGTAACCCGCCCTCGTGCCGCGGTCATTTCTTACACCAGCCCGTCGGGAACTGACCGCTCCGAAGGGCGTTCTACACCGGACGATTACTGGCGCATTGAGATGGCTGCAGAGGCTTGTAACGCCAACTTCTCGTTTCACCGTCCAACGCTTTGGTGCGGAGCGGTTGTTCTGCTGCTTCAAGCAGAAGAAGCACCAGCAGATGACTCATCCAACGCTGAATTCGAAAGTACACGGGACGCCCAACAGACAGGTCGCGAGGCTCCTTTATCGCGGTCCGTTCCGGCACATGGGGCGGAACGTCGTGATCGGGCGGGGTGTGACGCTTCGGCATCCGCACAAGATCTCCATCGGCGACGGCGTTCTGATCGACGACGACGCGGTCCTGGACACGACGGGGATTTCCGCGCGGGTAACCGCCGATCGGCGCGCCCGATCCGGCAGAACCCCCGTCCGGCGCGCCACCGGATCAGATTAGGGGAGGTAGCCATTCTCCCGGTACCACAAAACCGTGCGTTTCATGCCCTCCTCGAGATCGACCGCCGGCGCGTAGCCCAGAACCGCGCGAGCCTTCTCGATGGAGAACGCCCGGTTGTTCCGGAAGAACCGGACCCGGCGCCTGTGCAGCGGCGGTTCCAGCCCGAGCGGCACGCAGATCGCCTCGCAAACGGCCGCGGCCGCGTAAAAGGGGGCATAAGGGAACCGGAGGGCGGGTGGCCGCGCCCCAACCGCCCGGGCCGCGGTAGCCAGATACTCGCGCAGAGGCAGATACTCGGGTCCGCCGATGATGAAGGCCTCGCCGGAGATGTCCGGCGTCCGCATTGCCAGCAGGAATCCCTCGACGAGGTCGTCGATGTAGACGGCGTGAAAGTTCTCGCGGCAGGGGCCCAGAAGGAAGAACCGCCCGTTGCGGAGCATCTTGAACATTTTCAGCATGCGCAGGTCGCCGGGACCGTAGATCGAGCAGGGACGGACGATGACGATCTCCATCCCGCCGCGCCGCGCCTCGGCAAAGCAGGCCTGCTCCGCCTGCATCTTGGTTTCCTGATAGAGGTCCCCTGGGGCGTAGGGCGACCGTTCATCGCCCGGCGTCGCCCGGACGTGACCGTGCACCCCGATGGTCGAGCAGTGCACGAACCGGCGCACGCCGGCCGCCCGCGCCGCATCCAGCGCGGTCACCGTTCCCTGCAGATTCACCGCCCTGTAGCTCGACGGCGGTCCGGATGCGGTTCGGAAGTTCGAGACGAGATGAAAGACCGTGTCCGCGCCCTCTACCAGAGCCGCAAGCGCCGACGGATCGGTGATGTCGCCGAGGACGATTCCACCGGACACGGTCCCGCGAAGCGCCTCGGCCTTGGCCGGATCGCGCGCCAGGATACGAACCCGATGGCCGTCGCGGACGAGCCGCTCCGTGAGATGACTGCCCAAGAATCCGGTCGCCCCGGTCACCGCCACGAGGCTCGTGTCGTTCATGATCCCCTCGCTTCTGCCCCAAGTTCCCACCGCCTTCGTGCCATTCGGCCCGGAGCCGTATGCCGAATAACGCCTCCCGGCCGCAAAGGGTTCGTCACCGGGGCGGCTATCCGCCGGCACTGGCTGCCTCCAGATCCGCGGTTTTCTCTGGATTCGCGCCTGGCGACATGCTGCCCGTTCCAGCGGGAGCCGGGTCGCGGCGCAAGCTTCGCAGGACCGGGTGAATGCCGATCGACCTATCCTTGATCATTCCCGTCTACAACGAGGAGGACAATTGCGGATTGCTCTACGCCGCAATCGTGCGTGCGGTCGACCCGCTGAACCTTCGATACGAAATCCTCTTCGTCGATGACGGTAGCGTCGACCAATCCTTTGCACGGCTCGAGGCGATCGCGCGCAAGGACAGCCGGGTACGGGTCATCAAGCTGCGGCGGAACTATGGCCAGACCCCGGCCATGGCGGCCGGGATCGATCACGCCGAGGGCGAGATCCTGATCACGATGGACGGCGACCTTCAGAACGACCCCGCGGACATCCCCAATTTCCTCGAGAAGATCGCCGAGGGCTACGACATCGTCGTCGGCTGGCGCCAGCGCCGGCAGGACGCGCTTATCCGGCGGAAGATCCCGTCTCGGATCGCCAACTGGCTGATCGGCAAGGTCACCGGCGTACCGATCCGGGACAACGGCTGCTCTCTCAAGGCGTATCGGGCGTCGGTCATCAAGCAGGTCCCGCTCTATTCCGAGATGCATCGCTTCATCCCGGCGATGTCTTCGATCACGGGTGCGCGCATCGCCGAGATCAAGGTCCGGCACCACGCCCGAAAGTTCGGGAAATCGAAATACGGCCTCTCCCGGATCTACAAGGTTCTTCTGGATCTCATCGCGATCAAGACGATCCTCACCGTGGCCGAGCGACCGATTTACTTCTTCGGCACCGCCGGGTTGCTGGCCGGCCTTACCAGCCTGTGCCTCCTGCTCTCTCTGCTCGTGGAGGAATGGCTGGTGGCCGAGCCGCACTTTGTCGTCATCGGCGGGTTGTCGGTGCTGTTCGGAACGCTCGGCATCGCCCTGTTCTCACTTGGCCTGATCGGTGAATACGGATCGCGATCGGGTGACTTCAGACTCAAGGATTTCGCCGCCGTCACGCCGCGCCGCACGCAGTGGATCGGCGGCGCCGTGGGGAGGTCGGGATGAGCCGCGTCACGTCCAGCGCACTATCCATCATCGTCCCCGTCACGGATCGGTACGATGACCCGAAAGAGCTCTTCCACCAGTACAAGACCGCCGTCGAAACGTGGACGGGGAACTACGAGTTCATCTATGTCTTGGACGGCGAGAACCCGACGGTCGCGGCCGCGCTCCGGTCGCTGCAGGAAAGCGGCGAGCGCGTCCGCATCATCACGCTCAGCCGGTGGTTCGGAGAGGCCACGGCGCTGGCGCTGGGCTTCGAGGAAGCTTCCGCCGATGTCCTTCTGACGTTGCCGGCTTACGCACAGGTCGAAGCCTCGGAAATCCCGAAGGTCCTCGCGGCCCTCGACCACTGCGACGTCGCCATCGCCCGCCGATCGCCGCGGCAGGATCCGAAGCTGAACCGGATCCAATCCTCGATCTTCCACCGCCTGGTCAAGCTGGCGACGGGATTCGGCTTCCTCGACCTCGGATGCGGGGTTCGCGCTCTGCGGCGGCGCGTCGCGGAAGAGGTCGCGATCTACGGCGACCTCCATCGTTTCTTGCCGATGCTGGCGGACCGGCAAGGCTTCAAGGTCTGCGAGGTCGACGTCAGGCAGGCCCAGCGGGACAAGGCGCTGCGCATCTATCCTATGGGCGTCTACGTCCGGCGCCTGCTCGACATCGCATCGACCGCCTTCCTTTTGCGGTTCATCCGCAAGCCGTTCCGCTTCTTCGGCCTCGTCGGGTTCTCCGTGTTTCTGATCGGCTTCATCATGACGGCCATTCTCGTGGTCCAGCGGCTGTTCTTCGGCATGCCGCTGGGCGACCGGCCCGCCCTGGTCATCAGTTCCCTGGTCGTGGTGCTCGGTATTCAGATTTTCGCGATCGGGCTGATCGCCGAGGTGATCATCTTCACCCAGGCCCGGAAGCTGAAGGAATACCGGGTGGAGCGAATTGCTGCCTATCCGCCACGGCCCCCGGAAGGCGCCACGCGCCTTCAACCCGTCGCCCGGGTTAGCAGTCTTTCGCCACCGAATTGAGGTTCTTGCGGTTTGTATTGTGCCTCTGAGATGGTGGAAAGAAAAGCCACCGCCTGTTCTTTACCCTTGCTTTACCATTAATGTTAACTACTATCCCTCGTCGAGGGGAGCATTGGGGCGCCTGGGGAGCCAACTCGGCCGCCGGTCCTGTTGATCCGTTCGCGGGCTGACCCTGTCTTGTCGTCGATTCACCGCGCCGCGGCCATGTCCCGCCCCGGGCCCGCCAAAGCTCGACTGGCTCCATCGGCAGAGAGGTCGAGGGATGGCGAATCTCGAGCGCGTCGTGCCGCTACGAACCGGCAGCAACTGCAGCTCCGATCACGCCGAGGCGCCGGAGGCCGACGGCGAAGTCTGGCTCAGCCTGGATGAGGCAAGACAGAAGCTCGGAATCCCGCTGAGCAGCCTCCGTCGCTACCTCGACCGGCACGGCCGGTACGTACCTTGGACGAGATCGGGAAAGAAGGTTCTCGTCGCGCGATCGGCCCTGCCCGTCCTGGAACGGATCCGTCGCATGTACGATTCGGGCCGGAGCGCGGCGGCTGTCGAGGATGAGCTTGGCACGGCCGCGCTCCTCGTCGCCGGCGGAGCGCTCGCGGAGTACACCGCCGACGGCGGCGGCACGCCGAGGCCACCGAACCGTCCCCCGCCTGCGTCGCCACGGATCGAAGATGTTCTGCATCCGGCGAATGGGGCGAGCGTCACCCGCTCGCCCGTGCCAGCGGTGGCGCCAGGATCGTCGCCCGCCGAGATGCAGCGACAACTCTCCGTTCTCGAGCGGCGACTGACGGATCTGCAGGCGTCGATCGAGGCTCGCGACCTGATGATCCGGCAGATCCTGTCTGCGATCGTCCAGGTTATCGAAGCGCATGACAACGAGCGCCGCTTCTCCGAGAGCGAGCGCCAGATCGCCGAGGAAGAGCGCGACCGCCAATCGGCATTCCGGCACCAGCAGGTCATGCTCTCGCTTCAGGAGATCCTGAGCTTCACCCGACGCCGCCGCTGGCTTTGGTAATGCCGGACGAGAACGCCGCGCGCGTCATGCCCGGGGATCGCCAGCCGCCGCACGCGCCGGGCCGCCCTCAAGCTCATCGGCCGTTCGTTTCGACGCTCCCAGATGGAGAGGCCTTCCCGGAGCGCCCGGGCCGGCGTCAGCCGGCGCACCATCGGCAATCGCGTGAACGTATTGCCGGACAGCCCGAAAGGCCGCGGACAGCAGATGCCTGCGGAGAAGGACCAGCAGGATCCACGCCGTCACCAGAATGAACAGCCAGGGCTGGATGAACCAGCTCAGAGCCGCCAGCGCGAAATAGTACGACCGCAGCCCGCCGTTGAAGTTGCTGATGGCCAGCGACAGGACGTCGGCGGCCGGCGCCGCGATGCCTTCCCGACGCGACTTGGGAACCGGCGCGAGCGGCGCCGCGCCGATCACGGCGCAGCTGTAGTTGAACTGTCGCAGGGCCCAGGTGAACTTGAAGAACGCAAAGATGAAGATGCCGAGCAGGACGAGAATCTTGAACTCGAACAGCAGCTTTGTCGTCTTGACGGTGAAGCTGAGCCGGCCGATCGCCGCGTAGACGTCGTCCACCGCGCCGAGGACGCCCAGCAGGCCGGCCAGGACCAGCACGGTCGTCGAGGCGAAGAAGGACACGCTGGAGATCAGATGCCCGATCAACTGCGCATCCATGATCCGGTTCTCGCGCTCGAGCATCCGCCGCATCCAGACGCCCCGCAGGGCCTTCATGTTCTGATTCAGGGTCACCGGCCCATGAACGAGGTGATCGAGCACCAGATTGTAGGTCAGCCAGACGGCCAGGAACCAAATCAGGGCGATGACATCGATCGGCGTCAGGTCGAACGGCACGGCGCGGCTCCCTCACCGTGAAACGGCTGGCGGCGTGATCTTAAGGGCGGCGGAGCCGGATTTGAAGCGGCCGAGATACCAGGGCCACCGGTCGCCCGACCAATTGCCGTCTTTTCATGATCCCGGGCGTGACCTAAATCTCTTGGCAATGTCTCGTTGGTTGATCCTCGTCGGGCTCATTCTCGTCGCGGCCGGACTGCTGTGGCCGCTGCTGCAGTCGCTCGGCCTCGGGCGTCTGCCCGGCGACATCGTAATCGAGCGCGGAAATTTCCGCCTCTACATTCCGCTCGGGACCTCCATCCTGATCAGCGTCGTACTGACCCTCATCCTCTGGCTCCTGAACCGGTGACGGCCAACGGCGTCATCGCCAAGGGGCCGGCGCCGGAGTGTGCGGCAGGGGCGCCAACCGTCAGCGGCAAAGCGACCGACGCGGCGCCACCAGCCCTCGACGGGCACTAACCTTTTCTTCGACCCGACTCGGGTCGGCGCGGAACCAATCGACGGCGGATCGCTTCCACTCTTTTGGACGATCGGGCGAAACCGAGACGACCCGGCCCCGGCCGCCGGGGCAATGCGGTCAGCCACGCGTCTGGAGAGCGCCGCGTGCTTCGAAGCTGGTTGAGAGCGATCGGATCCCCGTCGCCGGAACGGCGCCTCGGCGACGGCATCGCGGCCTATCAGCGGGGCGACGATGCCACGGCGCTCCGTATTCTGCGGCCACTTGCGGAAGCCGGCGAGCCTGAGGCGCAGTACCTCGTCGGCCGTTTGTATCAGCAAGGGCGGGGCGTGGCTCAGGACGAAGCCGAAGCCATCCGATGGTACCGCAAAGCCGCTGAGCGGGAACATCCCGGGGCACAGTTCGAGCTCGGCCGCGCCTATGACGAGGGCGTCATCGTTCCGCAGGACGACGCAGAGGCAGCGCGCTGGTACGAGCAGGCGGCCCGGCGCGGCCATAGCGAAGCACAGTGCCGTCTGGGCACCATGTATATGACGGGGCGCGGCGTGGCCGCGGATCCGATCGAGGCCTACGCCTGGCTCACCATCGCGCAGAACGAGGCTTCCGACTCCGGCCGACAGGCATCGGCGAGGCGGTCCGAGCTTGTCAGGACGATGACCCCGGCGCAGACCGAGGCAGCGGAGCGGCGCCGGGCCGAGATCACGGCAGGAATCCGTTGAGACCAGGTGCGGCGGCGCTGCAGACGAGCAATGCCGTCTTTCGGGGCGACTTTCGCGCCGGCGTCGGCGCCCTTGTTCGGGCTTGGCGGCCAGGGTTCCGGCCACGGGACCCGATCCATGTCTAACCTCAATAGTTCGCCGCGACCGAGCTTCATCTTCTTCAAGAACATCCCTCCTCTCCGTCCGTCGGCTTTGCCCTTCCCCAGAACAAGCCCGGATCGGCACATTTCGGGCCGAAGTCTTCTCTCGACAATCATTCGGCGACTGCGGCCACGCCCTTACGCTCCCGCCGGCTATCGCCTCGGGTTTACCTGCCGGCCCGCGCCGATATTGCGCGCGCCGGAGTAAATCCTTCCGAACACGCGCGGGCGGACCGGAACCTTCAGCTCCGTATTCCGTTGAATGTGACAGCCGCCCGGGCCCGTATGGACCGGGAGGCACCGCCGGGCAGGGGGGCGCGTAACAGACCGCGGCATGAAACTGGTAGTTTTCGGCCTTTCGATCAGCTCCTCCTGGGGAAACGGGCATGCAACGCTCTGGCGCGGCCTGTGCGCCGCCCTCGGCCGGCGCGGCCATCGAACCGTGTTCTTCGAGCGCGACGTTCCCTACTACGCCCTGCACCGCGACCTGACGGAGCTCGCGGATGGAGAACTCCATCTCTACGCGGACTGGCGCGACGCCCGCCAGACAGCCGATCGCCATCTGGCGGATGCCGACGTCGCGATCGTGACCTCCTTCTGCCCCGACGGGATTCCGGCCGCGGAGCTGGTTCTCGCGTCCCGGACCCGCCTTCGCGTCTTTTACGATCTGGATACGCCCGTGACCCTGGCATGCCTGCGGGCCGGCGAACCGATCAGTTACATCGGCCCGCGCGGGCTCTCGGACTTCGACCTGGTTCTGAGCTACACGGGCGGAGCCGCCCTTTCGGACCTTCGGACGATGCTCGGCGCCCGCCGAACCGCGCCGCTTTACGGAAGCGCCGACCTGACGATTCATCGACCCATGCCGGCGGCGCCACAATACCGGGCCGATCTCTCTTATCTGGGCACCTACGCGGAAGATCGGCAAGGGGCGCTGGCCGAGCTGTTCATCGAACCGGCGCGACGGCTCCCCGGCCGCCGCTTCGTGATCGGCGGCGCGCAGTATCCGCAGTCCTTCCCCTGGACCAAGAACATCTTCTTCGTCCGGCATCTGCCACCGGCCGAGCACCCCGCCTTCTACTGCTCGTCGCGGCTTACCCTGAACGTGACGCGCCGGGTAATGGCCGAAATGGGGTATTGCCCGTCGGGCCGGCTTTTCGAGGCCGCGGCCTGCGGCGTGCCAATCCTGAGCGACCGGTGGGAAGGGCTTGGCGGCTTCTTCGAGCCCGGCTCCGAGATTCTCGTCGCCGGCGGCAGCGGCGACGCCGTCGACGCCCTGAACCTGCCCGACGGGGAGCTGCACCGGATCGGCCGTGCCGCGCGCGAGCGGGTCCTCGCGGAGCACACCGCAGACCAGCGTGCCAAGGACCTGGAAGCGGCGTTCGAGGCGGCGCTATCTGGCGAGCCCGCCGGCCCCTCGGCGAGCGACGTATCGTCGCTGATGGAGGAGGCCTGATCCATGTGGGGCATCATCCCGGCCGCCGGAAGCGGAACGCGCATCCAACCGCTGGCGTTTTCCAAAGAGCTGCTTCCGGTCGGCAGCCGATTCGACGCCGACACGGAACGGCCACGCGCGGTCAGCGAATATCTCGTCGAGCGGATGATCCGGGGCGGCGCGCGGAAGATTTGCTTCGTCATCGCGCCCGGCAAGTCGGACATTCTCGAGTATTATGGCGGTCGGGTTGGGCTCGCGGACATCGCCTATGTCGTCCAGCCTCATCCCGGCGGGTTGTGCGACGCGATCTTCCGGGCCCTGCCGCTGGTCCATCCGACCGAAACCGTGGTCGTCGGCCTTCCCGACACGATCTGGTTTCCCGAGGACGGCCTTTGCGCTCTCGACGCCGAGCGGCTTTCCTTCCTGCTCTTCCCCGTGGAGCATCCGGAGATCTTCGACGCCGTGGTGACGGACAGCAAGGGCATCATCCACGAGATCCAGGTCAAGCACCGGAGTCCGGGTTCCCACTGGGTCTGGGGCGCCTTCAAGGTGCCCGGAACGGTCCTCCACACGCTCTTCGAACTGTGGTGCGAGCGGAACCGCATCGACGAGTACATCGGCTCGCTGATCAACGCCTATGTCTCCCGCGGCGGGGAAGCGTACGGCGTGCGCGCCGGTGAGGCCTATGTGGATGTCGGGACGCTCCACGGCTACCGCGCGGCGATAAACCTGCTCGCGGCGCGATCCGAGAGCCAGAGGCTTTCCTTTGACGTTCTGCCGGCCCGATTGCGCGGCGGCAAGCGGACGCTGATCCTCGCGGACGACAGCGGCGTTTGAAATCGGACCCGACATCGGAAAGGCGTCATGGACAACATCAACCGCAACCTCACCTCCGAGGAAATCCGTCAACGGGCACTCGAGCTCGGCAACTGGTTCCACAACATCAACCTCGGCGGCGTACAGACCGCGCCGGATCATTTCCTGGGCGACTATCCGGCCGTCAAATGGCGGCGCTTCGCAAACGCCCTTCCGACCGATCTGCAGGGCAAGACGGTTCTCGACATCGGCTGCAACGCCGGATTCCACTCGATCGAGATGAAGCGCCGCGGCGCCGATCGCGTCGTCGGAATCGACCTCGAGGACATGTATCTGGAGCAGGCGCGGTTTGCGGCGAACCTCTGCGGTGTCGAGCTCGAGCTGCGGAAGCTCTCCGTCTACGACGTCGCCGAACTCGGTGAGCGCTTCGACATCGTGCTCTTCATGGGGGTGCTCTACCACCTCAGGCATCCGCTGTTGGCGCTCGATCTGATCCGCGAGCACGTCGTCAAGGACCTTTTCGTCTTCCAGTCGCTGCAGCGCGGCAGCCCGGAGGTGGCCCCCCTGCAGGAGAACTATCCGTTCTGGGAGTACGACGTGTTTGAGCGGCCGGGCTTTCCGCGGCTGCACTTCATCGAGAACCGCTTTTCGGACGACCAAACGAACTGGTGGATTCCGAACCGCGCCTGCTCGGAGGCCATGCTCCGCAGCGCCGGCTTCGAGATCATCGATCATCCCGAGGAGGAAGTGTTCATCTGCCGGTGCGGCAAACCGGGCCGCGGAGCCGGCGCCGTCTATCCGGCAAGGGGGAAAGCCGGTGATTGAAGCGGTGATGTTCTGGAACGAGCCGAACAACAAGTCCCATTGGGATCCGGAGCTCGACCCGGACTGGTCGGCCTATGCCGAGATGGTCAAGCTCGCGGCCAAGGCGGTGGAAGCGGAGAACCCGTATGTTCTGCGCGCCCTCGGGGGTATCTCGCCGATCGATCCGCTTTTCATCCAGAACATGCAGGGACAGGGCGCCCTCGACCGGCTCGACGTCGTCGCCGTGCACGGGTTCCCGTTCGACTGGAACCACTGGATGGTGCACGAGTGGCCGGACAAGCTGAAGGAAATCCAGTCCGTCACCGATCTTCCGGTCTGGGTGACCGAGGTCGGCACCTCGACCTTTGGGGCGGAAGAAGTCCAAGAGTTCGGCTTGAAGCGGATGGCGGACCTGCTGATCGGGCGGGCTCCGCGCATCCACTGGTACAGCCTCTACGACCTGCCGCGCGCCTGGCCGGCAACGACGCGGCACCGGGAAGCGGAGGGCTCGTCCTACTACCGGCACTTCTACATGGGGCTTCTACGCGAGGACGGCACGCCGAAACGCGCCCTCGACCACTTCGCCCGATACACGCCGGATCTCGGGATCTGCCAGTGGTTCCACTTCGAGGATCACCGCCTCGACGACGCGGTCCAGTGGCTGCGGACCCTCGGCGTCAAGCATGTGCGAACCGGGCTGAGCTGGGCCGACAGCTTTCGCCCGAACGCCGACGCCTGGTTCGACCGGCAGATGGCCGCCCTGGAGGAATTCGACGTCACCGTCACCTTCTGCTTCACCCCGGAACACCGCGGCATCGTCCCTCACCACACGAGCCCGCCGCAGGTGAAGGAGGAATACGCCGAGTTCTGCGCCGCCATGGTGCGCCGATATGCCAGCGGATCGAACACGTCCCGCCCGCGCGACATGCGACCGGTCGCTGCCGTCTGAGGTCCGGCACGGGTCCGACCAGCCTTCCACCTTCTGGAGCGTCCGCGCGCCGGCACGCTATGATCTCGGGCGCGGTGTCAGGCTTGACCCCTCGTTGATCCGCAAGATGCGTGGCTCCCATACGCTGATCTCGACGGTGCTGAGCGAGCCCGGATCGACCTCGATGCGCTGAAACAGGTCGAGCGGAACGCCTAGCCAATAGGCGAGCGCGCCCTTGATCACGTCGCCGTGGCTGACAAGGATGACCTGCCCGTCGGGATGACGATCCCGCAGCCTCTCGATCATGGCGACCACACGGCGCTGCGCCTTGATCATCGGCTCGCCGTTCGGAGGGGCCGTGCCGCTCCGAAACGCATTGAACAGCCGCCAACGCTCGAGCCCGATGAGCGCCTCGAACCGCTGCCCCGTCCAATCGCCGAAGTCGATCTCGGTGAGATCCTCGGACAGTTCCACCTCAAGCCCGAGGCGCCGGGCGATCGGCTCCGCCGTCTCGCGCGCCCGTTCAAGCGGGCTGCAATAGATCGCCTCGATCGGCGCGTGCTCCAGCCGCGCGGCCAGAACGGCCACCTGCCGCCGGCCCTCGTCGCCAAGATGCACCCCGGGCATCCGCCCCACCAGGACCCGGCCCTGCAGCTCGTGGACGCCGTGGCGAATGAGATGGAGGACCGTCACCGTCCCGCCGTCCTCTTACGGCGTCGAGGCCGATTACGACGCCGATCGTCACCACTCATCGCCGCGGATGAAGGCCTCGGTGCGACAACGCGCCTCGTGATCGGTGAGCTGCTCCGGCGGGCTCTTCATGAAGTAGCTCGACGGTCCGTAGAGGGCGCCGCCGATCTCGCGGTCGAGCGCCAGCTTCGCGCAACGCACCGCGTCGATCACGACCCCGGCGGAATTCGGCGAATCCCACACTTCGAGTTTGAGTTCGCAATTGATCGGCACGTCGCCGAAGGTCGTGCCCTCCATCCGGATGTAACACCATTTGCGATCACCGAGCCACGGGACATAGTCGCTGGGCCCAACATGCGCGTTCTGCGGCGGGAGGGGGTGATCGAGCTGGCTGGTGACGGCGTTCGTCTTTGAGATCTTCTTGGACTCCAGCCGCTCCCGCTCGAGCATGTTCTGGAAATCGGTGTTGCCGCCGAAGTTCAGCTGATAGGTCCTGTCAAGCCGCACCCCCCGCTCTCGGAACAGGTTCGCGAGCACCCGATGGACGATCGTCGCCCCCACCTGGGACTTGATGTCGTCACCGATGACCGGTAGACGCCGATCGGCAAAACGCCGGCGCCATTCCTCGCGCGATGCAATGAACACCGGCACGCAGTTGACGAAGGCGCAGCCCGCCTCGAGGATCTGCTCCACGTACCATCGCGTCGCCCGCTCCGATCCGACCGGCAGGTAGGACACGACCACGTCCGTGCGTGTCCGTCGGAGAATGTCGGTGACATTGTCCGGCAGGCCATTTGCCTCGACGATCGAGTCCCGCAGATACCGCCCGAGCCCGTCCAGGGTCCGTCCGCGGTGAACCGTGACGCCCAGCGGCGGGACCTCGGCGAACCGGCAGGTGTTGTTCGGCTCGGCGAAGATCGCTTCGGACAGATCCTTGCCGACCTTCGTCGCGTTGATGTCGAAGGCGGCGGAAAACTCGATGTCCCTGACGTGATATCCGCCGAGGCTGACATGCATCAGCCCGGGGACGGACTCGGTCTCGCGCGCGGCCTTGTAGAAGGTCACGCCCTGTACCAGAGAGGACGCGCAGTTCCCGACCCCGATGACGGCGACGCGAATCTTCCGATCGCTCAATGGCGGCCTCGCTCGGCTGGCCGACAAGACGGGCCCGACCGGGTCCCGCCGTTCCGCCCATCTTCGCAGAAGCCCGGTTCGGCGGTTGCCGCCGGCTCGATTCGCCCGGCCACTCGCCTCCTCGCGTAGCGTAAGCGTCGTCGCCGGAGTTCGGGCATCTCGGATTCCTCTCGCCCGCTTTTGCCGCGCAAGCCTCGCACCGTCGCTCGTCGTGCGGTGCTCGCACGGGTCGACTGCCTGCCCTCCCGCACGACTCCGTCCGCGCCTGTCGCCAGGGCTCCCGCCGTTGTAATGAACAAGACTCCAGCGGTAACGGTTCCCGCAATGATCTCGCCCTCATCTCATCCGCTGGGCCAATTCTGCGGGTCTTCTTCCGTGCCGCGGGGATTGGCTTCGCTTTTTCGGGGCGCCGCGCGACGTGCACGGTTCGGAAAGCACGGCCATGCGCGGCCACGCGGTTCGTCTTCGAGGACCGTCCGGCAGGGATGCCCGAACGGTCCGGAGCTTCAGGAGCCTAAGGAATGGTCTTCGCTTCGTTCAGGCGCTCGAAGCACCGTTCCGAATCGCCCTCTTCCGCGGCTTTGACGGCCTCAAGGAGCAACGTCTCCATTCTCGTGCGCTGCTCCGCGGTGAGGCCCGTGGCCCGCCCTCCGGGCGGCGACGGAGCGACCTCGGACGAAGGTTCGTCCGGCGGTTCCGTGGACATCGCCGTATCGCCGGCCGGCGGTTCGACCGGCTCCTCCATGGGAGCAACCTCGTCCGTCGCAATCGTGCCACGGGATTCTACAGTGGCAGGCGACTTTGGCCATTGAAGGTCGTAGTCCCGGGCGAACGCCGCAGCCCGCTCGCTGCAGGTCGCGGCGAAGGCGCCGCTTCCGGCCACCAGCAGCGCGACGGCGAGCGCGAGGCACCAATAAGGACGCGTCATCGGGACACCTGAGGATGCCGACACTGTCGGGAGAACAAAACCCGAGCCCAACCGGTTCCTAGCCCCGGTCGGCGATTCGGCGATCGTTCTATCCCCCGCCCCTATCCCTGGGCGGCCTCCGGCTGCGGGCGCTGCCCTGGCGGCACGGCTGGTCGCGACTCGGTCGGGCTTTCGGCCGAGCTCGGCTCCCAGTCGCCGAGCGCCGCCTCCGCGGCCTCGTCGACGCGGTCGATCCAGATAAAATTCAACTGGTTCCGGACCTCCTCGGGAATCTCCTCGAAGTCTCGCTTGTTGCGGGCCGGCAGCAGAACCGTCTTGATGCCCGCGCGCATGGCCGCCGTGACCTTCTCCTTGATCCCGCCAACGGGAAGCACGAGGCCGCGCAGGCTGATCTCACCCGTCATCGCCGTATCGCTACGGACGGTCTTGTCCTTGAGAAGCGAGATGAGCGCGACGAACATCGCGATCCCCGCACTCGGCCCGTCCTTCGGGATCGCGCCGGCGGGCACGTGGATGTGGATGTCGCTCTTCTCGAACAGCTCTTGCGACAGCCCAAGCTCGTGAACCCGCGACTTCACGAGGCTCAGGGCGGCCTGCGCGCTTTCCTTCATCACGTCGCCGAGCTGGCCGGTGAGAATCAGCTGTCCCTTTCCGGGAACGCGGCTTGCCTCGACGAAGAGGATGTCGCCGCCGGTCGGCGTCCAGGCGAGCCCGGTCGCCACCCCGGGTACGCTCGTCCGCATGGCGGTCTCGCTCTCGAAGCGACGCGGTCCGAGGATCCCGTGCAGGTCGCCGGCGTCGATGCGGACGTGCTCCACCGCGCCCTCCGCGATCCGCATCGCCGTGTTGCGGCAGACGGCGCCGATCAACCGCTCCAGGTTGCGGACACCCGCCTCGCGCGTGTAGTCGCGAATGATCGCCCGCAGCGCGTCGTCGGTGATCTCGAGCTGTTCGGGGGAAAGTCCGTTCGCCTCGAGCTGCCGCGCGACCAGATAGCGGCGGGCGATCTGCATCTTCTCGTCCTCGGTGTAGCCCGAAAGCTCGATCACCTCCATCCGGTCGCGCAGCGGCCCCGGAATGGCATCGAGAACGTTGGCGGTGCCGATAAACATCACCTGGCTGAGGTCGAACGGCACGCCGAGATAGTTGTCGCGGAAGGTTGCATTCTGCTCGGGGTCGAGCACCTCGAGCAAGGCCGAGGACGGGTCGCCGCGAAAGCTGGCGCCGAGCTTGTCCATCTCGTCGAGCATGAAGACGCAGTCACGCGCGCCGGCCTTCCGGATACCCTGGATGATGTTGCCCGGCAGGGCCCCGATATAGGTGCGCCGGTGACCGCGAATCTCCGCTTCGTCATGGACGCCGCCGAGGCTCACGCGCACGAACTTTCGCCCGGTTGCGCGCGCAATGCTCTGGCCGAGCGAGGTCTTGCCGACCCCCGGCGGACCGACGAAGCACAGGATCGGGCCCTTGCCCTGCGGATTGAGCTTGCGGACCGCAAGGTATTCGAGGATCCGCCGCTTGATCTTCTCCAGGCCGTAATGGTCCTCGTCGAGCACCCTTCGCGCCTCGGCGATGTCGATCGGCTCTCCGGTGGAAACCGACCAGGGCAGCTCGACAAGCCAGTCGATATAGGTGCGGATCATGGAGTATTCGGCCGCGCCTTCAGGCATCCGCTCGAGGCGCCGCAGTTCCCGCTTCGCCTGCTCCTCTACCTCCGGCGGCATCTTCGCCCGGTCGATCGCTTCGGCAAGCTCCGCAATCTCGGCCGATCTCTCGTCCGTTTCGCCGAGCTGCCGCTGGATGGTCCGGAGCTGCTCGCGCAGCAGATGCTCCCGTTGGCGGCTCTCCATGGCCTCCCGGGTCTGCTGGCCGATGTCCCGCGACAGCCGCAGCACCTCGATGCGGTAGGCGAGCATCCATAGCACCTTGTCGAGCCGCGCCCGGAGGTCAACCGTCGTCAGGACGTCCTGCTTCTCCTCGGGCTTCAGGTCCATGACGCTGGCCACGAAGTCCGCCAATGCAGGCGCCGAGGGAATGTTCTGCACCGCGCCGATCAGCTCCTGCGGAACGTTCGGGAGGAGCTGCAGCGCCTCGACGGCGCGCTGCCGGAGCTGATGCAGCCGCGCCTCGATCTCCGGGCCCGCGGCTTCAGGTTCCGGAATCCGGTCGATTCGCGCCACCAGGAAAGGATACCCCTCCAGGAACTCGACGACGCGGAACCGCTCGAGGCCCTGGCAGACGATGTGGTGCGTCCCGTCGTCGCCCGTGACGTAGCGGAGGATGCCGGCGACCGTTCCCATCTCGTGGAGATCGCCGGGACCGGGGTCAGCCACCTCCGGGCTGCGCTGCAGGAGGATGCCCACCGGACGCTCGTTGCGCGCAGCATCCTGCGCGGCGGCGACCGACCGTTCGCGCCCCACGGACAGCGGCAGGACGGTCCCCGGAAACAGGACGGTGTTGCGGACCGGGATGATGATGATGGCGTCGGCCGGGATCTCGGGCGCGGTACCTGAGGTTTCCTGCGGCGATGCGTCGCCCGTTTCCTTTGCCCGGCCCTGTTCTCCGGGCGGAAGATTGTTCCTCGTCGCCTCGGTTTTCATTCTGCGGATTGCTCCCTTGCTATTGCTGTTTGCGCAGCGTCAGCAGCAAGCAGCCGTTTAACAGTTCGCGTCGCCCGACGCCTGCCGGCACCGACGGCAGCCGGATTCGGCGTTCGAAACGCCCGTAGGGAATCTCGAGCCTATGGATCACCGCCCGGGACGCCACCGGGATCCGCCGCTCTCCCGTGACGATCAACATGTCGGTGTCGATGACGACCTCCACCTGATCCGGCTCGACCCCCGGCAGCGCCACCAGGATCCAGAGGTCGCGGTCGGTCTCGAACACATCCACCGGTGGCTCCCAGGTCGGGCGCCGTGCCTGCGACCGTCCGAGCTGAAAGAACTGCCTGTGCAGGCGCTCCGCTCGATCGAGCAGCTCGCACGCCTCGATCCACATCCAGGTTCCAGGATCACGCGGTGGCATCGGAACTCCTTCACATGACGCGGCAGGACAGGTCGGGTGGATGAACATACCGGGAACTCGCCCGGGTGCCTCGGTGGACCGTAGCGATGACGGCGCCTTTCAGGACCGGTGCGGGCTCGTCGGACACTCCAATTCGAGATTTAGATAAGCATTCGGCGGTACGGTGCAATCGCCGGCCGCCCGAGGCACCGCTTCATACCCCGGCCCTCGAAGCCGAGGGCGACCGCCGCGGTGCGGCCACACCCGGCCGATGCGCCTGTGATGACAACGTACCGGTGCCGAAGCGACTGCATGAACCCGTTCTTCCGATGCGTTCCGCAGCCGAGATAACCTGCTCACTCCGGCGCCGTTCCGGCGGCCGTCTCTTCCGGCTCCGTTGTCCCGGGCGGAACGATCGGGTCATGCATGACGGTGCTCGGCCGGACCGTCGCGAAGTACAGAGAAACCGCCTCGATCTGCGCGTCGGTCAGCGCCGCGGCGATATCCGCCATCACCGCCGATCCCGGTCCGCCGCCGCGCATACCCTTCTTCCAGAGCGAAAGCTGAAGCGCCGTGTAGTTCGCATATTGGCCCGCCAGCATCGGATAGGCGGGCGGACGTCCAACGCCCGACGGTCCGTGGCAGTCACGGCAGGCCTGCACGCCTTGTTCGGGCAACCCGACCGCTGAGATCGCGCCGCCCCGCTGAAGCGACACGGGATCCGCCCCAGGCAGGGGCGGATAAGGCGCGTCATCGACCCCCGCGTAATAGGCGGCCACCGCCCTCATCTGATCGTCGGTCAGCGCCTCGGCGACGGGCCGCATGATGCCGCTCGGCCTGACACCGCTCGCATAGCTCTTCAGCGACTCGTAGAGATAGGTCTCGCCCTGTCCCGCCAGCCGCGGAAAGGCGCCCACACCCTTCCCGGCCCCCTTCAGGCCGTGGCAGCGGGCGCAGGCGGTCAGCCCCTCGCCCGGCGGTCCGGCGAGGGCGATCAGCTCTCCCTCGCCGGTCAGGACCTCGACGTCCTTCGTCATGGCCTCGTATTCCGCAGCCGTCAGGCCTGGCAACCGCAGCAGGAACGCCACGATGGCCCATAGCTCATCCTCGCGGTGGGACGGCCCGAAGCCGGGCATGCCGGTGTACTTTATCCCGTGCTTCACGATCCAGTAGAGCTCGGCCGCGTTCCATTTCGGAACCGCATCCGACAGCTCGGGCGGCACCGGAGTCTCGCCCTCGCCGATCTGCGTGCGCGGTATACCGGGCGCGCCGTGGCAGGGCAGGCAGAACGCCTCGAAGTGGCGCAGCCCGCGCAGCACCTGCGAGCCGGCCGACAGCGGCGGCACCTGGATCCCGTCGGCGTGCTGCTCGACCGACCGTTCCATCCCGACGGTCAGGAGCCAGCGCGTCATCGGGAGATGGCCGGACGTCGCCGCGATGTTGTAGATGCCCGAATACATGAACAGAGCGCCGAGCACGATCATCACGATCACAAACGCGGCCAGCGCGGCGACAATCTTCATCGGCACTCCCAGGGATCGACTCGGACCGACGCAGTCGCACAACGACGGGCAGCGTCGCCTTGTTCCTCCGAGCGCGGGCCCGAGACTGGCCCACGTTCGGCCGCGGCGCTTGCGGGTGCGACCGCTCTCTAGAGGAGTTCGCGGATCGTGTCGGACGCGACGGTCAGCGCGATCCTCCCGCGGGCCGGCGTGCCGCGGGCGAGCGCCTTGGCGAACGCCTTGATCTGGCTCGCTTTGATCTTCGGGGGCATCGGCGGTTCGTGCGGATCGACGACCGCGTTGACGATGACCGGGCCTGGCGTCCGCAACGCCTCGTCAAGGATCGCGCCGCAGGTCTCGGCCTCGCGAATCGTGAAGCCGGCCCCGCCGCAAGCCTCGGCAAAGAGGGCGAAGTCGATCGGCGCCAGATCGCATGCATATTCCGGGTTGCCGAGAAAGACCATCTGCTCCCACTTGATCTGGCCCAGCGAAGCGTTGTTGATGATGACCACCTTGACCGGCAGCTCGTATTTGACGCAGGTGACGAAGTCGGCCATCAGCATCGAGAATCCGCCGTCACCGACGAAGGCGACGACCTCCCGGTTCGGATAGGCGAGCTGCGCCGCGATCGAATAGGGCAGACTCGGCGCCATCGTCGCCAGCGTACCCGATAGCGAGTGCATCTGCCCCCGCTTGACCGGGATCTGGCGCGCCCACCAGGTTGCGATCGTGCCGCTGTCGCAAGACAGGATCGCGGTGTCGCTCAGGCGCTGGCCGAGCTCCCAGGCAACGACCTGCGGCTTCATCGGCGTATCGGTACGGGTGCCGCGCTCAGCCATTAGGCGCATCCAGCTGCGCATCTCCTTCTGGGCCTTCTTGAGAAAGCTGCGGTCCTCATTCGGCCGCACGAGCGGAAGCAGCGCCTGCAACGTCCGCCTGCAGTCGCCGACGAGGCCGCATTCGACCGGATAGCGGAGGCCGATGCGCATCGGGTCCAGCTCGACCTGGACGGCCCGCGCCTGACCGGGCCTCGGATAGTACTCGATATAGGGAAACGAGCTTCCGGCGATCAGCAGCGTGTCGCAGGACTCGAGCGCGTTCTGGGACGGCTCCGTGCCGAGAAGCCCGATCTGCCCGGTCGTGAAGGGGCTGTCATCCGGCACCGCCGCCTTGCCCAGCAGGGCCTTGACGATGACAGCGCCGAGGCGATCGGCCAAGCGCTCCAGCTCGTCGGTCGCGTGCAAGGCGCCGGCGCCGGCCATGATGACGACGCGTCGCCCCTGATTGAGGATGTCGGCCGCGACCCGAAGATCTGCCTCCGCCGGCAGACGGGCGCTCCGAGCGAAGGCGTCGACGCTATGGCCCGGGACGTTCCGTTCCGACCTCTGCGCCTCGTCGGTCGCCATGCTTTGGATGTCCACCGGGATCGTGATGTGGGAGACGCCGCGATATGCGAGCGCCGTACGGCAGGCAAGGTCGGCCACGCTGCGCATATGCGCCGGTCCCATGACCCGGGCGTTGTACTTGGCCACGTCCATGAAGAGCTTGTCGAGCTCCACGTCCTGCTGGGTCGCGGTGCCGATCAGGTCGTGATGCTGCAGGCCGGTGATCGCCAGGACCGGTTGAAGATCGAGCTTCGCGTCGTAGAGTCCATTCAGCAGATGGATGCCGCCCGGCCCGGAGGTGGCAACGCAGACGCCGAGCTTGCCCGTATACTTGGCATAGCCGCAAGCAGCGAAGGCCGCGGCCTCTTCGTGGCGAACCTGGATGAATCGGATCTCGCTTCTGTGTTTGCGAAACGCCTCGATCACGCCGTTGACGCCGTCTCCCGGAATGCCGAACACCACGTCGACACCCCAATCGATCAGCGTCTCGACCAACACATCCGCGGTGGTGATCGCCATTGCGGCCTCGCGGTGTTGCGGTCGGGCACAGTCGCCCGGTCGGCATTCGAACAACAACGCGGACGGAGCGCGGTTCCGCCCCGTCCGCCCCGCCGCCGATTCAAGGTGACCGCTCGTGCCCGGAGGAAAGCGCGCAATGGAGCGCAAGCAGTACTGTCCGTTTCGTCGGAAAGTTGTTACATGGTGCGTGACGGGCTGCCGTAAACCGAATACACCCTCGGGTCGCGGCACGGCTGCATGCTGGCCCATTGGCTGTGCAGGATGGCAGCTCGGCCTATGTGATCATGGAGGAAGAAACGAATGGCACGAAAGACGACAGCGTCCAAGAAGACAAAGGGCGCGGCGAAGGTGAAGCGCACAGCAGGGACCAAGAGCGCCAAGAGCGTCGTGAGCAAGAAAAGTGCCAAGAGCCCAGTGCGGGCCAAGGGCGTGAAGAGCGCCGAAACCGCAAAGACGGCCAAGAGCTCGGCGGCCAAGAGTTCTGCGAAGGCAAAAAGCGCCAAGAACGCGAAGGCCGCAAAGAAGGCGAGCGCCCCTCGGGCGCGCCGCATCCGGACCGAGAACCACCTGTCCACGAGCATCCTGGCCGGTCCGATGAAGTCGGTGATCGCCGAAGCGCTGATAAAGCGGAAGTGACGGTGGCAAGACCATCCGCGGCCGGACGAATCCGCCGCCGCGAGAACGGTCGATGGTCGTCGCTTGCGGTCGCGACTGAATCGGGCGCGACGTCCGAAGGATCTTCTTCGCGACCCGCCCGACGGCACCCCTCCTCCGCCCTGGAGGAGGGGCGCCTCGCTCTATGTCAGGCCGACCGCGCCGCGGTCGCGCGTCCGTTCGGGACTCCTGCGTTGAGCATCTTAGGGCGTAGTAACCGAAAGCGGCGAAACGCTCTCACGCTGCGTCGCCACGGTTAGGCCCGCATCGCCGAATGTTCTCGGTGGATCGAAGTGTCTCATCCCTTTCGATCTTGGCCGGAATCATCCGCACTGGCTGGCCGCTTCACCGGATCCGCCCGCCCAACGCACGCTTGTGACGCGGAGCCTCACGGGCGAGTCGTTCGCGGGCGCGCTCCTTCATCTCCGGCCAGAGCGCCTCGTACTGCTCCGGCGTGAGGACGCCGTAGTACGACATCAGCTCCTCGGCCAGGAAGAGGCACATCGGCTTTTCCTCTTCCAGCCAAACCTCGAAATCCCAGGTCACCCCTTCGTCCTCGAGCGCCTCTGTCGGCAGGAAGACCTGCGCCTCGACCCGTCCGGCCGGGGTCTCGACCGCGAAGGGACGAAGCTCATAGTCGTCGGACTCATAGAACTGGATGCGATCAAGGTCAGCCGCGGTGAGGCCATCCACCACGACCCCGTCCACACGCCCGCCGGGATGCGGAACGATGATCGGAAAGGCCTCGTCGCGGGCCCGCCGGCGCTCGAAGCCCAGGAGCGTCGCCTCGGTGAAGATGAGATCGTCGATCGACCGCCCGAGCACCACCGCGAGCAGATCCTGGTCTCTGAGGCTGCCGAAGAAGAACATCCGCATCCGTATCCTTCCCTCCATATCCATCCGATCCGTCCGGCAGACGATACCCGCCGGGACGGAAGCAACGGTCCACCTCGCGGAGCGCGGCTCGGGATCTCGGAAATGCGGCTGAAATCGACGGGAGCGGTCGCACCGGGTGCCGGCCCTCCCCTCAATACGAAGCCCGTTCGGGGATAAGCCCCCGCGGCTCGCAGCAACCAATCACTTCCCCGATCGGAACCGGCACCGCCATGCCGAGTAAACCAAAAGAGGCCGCGTTACGTCGTTGCATAGCCACCAGGGGCCATAGGCACGTGCGAATACGTCCGGGGCGGACAATAAGGGAACCGCGCCCGAGATTACAAGGACGGAAGCCTCGTCCCCGACGAATCGGCGCGGGCCGGGCACCGCCCGCCGACGGATCGGACGCGCGGGGAAGGCGGCCCGATCCGGTCCCGGCCGAGGGAGCTCGGCCCGCGGCAGGATACGGTAGGGCCGCGCCGAGCCATCAGCTCGACCGGTCGATGGCCGGCGTCCCGGTCGGTTTACCCTCCACGTCGAGAGTTCGCGAGGTCGTCGAGGTGACGGACGGCTCCCCCCGCTCTACCGACGCGCCCCCGGCGGCCGAAGGCGCGAGATCGCCGCTCCCCGCCACGCTCTCTCCGCGCTGGACCTCCGCCGTGGACGCCGCTGGCTCCGCATATCTGGGAGGAGGCGGCAGCGACCGCTGCGACGGTGCCTCCTCCGGCCTTGCCCGCAGGCCTGCGACGATGAGCCAGCCGATGCTGAGGGCCGCCAGCACCGCGGGCACCGGATTGTCCCTCAAGACCGCCCCGAATCGGGTGAATCCGTGCGAGCTTCGAACGTAGTCGATGGTCTGCTCGAACAGCTCGCCGGGCGTGAGTCTGTTGAAGATGCGGTCCAGAGTATCGTCGATCTCGGCGCGGGTTCGATCGATATCGCGCTCGATCTGAGCGGCGCTCTTTTCCTCGGCGTTCGGCCGATCCGGAGTCCGTTCGGCCATCAAAGTCTCTCCCGGGCTACGCGCGCGTCTTCCTGGACCGATTCGATGGTTCGCCGAGGAGCGAGGTTTTGCGCCGCGAGATCGCGGCGTCCCTTCAGCATCAGAATGATGCCGATGAGGGCGACCACGCCGCCAACGATGAGCGATGCCAGCCACGGCTCCATCACGTTCGACAGCGCCACAACCGCGGCCTGCAACAACACCAGAAAGCCCGCGAGGACCAACGCGCCGCCGACGGCAAGCGAAGCGATGGCCGATCCGACCTGCGAGGCCTTCTCGGAAATCTCGGCTTTTGCCAGGTCCACCTCCTGGCGGACCAGTCCGGTCGTCTCCTGGGTGAGGTCCGCAAAGAGAGAGCCGAGGGAGCGATCCTGATTCTGTGCCTGCATCAGCGCCCTCCTGGGTTGGCAGGTTACGGGCGGCTTCGTCCGCGGTTCGCCGCCCTGTGGTTGGGCGAATCCGACGATTCCACGGGTCGAGGCTTTGCCCTCGCGCCGGTTGCACCGGCTCCTCGGTCCCGTATCAGAGCGGCCCCGAAGGAGGCCGGCATTGCAAAGCTAACGTACGGCGGACCGCCCGGTTCCTCGCGCCGCTCTCCAATGTGACGAAGCGGTGTTCAGGAACCCCTTCGCGTCACTGAGCCGCGGCGGATTCCTGCCCCCGGGCGCCGCCGTCGGTGCCGGACTCGCCGGCGACACAGGCATCTGCCTGCCCCGAGTCGCTCAAGAGTTCGAACCAGGTTCCGCCGTCGTTGCGGTAGGTTACGGTGGCGTCGACCTGGTGGGCCAGCGCATTGACGATGACCAGGCCCAGGCTCTTCGCTGGGTTTCGGGCAGCGTCCTCGCCAATGCCGATCCCGTCGTCGCGGATCGTCAGGTGGAACTTCGAGCCGCGGGCGGCGAAGCCAATCTCGATCCGTCCTGCGCGCCCGTTGGGAAAGGCGTGCTTCAGCGCGTTGGAAATCACCTCGTTGACGATCAGCGCAAGCGGCACTGCCCGGTTGAGATCCAGCGTGCTTTCGGCCGCCGATACCTCGATCTGTATGTTTCGGGCCGACGCGCCGTAGAGCCTGGAAAGGTTGTCGCACAGGTCCCGCAGGTAGCTCGCGAAATCGATCTGCGCGGCAGCGTTCTGGTCATAGAGCGCCTTGTGAACGAGGCTGATGGAGTAAACACGGTTGTAGGCCTCCTCGAACGCCCGGCGCACCGCCGGCTCGTCGAAGCGGTTGGACTGCAGGTTGAGCAGACTGCAGATGACCTGGAGGTTGTTCTTCACCCTGTGATGAACTTCCTTGAACAGGATCTCCTTGTCGGCAAGCGCCGCCTCCAGTTCGGCTGTCCGCTCGCGGACGCGCCGATCCAGGTCGTCGCGTGCCAGCCGCAGGGCGTTCGCGGCCAGTTCCTCTCGCCGGAGGCTGCGAACGGCAAGCCAGGACAAGGCTCCGAGGGCCGCCACGATGACCAGTCCGAGCGCGGCGTTCCGGTGCAGACGCGCGCGCCATTCCGCCAACGCCGAGTCCTTGGCGATGCTGGCCGTGACGACGAGAGGCACGCTCGCCGCATGCCGATAGGACACCACGCGCTCCACCCCGTCGAGCGCCGAGTGGCTCTCAAACGTACCCCAGGGCGATCGCTGCAGGTGCATCCGGACAAGCTGGCCCGGCGAAGGGTCAGCATCGGAATCCGGCGGAGGCTGGCGCGTCACGAGAGAGCCGTCCTCCCGAAAGACCGCAACGGCCGAGGTTGGGCCAAGATTCAAGTCCGCGTAGAAGTCCAAGAGATAATCGGTTTGGATGGCCATCAGGACCACGCCGGCGAACGCGCCGTCCTCCCCCTTCAGCCGCCGGGCGACGTTGAAGAAATCCCCGTTCGTGGAGTCGCCCTTCACGACCCGGCTCACCAGCGGCTCTGCGGAGCCATCCACCCGCAGGGCCCGGAAATAGCTCTCGGCGGCGAAGTTGCGGCCGTCGGGCGCCGGGAACTGCCGCGTCGTGAAGACTAGATTCCCTTGCGCGTCGAGGATGGACACATTGCCGAGATGCGGTAACGACGCCTCCATCCGCCGAACGCTCTCCCAGACGGCAGGGGATGAGACGACCGCCTCGAGTCCCAGCTGATCAATCAGGCCGATCACGTGCTGCATCACCAGATCGCCCGCGCCCATCGCGCGGTCCACGTGCTCCTCCACGAGGCGCACAGTACTTTGCGCGACGATCTGAACGTCTTCGATCGCCTGCTTGTAGTCGCGCCAAGCGGTCAGGCCCCAGGCAACCCCCACGACGACGACGAAGAACAGAATGATCACCAGCAGTGCGAATTTCGGGCTGTATCCGTCGAAGCGGTGACCAAGGTTCGGTGACTCCGTTGCTCCTCGGACAGCCGTCTGCGACGGGGCCAATGCCATGTAGCGTCGATCGAACAAGGCCGCCAGCAGGCCCAGGAACAGCAGAACGAACGCCGCCGCCGTGATCACGATACCCAACAGGGCGGGGTTGAGCATCGTGGCCGAGGCCGGCACCGGCGCGGACAGGTCCCTGGTGAACTCGGCGGCGGCCATGGCCGTATAGTGCATGCCGGTGATCGCCGCGCCCATGGTCGCCGCGCCGGCGGCGTTGTGCCAGGCTGCGGCCTTGGATCTGAAGGCCAACCCGAGCGCCATGACAGAAGCAACGAAAGCGATCAGCGCGGACGCAGAGACCAGAAGAGGCCGGTGCTCGATGCGCACCGGCGCCTGCAAGGCCGCCATGCCCGTGTAATGCATCGCGACCATGCCGAGCCCCATCAAGAGCCCTGCCCCGACGAGTGTGAGCGGCGCACTTCCCCTTGCGGCCAAGATGTAAAAGCCCACCGCCGTGAAGAAGACGGGCACCAGCAGCGACAAGAACGTCAGCTGCGGATCGTAAGTCACCGGCAGCGGCATCCGAAAAGCCAGCATGCCGACGAAATGCATCGACCAGATTCCGCCCCCCATCAGGAGCGCCGCGCCGAGCAGCCACAGATAACGGGATATGCCGGCTGTCATCTGGATTCGGCCGGCAACCACGAGCGCTGTATAAGACGCGAGAATCGCGATGGCCACCGAGAAAATGACCAGAACGAGATCGTAGCTCGCGGGAATTGCGGGAGTCGGACTCATCGAGACTGGCCGCTGCGAGGGCACGGGCGAGATTTCATCGCATTCAGCACCGATGGAATGAGCGAACGCTCCGTCGCGCCCGAGCGGTGGTCACAAACTACTGGTTGAAGACTGTAATCCTCCCTCCATCGAGGGGCAATGACTTGCCGCGGTGACGGCGCCCGGGCCGCCAGCGCGCGACCGCCGGCACATGGCCGGTCGGCCCGAAACGATCAAAGGCGCACGCTGCCTTGCGGCGACTGGAACATGTTCGCCGAGCTCCAATCCATCGCGTTGAGCGCGAGCCCCGCGATGACCGCGATCACGAGCGCGGCGGCGATGCTGGCCAGGAACGCCTTCATCGATTTCCTCCATCAAGAACGTTGCAATCGGCCGGCCGCGACGCGGAACGATCCGCCGCGGCCGGGCATTCGTCGGTGCTTGGCATGGTAACACTCTTGAGATAACGCACCAGGGCCGCGCGGCGATGCGGGTCGGGGATCCGCTGCAGCGGCATCTTAGACCCCGGCGTCAACGCATCCGGTCCGATGTCGAAGAGCTTCGCAACGGTTTCCTCGGTCCACACCAGATCGCTCTCGCGCAACGCCTTCGAATAAGGGTAGCCGGGCACGGACCCGGCGGGGCGGCCAAACAGGCCATAGAGCGTCGGTCCGGCCTTGTTCTCGCCGTCGGCCGTTACACTGTGGCAGGCGCTGCATTTCCGGAACATGCTGGCACCCATGCCGCCCTTGCCGCGCGACGCCGCCGCCGGCGCGCTTTGACCGGCATCCCCGGTGCCGACCTCATCCTCCGCCGCTATGTCCCACAGCTTCACCACCCCGTCCGCGCCGGCCGACAGGAGAGTCTTTCCGTCGGGCGAAAAGGCGACGTCCCAGACGGGGCCGGTGTGCCCTTCGAAGGAATGCACCGTCCGCCTTTCGGCAAGCATCCAGAGACGGAGCCGGCCGTCCGCTCCTCCGGATGCAGCCAGGCGGCCATCAGGCGAAACCGTCACGGCGAGAACCGGGCCCTCATGCCCGATCAGCTCGGCGAGGTCCCGGCCTGATCCGAGATCCCAGAGGCGAACCGATTCGTCGATCGATGCCGAGGCAACCCCGCCCCTGGGCAGCGCCGCCAGCATGTTTATGCCGAAACCGTTGGCGGTCATCTCGGTCAGCGGCGCCCCGGTCGCCGCGTCCCACACGCGGATGGTCCCCTCATATCCGCCGCTGATGACACGCCGACCGTCGGCCGAGAAGTCGACGGCGTTCACATAGCTGTGATGGCCGCGCAGCACCCGAATCTCGCGGCGCTGCCGCAGATCCCAGATCCGCACCGTATGGTCCCAGCCGGCCGATGCGGCGAGCCGGCCGTCCGGCGATACGGCGACCGAGGCAACCTTTCCCGCATGCCCGCGCAAGCGCCCGACGAGACGACGATCCTCGAGATCCCACAGACCCACCGTGCCGTCGTCGCTTGCCGATACGGCGAAGCGGCCATCCGGCAGAAAGGCCACCGCGTTCACGGCCGCGTCGTGGCCATGAAGACGCGCGATTTCATGCTGTGTCTCAAGATCCCACAGCATCAGGCTGTAATCGAAGCCACCGGTAAGAATGCGCTGGCCATCCGGCGACACGGCCACGCTCCTGACGGCGCCACCATGCCCCGCCAGCTCGGCCTCGGCGGTCGTGATGGCGAAGAACAGCGCAAGCAGGGGGAGGGAAAGGAGTCGCAAGCGCATCGTCTCGCACCCACACAGTCCGATCGGGTCGCCTCGCCGCCGCGATCCGTTCGCGGCGCCGCACTCGCTTTCAACACGCCCTTGTTATCAAATTTGACGGCCGGTTGGTATGCAGGTTCGGTGGCAAGGCCGTTGCCGCCGTCACGAGAGCCGCGGGCGCGCCTTTGGAACGGGCCGCGATCAGGGCTCCGCGATCGCGGTGGCCGCTATTCAGCAAAGCTCCGCCGGCGCAGCGCCAACCCGTCCACCTTGCTCTCATAAGTCGCGGCACCCGGAGGATCGTAGCCGGCGGGCCGGTGCCGGAATACCGGAAGCAGGTTGCCCGTGGCCGCATCGGCAAGCAGCGTATTGACCTGAAAGGCGGCATTGGAATTCCCGCCGGGGTTCATCACCGTGATCGCGTAAGCGGCGCGACCATCGACCGTTACCTCTTGGACACGCAGCACTTCGACGCCGTAGACCTCGGCGATGCGCGCCGCAACCGCGTCCTTCGACATCGGTTCCGCCGCTTGCACCACGGGCGCCGCAACCCAAAGCCCCAAAGCGAACACGGCAGCCGCGATCGCCGGCACCGTGCCGCTGCCCCGCTCCCCCCAGAACATCATCCGCCTCTCGTCGTCACCTCGGAAGAACGCCGCCTCCTAGAGGCCCGGCCTGGTTACTAGTCGCCGCCTTCTGCCGCGGCCGGCCCGGGCGCGGGTCGCGCCCGAGATGACGTCCGTTCGAGCTCGTCCATCCACAGGCTGTGATGCTCGCGCGCCCAGTTCTCGTCCACCATGCCGCTTCCCATCGCGTCGAACGCCCCCTCCATGCCGATCGTGCCGATGTAAATATGGGCGATGATCACCGCGATCAGAAGCAACCCGACGATCCCGTGCCAGATCTGCGAGAGCTGCATCTCCTGGATCGGCGCGAGATTCGTGGGCAGGTCGAATCCAAAGAGATTCAGGAACGCGAAGGTCTTCGAGAACAGAGAGAACTCGAACGGGAACAACAGCGCGATGCCGGAGAGGCTGACGGAGGCACCGCCAAGAATGACCAGCCAGAACATGATCTTCTGGCCGGCGTTGAACCGTCTCGCCGGAGGATGCGTGCCCTTCGTGAACAACCCGCCGCCCTTGGCGATCCACTTGACGTCGTTTCGATCGGGGATGTTGTCCCTGATCCACAACGCGAAGATCAGCACCAGCCCCACCATGAAGGCGAAGGCCAGAAAGTTGTGCGCGTACTTGCCGCCCAAGGTCACGGCCGAGAAGATCTCCGGTCCGAGGATCGGCCTCAGGACGTAGCGCCCATAGAGCATGTTGAGCCCGGTGAGGGCGAGGACGATGAAGGACGTTGCGGTCAACCAATGGCCGAAGCGTTCGAGCCCGTTGAAGCGCTCGACCGTGCGCCCGCTACGCCCATGCTCGATCCGGATCCGCCCCCGCAAGGCGAAAAACAGCGCCAGCAGCGCGATGATGCCGAGCAGCGCCCAGATGCCGTAGGTCGAGAGGGGGCCATTCCGGATGGCCCGCCAATTCTCGCCTTCCGACTGAATGAGGACGGCGGCCCGCTTATCCGGAATCGAGACGTAACCCTGCTCGCCCTGGCGAATGGCCCGCCAGAACTCGGCATCACTGGTGTTGCCGAGCGTACCTCCCGGTACGTGCCCCTCCTGCTGGGCCATGGCCGGATGGCCGAGATCCGGCAACGCCGGAAGCGCCACGATCATCAGGCAGGTCAGCGCAAACACCATCGCCGCCGCGCCAAAGCCGGCCAGGGTTCGTCGGGTCCGCCGCATCGAAAACCTTCCCGTGCTTACATTTGCTGGTTGGAAGCGCGCTGGCGAAGGGCGCGAAGCTGATCCTCGGTCAGCGGCTGGTCGGCCTTGCCGAGATAGGTCCCCTTCTCGAAATACAGGACCCGCCCCTGCTCCTCGTCCCGACAGGCCTGCAAGGCCAAGCCGACGACGAGGCAACAGGCGCCGATCACCAACCTTCTCGCTCCGACCGCCTTTACCCGCTTCATGCCCCTGCCCAAGGCCGACGAAGGCAACATCGATGCCCCGTCCGCACACTCATGCTCTCCGCTTCAAACAAACGGAGCCGCGGCGGGCGACCCGTCGCCGCCCCCCGCGGTCCTCTGCGGTTGCAACCTCCCTCAGCCGCCGGCCTTCAGCTGGTAAGCAGTGCCCCAGCCCCAGGCGCCCGAACCGAAGCCGCGGGCGACAACGCGTTCGCGATAGATGTTCGAGACCACGTCGCCGTCGCCGGCGAGGAGCGCCTTGGTCGCGCACATCTCCGCACAGAGGGGAAGCTTGCCTTCGGCGAGACGGTTGCGGCCGTACTTCTGGAATTCGGCGGGGCTGTTCGTCTCCTCCGGGCCGCCGGCGCAGAAGGTGCACTTGTCCATCTTGCCCCGGCTTCCGAAATTGCCGGCCTGCGGATATTGCGGCGCGCCGAACGGGCAGGCGAAGAAGCAGTAGCCGCAGCCGATGCACAGGTCCTTCGAATGCAGGACCACGCCCTCTTCCGTGTTGTAGATGCAATCGACCGGGCAGACCGCGATGCAAGGCGCGTCGGAGCAGTGCATGCAGGCGACCGAGATCGACCGCTCGCCGGGCTTGCCGTCATTGATCGTCACGACCCGGCGCCGGTTGATGCCCCAGGGCACATGGTTCTCGTTCTTGCACGCCGTGACGCAGGCGTTGCACTCGATGCAGCGCTCGGCGTCGACCAGGAATTTCATCCGTGCCATGGCTTCGCTCCCTACGCTCTCTCGATCCGGCACAAGGTGGTCTTGCTCTCCTGCATCTGGGTGACCGAGTCGTACCCATAGGTCTGCGCGGTGTTGGTCGATTCACCCAGCACGTAGGGGTCGGCCCCCTCCGGGTACTTGCTCCGCAGGTCTTGCCCCTGGAACCAGCCGCCGAAATGGAACGGCATCCAGGCGACCCCGCGTCCCACCCGTTCGGTGACCAGGGCCATCACCCTGACCTTGCCGCCTTCCGGCCCGTAGACCCAGACCATCTCGCCGTCCCGGACTCCGGCCTGGTTGGCGTCGTACGGGTTGATCTCGACGAACATGTTCTGCTGGAGCTCTGCGAGCCACGGGTTGGACCGGGTCTCGTCGCCGCCGCCCTCGTACTCGACCAGACGTCCCGACGACAGGATGATCGGGAAGTCCTTCGAGAAGTCCTTCTCCTGGATCGAGCGGTAGAGGGTCGGCACCCGCCACGCGTGGGTGTCTTCGTAGGTCGGATACTGCGCCACCAGATCGCGCCGCGGCGTGTAGAGCGGCTCGCGGTGGATGGGCACCGGATCGGGGAAGTTCCAGACGACCGCGCGGGCCTTGGCATTGCCGAAGGGCGCACAGCCATGCGCGATCGCCACCCGCTGGATTCCGCCCGAGAGATCGGTCTTCCAGTTCACCGCGCCAATGTTGTTGCCGCCGATCCTGGCGATGACCTCCCTCTCCTCGGCCGTGAGATCCTTGTCCCAGCCGAGCTTCTGGAGCATGGCCATGGTGAACTCGGGATATCCGTCCTGAATCTCCGAGCCGACCGGGTAGGAGCCCTCGGCGAGCAGATTCTGACCGTCCCGCTCGACGCCGAAACGGGCGCGGAAGCAGAGGCCGCCCTCCGCCACCGGCTTCGAGGTGTCATAGAGGATCGGCGTGCCGGGATGCTTGATCTCCGGCGTCCCCCAGCACGGCCAGGGCAACCCATAGTAATCGCCGTCGCAGGGTCCACCATTGGCCCGCAGCGTCGTCGGGTCGAAGGTGTACTGGTTCTGCATGTGCAGCTTGAGCCGCTCCGGCGACTGGCCCGTGTAGCCGATCGTCCAGGTGCCGCGATTGAACTCGCGCGTAATGTCCTCGACCACCGGCTGGTCGTTCTCCACCGCGATGTGCTTGAACATCTCGTCGGCGAAGCCGAACTTCTTCGCGAACAGATACAGGATGTCCTGGTCGCGCTTCGATTCGAACAGCGGTTCGAACACCTGCTCGCGCCACTGGATCGACCGGTTGGATGCCGTCACCGAGCCGGCGGATTCGAACTGCGTCGATGCCGGCAGAAGATAGGTGTTGTCCTTGCGGTCGTGCAGCACCGCCGAAACCGTCGGATACGGGTCGATCACGACCAGCAGGTCGAGCGCCTCCATCGCCCTCTTCAGGTCAGGCTGCCGGGTCTGCGAGTTCGGTGCATGGCCCATATAGACCATGGCGCGGATGGTCGTGGGCTGGTCCAGGTTCTCCTGGGCCTCGAGCACGCCGTCAAACCAGCGGGACTCCGGAATGCCCTTCTTCTCCATCAGCTCCTTGGAGGCGAAGCGGCTGACCAGATAGTCGTAGTCGACGTCCCAGACGCGCGCCCAGTGCTTCCACGCCCCTTCGGTCACGCCGTAATAGCCCGGCAGGCTGTCCGGAATCGGGCCGAGATCCGTCGCTCCCTGCACGTTGTCGTGCCCACGGAAGATGTTCGCGCCGCCCCCGGGGACACCGATGTTGCCGAGCGCGAGCTGCAGGACGCAATAGGCCCGGGTGTTGTTGTTCGCCGAGTGATGCTGGGTGCCGCCCATGCACCACACGAGGGTTCCGGGCCGGTTGTTGACCATTATCTGCGCGACGCGCCGAAGCTGGGACCCCGGAACGCCGGTCACGCGCTCGACCTCCTCCGGATTCCAGCGGCTCACCTCCTCGCGGATCTGGTCCATCCCCCACACCCGCTGGCGGATGTATTCCTTGTCCTCCCAGCCGTTCTCGAAGATGTGCCAGAGGATGCCCCAGACGAGCGCCACATCTGTGCCCGAGCGGAAGCGCACATATTCGTCGGCGTGGGCCGCCGTCCGGGTGAAGCGCGGGTCGCAGACGATCAGCGGCGCGTTGTTCTGCTCCTTGGCCTTCAGAATGTGCAGCAGCGAGACCGGATGGGCTTCCGCGGCGTTGCTGCCGATGAACAGCATCGACCGCGAATTGTGCATGTCGTTGTAGCTGTTCGTCATCGCGCCGTAGCCCCAGGTATTGGCCACGCCCGCGACCGTCGTGGAATGGCAGATGCGCGCCTGGTTGTCCGTGTTGTTCGTACCCCAGAACGCGGTGAACTTCCGATAAAGGTAGGCGCCCTCGTTGCTGTGTTTCGAGCCGCCCATCCAGTAAACGGCGTCCGGGCCCGCCTGCTCGCGGATCTGCAGCAGCTTGTCGCCGATCTCTTCGATCGCCTGGTCCCAGGAGATCCGCTGGTACTTCCCGTCAACCAGCTTCATCGGATATTTCAGGCGCCGTTCGCCGTGCGCGTGCTCGCGCACGGAGGCGCCTTTGGCGCAATGCGCACCGAGGTTCAGCGGGCTGTCGAAGCCCGGCTCCTGTCCGATCCACACGCCGTTCTCGACCTCCGCGATCACGGTGCAGCCGACCGAGCAGTGAGTGCAGACCGACTTGATCTGCCGAACGGTGCCGCTCCCCTCCGCCTGGGCCGACGCCTTCTTGACCATGCCGGCCCCAAGGGTAGACGCGGCCGCCAAGCCGCCCGCTGCAAGGCCCGACCGCCGGAAGAAGGTCCGCCGATCCATGGCTCCGCCGGTAAGCCCTGCGACTGCCCTCGCCATGCGGGGGCCGCTCGCCACGCCATTGGTCCGTTTCCTAAGCATCGCCCTCTCCTGACTTTTCGTCGGGTTCTTGGTCTGGACAGCGAGCGCCGGATCGTCAGAATCGCGCCAAGCTGTAGTACTTCTTCACATGCTCGGTTTCCCGATAACCCCGTGCCTTGCCGTCCGCCGCCGCCGCCTCGGCCGGGTCCGGCGCACCCGCCTTCGCCGCCGCGACCCCGGCCACGGTGCCGAGCCCGGCGAGCTTCAGAAAATCGCGACGCCGGGTCGATTTCAGGTCCTGATTCTTTTCCATTGTCCCTCCCTCCGCTCTTCCGTCGCCTGAAGACATCTCTCCCGGCCCAACGGCCCCGGTCGGGGAAACGTTCTCAAGCCCGGCCACCGCTCCTTTGGTTCCGTGGCCGCTAAGCCTCCATCTCGAACGCCGTCTCCTCGATGCCGACGAACAGGCGACCGAGCGTACCGATCGGCGCATAGAGAACGGCGCTCCTCGCCGCCGCCAGATCCTCGAAGAAACGCCCCGCCCAGGGCAGGATGTGGCGACGGAAAAAGCGCCGCTGTTCCTCGAGGTCGTTCGTCTTTCCGAACTCGCCGGTGATGAGTCCGGCCATGATCTCGCACAGGCTCGCGATGTGGTCCTCCGGCTCCTTCACCTCGTCGGCCCGCGCGATGCCCAGATCGGCCATGTCGCGACGCAGATTGGCCAGCGGCTTCTCGTTCAGAAAGCCCGTCAGATAATAGGAGCCATAAGGGACCAACTCGCCGCGGCCGATGCCGATGAAGAGCGTCTGGTATTCGTCGCTCGCCGCGGCCGGCGTGACCTTCGCGGCAACTCCCGCCAGCGCATCAAGCGCCTGTCCGAGTTCGCTGTCATCGCCTTTCAGATCGGCGGCGAGCCGCAGCAGCGCAGCATCCGGTGGCGCCGCCAGGAAGCGCGCAAGGAATCGATAGAATTGCGCCCGAAGAGCTTCCTCTTCCGGAATCGAATCCATCGACGCAGCCGCACCGCCGGTCATCACCGCGGGCTCTTCCCTCCCCAATCCTCAGGACGTTTTACTCGTTCTTATCGCGGTTAGGTTAACGCCCTTTGGTGGACGCGTCTACTCAAAACACAATATACGCGATGGTCGATCATTGTGCGGCGCAACAATTCTATTCTGACAGTCGTAAATTGCGCCTGCAGCGGATTACCGATTGCCTGATCCGACGAAAATTTTCATATGAATTGAGAATGCGAATTATTTTCGTATGGTGCGGCCACCGAGCCGCGGCATGCGAAATGGTCGGGTTCGCTCGAAGCGCCGGCGTAAGGCCCGATTCATGCACCTGTAACGGAATTCGGGGGGACGGGATCGTCGGCGGAGCCGTCCTCGGACGGCTCGTCCTGTTGAGCGCCGGAACCGGCGTCGTTCGCTTCGCCCGATCCCGTCGCTGCTGCCCTCTGATGTGTTGTCCGCATCTCCTCGGGATCCGCCGTCCCGGACAGATCCCCTTCCGAATCGAGCGCCGGTTCCTCCGCGATGGCCTCGAAGACTCCCGGCATTCCCTGTCCGACGCGGTAGAGCGTCTTGACGACTCCCCCCGCCCGCCAGGGCTCGTTGAAGTCCTCGCCATATTCGAGCAGACCGTCGAGATTGGCGAGCACGGGGTCCGTCAACCACAGTTTGCGAAGCGCCTGCCGCCGAAGCTCTTCGGGCACGCCCTCCTTCAGGAAAACGGTGAAGTCGGAGTCCTTGTCGAGGCTGTCGATGGGCGGCAGATCCAATGGTTCGCTGTCACCTTCCGCGCGCTCATCCGCGGGCGTGTCCGCCGCCGGGGCTGGCACCATCTCGGTGCCGGCCGCCTCGTCCTCGTGTTCCGGCCGATCGCGACGATCCTCGCCGGCCGCGCGCTCCCGCTTCAGGCGGGACCATCGCCCCAAGAAGCCTTCGCCGCGATCGTCAGTCATGCCCACTGCCTCCTCCGCCCCTCTCTCCTCCGGGACCATCGCCACGGCGCGGATCGGACGGCTTGCGCTTGCGCTTCTCGAACACCCGTTCCCGATGATGGTACCGGGCGACATAGGCCTGCACCCAGGCGGCGACCGCGGTCGGCATGGGAACGCCTTCCACGATATCATCGCCGCCTTCGAGATACTCCTGCGCCTCGTTGGGACAGACGGTCGCGAGGAACAGCTTCGGCCGTTCCTCGCATGTCCCTTCCAACGGTCGCAGGATCACGAAGACGACGGGCGTCCGCTGCGACAGGTTGCGGCGGTATCCTTCCGTTTCGCCGGGAAACAGCTCGATGGTCAGCGTGCCGGCCAGATATCGGCCGAGGTCGTCCGTCTCGTAGAGAATCTGCCAATCCTCGGCCGGCACCAACCCGGGCACGACCTCCACCGGCCGCCAGCTGTATTCCTGCCAGGGATTGTGGAGCCGGCGTCGCTCGACCACGACTCCGACCCGCATGCTTTCGCTGTTTTTCACGGCCAGTTCCGCGGCATCCGCCTTTCGACACCAAGCTATCGCGCAACCTCGTCCAATGCGACCTCGGTCAAGGTTAGCGAGTGCCGTCGGCGATTGCCACCTCTGGCTGCCGCACGCCGCGGCCGGTCGTCAATCGATCCCGCGTGATGCGCGGTTTGGGCCGAACTCTTCTGGCATGATCGCCTGTCGCGGCGATATGATGTCCGTTAACCGCGGCGAGTGCGGAACGAACAAGACGAGCGAGCGGCAGTTCGCCGGGAGAGGACACGGATGGAACTCGAGGGCAAGACGGTTCTCGTCTGCAACTGCGAGCGGACGATGGACCTCGACGGCAAGGGCCTCGCCAAGGCTTGCGGAGCCGCCGGCACGGCCGATCCGAACACGCAGCTTTGCCGCGCGCAGATCGACAATTTCCGTACCGCCCTGGCCGCGGGCCGGCCGCTGCTCGTCGCCTGCACACAGGAATCGCCGCTGTTCGACGAGGTGGCGCGGGAAGAAGCGCCCGAGGTGGCCGTCACCTATGCCAATATCCGCGAACGGGCCGGCTGGTCGGAAGAGGGAAGCAAGGCGCTGCCGAAGATGGCGGCCCTGCTCGCCGAAGCGGCGCTGACGATCCCCGAGACGACCACCGTCACCATGCGCTCGGAAGGCGTGTGCCTCGTCTACGGCCGCGACGAGACGGCGATCGAGGCGGCGCGCCAGCTCGCTGGGCGCCTCGACGTCACGGTGCTCCTCTCCGAGCCGGACGACATCGTGCCGCCGCGGGTGATGGACGTGCCGATCTTCGCAGGCACGATCGTCGCGGCCAAGGGTCATCTCGGCGCCTTCGAGATCGTCGTCGACGGCTATGCGCCGCTGGTCGTCTCTTCGCGCGGGCGGCTCGCCTTCGAGGCGCCGCGCGACGGCGCGGCGTCGACATGCGATCTGATCCTCGACCTGACCGGTGGGGCCCCGCTCTTTCCAGGTGCGGAGCGGCGCGACGGCTACTTCCGGCCGAATCCGGGAAACCCGGCGGCGGTGCAGCGCGCGCTCTTTCAACTCGCCGACATGGTGGGGGAGTTCGAAAAGCCGCGCTACGTCGATTTTCACGCCGATCTTTGCGCCCATTCCCGCAGCCGCAAGACCGGTTGCACCCGCTGCCTCGATGTCTGCCCAACCTCGGCGATCCGCCCCGACGGCGATGCAGTGGCCATCGACCCCTTCGTCTGCGGCGGCTGCGGCTCCTGCCACAGCACCTGCCCGACCGGTGCGGCGAGCTATGCCCTGCCGCCGGCGACGGTGCTGCTGGAGCGCCTGCGGACCTTGCTGACGACCTTCGTCAAGGCCGGCGGCCGGCGGCCGGTGCTCCTGGTGCATGACGGCCGCCGGGGCGAGGAGACGATCGCGCTCATGGCCCATTACGGACGGGGCCTGCCGGCCAATGTCCTGCCCTTCGCCGTCAATGAGGTGACGCAGATCGGCTTCGACTTTCTGTCGGCGGCCTTCGCCTATGGTGCGGCGCAGGTGGCGGTTCTTGTCGGGCCGGGAAAGACCGGCGAACTCGACGCCTTGGCCGCGCAGGCGAGCCTGGTCGAGACGGTGATGGTCGGCCTCGGCTTCGGCAGCGGCCGCATCGACGTGATGACCGAGGCCGACCCCGAGGCGATCGAACGGGCACTTTACGAGCGGTCGGAGGCCGTCGAGCCGCCTCGCCAGGGCTCGTTCCTGCCGATGGGCGGCAAGCGGAGCATCATCCGCCTTGCGCTCGATCATCTGCACGCCGTCGCGCCGGAGCCCGTCGACCTGCTGCCGCTGCCGCCGCAGGCACCGTTCGGCGCCGTCAAGGTCGATACGGAAGGCTGCACGCTCTGCCTCGCCTGCGTCGGGTCCTGCCCGACCGGCGCCTTGCAGGACAATCCGGACCGGCCCGAGCTGCGGTTCCAGGAGGACGCCTGCGTGCAGTGCGGCCTGTGCAAGGTCACCTGTCCGGAACAGGTCATCACCCTGGAGCCGCGGCTCAACTTCACCGCGGCGGCGCGCGAGGCGCTCGTCGTCAAGAGCGAGGAGCCGTTTCACTGCGTTCGCTGCGGCAAGCCCTTCGGTACCAGGAGCTCGATCGACCGGATCGTCGCCCGGCTCGCCGAAAAGCACTGGATGTTCCAGGACGCCAGCGCGATCGACCGGATCAAGATGTGCGGCGACTGCCGTGTGATCGCGCAGTTCGAGGTGGGCGATCACCCCTTCGCCACAACGCCCCGCCCCGTCCCGCGAACGACGGAAGACTATCTCCGGGAGCGTGAAATCGAGGAAGCACAGGCCCGGGTTCGGGCCGGGCGCGGCGGAAACGGCAGAGCCGACTGAGCGGGCTTGCCCGATCTACTGCCCGGGCAGCGACGGCGCACCCGGCGCCCCCTCGCCGCCCTGCTCCGCCTGGGCACGGCAGAACGCCTCGGCGCGGCTTCTGAAAAGCGCTGCCCGATCGTCGTCGATGACGCCCTCCTCGCGCATCCGCGCGATGTCGTCGGCGCGTTCGGCGAAACACAGGGCGAAGGGATCATCTTCCGCACCGCCCGTCGCAAGCAGGTCGTCGCGGTGGATGTAGCCCAACAGCGCGAGGCACAGAAGGACGACGAGCAGCGCCAGCAGACGCGCGGCCGGCCGGTCGAGGAAGGAATCCGGCGGTCGCGACGGCATGCCCGTCCCGCCCTCTCAGGCCGCCGCCGCCAGCGGCAGATTCACCAGCAGGTTCTGCGGCTTCAGCCGCAGCCGCCGGCCCGGCGTCATCGCCAGCGCGAGGTAGACCGGTCTGCCGGCGACCTCCGGCAGCATGGTCGCGGAATCGCCGAATTCCAACCGGAAGAGCGAGAGGATCTGTGCTATCCGGGCCTGCTCGACCTCGCGGCCTTCGTAGAGGTCGTTGAGAATCCCGCTCGCCTCGGCGTCGAGGCCGACATGCCAGATCCAGCGCTCGTCGCTGATCGCCTGCACCGGATGGATCGTCACCGTAACGCCGAGAAAGTGCTCCACCCAGGACTCGAGGACCCGGCACAAGGCGTCGAGGCCGGGGCGGGTGAAGCCGATGTCGAGCACCATGTCGAAGCGGTCGCTGCGTTCCCAGTAGGACGCGCTGCTCGCCTCATCGAGCACATCCAGCTCGACGCTGCGCGACCTCGGCGCCCCGCCCTCCGAAAGCAGGCGGCCGGGTGCGCCGAGCCCCCCGGCAGCGCGCATCTCGATCACTTCTTCGTCCGCCACCATGATCGCGCCGCCATCCTGCAGGTTCACCTTCTGGCTTCGAAACAACAGCTCCGCCGCGCGGAACCGGAACGGGTCCTCGCCGCCATCGAGAAGGCTGCGCAGGATGGCATGCACGAGATGGTCGATGAACAACCGCGGAACCGTGCCGGCCTGGCCGTCGCGAAACAGGGCGAGGTAGCAGGCCTCAAGGGTGCCATGTGCGATCAGCAGGTCGCGGAACCGCAGAACGGTCTCGTAGTTGTCGCGGGCGTCGGGATCGGCAAGGGCGGCGAGTCGTTCGGCCGGCACGGGGCGCCGTGGATCGTCCAGCAGGTCCTGGTGGAGCGCCCGCTCATTGGGGCAGGACTCCTCGACCGGCCGCAGTTCCGCCCGCATGAGATAGGCGCGCAGGAAGTCGTCGGTGACGGCGAGCCAGCCCTGCGCATCTCTCCGCAGAAGATGGAAGCCCGAGCTCAGCCACACGTCCGGCATCCTGACGCTCCTAACCCTGCGTTATCCATCACCATCCTCCACGATCCGCCAGATCCGGGCGTGCATCGGTTCGCGCGGCGGCTCGATGGCCCGGAAGCGCTCGACAATCCCGTCTTCGCCGAGCGACCGCTCGACGGCAAGCAGCGTGTTGACCTTATGCTCGCAAAGACCGGCGGCAAACTCGACCTCGGCGCGCGCGGCCGGCAGGGCCGTGGCGAGGTCCGGCGCGCCGTAACGCTCGACGAAGTGGCGGGCGAGCGCGGTCACCACGCCTTCATAACCGGCCGGATCGATCTCGGCGACCGCCGCCAGGGTCGACCAGCCAAAGGATTCGGTGCCGAGAAACCCGCGGGCGAAGGCTTGCCAAGCCTTCCCCGTCAAGGCCGCGGGGTCCGTCCCGGCGAAGGCAAAGACACCTGACACGGCCCATTCGCCCTCGCGGGCCGCAACCTCGAACACCGAATCATCCGATGCGTCGAGCCGGATCGTCCGTGGTAAGCGCATGGAGTCCTCCCGAACGCCGCGGCCGCCAATTGCCGTTGCCCAGATTACCGGCACCAGGAGGGCACGCTCAACGCCTCCGCCAGGTGGGCCGTCAGGGTGCGGCCCTCCTCGATCAGCAGCAGGCCACCCGCGTCGTCGATGCCCGCAAAGCGCCCCGAGAGTGGCACACCAGGGAGCGCGACTTCGACCCGGCGCCCCCGTGCCAAGGCGCGCTTGGTCCAGGCATCGCGCAGCGGTCCGAAGCCATCGTCCTGCCAGCGATTGATCCAGGACAGGAAATGCCGTCCGAAGCTTTCGAGAAGGTCCGCCGCCCCGATCTCGCCGCAGCCTTCCTCCCGAAGCGTGGTGCGCGACGGGTCGTGCCCCGGCTCGGCCGCCTTCGGATCGGCTTCGATGGCGACGGTGACCCCGACGACCATCCAGGAGGGCACCGACGCCTCGGGACGTTCGACTGCCGCGGCGGCGACCCGGACGCCGCCGACGGTCCCGCCGTTGACCTCGAGCCGGTCCGGCCAACCGAAGGTGACGGCGACGACGGGCGGCGCGAGGGCGCCCAGCCCGTCGCC
>CAZKCM010000003.1:0-58181 GCA_964551315.1 uncultured Rhodospirillaceae bacterium | reverse complement strand
CCGCGGATCGGCATGAACCCGTCCACCGCAGTCATGCGCGTCATTTGGCGGCGATGACGGGGTGCCGGTCAAGCCGTTTGGCAACCGGCGTGCCCCTATCGTCCGATTCAGGGCTTGCGGAGAAGCCCGAAAGGCCTGGCCGCGCCGGCCGGGCGACCGACGTCAGGAACCGGTGAACTGCGCCTCGTAATGCTGCTTCTGCAGCCGGGCAGCGGTGAGCGTGTTGCGCATCAGGATCGACACCGTCACCGGGCCGACGCCACCCGGCACGGGCGTGATCCAGCCGGCCACCTCGTGGCAGGACTCGTAATCGGCGTCGCCCACGACCTTGGCGCCGTCGTCCGTGGCGATCTGGTTGATGCCGATGTCTATGAGCGCGGCGCCCGGCTTGATCATATTCCCGGTGATCAGCCGCGGCTTGCCAACGGCCACGAACACGGCGTCGGCCTGCCTCGAATGGACGGCGAGGTTGCGGGTCATGTGGTGGCAGACCGTCACCGTCGCCCCCTCGCTCATCAGCAGGAAGGCGATGGGCTTGCCGACGATCTCGGAATGACCGATCACCACGACCTCAAGCCCCTTCAGCTCCAGTCCCGTCCGCTTCAGAAGTTCGACCGCGGCAACGGAGGTGCAGGGCCCGAGAGTCAGCTCGTTGTAGACGATGTTGCCGATGGAAGCCGGATGCATGCCCTCGACGTCCTTCAGGGGATGCACCGCGGCCTGCAACTCCTTGACGGCTATCCGCCGTGGCACCGGCCGCTGGATGATGATCCCCGTCACCCGCGGGTCGGCATTCAGGGCGCGGATGGCGGCGAGCAGTTCCTCCTGGGTCACGCTGTCCGAGTAGGCGCGTTCCTCGAAGGTAATGCCGACTTGCTCGGCGACCCGCCGCTGGTTTCGGATGTAGAGCTTCGCGGCATCCGTCTCGCCCACCGCGATCGAGACCAAACGGGGCGTCCAGCCGGCTTCCTTGAGCACCCGGACCTGCTCCGCCACCGAGGCGCGGATCTCGTGGGCAAGCGCCTTGCCGTCGAGTCTCTTGTGGTCTTGTTCGATCTGGATCGCTGCGGCGGCACTGGTCATCGGCTTCCCTCTGTCTCCTCGGGCACGGGCGCGTTGCGACGGGCTTGCGCGCCGGTGGTCAATCCCCTCTCCGAAACGGGTCGAGCCGCTAAATAGGCCCGACGGCCCGTCGGCGCAACAGCGAGCCTCCGCCCTCGGCCAAACCGTCCTCCGGCGGCACGGCATCGCTCTCAGCGGGACGGACGGACGATCAGCCTGATCCTCGATTTTCTTGCTTCTTCCTTAAGACTTCGTGGACCGCAAGAGCCGATCTCGCCCCCCTCCGGCAGGCGGGCGACCCGGGCCTTCCCTTGTCGGTTCTAGGCACCACGTTCTGGACATGCGAACCTGTTGCTGCAATCGGTAACGGATCGAATCGGAAGGGAGCTTCAAACCATGACGGAAGCGATCACGCCCGGCGAGCAGGACGTCCTCCTCGTGGTCGACGTGCAGAACGATTTCTGCCCCGGCGGGGCCTTGGCGGTCGAGCGCGGCGACGAGGTGGTCCCGGTGATCAACCGGCTGGGCCGGGCCTTTCGGCACGTCGTCATGACCCAGGACTGGCACCCGGGGAATCACAAGTCCTTCGCCAGCGCGCATCCTGGCAAGAGACACTTCGAAAGCGTCCGGATGCCCTATGGCGAACAGACGCTGTGGCCCGATCACTGCGTTCAGCAGACACCGGGGGCGGCCTTCCACGAGGATCTCGACCTGCCGAACTGCCAGTTGATCATTCGCAAGGGCTTCCGCCCGGACATCGACTCCTATTCGGCCTTCTACGAGAACGACCGCGTGACCCCGACCGGGCTGGCCGGCTATCTCACGAACCGCGGCTTTCGCCGCGTCTTCGTCGTCGGGCTTGCGACGGATTATTGCGTGCACTACTCGGCGGTCGACGCCCGCAAGGAGGGCTTCGAGACCTTCGTCATCGAGGACGCCTGCCGGGCCATCGACCTCGAAGGCTCGCTCGCGGCTGCCATGCGCAACATGAAGGACAATGGGGTCGTCATCCTGCAGTCGAGCGACATCGTCGCGGCGCGCTGAGCGCCGAAACGCCGCCAACCGCCGGAGGCCGCGGCGCCGTTAATGCAGGCGGCGGTCGTCGGGTCAAGCTCCTGGCGCTTGGGGCGCCCCTGTTCCCGCAGCTCAGGCAATAGCCGAACTCGCCCTCTTCGATCCGGCGAATTGGGCCGGACGGCACCGCGCGCCGTGGTTCAGGGCAGCAGCAGTCGCGGACTCAGCAGCAGGGCGGCGGCGCCGATGGCGATGCCGTAGGGGACCGCCTCTCCCGGCCGCAAGACCCGCGGCATGTCGAGACCGACCCGCGTCCATAGCGGCTCGGTCAGGACGAGCCGCGGACGCAGGAGCACGAGGAGGAGCGCCAGGGCGCCGCCGGCAAGGCCGACGAGCACCAGATAGGCGGGCAACAGCGAAAATCCCATCCAGACGGAGATCGACGCCAGGAGCTTGACGTCGCCGCCTCCGAGCCAGCCGAAGGCGAACAGGACCGCCCCCACCGCGAGAAGCAGCGCGCCGGCGCCGATATGGCTCAACCAATCGACCGGCCCGCCCGCCGCCAGCGCACCGACGACGAAGAGGCCGACCAGCGCCAGCGAGACCGTGTTCGGGATCCGGAACCTGACGAGGTCGTAGACCATGGCGACGGCGACGACGCAGAGGAACAGGTCGGCGACGTGGGCCCGGAGAAGCTCGGCCGTAGAGGGCATCGCGGCTATCCCCCGCTTCGAGAGCCGTCAGTGAGACTCCCAATATCCCCTTGCCGCATAAGAAATTCTTAACCGACCGGACGGCGCCGCCCGACCTCCGGCGCCGCCTTGTCCTTCGCCCTCCAAAGGCGTCTTGCCGCCTTCGGGCGAACCGGCGGCAAGCCCCCTCAGGGCCCGCGATCCGATCCGGATCGCCGCGTCCGGTGAGGAGCCGACACGGCGCGGTTCAGCAGCACGGCCAAGCCGGGAGCGCCGTACGTGTAAGGCTTGGCCAGGATATCGAGGTCTCCGTCCCCATCCAGGTCGGCCACGCGCGATTCGTGATTGCCGAGTCCGGTGGCCAGGATCTCCATTCGGAACGATCCGGCCCCGTCGCCATAGAAGACGCACAGCCTCGCGCGGCCACCGGGCCCGGGCGTGTGCATTTCGGCGGCAACGATGTCGAGGGCGCCGTCGGCATCCATGTCGGCGATGTCGAGCGTGTGCGCGTGGTCGACCGGACCATCGAGAAGGTCGTGGCCGATCCAGCCGTTCTTCGTCCGCTCATACCATTTCAGCGGGCCGACGCCCTCCGCCGTCGCGAAGACGACCTCCGGCGGCCCGCCCGGAATCAGCTGGCCCGCAGCCGCGCGTGTCACACCCATGTCGCGATCGATGAGGTGCGCCTCGAATGCGCCGTTGCCGACGTGCTCGAACCACCGCCCGGCGCCGACCAGATCGAGGCCGCCATCGCCGTCGACATCGGCACTTGCGAGACCCTCGAGCGGAATGCTTGCCGTGAAGATCGGCCGGTACGGCCAGGGCTCCGTCGAACGCGGATCCGGTGGGATCTCGGCGAGGAACAGGGTCTTGGCACCCTGGTTCCAGAAGGCCAGCTCAACCGTCCCGTCTCCGTCGAAGTCGCCGAAGAGCTGGTCGTGGTGCTTGGTCCGGCCGGTCCGCTTGATCGCGCGCCGCCGCCAAGGCCGATCCAGGTCCGGATACGGATTCTCCCACCAGTAAAGCCCGTTGCCCTGGGCATCTTCGCCCAGAACGATGTCCGGATCGCCGTCCGCGTCAATGTCGTGGACGGCGCCGCCGGCCTCGATCGGCAGCCGCTCCGGCTCGATAATGCGTCGGTCCCAGCCGGCCGTCCGACGCTTGAGCCAGACCAGCGCGGGCGCCGTCTGGCGGGCTCCGACGACGATGTCGTTGAGCCCGTCCCGATCCACGTCCACGACCAGCGCCGCGGTCTGCTGCTCCGAATCGCCGGGCCGCGGTATCTCGCCCCGCGCACTCGACAGATGCTCCCATGACTGTCTCGCCTCGGCGTTCAGCCCGGCGCCGAGCATGCAGGATCCGAGGCCGGCGATCAGTACGACATAAAGGAAAGCACCCAGGATTTGGCCGGGCCCCGCGCGTTCGCGACGCGCTTCGCACGACAGCGCCCTCAGCAGGCGACCGACAGCGGAAAGGCGATGGTCCAGCGCGTCCGGTGGTCCCGGTGGATGATCAGCATGCCCTGGAGCTGCGCGACGACGGCCGCGATCAGGCGTGTGCCCATCGACTTCACATGGTGCCGCCCGGACCTCGGCCCGGACCCGCCGTCGGAGAGTTCCAGAACGCATCCGTCGCCGTCCTCGTACAGCGCGATATGGATCTCGCGCGTCTCGGCGGCCGTCTCTGCTACCTCCTTGCTGCCGTTGACGACGAGCTCGTTGATGATGAGACCCAGCCGGCTCGCGACGGCGAGGGGCAGGCGCCGGACCGTCACCTCCAACCGGCAGCGGATCGGCCGCCGCTCGGCAGCATGGAAGGCCTCGAGCTGCGCGCAGACCTCGCGCAGATAGGCCGAGGCGTCCACAAGCCCGGAGTCGCGTTCTCGACACAGCATGTCGTAGAACGCCGGGAGCGAGCGCACCCGTTCGGCGGCGTCCCTCAGGCGTTCCCGAATCGCCTCGTTCGGCTCCTGGATGGCTTGCAGCAAGAGCAGGCCGATGACGACCTGGAGGTCGTCCGTGACCTGATGGCGTACCTGCCGTACCAGCGTCTCTGGGTCAATCGGTACGGTTGCGCTCCCCGCCGTCAAACCGGCTGAGATTCTCACCCGTTCTCCCCAATCGCAATGTGGTGCGCCGCCCGATCGTGGCTGGCTGCCGCGCGATCCTCGCGGGCAATAGCCAGCATTCCATCGCGGCACGACACCGCGCTTTAACTTGCATCAAGCGCGGCCCGGCGTGTCTGGCACCATGCGTGGTATTCCCTTCGACACGCCGTCGTCGCGGCCAAACGCGCAGACGGGGGGCCGGCAGAAAAACGGTGCGGCTCTCGTCCTACGGCCTTAGAGAGCGACGCAGAGCCTCAGCGCGTCGTAGATCGCCGCATGGATGTTGCGGCTCGCGACGGCGTCACCGATGCGGAAGAGCTGAAAGCTGCCGTCGGGATTGGCCGCGATCCGTTGCGGGCGCACGGCGATGAAGGCGTCGAGGTCCAGCTCCCCCAGGTTGCTGGACTGGGACTTGAGTCCGAAATAAAGCTCGTCGGCCGGAAGCGTCCCGTGCTCGACGACCACCTGATCGACGAGCCGCTCCTGCGTGGTGCGGGCGTACTCGTTGTAGAGCGTCGCCGCGAGCTTGTTCCCCTCGCGCCGAACCCCGATCAGGCGCTGGTTGAGGGTAACCGTGACCCCGTGCTCGGCGAAGGCCCGGAGATAGGCCGGGTAGTTCATGCCGCCGACGTCGGGAGCGAGCATGCGCTCGGGCGTGACGAACTCCAGCCGCGAGCCGGCGAGCGCGATGGCCTCCGCTGCGGTGAAGCCCGGATGCGCTCCGTTGTCGTCAAACAGCAGCACGTCGTCCCCCGGCTTCACGGCGCCGCTCATGATGTCCCAGGTCGTGACGACGAGATCCTCGCCCGCCTCCAGGAACGACGTGTTCGGCAGGCCGCCCGTCGCGACGATGACCACGTCCGGCCTTTCGGCGAGCACGTCGTCCGCCTCGGCCAGACGGTTGAACCGCATGGAGACGCCTAGGCGCTCGCACTGCTCCGTACGCCAGTCGACGATGCCGATGAGCTCCCTGCGGCGCTGGAGCGCGGCGGCGAGGCGGATCTGGCCGCCGGGCTGGTCCGCCGCCTCGAACATTACGACCTTGTGCCCGCGCTCCGCCGAGACGCGGGCCGCCTCGAGGCCTGCCGGTCCGGCGCCGACCACCACCACCTTCCGGGTCGGCCCGTCCGTCCGGCGAATGACGTGGGGCATCGTGGCCTCACGGCCGGTCGCCGGGTTGTGGATGCAAAGCGCCTCGTTGCCCTCGTAAATCCGGTCCAGGCAGTAGCTGGCGCCGACGCAGGGGCGAATCCGATCCTCCTCGCCGCGCGCGATCTTGGCGACGATGTAGGGATCGGCTATGTGGGCACGCGTCATGCCGACCATGTCGAGGAGCCCTTCGGCGATGGCGTGACGCGCCGTCGCGACGTCGTTGATCCGGGCGGCGTGAAAGACCGGGACCCCCACCTCGCGCCGCACCTCGCCCGCGAAGTCGAGATGCGGCGCGGCCGGCATGCCCGTGCTTGGGATGACCTCGTTGAGCGCGGCGTCCGTGTCGATATGGCCCCGGATCACATTGATGAAGTCGACATGGCCCGTGGCGACGAGCCGGCGCGCGATCTCCAGCCCCTCTTCGCGGCCGAGGCCGGCGCCCCGATGCCGAGCCTCGTCCACGACCATGCGGACGCCGACGATGTAGTCGGACCCCACCTGCTTCCGGATTTCCGCCAGCACTTCCAGCCCGAAACGCAGGCGATTCTCCAGGCTGCCGCCATACGCATCGGTCCGGTGGTTCGTCGCCGGCGACCAGAAGGAATCGAAGAGGTGTCCGTAGGCTTCGATCTCCACGCCGTCCAGGCCGCCCTCGCGGCAGCGGCGCGCCGCCTCGCCATAGGCCTTGACAATCCGCCGGATGTCGAACTCTTCCGCCTCCTTGGGGAAGGCCCGGTGCGCCGGTTCGCGCACCGGCGAGGCGGAGAGCACGGGCAGCCAGTCCGCCTTGTTCCAGTTCGTGCGGCGGCCGAGATGCGTGATCTGGCACATGACGGCCGCGCCGTGGGCGTGCACCCCGTCCGACAGCGCCCGGAACCAGGGAATGATCTCGTCCTTGTAGGCATGCAGGTTGCCGAAGGCCGGCGGGCTGTCCGGCGCGACGATGGCCGAGCCGCCGATGACCGTCAGCGCGATGCCGCCCTTCGCCTTCTCTTCGTGATAGAGCCGGTAACGCTCCGTCGGCATGCCGTTTTCGGAATAGGCCGGCTCATGCGCCGTGCTCATGACGCGGTTCCGGAGCGTCAGATGCTTGAGCTGGAAGGGCTGCAGCAGCGGGTCTTTCGAAGCCATCTCCTCCGTCCTCAGTCAAGTGGCAGGCGGCGGTACCGCCCGGGCGCGGCCGGGTCATGGAAGTGATCGAGCGGCCCGTTATCGACGAAGTGGCGGTGCCACCGCTTGAGCGCCTGCCGGTCGAGTGTCACGCCGAGCCCGGGCCCCTCCGGCACGCGCACGACGTCGTTCGTCTGTCGGAATGGCCCACCCTCGATGACGTCGGCAACCTGCCAGCGGAACAGTGACTGGCTCGGCTCGTGAATCCAAGGCTGTGCCGCGACCATGTGCAGATAGGCGGCCGTACAGATGCCGGCGTCGCCCGAGTAGCACCAGAATCCGATCCCCATCGCCTCACAGGCGCCGATGAACCGAATCGCCCGGTTGATGCCGCCGAGAACGGCAAAGTTGGTCACGAAGGTATCGGGCACGCCGAGCGCCACCGCCCGGCGGATGTCCGGAACATGCGACGAGAACGGGATGGCGGAGTGCCGCCGCAGCTGCGCCATTTCCTCGAAGGTCGCGACCGGGTCCTCGTAGTTGCGGATGTTATATGGTTCGATCTCGCGCAGGACGCGGCGCGCCGTCGCGAGCGACCACTGCATGTTGGAGTCCAGCCGGATCATGGCCTCCGGCCCCAGCGCCTCCCGCAGCATCCGCACGGTGCGGATCTCCAGCGCCGGGTCGCCGAGGATGAGCTTGCCTTCGAAGCAGGTGCTGCCGTGTTCCTCGCGCATGCGAAGACAATAATCGACGACCGCCTCGGGCGTCATCTCGCCGCCGGCGCCCTCATGCTCCGGCCGGAAACCGAAATACTCCGTGAAGGGGATGTCCTTCCGGACCGCCCCGCCCAGCAGGTTGTAGAGCGGCTGGTTCCAGACCTTTCCCCGGATGTCCCAGAGCGCGATCTCGATCGCCCCGAAGGCCTTGACGACCGAAGAATCGTCGGTGTTCTGCACGATCTGCCAGGGCGGTACGCACAGGCTCTCGCAGCCCGCGATGTCGATGGGATCTTGGCCGACCAGGCGCTCGCCCATGGCCTCGATGGTCCGGATCACGTCGACCGATGGCGCCTCGCCCAGACCGACCACGCCCTCGTCCGTCTCGACCTCCACGATGGCCTTGGACGTTCCCGGATACAGCCCGCCGGTCCACCAGATCGGCGCGTCGAGCGGGATGTTGACCGGAGTCACGACAACGCGGGTGATCCTCACAGCCGCCTCCGTTGTCAGTGCCACATGTCCGGAATCGAGGCCTTCTTCCGGGCCATGAAGTCCTGCAGCGCCTCGTCCACCGCCTGATCGATGGGCGGCGGTTCGTAGGCCGCAAGCATTTCTTTCCAGCGGGCGTGGGCCCGGGCCTGGATGTCCTGCTCGCCCGCGTCCCGCCACTGCTCGAAGGAGTTGTTGTCGGCGAGCTCCGGGTCGTAGAAGGCAGTCAGGTAGTTCGCCATGGTATGCGCGCAGCCGAGGAAGTGCTTGCCGGGGCCGACCTCCCGGAAGGCGTCGAGCGCGAAGGCGTTGTCATCGAGCGCCAGCCCGCGCAGGAAGACGTGCATCATGCCCAGATGGTCGGCGTCGATGACGAACTTCTCGTAGCCCATGACCAGGCCGCCCTCGAGCCAGCCGGCGGCGTGGAGGATGAAGTTCGCCCCACCGAGCAGCGCCGGCATCAGGGAATCGGCGCTCTCCTGAGCGGCCTGGGCGTCCGCGATCTTCGACGCGGTCAACGCCCCGCCGCAGCGCAGCGGCACGCCCAGCCGGCGCGCCAGCTGACCGACGGCGAGGTAGGCGACCGCCGGCTCCGGCATGCCGAAGGTCGGCGCCCCGGAGCGCAGCGACATGGAGCTGAGAAAGTTGCCGTAGATCACCGGCGCGCCCGGCCGCACGAGCTGGGTCAGGGCCACGCCGACCATGGTCTCGGCGTGGGCCTGGGCGATCGCGCCGGCCGTGGTCACCGGCCCCATGGCCCCGCCGAGGATGAAGGGCACGACGACGGCCGCCTGGTTCGCGGCCGCATAGGTGCGCAGCGCGCCGGACATCACCCCGTCATAGACCAGCGGCGAGTTCACGTTGATGTTGCCGAGGATCACGCAGTTGCGGTCGACGAAGTCGGCGCCAAACAGGATGCGGCACATCTCGATCGAATCCACGGCGCGCTCGGGCGCCGTGACCGAGCCCATGAACGCCTTGTCCGACCAGCGGATGTGCGCGTAGACCATGTCGAGATGGCGCTTGTTGACGGGGACGTCGACCGGCTCGCAGATCGTGCCGCCGGAGTGGTGCAGCCAGGGCGACAGATAGGTCAGCTTCACGAAGTTTCGGAAGTCCTCCATCGAGCCGTAGCGCCGGCCCCCGTCGAGATCGCGCACGAAGGGCGAGCCATAAGCCGGTGAGAAGACGACGCTGTCGCCGCCGATCTCCACCGACCGCGCCGGGTTGCGGGCGTGCTGCGTGAAGCTTCGCGGCGCCGTCGCCTGGATGATCTGGCGCACCAGCCCGCGCTCGAAGCGGACACGCTCGCCCCGGACCTCGGCGCCCGCCTCCTTCCAAAGGCGGAGAGCTTCCGCATCGCCGCGAAACTCGACGCCGATCTCCTGCAGGATGGCCTCCGCATGGCTCTCGATGCGGGCCAGCCCCTCCTCGTCCAGAAGCGCGTAAACCGGGATTTGTCGGGTAATGTAGGCCGGCGCCATGCCGCTGGTGTCGGCACGACGGGCCCGTCGCGCCTCGCGGCCGCCGCGGCCACTGCGCGCCACCGGTCCACCCTCCTCCGAAGGCTGCTCCACGATGCATCTCCCTCGATCGGCCCGCCGCCCCTGCGGGCCACCTAACGCCAAGTTTGCCTTATACTACATCGGCTAACGTCCCGGCGTGATCTTGGAAAATTCTTATCGGTTGGATAAACGTTTGTTATGCAACCTCTGCGCCGACTCATCTCCTCTCCAAGCGCCCTTTTCGCGTTCGAGGCGGCCGCACGCCTCGGCAGCTTCACGCAGGCCGCCGAGGAGCTGCGCGTGACCCAGGCGGCCGTCAGCTACAGCATCAAGCGGCTCGAGGCGACGCTCGGCCAGCCGCTGTTCGTGCGGCGCCACCGCCGGGTCGAGCTGACCGAGACCGGCGAGCGCTTCTATCACGACGTATCGATCGGGCTCGCGCATATCCGCCGCTCGGCCGAGGCGATCCGCCGGCAGCGCGCGGACAACCACGTGACCCTCTCGGTCTCGACGGCCTTCGCGAACTGGTGGGTGCTGCCGCGCCTCGCGGCGTTCCGCGCGGCGCACCCGCATATCGACCTGCGACTGCAGACCACCGACAAGGACGTCGATCTGGCAGCGGAGGGAATCGCGCTTGGCATCCGGCGAGGAAAGGGAAACTGGCCGGAATATGAGGCGGCGCTCTTCGCGCGCGAGGCGATCGACCCCGTCTGCAGCCCAGCCTACCTCGCCCCGCTGACGACACGGCCGTCCTCCGCCGCAGACCTCAAGCGGTTGAAGCTTATCCATCTCGACGAACCTTTCCGACCGCGCCCGAGCTGGTCGGACTGGTTCGCCGCGCAGGGTGTCGACTACACCGACCTCGGCGACGGCCTGCGCCTCAACGACTACGCCCTCGTCGTGCAGGCGGCGCTGGAAGGGCAAGGTGTAGCTCTCGGCTGGCGGCATCTGACCGCAGACCTCGTGGCACGCGGGCTCCTGGTCCGAGTCCTCGACCGGACCCTCGAGACGGGACAGGGATTCTACCTGGTCTGGACGAGAGGCAAAGCCCTTGCCGACGATGCGATCGCCGTGCGCGACTGGCTGCTGAGCCACGCCGCGGCATAGGCGCCTGACACGCCCAAGGCCGATCGCCTATCCGGACAAAGGCGCCGCCGCGCCCTCCGTGCGACGCGTCTCGTGCCACCGCCAGGCGGTGCGGATGACGGTATCCAGATCCGAATGCGGCGTCTCGAGGCCGAGCGCCTGGCGCGCGCGGCTCGGATCGGCCACCAGGCAGGGCGGATCGCCGGCGCGCCGCGGCGCGACCCGCACGGGCACCGGCTTGCCGGTTACCCGCTCGACGGCGGCAAGGATCTCCTTTACCGAGAAGCCGCGCCCGGTCCCGAGGTTGAAGCGATCGCTCGCGTTGCCCTCCAGAAGGTGGCGCAGCGCACGGACATGGGCGGCGGCGAGATCGGTCACGTGGATGTAGTCGCGGATTGGCGTCCCGTCCGGGGTGTCGTAATCCGTGCCGAACAGGTCGAGGTGCGGAACTTCTCCGGTGACCGCCATCAAAGTCCGGGGGATCAGATGGGTCTCGGGCCGGTGGTCCTCTCCGATCTCGCTATCTGGATCGGCGCCCGCGGCGTTGAAATAGCGCAGGCACACCGACCGCAAACCGTAGGCGTGGTCGAAGTCGCGAAGGATCTCCTCCATCATGAGCTTCGACCGGCCGTAGGGGTTGATCGGCAGCGTCGCCGCGTTCTCCGGGATGGGAACGGCGGAGGGGATGCCGTAGACGGCGGCGGTGGAGGAGAACACCACTGCGTCGATGCCGGCGGCCACCGCCTCCTCGAAGAGGGTCAGCGCACCGCCGACATTGTTCCGGTAGTACTTCTGAGGGTCGCTCACGCTCTCGCCGACATAAGTGAAAGCAGCGAAATGCATGATGGCGATCGGGCGGTACTGCGCCAGGACCGCCCGTAGGGCCTCGCGATCGGTGATATCGGCCTCGACGAACGGCCCCCAGCGGACCGCCTCGCGGTGGCCGTGGACGAGGTTGTCGTAGGCCACCGGAACAAAGTCGGCCGCTGCCAGCGCTTTGCAGGCGTGACTGCCGATATAGCCGGCGCCGCCGACGACGAGTACATGGTTCATGCGACCCTCGCTCGTTGCGCTTTGAGAGGACGTTCCGATCCTCTACGATGATCGGTCCGCGGCACGCCGTCGAGACCCTTCCCGAGGCGGGAAAGCGCCTTGATCCGACACCGGCCAGCCTGCATATCGGCCAAAGGCTTTCGCATTGCGATCGGAAAGGAACAACCGCTTGTGTTTCCGGGTTCTCGCCGGCGCCCTTGTCGCCGCGCTGCCGCCATTCATCATTCTCGGCGATCCGGAGGCCCTTCACCAGACGGTGCCGACCGCCCCCCGTCCATTGTTGTTACCGGACGGCCGGAGCCCGTGTTCGACTGGGCGCGCGAAGCCCGCGAGCCGCACGACTTCGCCGACACGCCGGCGCGGGCGTTTCGGGCCCCGAACGGGACGACCCGCCTGTTCGCGAGCCACTACCTGGCACGGGCGATGACCGGACCGGACGGCGATTCTCTTCGCCACGGCTGCGCGGTGGCCTTCCGCGGTAAGGGGAGCGGCGCGCCGCGGGATTACTCCGATCTCTCCTGGCTGATGAGCCCCTATGTGCTGCCCGACGGGCGTGTCTTTGCCCTGGTGCACAACGAGTTCCAGGGCCACCGGCATCCCGGCCGCTGCGCTGCCGACGCCTATCGGCCCTGCTGGGAGAACGCGGTCACCTGGACTATCGCGGCGGAGAACCAGGGCCGGAAGGACCTTTGCATCTGAATATGCGGAAGTTGTCGCAAGGCGCTAATGACTATTTTGTGACATTTTATTAATGGCCTAGCGCGACCGGACGCTGCTTACTAAAAACCACAAGAAGAGTAGCGGAAATGGGCACAGATTATTTCCATTTTCGAAGAATTCCCACGGGAGTCCTCATGAACGAATCGACAGCCCACCCGATCCAGACCGAGCAGGGAGCCGCCGTCCTCGGATGGAAAGAGTCCACGCAACCAACCGCTCGCAAGGCAACCGGCCAACGCCCCGACCGGAGTCAGCCCGGCGACGGCAAGGCGCAGGCGGACTTCGGGCCGATGGACCTTCCCTGCCTGATCGGCCGCCTACATCGTCGCTATCTCGATGTTCTCAAGTCGGAGCTGATGCGCCAGCAGGTTACCGATATCAGCGCGAGCCAGGTCATGATGCTGATGACGATCGGCACCGATGAGATCTCCGTGCGCCATTTGATCGAGCGCGGCTATTACATCGGCTCCAACGCGTCCTACAATCTGAAGCACCTCGTCACGGCGGGCTACGTCTCACGCACGCCCCTGCCCCACGATCGGCGTTCCGCCATTCTGAAGCTTACGGAGAAGGGACACGCGCTCTGCGCCGCGATCACGAGCGCCGACGTTTCCTGCCAAAGGCTGCTCGCGGAACATTTGGGCGACGACACCGAGTTGACGCGCACCAGTCGCGTGCTGCAACTCCTCGAACGCGCCTGGAGCGATATGCTGAAGTATCGCGGCGCCCTAGAATAGCGGCGGGTTGCGCCGCCGAACGGGCCTCATCGGGCGAGAGAGCCGGCAAGGTCGCGCTCGGCGGCCGCTTCGGACGCAAAGACCAGGATAGAGATGCGTCGGTTCCTGGGGTTATAGGGGTCGTCGGGAACGAGCAGCGCCCGGTCCCCGTAACCCTCGACGCGGCGAATCCGCGCGCGGTCCAGTCCGGCCTCGACCAGGGCGCGCCGCGCCGCATTGGCGCGGTCGGTGGCAAGCTCCCAGTTTCCGTAATTGGTCTCGGCCGCGTAGGGTCGCGCATCGGTGTGCCCGGTGATTATGATTCCGTTCGGAATCTGCTCCAGCACCGAGCCCACCGCGATCAGCAGTTCGCGGGCGTCCTGGTTCAGATCGTGGCTCCCGATCTCGAACATGGCGAAATCGTTGTCGTCGGTAATCTGGATCCGCAGCCCCTCGGCCCCGACGTCCATCTGAACGTTGGACTGAAGATTCTTCTCGGCAAGCAGCCGTTCCAGCTTCTCGGCCAGCGCCGCCTTGACCAGCTCCATTCGATGCTGCCCCTCGACCCTGTTGAGGTGCTCGGGACCGATTGCCTCGTCGGCGTCCAGCCCGGCCTGTCGGGCCGCTTCGGCAAAGGCGGTGCTATTGTTGCGGTCCTCGCGACCGATCGTCTCCCGGGTCTCCAACCCGATGCGCCGGGGCGCTTCGGCGAGGGCGGTGTTGTTCGGAAGGTCGTTCTCAGTGACCGTTCCCTGCCTGGCCCAGTCGGCGGTCAGCTTCGCTTCGGGCTTTTCGAAGGGATCCTGGAAGGCCGTGCTCCCCAAGAGAGTGGAGACGCCCGAATACCGCTTGTCGCCCTCGATCGAATCCGCCATGGCGGTATGATCAAAGGGAGAACGGTAGGGCGCGTCGAGCGATTCGACCTGCGTGCCGCCCGACTGTCCTTGCGGCGCATTCTGCTCAGGCCCGAGCGTGGACACCGTGGGCGGCGAAGACACCGGATGCGGCCGTTCGCCTTCCCCGTTCGGCGCCGACATCGCGCCTTCCGTGTCGGCGGTCCGACCGCTCATCAACCCGTCGGAGCCGGAGACCGCGGTGGCGAGCGCCACCGGGTTGAAATAGGCGGAGATGCCGTCGCGCTGCTCCTGCGAGGTGGCGTTGATCAGCCACATCAGCAGGAAGAACGCCATCATTGCCGTCACAAAATCCGCATAGGCGATCTTCCAGGTGCCGGCGTGCGCCCCGTCCTCCTCCGGATCGAAGCGCTTGACCTTGACGATGACGACTTCGTTGCTTTCCTGTGTTTCGTCCATAGCTCCGCCCCTGCCGCGTCACCAGGGCATGATGATGTCGAACACCTGCTGGCCGTACCGGGGCTGCTGAACATCCGTGATCTGACCACGCCCGCCATAGGCGATTCGCGCTTCGGCGATCTTGTCGTAAGAGATCTCGTTCTGGGCGTTGATGTCTTCCGGGCGAATGATGCCGGCGACGCGGAGGTCCCGCAGCTCGTAGTTCACCAGAACCTCCTGGCGCCCGGCGATCGCCAGATTGCCGTTCGGCAGGACATGCGTGACGACCCCGGCGAGCCGCAGCCGGATCTCTTCGTCGCGCGAAACCGCGCCGCGTCCGCGGCTCTTGCTTTCGCTGCCGAACTGCGCGGCGTTGTCCAGATTAAGGTCGCTGAACTGGTCTTCGAGAAAGCTGTCGATACCGAACAACGCGCCGATTCCGGCCTGTTCGCTGGCGTTGCGGCTGCGTTCCGTCTCGTTCCTGATGTTCGCCCGGTCGTTGATATTGATGAGAATCGTGACGATGTCGCCGACATGCTTGGCGCGACGATCGCCGAAGAACTCCCTGTTCCCCGCCATCCACAGCGAATTGAATTCCTGCGAGACCGGGGGCGGCTCCGGCATGGGCACCGAGATCGTTCGGGTCAGCTGACCGTCATGCGCCGCCACCACCATGGGCGAGAACTCCGGGGCCTTGCCGACGTTTTCCAGACGGGAACAGCCGCTCACGGCAAGCAGGACCGTGATTCCGATCAAAGCCTTGCGCACGGACACGTCCCTCCTTCCTACTTGGAGATGTGCACCTCACCCGCCCCGGCCACCGAGGCGAAGAGGATCTTGCCGCTGCTCGGATTGGCCACCCGGATCACCTCTCCCAGGCTGCCGTCGTCGAGCGCCTTCGCCTTCATCGTCAGCCGGAGCGTTCCGTCGACAAAAACGACGGTGACCTCGGAGTTCCGGGCCACCAGGACCGGCGTCTGAATCGAGCTGCTGAGAATCACGCGGCCGGGGGAGAGCGCGCGGCGGACCTGCATCCCGACGAGGTTCTTCGCTTCGACGATGGCCGAAGGTCGCAGCGACTCGGCCGAAACCGACGCTTCCCGGAGATCCTCCGGCTCGATGATCTCGCCGGCGAGCATCCGCCGCGTCGGAACCATGACGACGACCTGCCTGGCCCCATCGGCGGCGAACGCGGTCGGGACGGGCCGCGCGCCGTCCGAGACCGGGCCGACCGCCAGCAACGCGGCGACCAAGGCGCCTATGCAAGCCCACCGGACCACCCGCGCCCTCCTAGCGCATCTGCGTGACGGTCGCGGACATCTGGTCCGCCGTCTCGACGACCTTCGAGTTCATCTCGTAGGCCCGCTGGGCGGAGATGAGGTCTGTGATCTCCTGAACGATGTTGACGTTCGAGCTTTCCAGATACTTCTGCTGGATCGTGGCGAAGCCAGGGTCGCCGGCGACTCCGATGGTGGGCGGGCCGGAAGCCACCGTCTCCTTGAACAGATTGTCGCCAATTGCTTCGAGCCCGGCCTCGTTGACGAAGGTCGCGATCATGAGCTGGCCGAGGTTCAGCGGCTCGGCCAAGCCGTCGATGGTCGCCAGAACCTCGCCGTTCTGGTTGACCACGATGTCGGTCGCGTTCTCGGGGATGTTGATCCCGGGCTGGAGCTCGTAGCCGTCCGCGGTCACGATCATGCCTTCGGCCGACTTCTGGAAGGCACCGGCCCGGGTGTAGACGTCCTCCCCGTCGGGCCGTGCCACGACGAAGTATCCGGGGCCCTGGAGCGCCAGATCCAGGCTGTTCCCGGTGCTCGTAAGGTTGCCCTGCACATTCACGCGGCGAACGGCCGCCGTCTTCACGCCAAGCCCGATCTGAACCCCGGCGGGCACGATGTTTCCGTCGTCGACGGACGGAGCGCCCTGGCGGCGCTCGTTCTGGTAGATCAGGTCGGTGAACTCCGCCCGGGCTCGCTTGAAGCCGGTGGTGTTCATGTTCGCGATGTTGTTCGAGATCACCTCGACGTTCGTCTGCTGCGCCATCATCCCGGTCGCAGCGATGCTGAGAGCCCGCATCGACTTCTCCTCTCAAATCCCTCAGGAAACCTGTCCGAGACGATCGATCGCCTTTCGCTCCACCTCATGGGTGTTGTCGACCAGGCTGCTGACCCTTTCGTAAGCGCGCGACAGATCGATCAGCTCCGTCATGGCGACGATGGGCTGCACGTTCGAGGACTCGAGCATCCCCTGAATCAGCTCGGCACCATCGGACGGGACCGGCTCGCCGCTCGCGCGGTAAAGGCCGTTTGCCTCGCGCACCAAGGCATCGAGGTTCTCCAGCCGGACAACGCCGATCTGGCCGAACACCCGATCGCCCTCCATGATCGTGCCGTCTTTGCGGATATCGATCGCGCTCACGTCCTCGGGGATCTGGATCGGCTGCCCTTCGAGGTCGAGCACCGGCTCGCCGTTGACGGTGACGAGGAAGCCGTCGGCGCTCAGATTGAGGCGGCCGTCGCGCGTGTAGCGCACACCGTCCGGCGTTTCCACCTGCAACCAGCCGTCGCCGCGAATGGCGACATCGAGCGTGTTGCCGGTCTTCTCGAACGTACCCGCCCGCATGTCGGTATAGGTCGCCCTGTCGACAACGAAGGCCACCTGCCGATTTTGCTCGGCCCGCACCAGATGCGCGGCGAACAGCGAGTTCTCGGCGCGGAAACCGACCGTATTCATGTTGGCCACATTGTTGGCGACCACCTCGAGCCGCCGCCGCAGCGCGAGCTGGCCGGAGAGGCCGACATAAAGCGGAGTCTGCATGGGCAAGCACTCTCGTTCTTGAACGCGGATTTAACCTACGGGGGTTAGTTTAAACCCGGGTTTCGATTCCCGCGCTCTCGGGATAACCCATTGATATACCTTTTGTTTTCATAAGCGTTTGGCAGAAGATGCGTCATAGTCCGGGCCTCGCCTTCACTGCGATCGCTCTCCTCTCGCTCGCCGCCGGCGACGCGGCTTTCGCGGCCGGAGCCGCCTACGTCGACGATACCAAGGGCGAGAGCTTCATCACCCGCCGCGCCGCGCTCAGCCACCGCATCGAATCCTCGGTCGGCATGCAGCAGGCGCGGGCGCTCGTGGAGATGGCCGAGTTCTACATGGGACGCGGATTCGTGGAGGAGGCCTACGCCAATCTGACCAGGCTGGCAGCGGACCATCCGGACGTCTTCGCGGTGCGGCACATCAAGGACATGGCGAAGATCGCCTTCATCCTGTCCGGCCAGACCGAAGATCCCTACGGCCTGCGCGACCACCAGATGGCCGACCCCAGGCAGGATGCCCTGTGGCGCGCGGTCGCGGCGGCCAAGGCCCGCGAACTGCACATGCCTCCCGACTTGATAAGAAGCGCCCTGGCGGTGATCGACAGCTACCCGGAGGTTTACAAGCGGGAGATCCTTCCGCTGCTGTTCGAGGCCGCGCTCGACGCGGGGGAGGCGGTCTCGGCCCGGGCCATCGCCGAAGTCATAGCGGCGCAGAAGGACCCGATCCTGGAAGAGGATTGCGAAACCTGGCTGGTCGGCCGGCTCGCCGAGCTGGAAGGGCATCCCGACGCGGCACGGCGCCGCTACGGGACCGCGGCAGCCTTCGATTCCCGCTGCGGCGCCGGGGCAAAGCTCGAGCTCTTGGACGACGGTATCGCCGCCGACTCGCTGGCGGCCGAGGCGGTCATGAAAGGCACCGGGGAGATCGCCGAGAAGTGGCCGGGCACCCCGTTCGAAGAGCGCGCTCTGTGGCTCAGGGCCCGCTTCCAGAAGAAGCAGGGAGACGCAATCAACGCCTTGAAGACCCTGCGCCTGCAAACCGAACGCTTCCCCAACGGCGCCCTTCTCCAGGACGCGCAGAGCCTGGGTGCGGAGCTGTTCAGCAGGCTGATGACCGACGGCATCGAAGCCTTCTCTCCGGAGCAGGTGCGGCGGCTTCGGCAGGACTACATGCCCTTCGTGACCGACAGAGAGCTGGCGCGGCAGATCGACCGCCGCTATGCGGATTACCTGGCGGAACGGGGCTTCTATGCAGAAGCGGCAGACATTCTTGCGACAACCATCCCGAGCCCGCCGACCGACGAAACGAGCATCGCCAACCTGCACGGCACAGTCCTGTGGTACATGCTGCGGCCGGAGGCCCGCGCGGACGCCCTGAAGCTTGTCGAGATGCTGGTCAAAGGGGGCCGGCCCAAGGAGGCCATCGATCGCCTGGGCAGGATCGTGAACCTGGAACAGCCGGAAACCTGGGGTCGGGAGGCCCTGCAGATCTATGTCGAGGCGAAGGCCGCGCTCGGCGAACTCGACACGGTCATCGGCAAGATCGACCATCTGCTGGACCGGCATCTCACACGTGAAATCGCCAAGATCTATATGAAGGCCGAAAAATGGGAGGCGGCGTTCTTCGCCTATGACGAGCTTCTTCAGATGAACCCGGACGCCGCGCATGGCGCGCCCGACTACGTCGACTATGCCATAGCCGCATATCTGTCCGGCTACATGGAGGAGGCCGCGGGCCTCCTGGAATACCGAGCGAGCGCCTGGGCCGGCAGCGAATGGTCCTCGCTCATCGCGAGCCTGATTCGGCATCCCGAGAGGGCGGCCGAAAACAACCCGGAGCAGGCGATCGCGGAACTTCTCGACCAGACGGAGTCCCTCATTGCCCTGGGCAAGACGGTGAAGTAAGCGCCGGCGCGCGGCAGCCGGCGCCGGCGAACCGGCACCTCCAACAAGGCCTCGGGGAGAGGCCCGGATCGCAGCCCTCAATCCGGATGAACGGGTTTGTGCCGGCGGTCACCCGAAGGGGCCGACGCCGAGGCCGATCCCGTCGAGCGGAGCCGATCAGATCCGGTACTTCGCCAGCTCCGCAAGCAGTGACGGGCTGATGGAGCCGAGCACCGTCTCTCCGGGGCGCAGCGGCTGAATCGGTGCGATGCCATTCGCCACAAGGATGCCGCTGCCGGGCGAGGCGGTCATTTGCTGCAAGTCCCACTGCGCGCCGAACCGCTCGATAAAGGTTCGGCGCTTCTCCGCGTCCTTGAAGTCCTCGAGCTTCAGGCGATCCTCGAAGAAGGCCGCCTGCCGGTCGATATCGATCAGGGCATACTCGCGGGGAAGCCCCAGGCCGGTCCGCACCACCTCGGCCAGCGCCGGGTCGGCCAGCACCTCGTACCAGTTCTCCACCTTCGTGATCTGCCGGTCGAAGTAGAGCGCCAGGCGTACGGCCTCGTTCTCTTCGCCCTCGCGCACCTCGAGCTCCTGGCGAAGGTAGCGCTGCACGATGGCCTCGACCTTGTTCGGGTCCTGCATGTTCAGGTTGCCGCTTTCAGCGAAGCCGAAGGCCTCGGCGATTTCGCGGAACTTGGCATCGGCGAGGCGGTTGGCCGTCGATTTCGAATCCAGAATGCCTTCGTTGAAGACCTTGCGCATCAGCCCTTTCGCATAGATCTCGGACTCGAGGCCGAAGGCCTTCATCGCGAAGGAATAGAGCCGGTAGTCGTCGATGAGCTGATCGCCCGTTTCGATCTTCGCGATGTTCTCGCGGAAATAGGCCGCCTCGCGCTGGACGAAGGCATCCTTCGAAACCATCTCGAGGCGGCGGGCATAGGTGCTCTGAACGAGGGTGATCTGCCCAAGCGTCGAGTACATCGCGTCTGCTCCCTCTCGTCGGTGGCGGCCGTCAAGCGGCCGCGCGGCGGATCGATCTCAGCTCGCGAGGAGCTGCCTTTCATATTCGAGGACGGGCTTGAGCGCGACGAGCGCCTTGTAATAGTCGTTGGCGTCGACGCTGCTGATCGCCCGGTGAAGCTGCTCGACCATCCGCGGATTTTCCAGGGCACCGAGCGCATCGGACATATAGCGGTCGAAGTGCCGGCGGTGCTCGCCGGCACGCACCGGATCGATCAGCATGAGCTGCGCCGCGAAGTAGACGCGCCGCAAGGGCGTGTTCGCGTCCTCCGGCTTCAGGATGTCCGCCCCTCGGATGACATGCGCGTAGTTCTCGACGGAGATCGTCGTGCGCTGCGACTTGCACTTGATCACAGCGCCGTTGATGACGCACTGGTCCCCGTGAAGCAGCCTGATGTTGAGCCCCATCCTTCCCTCGTGCTCGCACCCTAGCCTTGTTTCCTGAGGCCGCCGATGATCGCCTCATTGACGTCGATCAGCGCCGACAAGTCCGACTTGCCGGACGCGGCGGCCGTGCTTTCCTGCTGCACCCAGAGGCCGAGCGAGATCAGGCTTTCCTTCGTCGCTTGCGACAAGCGATTGTTCGGATGCCCGACATCGGCGACGACCGCCGCCCAGAGCCGCCGGTTGGCCAGCAGCGCCTGGTGAAACGCTTCGGAGCGGGACGGAAGCTGCGCCGCCTCGCGGAGCTGCGCCGTCACGCGCTCAAAGACGGCGCGCTCGCCGTCCTTCGGGTCGGCGAAGGCCCGCTTCGTTTCTTGATAGGCGCGTATTGCTTCCATGCCGTACGTCCCTTCGGCGTCATGATTCCGGCGAAGGAAACGCTACCACCGGATGTTTAATCTGCGTTTTAAGGTTGCCCGTCCTCTCGCTGGGACCGTCCCGCCCGCTGAAGAAAGGCCCGCCCCGTTTTGGGGCGGGCCCTCCAGTCGCCTCGGTCGAGACGTACGTCTCCCCTGGCTGATTAACGAAACAGAGACAGAATGTTCTGCGGCTCGTTGTTCGCGATGTTCAGGGCCTCGATGGCCAGCTGCTGCTGGACCTGCAAGGCCCTGAGCCGCGCGCTCTCCTTGTTCATGTCGGCGTCGACCAGCACGCCGATGCCACGCTCGGTCGCGTCCATCAGCTTCGTCATGAAGGTGTGCTGGCTCTCGACACGCTTCATGAGGGAGCCGAGCAGCGAGCCGATCTCGGTCGCCTTGGCGATCACCGCCTCGACCTCCAGCAGCGCTCCCGCCAGATCCGTCTTGCTCGTGCTGTTGTCGAACGTAAAGGCGGCGCCGAAGATACCACCGGTGATGAGCCCGTCCGTGGGATCGTCGGGACTACCGGTAGTCGGGAGGGTCGCCAGCTGCTGGTGGAAGAAGCCGGTCGTACCATCGGAATAGTGGGTCTGACCCGGATCGAACACGATGTATTCCGGCGTTACGTCGCTTCCCGAGCGGACCAGCGAGGCCAGAATGTTAAAGGGCGCGCCACCGTCGTCGACGTCGTTGATCGAACCGTCCAGGAAGTTAGCCCCGTTGAAGCTGGCAGACGCGATCTGCGTCTTGAGCTCCGCCAGGATCTGCTGAACGCTGTCGTTGATCTTCACCCGGTCAACGTTCTCGTTCTGGGCGCTGACCAAGGACTCCTTCAGAGCCTCAAGCTTCTTGACGATCGCTTCGTTCGCAGACAGGGCCGTATCGACGGTCGACATGCCCAGACCCAGCGAGTCGGTGATCGCCTGGTAGCCGGACAGGTCGGTCCGCATCGTGGCCGCGATCGCCCAATAGGCCGCATTGTCCTTGGCGGTCGCGACGCGCATGCCCGTGGAGATGCGGTCCTGGGCGATACGCAGGTTCGAGCTGACATTCTGAAGGGTCTGCAGCGCGGTCATCGCGCCGACGTTGGTCAGAATCGAGGCAGCCATGTCCTCAGTCCTTTCATTCTAAGGTTGATTCGAGGTGTCCCGCCTTCTGACGACCTGCAAGGGTCCGGGCCCGCTTCTGCGGTCACCGATCCCGAGATGACGCCGCGATGCTGTCACGCGCGATTTAAAAATGGATTAATAGAGCGAGGCGTGCACGAATAATCGTCTTCGATTATACTATAAATATACATATCTACGAATAACCGTCGATTCGATCCCGCGTATTTCGCAAACAAGCTCCTTAAACCATCTTCTTAAAACCGCTTTTAACCGCGGCTTTCTACTGTCTGCGGTTCATCAGGCTCGAACGAGTCTCGATAACGAGTCTCGATTGCCTCGGAAGGGAAGATCCTATGGGTCCGTTGATCGGCATTCTTCTGGTCGTCGCGGCGGTGGTCGGCGGCTATCTCGGCATGGGCGGAAACCTGGCGGTTCTGTGGCAACCGTTCGAGTTCGTCGTCGTCGCCGGCGCCTCCTGCGGCATCTTCGTGCTCGCGCACCCGATGCATGTGGTCAAGGATACCCTGAAGGCCATCGGCGAGCTGTTCACCGGCAATCGGGTCAAGGAGCAGGATTTCCTACAGCTTCTCGGGCTGCTCTACACGCTGCTGCGGACCATCAAGGGCAAGGGCATGCTGTATCTTGAGCGCCACATCGAACGCCCGGAGGAAAGCGACATATTCGGCGAGTATCCGTCCGTGATGAAGAACAAGCGGGCGGTCCGTTTCATTTGCGACTACCTCCGCCTGCTGTCGCTCGGCACGGCGAAGCCGCACGAGGTCGAGTCGCTGATGGACGAGGAGATCCGGATGATCTCCAAGGAGTTCCACGGGCCGACGCGCGCCCTTCAGATGCAGGCCGAGGGCCTGCCCGCGCTCGGCATCGTCGCCGCCGTACTGGGCGTCATCAAGGCGATGGGCGCGATCAACCAGCCGCCGGATGTTCTGGGCGGGCTCATCGGCGGCGCGCTGCTCGGGACCTTTCTCGGCGTGTTTCTGTCTTACGGGGTCGTCGGGCCGATAGCCTCGCTCATCCGCGCCAGCCGCGACCTGAAGATCACCTACTTCGTTTCGATCAAGGCGACGATCCTGGCCCACCTGAACGGCGCGGCACCGCAGGTTGCCGTGGAGTATGGCCGCAAGGTCATCCATTCCAGCACGCAGCCGAGCTTCTACGCCGTCGAGGAGGCGACGATCCTGGACACCGATCTGGGCAGGGCCGCCCGGGCGAAGGCGGCGTAGCATGACGCTCGGGCGCTTTATCACCCTGGCCGTCGTCTTGGCGCTGCTGGGGCTGATTTCCGGCCTGGCGATCGGCAACCACGCGATGGGCGTGCTGCATCCGGAGGAGACTCTCGCCTTCTCGGTGCCGCAGAGGCAGCCGCTGGACCCCACCCGGCAGACCTACCTCGAGCTGGGCCAGTTCGTCATTCCGGTCGTCTACGACGGCAAGACGCAGGCTTTCGTCCTGGCCGAAATCACCCTTTCGATGACGAGCCTGGACGAAAAGATGGTGGCCGCGAGGCACATCCCCGATTACCGGGACGCAACCATACGATCGCTCTTTTCCTATGCCGAGACCGGCGCCTTCATGAGCGGCCAGTTCGATCCAAAGGCCCTGGCGGAACGCATGGCGAACGACCTGAACACCGCCTTCGGTGCCGAGGTTGTCGATAAGGTCCTGTTCACCCGGCTCATGCTGCAGAACAACTATCGATCATGACCGACCATGAGCCTGCCGCCGGTCGATACGCTCCTGTACCTCACGGACTCCGGAGCCTTACAGCAGGGAACGGCCGCTCACCGCGAGGCCCGGCTTCTGCAGGCCAATGCGATCATCCTCGGTCGGCCCAGCCTCTTCGCGCCCGGCCAGGAAGCCATCCGCGTCGAGGCCGTGCCGAAGGAAATCCTTCCGAACAACATCGTCCGTGTCGAGACCCCGATCGGTGACTTCGCCGTCCGGCAGACGAACGTCTTCAACGGAGAGAAAGCGGCCAAGCTCATTCCGGGGCAGAAGATCATCCTGACGATCTCTCCCTCCGGCACGAGCGCGCGGATCGAGATCATTCCGCAACAGCCGCCGACGGGCACGGCCGAGCTCGCGGCCAAGCCGACCCCGGTCATGATCTCGATCGCCGGATCCTCGACCCCCGCTCACAACCCGGCGCAGGCGCTCATTCCCGTGCGAACCGGCAATCCGGACCAGATGGTGCGGGCCATCGCCGAGTTCGAGGCGTCCGAGATCGGGTCCGAGAAGCGGACGGAGCTCTGGCTCCAGGGCAACCTCGAAGCGAAAGGCAGCAGAGGGGGCACGGACGTCCAGCGCGGCCTGCACGTCACCCGCGCCTTCGACGACGCCAAGAGCCTAACCGCCCCTAGCGCCGCCACGCGAATCGCCGCGTCCTTTGCCGAAAGCGCCCAAACCTACAACGAGATGGTGGGCGCCCTCGTGGGCATCAGCCCGGCGATTCTCAACAACGGCCTGCGGATCGCGCCGCGCCTCAACTCCACCTTCGGCTTCGCCCTCATGCTCTTCCTGTTGACGCTTCGCAACGGCGGGCTCAGGGCTTGGCTGGGACGCGTGGTCGCCCGCGACATCGAGATCCACGACGCCGACGACATCTTCGATTATCTCGACCGCCAGGTCGGCCCGCGGCTGCGGGACCTCGGCCCCTACGGCTATTGGGAGGTGGTGCTGGTCCCGGTCATGATGAAGTCGCTGACACAGATGGTCTGGGGAGTCCGCCGTGAAATGGTGGACCCCGAGACGGGCCATCGCAAGCCGGGACAGCATTGCGCCCTTCAGATGGTGCTGCCTGCCTGCGGGCCGGTGCAGATGACGGCCTTCCTCTATGGCGGCCACCTCAACATCACGATCCTGACGACCACGGCCCTGCCCAGGTTCCTGACGGAGATGATCCAGTCGAATGCGCCGGATTGCTTCAGGCAGTTCGCCTTGAGAGGTAACGTCGTCTTTACCAACAAGGCCGAGCTATGGTTACCGCTCCTCGAGGGCGATCTCGTGAACAGCCTGGCATGAACCCGCGTTTGTCGGGGCCGGGAATCGAAACCCGGATTTAGTCTTTCACCGGTAGACTCCCAGCCGGCAGTAAACAAGGGCTCGAGAGCGATGATCGGTCCGACCATGATCGAGACGCCGCAGGACATCCAGCCGAGGCCACAGGGCCGAGCTCCGGCCAAGTCCGGGCCCGAGGACGAGGGCGACCGGCGCGCCTTCGACGATCTCCTCGCCGGCGCCGAGCGGCCGAGCGTCGCATCCGATCGGGCATCCGCGCCCCGCGAGAGCCGGGACGACCGCCGCGCCGCGGGTGCGGAGGCGAGGGCCGCGCGAACCGGCGAGCCGGCCGCGGATAAGAAGAAACAGACCGGCGGCGGGACGGCCGCAAGAGCCGGTGCCGAGGCCACCATTGGCAACGCCGGAGGCGCCGGAGCCAACCAGGCGATCACGTTCAGCGCCGCTCTTTCCGGGATGTCGGGCAAGACCGATGCGACGGCACCCGCCGCGATGCCGTCGGGCAAGACCGCACAAACACCGCGATCCGACTGGCTCTCCGGGGCGAAGGGCCCACAGGCTTCGCCGACGGCCATCCCGAACGGCGAGAACGGCGACCAGCTCCAGACCGCCGCGGCCCAGGCCGCGGCGGAGCAGGCCGAGAAGTCGCGCGCGCGGTCGCAGCGCCTTCCCTCCCCTGCCGAACAGGCGCTGACCGAGAAGGGCCGGTCGCCGGACGGAGGCACCGCAACGGCGAAGGCCGACGGTCAGCCTCCGACACCCGCACCGGCGCCACAGGGCGCCATGGCCGCCCTCATGGACGCGGGACAAGCGACCCGACGCCAGGCCGCCGCGCGAAGCGACGGCACCGAGAACGGCCTCATGGCCCGCATCGGCGGCGACGGCCACCTGGTCGGGGACTCCGGTCGGGTGACGGCGCGCGAGGCCGCACAACCGGTACACCAGGTCGCCGTACACATCGTTCGTGCGGCCCAGTCCGGCCAGTCGGTCCTTCGCATCAACCTGTATCCAAAGGAACTCGGCCAAGTCGATGTAACGCTGGAGATGCGGGACGGGCGGCTGCACGTTACGGTTGCTGCGGACCGGCCGGACACGTTGCAACAGTTGCAGCAAAGCGTGCGGACGCTCGAGCGGGCCTTGCAGGACGCCGGGCTGAACATCGGCGGTTCCGGAATCCACTTCGCCTCCCGGGACGGGCAGTCGCAATCGGCCGACCAGCGAACCGGGGCGCCCGACCGCTTCTCGATATCGGGGCCGGTCGGACCCGACGAGGGCAATGTCGGAGCGAGAGTCACCTCTCGCTACGTGGAAGGCGTCCTCGACATATCGCTCTAGGCCTACGGAGAGCAACGATGACTTCCAGTCAGATGATCAACAGCGACTACCAGGTGTTCCTGAAGCTGATGACCGAGCAGATGCGCAATCAGGATCCCCTGGCCCCGATGGATGCCACGCAGTTCGTCACCCAGCTCGCGCAGTTCTCCCAGGTCGAGCAGTCGATCCGAACGAACAGCAAGCTCGACGACCTCATGACGGCAATCTCGTCGATGTCGTCGCGCAGCAGCCTCGCCCTGATCGGGCGCAACATCGAGGTTGCCGGCAGCGTCCTCAACCTTGAGGACGGGGAAGTCGATTTTTCCTTCGCGGTCCAAGGCGAGCCGGCCAAGGTCCGCTACACCATCCTGAACTCCGCCGGACACCCGATCCGCACCGAGACCGTCGCCTATGGCGGCGGGCGGCAGAGCGTAACCTGGGATGGCCTCAACGATCAGGGCGAGATGCAGGAGGACGGAACCTACGCCGTGGTCGTCGAGGCGATCGACGCCGAGGGCAATCAGCTCCCGACCGCCACCTTCGTTACCGAAAAAATCAAGCAGATCATTCAAGAGGGCGGAAGGACGGTCCTGGTGCTGGAAAGCGGCGAAATGGTCGACGCGTCCCAGGACATGGTGATCTCGTAAGGCCGCGGCTTCGCGGCAAATTCACGCCCGGCTTCCCGGCGCCACGCGGGGCAACCCGGGGGAGGAACCGCCGGCACGCTGTCCTCACTGTCTCCGCTGGATCGAGCTCTATAACCGTCAACCGAAACGGCCAAGGTGGTGCTCGGGTCACACTCGTAAGCTGATCGGAACCGTCCAGATGACGGCTCCGAAGCTCAGAGCGAATCTTTATCGGCTGGTCGATGCGGCCGTGAAAACCGCCAATTGAGCGTCGAACGCACGCTTGAAAGCGGGCCGCGCTTCGCCGCGGCTTACATAGGCCGCGAGGTTCGGATATTCCTCGAGGATACCCGAACCTTGCAACCGGCGCAGCACCGTCACCATCAAAAGGTCACCGGCGCTGAACGCGCCGTCAAGCCAGTCGCCGTCGCCAAGGCGACTGGAAAGGTCGCCCAGCCGTTTCCGGATGTTGTCCTCCAGGACACGCAGGCGCTGCTCGTACCAGGGCTCGTCGCGCTCGAGGATCTTGGCGAGATCGCGGTCGAAGATCGGCGGCTCTACGGTGTTGAGCGCGGCAAACATCCATGTGATCGCACGCGCCCGGGCATTCGCATCCTCTGGCAGAAGGCCCGCATGGCGCTCCGCGATATGCAACACGATCGCGCCCGACTCGAACAGGGAGAGATCGCCTTCTTCATAGGTCGGAATCTGCCCGAACGGATGAAGCGCACGATGCGGGGCCTCCTTCAACGCACCGAACGAGAGAAGGCGTACGTGGTAGGGCCGGCCCACTTCTTCGAGCGCCCAGCGAACAGGCATGTCACGCGCCAGTCCCCTGCCGCCATCGGGCGATCGTTCAAAGGCGGTGATGGTGGGGATCACTGGAGAGGTCATGGTGATTTCTCATTTTCGTTCAATGTTTTGCCTCGGGTGTGTTGTCTGCCCGGCGAGAACGGCAACCGCGCATGCCGGGTGAGATGATCGATGCTGTCAGCGGCAATCTCCGCGCCTTACGGAAGGCGCGATAGCCGAGCACACGATCATCGCGCGGATCGGCATGGTCACGATTTGGCAAATGAGCCCTGCCCCGGGTGGCTCCGAGAGTCCCCTGAAGCCGCACCGCGCATTCCTATCCAGCGCCTTTACCAGGCCCGGACCTGGCCGACACAACCTCAGGAACGAGTCGGCCTCGCGGGGTCAGGATATCACGCGACGCGGTCCGATATCGAGCGGCCGTGCTTCAAGAGGCGCGGCCCGCCTTTGAGCGGGCACACGCCGGCATCACCCGCAAGCGACAGCGCTGGAAAGTCGAATTCGGGCCGGCTACAGATCGACGTTGACACCCGCCGGCGAGACGTCGGTCGGGCGGACAGACCGGCCGCTGCGCGCGTAGAGCCCTTCGCTGTTCTCCTGCTCCAGGGCCTTGACGGTCAGGTCGACCACGCGCGTGACGGCTCCGTTCAGCGCCTCGAGAGCGGCCATGTTCCGCCGGGTCGCCCGGTCGAACTGCTGCAGCCGCTCCTCGATATCGATGCCGGGATCGTCCGGCCGCAGGGATATCCGCTCCTCGACGGCCTTGTTCAGGATGCGCTCCATGACGACAAGCATCCGTTCCTTCGCCTCGGCAAACTCGGGAATGGCCGAGACATCGTGCTTCCGCACGGCCTCGCTTTCCTCATTGAGGATCTCAATGAGCTTGTCGATCGTCTCGCAGAAGCCGGCACGCAGCTCCCGCTGCAGGGCGGCCTTCGCCTCGTCGATCTCCTCGCCGGCGGGATGCTCCTCCGGGGCGCCGGGCCCGGCCGGAGCGACATTGAAGTCCTTGATCTTCTCACGAAGGCGGAAAACCTCACCCATCGCGATTACCCTCCGCGCGGCCATAGTACGTCACGATGTCGCCATACACGCGCTCGGCGATGCCGATTGCGCCGGTTTCGGCGACGCTGTCGGCATAGCCTTGCAAGAGAAGGCTCCGATACACCTTTTCCGCATGCCCTCCGCCGAACATGCCGTCCGTCCGGACGCCGGCGAACATGAACTCGAACATCTGCGACAGCACCAGGGCCTCGAACTCCCGCGCCGCCTTCCAGGCGTCGCTCGACCGGTCGATGCCCTGCGCCGGTGCGGGACCTCCGGCACCGGTGCCGGCCCGAAGCGATGCGGTTGCTTGCGCAACATTGCTCACATCCATCGCCCGTCCCTCCCGCTAGATAATCTCAATCTCGGCCTGCAACGCGCCCGCGACCTTGATCGCCTGCAGGATCGCGATGATGTCGCGCGGCGACATGCCGAGGCGATTCAGGCCGGCGACGAGCGCCTCGAGGGTCGTATAGTCCTCGAGGATCGCGAAACCGGCTCCGGTCTCTTCGTCGACCTCGATGTTCGTGCGTGGCACGACCACCGTCTCCCCCGTTTCCGAGAACGGCGACGGCTGAGACACTTGCGGGGTCTCCGTGATCTGTATCGTGAGATTCCCCTGGGTGATCGCCACCTTGCTCACGCGGACCTCGTTCCCGATCACGATCGTGCCGGACTTCTCGTCGATGACGACCTTCGCGACTGCATCCGGGGTAACGGTCAGGTTCTCGATCTCGTAAATGAAGCGCGCCACCTCCCCGCGATAGGCATCGGGGACGCGGACTTCCACGTTGTTGAGATCCAGGGCCCTGGCGCGCGGCTGATCCAGATGGTCGTTGATGGCCTCGGCAATCCGGATTGCCGTCGTGAAATCAGGATTCCGCAGCGACAGATTGACGACGGGCACATCGTTGAGGTTGACGCCGACCTCTCGTTCGACGATCGCGCCATTCACGATCCGCCCGGTCGTCGGCACGCCCTTGGTAACCCGCGCGGCCTGCCCGGAAACATCGAAGCCCGAAATCGCGACCGCCCCCTGGGCAACGGCGTAGACTTCCCCGTCGGCGCCCAGCAGCGGCGTGACCAGGAGCGTCCCGCCGGCCAAACTCGTCGCGTCGCCGAGACCGGATACCGTCACGTCGATGAGCGATCCTTGCTGGGCAAAAGGCGGCAGCTCGGCGGTGACCATCACCGCGGCGACGTTCTTCGTGCGGAGATCCTCGTCGCGGACGTTGACCCCCATGCGTTCGAGCATGCTCGCCAGGCTCTGCTCCGTGAAGGGCGTGTTCCGAAGCCGGTCGCCGGTGCCGTTCAGGCCCACCACGAGGCCATATCCGATGAGCTGGTTCTTCCGCACGCCCTCGACTCGCACAATGTCCTTGATGCGCGTGGGCGCCGCCGCGGCGGAGAACTCCGCAGCCGGCATGAGCCAAGCCAACGCCGCAAGCATGAGGATGGCGAACGTTCGTCTCATCGTCGCTTCGGGATCGCGTTCATGACCGCAATACCCTACCGGGCGAAGATTAAATCCAGTTTGAAGCTGGGCTCAACGAGCCGAAAAAATCAAAAAGCATAAAATTCAATATTACTGAACCGTTACTAAGTAAATACGCAATTAACCGAAATACATTCAGAATTACATTTCTCGATTTAACCGTTCATCAAACGATTTCCCGTACCCAGCATCTATGATTTCTGCTTGCGCCTGAATGTGCACGGGCGCTTCCGAGGATCGACTGTTATGCGGGATCGGGGGGATCAGTATATGGGTCACATCGTTCTGTTCGAGCCGAACAAAGAGATTGCGGACTCGATCCGGTCCGCATTCTCGCGAAACAAAATAAAATGTGAAACCGCCACGACGATCAACGCTCTCGATCTTTCTCTGGAGGGGGCAGCGGAGTTCGAGAACTGCGACGCTATCCTTGTCGGGGGCGTCGAGAACCAGTCCGAGTTCGTGCGGTCCTTTAGACAGAGCGGCTGCGCCGTTCCTATCATCGGGCTTCTTGATCACCGAAACAGCGAGGCAACGATACGGCTGCTGAGCGCGGGGTCCGATGACGTGCTGATCAAGCCGATCAGCCCGCTGGAAGTCATGGCCAGGATCAAGGCCGTGGTCCGTCGCGGCTTCGGGCATTCTTCTGGCCAGATCCAGATCGGTCAGATCACCGCCTATCTCGACGGGCGGGACCCGGAGGTGAACGGTCAGCGGATCAAGCTCAGCCACCGGGAGTACTCGATCTTCACCGAGCTGGCGCTCCGGGTGGGCAAGGTCGTCTCGAAGGAATCCCTTTACGACACGATCTACGGAATGATGGCGTCCCAGCCCTACGACAAGGTGATCGACGTCTATATCTGCAAGCTGCGCAAGAAGCTCGCCTCTTATACCGGCGGCGCAGAGTATATCGAGACCGTCTACGGTCGCGGCTACAAGCTCGAGGCGCCGAAGTCGGAGCGGTCGGACGTCAAACTGTCTGTCGTCGCCAAAAAGAACGCCGACGCCGCGCTGAAGCGCGCCTCCTAGCAAACTGATCGCGGGGATTCGGAAGACGTAACGTTCTTCGGATCTCCGCGCGAATCAGGAATTCAGGTTCGAACCGACGCATCGCCTTTTACGAAAGTTTGCGAAAGTTGGCGCCAAGGGCGACCGGCCGCGCCCATGGCGCTGCGGTTGGGCTTTACCGCGGGCTCGCTGTCGTCGCTTGGTCCCGCAACTTTCATGAAACCGCCGCGCGACCTCCGCAGTCGCCAGGAGGCGCCCGCCTCCCGGACATCCGGGCTGGCAACAGGGTGTCGTCCGCCGGCCAGGACGTTCTTCGACCGCCGCGACGGGCGCGGCTCCGCGCTCGACCGCGGTATCATGGGCGAAGATCCGGCAAGCTGGCAAGGAGCCACGAATCCTCGGATTCAGAGCCGATCGGCCGCGTTTCCGGCGCGTGCCCGCACCGCCCTGCCCGGTCCGCACGGCCGAAACGGCGCCTTGCCGGCACCACACACGGATCTTGCTGTGGATCAGCCTACGGCGCCCGCATGGCGCTCCTGGAAGCCTCCGGCATTACTGACGCCACCCGCCCTCCTCAGCAGGGCCTGGCGCGGCCGATCAGGAGGGCGTGCCGTCGCCTTCGGCGGCGCTCCCGTAGAGGTGCAGCTGCTCGAGGAAGTGCCGGGCTGCCTCCTCGAAGGAATGGCCCGGCGCCACGGTGAACTCCTTCAGCCGGCAGGAGTTCGTGAAGCCGTCCGTGTGAAGCAGGAACAGCACGTGATAGTTCGGCGCTTCGTAGGTGAAATCCAGATAGACCTCGGGCGGCGAACGCCAGGCCAGGTGGAAGCCGCCCTTCCCCTCGAAGCGGAAGTTGCTGGCACCGGGAACGGAGCTCAGACTGTCGGCGACATAATCGGTCAGAATGTCCGTCCAGGCATTGCGCAGCTCGCCGATCAGGTAGACCGGATCGACCGAAAAGATCTCCTCCATCGGGCTCTCGAAGATCTTGAAAAGCGCGCGCTCGATCCTGTGGACGATCGAGTCGTCGCCCTTCCAGGCTTCGACGTTCGTAACGACGCCCCGAATCATTTGGTTTCGTTCAACTTGGTCAGACTGCGACGGAGGGCGATCTCGCCGGTTACCTTGCGCGCGGTGGTTTCCGAAAGCCTGGCCAGGATCGGTGCCGCATCCCGCTCTTTCATGGCGCCGATCAGATCGACCACGATCTCGGGCTCCATGTCCTCAAGGATCCGTGCGGCTTCATCCGGCTTCATGTTCTTATAGATGTTGACGAGCTGATGGATACTGGCCTCATCCATCGTCGATTGCTTCTGAAGCAGCTGCTCTATCGCCGTCTTGAGCGACGCCAGACGGGTGATCTGCTCTTGGACGCGGCGCTCCGTCGCCAGCAACCGAGCCAGTCGCCCCTCGTCGACCGGCTGACTCGGCGCACAAACCGCTGCTTTTGCGGTTTCCGACCCCGCCGGCCCAGGATTGGGCTTCTGCACGGCGGCGCTCTCCACCGGCCCCTGAGATTGCCCGGCGCCGCCGCCCTCGCGCCCGATCAGATCCTTCGCCCAAGGGCGCGGATGATCACCGAATCCCAAGGCCGAAGATACGCCTGCCAACGCTCCTCGATCCTTGACCAGGACCTCGATCTGCAGCGGGATCGCGAGCATCATCGCCACAAGCGTCAACGGGAGAATCCTGAACACAGCAACCTCCTTACGCCGACTCCGGCTCGCCATAGAACACCTGCATCGCATCGGCGCGCAGGTTCTCATCGGTGGCGCGGCGCGGCATCCAGGGACGGCAGCGCTTTGGCTTGTCCGACTGCTTCTCGGCCGGCCACGCCGCCGTCACGGTGGGCGCATGCTCGGATTCGGCGGTCGCAAGCCGGCGGATGCCCCCTTCGGTCCGCCTCGGCGCGTCCTGGATCGACTGCTCGGCGTCCGGCCTCCTGGCCGTGCCGCCTTCCCTCTCCCCGTTCCTCTCGCGGAATGCGGGCGCGGCGCCGTCCCGCTGCAAAGCGTCGCCAGCCATCCGCGACCTGTTGCGCGCCAGAATCCTGGCCTCGATGCTCGCCCCGGCCAGCGTACGGTTGATATCTCCATGCACCTTTTCGGCGCGCGCGATGGCGCCCTCGAGGTTCTTGGTGATGGTCGCCGCGTCCGTGCTGAGCCGCTTCACCGTATCGGTCATTTCGGCGGTGACCTTGGCGAAGTTCTGGACCGTCGGGCCGATCTCGTCCTGGCCGCTCTTCAAGGCCCGGAGGCGGCGGTTGACCATGACCATGTAGGCGGTCGCGGCCATAAGCATCAGGAGGAGAGCGAGGTTAACGAGATACAAGATCATGGAGGAACTCCTGCTTGTCCGAGGCCACGGTCTCGACCTTGATGGCGATGTTCCCGTTGGATTGGCCTACCTCGCCGCGAAACAGGGTCTTTTTGTTGCAAACCAGCCGGGCTGGCGTCTTGGTCGTCGCATTCAAAGGGATCGTCATCCCCACCCGCCATTTGGCCACCTCGTTCAGCGGGATGAACTTTTCATGGAGCACGCCGACGATCTTCATCTCGGTGCGCTTGATTTCGTCCTTGAGGTGGTTTTCCCAAACCGGATCCCGCCCGAACTTCTCGCCCATGAACATCTGCAGCAGCAGCTTGCGGATCGGCTCGATGGTCGCGTAGGGGAGAAGAATCGAAATCCGGCCGGATGCCCGTTCGAAGTTCACCTGCAGGGTCACCACTATCGTGGCATTGCTTTCCCGGCAGATGGCGGCGAATTCCGAGTTGGTTTCCAAACGGTCGAGGGTGAACTCGACCTCGGCGATCGGGCTGAACGCCTTCTCCAGGTTCTGCATGACCAGACGGAGCAACCGCTCGCTGAGGCGGCGTTCGATCGGGGTGAATGACCGCTCTTCATCGAGCGCCGCAGCCCGCTGCTTGCCACCGAGCAAGACGTCCACGCAGGAATAGACCATGTCGGCATCGGCGACGATGAGGAACTTGTTGTCCCACTGCCTCGCATTGACGACCGCGATTATCGAGTTCGGCGCTACGTCAGCCAGGGCGTCTCCGAACCGTCTGACCTCGTGCTCCGATACGCGCACGCGCACGTTCCGCGAGGTCAGCTGGCGAATGCTCGTGGTCAGGAGGCGGACCTGCCGATCCATCACCACGTTGAACATCGGCAGGCGCTCCTGCGTGAGCGTCGACGAGTTTGTGAGGCGGGCCAGCACGTCCTCGCGGGAGGACCGCTGCTCCCCCTCGGGCTTCTCTACTGCGCTGCCAAGCGGCATTACAGCTTAACTCCATCGGTTGGCAGGTCGCTGGTCACGATCTCTGTCAGGGTGATGCCGAAGCGCTCCTCCTCGACCACCACGACTTCGCCGCGAGCGACGACCCGGTCGTTCACCATGACGTCGACCGGCTCTCCGACCTTCTGGTCGAGCTCGATCACGCTGCCGCGGCCGAGCTTCAAGAGGCTCGCCACCGGCATCGCTGCAGCTCCCAGGACGACCTGCATCTTCACCGGCACCCCGAGTATGACCGCGAGATTGCGCTCATAGGCCGCGTCACCGGCCCCATCGCTCCGCCGCCTCGCGCCGCCGTTGGCAGCGCCAAGGCTCGAGAATTCGTCCTGCTTGTCGTCCCCGACCGGCGCCTTGGCAGCCTCCTGATCGGGCGTTGCCTCGCGGTCCGTCCCAACCTCCGATTCAACCATCCGACTTTCCTCAGTCTGCATGATCGGCACCCTGACTATTTTCCGGTGCGATGCCGGACAAGGTTTGGATCACCCGGCCCACCGCCTGATTGACATCGTTCTCGATCGCCTTCGGGTCGTAGCCGACGCCGCCGCCTTCCCACTGGATGTCGACGGCGCCATGGGCAAGGGATTGGTCGACCACAACCTCCACGGCATTTCCCGCACCGCCATGCTTGGGTACGCCGGCGATCACGGCCTTGACGCGATCGGAATGACCTGGCGACACCCTGACGACCAAGCGCCCGCCCGTCCAAAGCTTCGTGATCGCTTCCGTCACCAGAGCATCGATCTTCAAGTCCGCATTCGCCTTGAGCAGCTCCGGCGCCAAACGCTTCACGAGCACGGTCACGGTGTTCGCCGCCTCGAGCTGCACGCTCCTTTCGATCCGATCGAGATCGTTCGCAACATGCTCGATCTGGCGGGCGATCTCCTGCGCCTCTCTGGCGAACTTGATCTCCTGCTCGTTCAAGGCATTCGCCCGTCCCGCCTCGTAGCCTAGAGCATGACCCTCCGCGTAGGCCTCCTTCCTCGCGTTCTCCACCGCGGCCTCGACACGGGCCGCGATGATCTCGTCGATCATCTCCCCGGTCATCTCGCTTTGCGGAGCGGCCGTGTCCTGTCCTTCCGAGTCCGGATGAAAGACGCGATCGAAGCGGTAGGTCTTGGTCCTCATGCCATCCGCTCCTCATAGATCCACGCGCGAAGAACGCTCACGGCCTCTTCCGGATACTCCTCGACGATCTCGCCGAGCTTGGCGACGGACGACTCCCGGACCTTCCCTTCGACGGCGCGCATCTCGATCATGTTGTCGACGAACTGATCCATGTCGGATCGCTTGCCCAGACGCGGCGACATCTGGCCATCCGGCCCGAAGAGAGCCTCCTCGCCTCCGCCGCCCTGGAGCGCCGCCATCGACCGGTCGCCCGTCTGGTCGGCCAGCGCCGGCGGCATCGTCTGCTCCTTGTCGTCCTTGGCGCCCGCGAGCAGTCGGGAGAGCAGCGGTCGCAGGCCGAAGAGGACGAGGAGTCCTACAATGATCAGCAGCACGGCGGACTGAATGATCGTTCCGAGATTGCGAACGACCACCTCGGTCACGCCCGGTGGGCCGACCGGCTCGATCTCTTCCCCGACATTGAGAAACTCGACGTTCTCGACCGTGACGACGTCGCCTCGGCGCGCATCGAAGCCGACAGCGGTGCGAACGACGTTGGCAATCACAGCCAGCTCTTCCTGGGTCCGGGGCCGATACACCGTCTCGCCCTGCTCGTTGACCGTTCGGACGCCGTTCACCAGTACCGCGACGCTCAGCCGCTCGATCTCTCCGCCCTCGCTGACGCGCTCGCGCCGGATCGAGCTGAGCTCGTAGTTGATCGTCTCCTCAACGCGCTTGGTTTCGGTGCTCGACTGGCTCTGCGGGCCGTTGTTCACCTCCTCCGCCGGCAGATTTTGCTGCACCGTCACGGGCGGCTCGAAACTCCGGTCGGTCGCGGACTCGATCTCCGTCAGGGATCGAAGCGACCGTTCGACCTGACTGTCCGGATCGAACGTCTCCTCGGAGATAACCTCGCGGTCCGTATTGATGTCGGCGGTCACTATGACCCGGAAGTTTCCAACACCGAGATAAGGCGTGAGGAGCGCCTCGACCGCCTCCATCATCCGCGTCTGCGTTTCGGCCTTGAGATCGTTGATACGGCCGATCCGCCTCGACCCGACCTCGTCGCCGTCGGCCGCGAGAACGTTGCCGCTCGTGTCGAGGACCGTGACATTGGACGGCTCCAGACCCGGCACCGCGGCGGCAACCAGACGCTGCACCGCGGTCGCTTTCTCGTGCGGCAGCCCCTGTCCGCCGGCCGTCCGGATGACGACCGACGCCGATGGTTTGGGAGCGGTCCGGCTAAATGCCTCACGGTCGGGCAAGACGATGTGGACACGCGCCGCCTTGACGTTGTCCATCGTTTGGATCGTCCGGGCGAGCTCGCCTTCCAGCGCCCGCGTTCTCGTCACCCGCTGCATGAAGGAGGTCAGGCCGAGGGCGCCCTGCTCGTCGAAGAGCTCGTATCCGACGTTGCTGTTCGACGGCAGCCCCCGCTCCGCGAGCGCCATGCGGACACGCGGCGCATCTTCCGGCGCGACCAGGATGGCGGTCCCGTCCTGCTGCACATCGAATGCGACCCCCATCTCCTGAATGGCCTGCCCCATCCGACTGACGGCGGCCTGATCGAGGCCGGAATAGAGAACGGTCATCTTGGCCTGGGACATCATGATCGACATCGCGACGATCGCCGCGACCACGGCTGCCCCGATCGCGCCCAGCAGCACCAGCCGGCGAGTTCCGAGCCCTCGCAAATTTTCGAGAACAGTCCTCACAGTCGCCTTGAACTTTAAACTTTCCGAAGAACTGCGTGCCTATTGTGTCCACGTCCAGGGCGCCACGGTAGCGAGGAATGTTTTCGCCGTGGTTTACGTTCCGAAAGCCGGCCAAGAAAGCCCGCCGGGGCGCCGGGTTAACATGAGACAAGGACAGGTGCCTTGAAGTGGATTGCATTCATTCTTTTGGCCCCCTTGCTTTTCCTCGGGGTGGCCGTCGTCGGATTTTACTTGGCGATCGACGACAAGCCGCTGGATGAAACCGCCAAGGCCTATTACGAGGCGCTGACCGAGGCCAAGAACAACGAAGCCGGCCCGGTCTTTATCGAGATGCCGCCGATCGTCACCAACCTTCGACAGACGGCGAGCGGTCGGTTCATTCAGCTCGCGTTAACCTTAAAAACCAGCCAGAAAAATCAGAAAAAGGCCGAGTGGCTGGTGCCGCATTATACCGAGGTCCTCCATGACTATCTCCGCGGCCTCGACGAGCACGAGATCGAGGGTAGCGCCGGAATGCGGAGACTGAAGGAAGACCTTCTCGCGCGCGCCGCCGCCATCGACCCCAACCGAACCATAGAGGCCGTCCTCATCCGGAAGCTGATCGTTCAGTGACGATGAAGGCTCGCATGTTCCTTGTGGCCCTGGTGCTCGCCGGAGCCGGAATCGCGCTCGGTGGCCAGCCCGCGATGGCCCAAAGCTTCGACCTCGGGCAGGTTGTGGGCGACGAGGGAGGCTCGCTTACCGGGCGGATCATCCAGTTCATCGCGCTGCTCACTGTCCTGAGCATTGCGCCCGGCCTCCTCATCATGGTCACGAGCTTCACGCGGGTCGTCATCGTCTTCTCATTTCTGCGCTCCGGCCTCGGCCTGCAACAGACGCCGCCCAACATGGTGCTTATCAGCCTGGCGCTGTTCATCACCGCCTATGTCATGGCACCGACCTTCGACCGGGCGTGGAACGACGGCCTCAAGCCGCTGCTGAACGAACAGATCACGGAGGAACAGGCCTTCAGCCGGATCGCCAACCCGTTCCGTCACTTCATGTTCGACAACGTCCGCGAGAAGGACCTGGCGCTGTTCGAGGACCTCTTCACCCTCTTCTACGAAAAGAGCGACACGGAGCCGCCGGGGCAGGCAGCCGAGGAGGCGACCCGGGCGGAGATCATCGAGAGCATAGATCTGCGGATCCTGATCGCCGCATTCATGATCTCGGAGCTGCGCCGCGCCTTCGAGATCGGCTTTCTGATCTTTCTGCCGTTCCTCGTGATCGACATCGTGGTGGCGACCGTGCTGATGGCCATGGGCATGATGATGCTTCCACCGACGATCATCTCCCTGCCTTTCAAGATCGTGTTTTTCGTCCTGATCGACGGATGGTACCTGCTGACGGCCGGCCTCGTACGGAGCTTTCTGTAACGTGCCATGCCCGGCCTCGAGCTCCTTGCAACGACCAGTATCTACGACTTCTTTCTCGTCTTCGTGAGGATCGGGGTCGCGCTCATGCTGCTGCCGGGCCTCGGCGAGGTAGCGGTTCCGGCGCGCATCCGGCTCGTCGCGGCACTCGTCCTCGCCTTGGCCTTGATGCCCATCGTCTCTCTGGGGTCCGACGGCGTGCCGGAGCAGCCGGCAGACATGGTTCAGGAGTTCTTTATCGAGTTCGTCGCCGGCGCCTTCATCGGAACCACCACCCGGATCATCTTCGCCGCAATCCAGATTGCCGGCCAGGTTGCCGGTCAGAGCATGGGCCTGGCGATGATCGTCCCGACGGCCGGCGCCGGATTTGAGGGAGGCTCCGCAGTGACCGCAGCGCTGCTCATGGGGGCGGTCGCCGCCATCTTCGTGGCCGACCTCCACCACCTGATGATCGAGGCGCTCGTTCGGAGCTATGTCGTCCTTCCACAGGCGACCCTGCCCGACTGGTCCGATCTGTCCGAAGCGACCACCGAGGTCGTCAGTCGAAGCTTTCTGGTCGGCGTGCAGTTTTCGGCTCCGTTTCTGATCATCGCCTTCCTGTTCAATGTCGGCCTTGGCCTGACAAACAGGATGATGGCTTCCCTGCCAGTATTCTTCATCGGCATGCCGTTCCTGCTCGCGGGCGGTCTGTTCCTCATTTTCGTGACGATCGAAGCCATACTTCTGGGGCTCGTGGACGAAATGGCGAACTGGCTCCGCACGCTCGAGGTGTGACTCGCCATGGCCTCGGACAAACCCGACAAGTCCTCCCAAACGGAAGAGCCAACCGAAAAGAAGCTCCAGGACGCGGTTCGACGGGGTAACACCCCGAACTCGCGCGAAGTCGGGACCTTCATGACCATATTGGCAACCACCGTCATCGCCGCGTCCGTCGGTCCGGCGGCCGTCGAGGACATCTCCGCCGCCATGGTGCCCTTGATCGACCGCCCGGAGGATTTCGTCGCCACGACAAGCATTTACGAGCTTCTGAATCTGGTCTACGAACTTGCGACGCGGGTCGGCATGGCGCTTCTGCCGATCTTCGTGACGCTCGTGATCTGTGGCTTGGTGGGCGCGTTCGCTCAAGGCAATGTCGTGATCGCGCCCGAACGGATCAGGCCGAAGCTTGAACGGATCTCACTCTTCGCAGGCGCCCGCCGCATCTTCGGGCTGCCCGCCCTGGTCGAGTTCGGATTCGGGCTGACGAAGCTCACAACGATCGGGCTCGTGACCGCCTTCGTCATCTGGCCGACCTTTGCCAGCGCGGAATCCGCCGTATTCATCGACGTCAACCGGATTCCGGAGCTGATGCGGGAGCTCACCCTCCGCATGCTTTTTGCCGTCGCCGGCACCATGGTCCTGATCGTGATCGCCGATCTCCTTTGGCGGCGCTTCGATTGGCGCCGGAACCTGCGGATGTCGACGAAGGAGATCAAGGACGAACTGAAGCAGGTCGAAGGCGACCCGCTGATCAAGGCAAGAATCCGCGAGCTCCGGCGCCAGCGCGCCCGCAAGCGGATGATGGAGGCGGTGCCGAAAGCCTCGGTCGTGATCATGAACCCCACCCACTATGCCGTCGCGTTGAAGTACGAGCGCGGCCAGGACGCGGTCCCGATCTGCGTGGCCAAGGGGCTCGATCTGATAGCCCTCAAGATCAGAGAAGTTGCGGAGGAACACGACGTGCCGGTCGTCGAGGATCCGCCCCTCGCCCGCGCGCTGCACGCCTCGATCGATATCGATCAGCCGATCAAGCCGGAGTTCTATCGGGCGGTCGCGCAGATCATCAGCTACGTTCTGGCGCAGAACGCGAAGCGGGAGGCCCGGACGGCGCCACTTTGATCTTTGATATCGGAATCGCCCGCCTTCATTGGCGGCCGTTCCTGCTTCCGTCTCGCCTCACAGGAGATGGGGCGGCGCCGGGATCATAGAACAGCCCGGGAAAACGGCGTCGGGGCGCTCCGATCCCTCGGAGCGCCCCGGTCAGCGCGAGGAGCCTGGCAAGCCGCGTCAGAAGATCATCTGCGCGGTGGCGTTGGGGCCTTGGGTCAGGTAGATCTCGCCACGTTCGGCGAGTTCCTTCGCCAGATTCAGGATCTTGTTCTGGGCATTCTCGACCTCGTCGGCGCGGACCGGACCCATATTCTCGAGCTCGCTCCGGACGATCAGGCCGGCCCGCTCCGAGAGGTTTTCGAAGAACACGTTGCGCACCTCGTCGCGGACACCCTTGAGCGCGGTAATCAGCACCTCGACCTCGGTGTTCTGGATGATGACCTGGAGCGTTCGCGGATCGAGCTTCACCAGGTCGTCGAACGTGAACATGAGGGCCTTGATGATCTTCGCGGACTCGGGCATGTCCTGCTCCAGCCCGCCCATGATCTCGTTCAGGCACTGCCGGTCCACGAGGTTCAGGATATCGGCCATCTGCATGTGGCTGTCATTGCCGTGGGCGCGAATGTAGTTGGCCATGAACTCGCTGTGGAGCATTTCCTCGACGTCCTCCAGAACGTCCTTCTGCACGTACTCCATCTCGATCATGCGCCGCACGACCTCGTGGACGAAATCCTTGGGCAAGAGAGGCAGAACCTTGGCCGCGTGGCTCGCCCTTATCTTCGACAGGATGACCGCGGCGGTCTGTGGGTGCTCGCCCTGCAGATAGGTTGCCAGCACCTGCTCATTCACGTTCGAGACCTTCTCCCACATGGTCCGGCCGGCCGGCCCGCGAATCTCGCTCATGATCTCCATGACGCGATCGTCAGGGAGGAAGTTCGCCAGCATCCGCTCCGTGCTCTCGTAGGTGCCGATCACCGTCGCGCTGTTCGCGAAATGGTCGGTGAACTGGCGCAGAAGCTGCTCGGCAACGTCCGAAGTGATGCTGCCCAGACTGGCCATGGCCCGGCTGACGATGCGGATCTCGTCATCGTCGAACTTCTCCATGATCTTGGCGCCCTTCTCTTTGCCGAGCGTCAGCAGGATGACGGCCGCCTTCTCGGGCCCCGTCAGAAGTTCGTAGTTGTCCCGAACTCGAATCTGCCTAGCCATCCTCAGTCTCCGATCTTATCGCCTTCAAGGGTACGCGCGCCGGCGCTCTGGCCGTTCCGCTCCCGTTCCATGGAAAGAGCGAGTTCTCGGTCGTATCGAAAGACGTATCCAAAGATCTCGCTCATAACCAGAACCGCCCGGGCCGGGATCGCCGTGCCGGCGCTCAACCGCTCCAGGAGCTCTCCCAGGTCGCTCTCGTCGTCGACCTCCATTCCGCTTTCCCGGGCGAGGTCGAGCAGCCGCCCCACGAGTTCGCCGCGTGCCCGATCGTCCGCCGGATTCCTCTTTCCCATGCGCACGCCCCGCTCCTCAGATCTGCGCAACCGTCTTGATCGGCATCTTCCGGTGGAGCTCCGCATGGCTGATCACCGGCGTCGACGGGCTTACCCGCTCGAGGATCGATCGGATGAAAGGCCGCGCCTCCTGACTGGCCAGGATGGCAAATGGATTGCCGCTCGTAACCTGCTCCTGAATGACCGGCCGCGCCGCCAGCACGAACTCGTGCACCATGGTCGGCGGCATCGTGAAGACGCGATCCTCGCCCTCCGCCTTGATGTGCTCGCCGAAGGCCTGCTCCCAGCGCGAGGACAGGGTCACCACCGAGATGAAGCCGTCCGGCCCGACAAGGCTCTGGCAGATCTGCTGCGCCAGCTTGGTGCGGACGTGCTCGACGATGATGTTGACGTTGCGCGTATGCGCCACGGCTTCCGAGACGCCCTCGAGAATACGCGGCAGGTTGCGGATCGAGACGTGCTCCGCCAGAAGCCCCTGGAGCACGTTCTGCAGCGCCGCCATAGTGATCTGCCCCGGCACGAGGTCGTGGACGAGCTTCTGGTAATCGCCGTCCAGACCGTCCAGAAGCTTGCGCACGGCGGCGTAGCTCAGCAGCGAGGTCAGGTTGTCCTTGATCGCCTCGGTCAGGTGCGTGATTACGACGCTTTCGGCATCGACGACCGTATATCCTTTCGCCTCCGCCTCCTCCGCGAAGGTCCTGCTGATCCAGCGCGCGGGAAGGCCGAAGGTCGGTTCACGCGTCTCCTCGCCCTGGATCTGCGGCATCTTCCCGGTCGGGTCTATGGCGAGCATATGGTTCGGCCAGATCTCGCCCTTGCCGACCACGACGCCCTGGATCGCGATCTCGTAGCCCTTCGGCGGCAGGTAGGCGTTGTCCTTGATCCGGATCTTCGGCAGATAAAATCCGTACTCCTTGGCGAACCGCTTGCGCAGCAGCTTGACCTTCGCGGTCAACCCCGCGCTTTCGCTGATGATCAGCGGCACGAGCTGGTTCCCGACCTCGACCTGCACGTCGTCGATGCGAAGCATCTCCTCGATCGGCATTTCATCGGACGGCGGCGGCGCGGCCTCGGCAAGCGCTGCGCGCTGCTGCTCGAACTCCAGGCGCGCGAAGTGCTTCGGCAGATACCAGGCGATGGCGCCGAACGCGCTTGACAGCAGAAGGAAGGGGGCGACCGGCAGGCCGGGCGCGAACGCGAGCGCGCCCATAAGCAGCGACGCCACCGCCATAGCCCGCGGATAGCCGCCGAGCTGCTGAAGAACGGCCTGATCCGCCGATCCGACGTTGCCGCCCTTCGTCACCAGCAGGCCGGCGGCGAGCGAGACGATCAGCCCCGGGATCTGCGATACCAGGCCGTCGCCAACCGAGAGGATCGTGTAGACCTGCACCGCCTCGCCGATCGAGAGGCTCTGCTGGCCGACGCCGATGAGGATCCCGCCGATCACGTTGATGAACGTGATGATCAGACCGGCAATGGCGTCCCCGCGAACGAACTTGGAGGCGCCGTCCATAGAGCCGAAGAAGGCGCTCTCCTCCTCGAGCACCTTGCGGCGGCGCTGTGCCTCCTGGTCGTCGATCAATCCAGCCGAAAGATCGGCGTCGATCGCCATCTGCTTTCCGGGAATCGCATCGAGGGTGAAGCGCGCGGTCACCTCGGCCACGCGGGTCGCGCCCTTCGTGATCACCACAAAGTTCACCGTGGTCAGGATGGCGAACACGATGAAGCCAATGAGGAAGTTGCCCCCCATCACGAAATGCGCGAATCCGGCGATCACGTGCCCGGCCGCATCATGCCCGGTATGGCCGTCGCTTAGGATGAGCCGCGTCGATGCGATGTTCAGCGACAGCCGCAACGTGGTCGCCACGAGCAGGATCGTCGGGAAGGACGAGAAGTCGAGCGGCTTGTTGATCCACAAGGCGACCATCAGGATCAACACGCTTATAGCGATCGAGATCGCCAGACCGATATCCAGAAGCCAGGCCGGAACCGGCAAGAACAGAACGATCAGGATCAGCACGATGCCGATCGCGAACATCATGTCGCGATGGCGCATGCCGGCGCTTAGAGAGGTCAGCAGCCTCGGGCTGGAACTGGCGACGTCGCTCATCCGGCAATGGCCGCCAGCGAATCAGGGGCCGCCCCGCCGGCGGCGTCCCGGGCGCCAGGGAACGGCATGACGTTTTCGCCCGATACCGCCTTCGCCCCGGTCGGCTTCCCGGTTCGCTCCGACCGGCCGAAAGTCGGCGGCTCCCGCTCCTGCCGCAGGATCGCGCGCAACGCCGAGAATCCCTCCTCGATGCTGGCCCGCTCTCCGATCTGCTGCGCAAGAAAGGCCTCGATTCGCGGATATACCGCGATGGCCCGATCAACCGCCGAATTGCTGCCGGAGCGGTATGCCCCGATCTGAATCATCTCGCGCAGGCTTTCGTACTCGGCGATCAGCTCCCGCGCCTCACACAGAAGCGACCATTCCTCCTCCGTGTGACAGCCGGGCAGCGCCCGCGACACGCTGCGCAGCACGTCGATCGCCGGGAACCGCCCGCGCTCCGCGATCTCCCGATCCAGCACCAGATGCCCGTCGACGATGCTGCGAACCGCATCGGCGATGGGCTCGTTGGTGTCGTCGCCTTCGACGAGAACGGTGAAGACGCCGGTAATGTCGCCCTGGCCGGCGACGCCGGGCCCGGCGCGCTCCAGCAGCTTCGGCAGCTCCGCGAAGACGCTCGGCGGGTAACCCTTCGTGGTCGGCGGTTCGCCGACGGCCAGGCCGATCTCGCGCTGGGCCGTCGCGAACCGCGTGATGCTGTCCATCAAGCAGAGGACCTGCAGGCCGCGGTCGCGGAACTCCTCGGCGACAGCAGCGGTGACATAGGCGGCCTGGCGACGCATCTGCGGGCTTTCGTCGGAGGTAGCGACCACCAGCACGGACCGCCGCAGCCCCTCTTCGCCCAACTGCTCCTGGAGAAAGTCCTGGACCTCGCGGCCGCGCTCGCCGATAAGCCCGATCACATTGACGTCGGCGCGGGAGGATCGGACCAGCATCGACAGGAGCGTCGACTTGCCGACACCCGAGCCGGCGAAGATCCCCATCCGCTGCCCCTTGCAGATCGGGACGAAGGTGTTGATCGCCCGGATGCCGGTGTCGAGCTTCCCGCCCATCCGGCGCCGCTCATAGGCCGGCACGGCCGGTGCCCGGAGCGGGCGCGCGCGATTGCCGGATCCCACCGGACCCTTTCCGTCGATGGGCTGACCCAAGGCGTTGAAGACGCGCCCGATCCAGCTGTCGTCGGGGCGGATCAGCGCCTTGTCTTCGGTCGGATAGACGTCGCTGCCCAGGACGATGCCGTCGACGCTGTCGAAAGGCATGACGATCGTGCGATTCTCGTGGAATCCGACCACCTCGCATAGAACCTGCCGACCGTCCTTGCAGACGATCTTGCACTTGTCGCCCGGCGACAGATGCGCCTGCAGCCCGGTTACCTTAACGACGGTACCAAGGCAGGCCGACACCTGCCCGCGATAGACCGGGCCGCCGAGCCGCTCGAACTCCGCTTTGAGATACCCGAGACCAAACATGCAAACCGACGCCGAATTGCTTCCGGCAAACCCTAATGAATGGGATTTAATCTGAGGTATAAGATGCGGCGGGCGGGCGCATGGCACCGCGAGGTAAACGGCGGGTTAAGACTGCTCTGCCGAAGCGCGGTTCGGCGGCATCCGCGCCGAAGAATGGCCGAGGCGACTTACCGCGCGAGATGGGGAACCTGCCCGTTGTACCGTCGGGCCTTAGAATCCCGCCGCGATGCGGTCGACGAGCTTGAGTGCATAGTTCGACAGGCCCTGGTACATGAAGGGCGCGGAAATGGCGACCACCACGAGGATCGCGACGATCTTCGGCACGAAGGTGAGCGTCATTTCCTGTATCTGCGTCAGGGCCTGGACCAGCGCAATTCCGACGCCAACGACCATTGCCACGATCAGCGCGGGCGCGGCAATGAGCAATGCGGTCCATATGCCGTCGCGCAGGAGGTCGATCGCGTCGGTTTCATTCATTACGGCAACTGGGTGCCTGTCTTAGACCGGCATGCGCAGGATTTCCTGATAGGCCTGCACCATCTTGTCGCGGATGGCTATGGCCGACTGCAGCGTCACCTCCGCCGCCATCACGGCCTCCACGACCTGCTGCGCACTGGCCTTGCCCTTCGTGCCGGCGATGGAGACGGCCTCGCTACGGCGGAGTGTCTCGATCGACGCGTTCGCCACGTCTTTCATGAACTCCCCGAAGGTCGGGCCGGAGACGTTCGCCGACTGCGAAGGTCCGTTCGTAAGCCCTTGCCCGAACAGCTTGTTCTGTGCATACAGCCGGGCGGCCTGGCCCAGCGACGGCGTAATGAGCGCCATACCTGCGATCTCCTAAGGTCAGCGACGGATAAGATCGGTGGTGCGCATCAGCATCGAGCGCGCCTGCTCGATCATGTTGAGATTGGCTTCGTAGGCGCGCGTGGCTTCGCGCATATCCGCCATCTCGATCAGGGTCGAGACGTTGGGCATCTTGACGTATCCGTCCTCGTCCGCCGCGGGGTGGCTGGGATCATAGACCTGCTTGAACGAGGACCTGTCGACGCCGATGCTCTTGACCTCCACCAGAGACGCGCCCAGCGATCGGTCGAGTTCGGCCTCGAAAGTGATCGTCTTGCGCCGATACGGGTCGCCGCCCGGCGTCGATGCCGTCGAGTTGGCGTTAGCCACGTTCTCCGCGACCACCCGCATCCGCATGCTCTGGGCCTTCAGCCCGGACGACGCGATGGCGATCGAGGACATCAAGGCATCTGGCATCCCCTTCCTCCGACTACTGGTTGCTGACCGCCATCTTGAGCATCGAATGGCTCGACTTGTAGACATTCGACACGAGCGAGTAAGACGCCACGGTCTCGGATCCCTTGAGCATCTCCTGCTCGAGGACGACGCTGTTGCCGCTGGGCACGATCTCCCAGACCGCCGGGTTGCTGTCCAGGCGGAACTCGCCGTGGTCGACCGACGCCACGCTCATGTGACCCGGCCGCGTCCTGGCAAGGCGGACCTCCGCCTCCTCCAGGGCCGCCTCGAACGGCTTGAGATCGCGCGCAACGAAGCCGGGCGTGTTGGCGTTCGAGACGTTCTCGGCGATGACCTGGTGGCGCGTCGCCAGATAGGAGAGGCGCCGGCTCGCCAGCTTGAACAGGCCAATTCCCATTACGTCCATGGCATACCTGCCCTTTCCGCCGATCTGGGACCTGATTTCTACCCGAAGCCGTTTAAGCTCGGGTTTCGATCGGGCCCAAGCGCTCAGAGATAGTTGATGAGGCTCAGTTTGGCGATCTTCCCGGTCAGCGTGAAGGTCACCTCGGTCTGGCTCATCAGGTTCAATATTCTCACGTTTGTCTCGTACGGATCCGCCGCCTCCAGGTGATTGATCTGCTCTGTCAACACGCCCATGGTGAGCTCGTGACGCACTCGCGCTTTTTCCACGGTTTGCTGTTGCAAGCCGATTTTGCCCTGCGTCACGTCCAACATGCCCAGACCTTCCTGCAGGTCAGCGAGCGACTGCTCGAGAAGTTCCGCGTACTGGGCCGGCGGCATCGAGTCCTTGTCGATCACGGCAAGCGTGTAGACAGCCTTCATGATCTCCCGGATCCCCGGATCGTCGGCGCGGGCGCCATAGGCGAATTCGAGCGCCGCATCGACCTTGGCCGTCACATTGTTGGCCGATCCGTTGTAGAATGTCTCTGAATACCGATAAGCTGCCGTCGTGTGGGTATCATCGAACACCGACGCGATGCCATCGGTGCCGGTCAAGAGGTCGTTCAAGGTGGCCGTGTCGGTCACTGGCGCCTTCGCGGCAATGACATCCTGCAGCACCTGTATCGGCGAAAAGCCGGTCGCCGGATTCACGGTGCCCTCCTCCTGAATCGGAGTGGTATCGGTCGCCGTTCCGGCGAACAGGAATCGCCCGCCACTGTTCGTGTTCAGGATACCGCGCAAATTCCCCAGCAGGTCCTGCGCCGCCTCCTGCACAAGCTCCGCACCGGTCTCGGTCTGCATGCCGGCGATGACCAGCTTCAGGAATCCGCCGGGATCGTCGCCGTCTTCGTTGCCGGCAATGGCGGCGCGGATGCCATTCAGGGCCGACTGAGTCGTTTGGAGGCGCGCCGCGATCGTCTCGTTCGAGACCGCGTATTCCTCCGCCTCCGCAAAGGCATTGCGCATGCCTATGAGGCTCGCGGTACGGCCACCAATGTCGCCCGCGACATCATATTTCTTTCCCGAACCTTGCTCCTTCAGGAGTTCGGAGAGCCGCCGCTGCATGTCCACAATGGTGTGCCGATTCTGCAGCGCCAAGCCAAGGGTCGAGACGGACTGAAGAAACATCGCGGATCTCCTAAATCTCGAACAGCCTGTTGATCATCTGATTGGCGATCGACAGGACCTGTGCATTGGCCGCGTAACTCCGTTCGATCATGAGCAGCATCTGCATCTCTTCGTCGACATTGACGCCGTCGCGATTCAGCCGGGTCGTCACCAGCGTGTCGTAGGCGATGGACTGGCCTTCCAGGCTCGTTTCGGCCTGGACCCGCATCGCGTGCTGGTCCGATACCGCCGCGGCGGCGAAATCGAGAAGCTTCGCCGATGTCTGGAGACCGGCCGCGGGATCGAAGGACATGACCGCATCGAAGACCGCCTCGAATTGGCGAACCTGCGTACTGTCGCCGGACGCCCCCGGGGTCGCCGCGTGCATGCCGTCGCGAACGCGCCACAGCTCGCCGCCAACTTCGGGCTTGACGAGGTCGTTCACCGCGATGCGTCCGGCAAGCCCGGGAACATAGGCCGTCGGGTCGTGGGCATTCCCCCCGTCGGTGAACAGCCCGGTATCCGTGGGCGGCGTGCCTGTCACGGTGGCATCCGCGGCCTGGAACCCAGCGATCAGTTGGCTTGCGGCCTCGTCGATCTGTATCTGGAAGCGCACCATCACGCTGTCGCGGATCTCGAACAGCCCGGCGAGACGGCCGGAGGTGATCGCGCCGCCATATCCGCTGCCCGGAGCGATGTCGACGCCGTTCACTTCCAGGCCGCTGAGGCCACCCGGCGTGGTTGGGTCATATAGCATACCCGGGGGGATTGTCGCCGAGTGGTTGAACTGGAGGTACGAGACCTGGTCGTCGAGCAGCACCGTGCCGCCCTGCGTCACGATGGTGACCTCACCTTCGTCGCTCGTGAGCGTGCGGATCGGAATCTCCTTCGCGATCATGTCGATGAGGTTGTCCCGCTCGTCCCTCAGATCCGTGGTGTCCGTTCCGGACTGCGACCGGGCCGTGATCATCTTGTTGAGCGCGTGAATCCGATCCAGCGCGCTGTTGATATCCCTGACGGCCTCCGCGATCCGCGCATCCGCGTCCTCGCGCGCCCGCCGTATCGCCGCATCGGTTCGATGAAAAACGGCGGCCAGCTCTTCCGCGGTCGTGACCACGGTTTGTTGAAGCGTCGCGCTGTCCGGGGTATCGCCCAGCTCGCCCAGCACGCGGTCGAGCGCCGCCAGCGCGCTCGCCAGAGAGCGCTCATCCTGCGGTTGCCCGACCAGGTCGGTGAAGTATCCCAGGGCCTCCGCCAGTACCTCCTGCTTGCCCACGCCACTCGAGGCGTTCCGGACGTCCCGGATGAGAAGCTCGTCCACCCGCCTGAAGATACCGTCCACCCTTACGCCGGCGCCCGTCCCGCCGATGACGTAGTTGCTCAGACCTATGTCCTTGCGGACGTAGCCTGGCGTCTGGGCATTGGCGACGTTGCGGCCGACAAGGGCCGCATGCGTCTGTGCCGCCCGTAAGCCGCTCAGCGCCGCGTTGATGGCCTGGGTGATCGTCATGGCAGTCGTGCTCCCTCCGTGAGCGAACGGAAATGCGGTTTGCCGGCCCTAGGGCCGGCAAGCCCGCCCGCCTACCTCTTGAGCTGCGTCAGGACGGTCATCATTTCGTCGCCGGCCTGGAAGATCTTCGCATTGGACGAGTAGGCCCGCTGCGTCTGGATCAGCTCCGTCAGCTCCTCGGCGATATCGACGTTGGACGCCTCAACCGCGCCGGCGACAATTTCGCCGGACGGGCCTCGCCCAGCCTCCCAAAGGAACATCGATCCGGAATCCTGTCCAAGGAGGAACACGTTTCCGTCTTCCGAGATCAGGCCGTTGGGATTGGGGACAACGGCGAGCGGGATCTGATAGATCGGCGTTCGCTCACCGTTGTTGAACACGGCGTAGACGATGCCGTCCTTGCTGATATCGACGCGCTGCAGCACACCGAGTTGGGCGCCGTCGGCGTTCATCCGGCTCGGCTCGTAGCTGCCGGCGAACTGGACGATGCCGGTGGAGGTGTTCGGCGCGCCAAGCTCCAGATCGATCGTCTGACCACCGACGGTGGTCAGGGTCACCACGCCGTTGGCGATCGGCAGCGCCGTCGTATAGGCCTGCGGCGATCCGGCATTCGGCCCGGCTGCGTTGAACGCGACGTCGACCGTGCCAATGTTGGTGCCGTCGTAATCGATGATGTTGAGCGTCCACTGATTGGCGGTGGCGGCGTCCGCCTCCCACTCCAACGTCAGGCGCCGCGGATTGCCGAGCGGGTCGTAATAAGTAACGCTGGTGCTGAAGATCGCCCCCGGCGGCGTGCCGGTTCCGGTTTCCTGCGCCGGCAGGTTGGCGGCGAAATCGATGACCGTTGTCGCGGAGCCGGTAAAGGTGAGGTCCTTCACGTTGACCGTCTGAAGGTCGTTGAAGGTATCCGTCGAGGGCGTCGGAACAACGGTCGTTCCATCGGCGTTCAGCGCAAAACCCTGCAGGTAGTATCCGGCTGAGTTGACCAGATTCCCCTCATCGTCCGGCAGGAACGAACCGGCCCGGGTCAGGGCGAAGGACCGGTCGCGCGCGTCCGCATTGTCCGCAACGACGAAAAAGCCACCGCCGGCGATGGCAAGATCGGTGTTCGACGTGGTCGGGAGCAGGGCCCCGGGCTTGTCGATCTGCTGCCGGATGGCCGGAAGCACGCCCCCCGAGGTGTAGCTCGTCTGGGTCGGCGGCTGCGTCACCATCGAGGTGAACTGCACGTCGGCCCGTTTGTAGCCAACGGTGCTGGAATTGCTGATGTTGTCGGCAATGGCGCCGAATTTCGTGCTCTGCGCCTGGAGGCCGGCCACGCCGGCCCGCATTGCACCCAGCAGGCTCATGATGGATTTCTCCCCCTCGTTTGCCCGCCCCGCTCTTCTGGGAGCAACATGCAGAGCCCTTCTTGGGGTGCAGCCCAGGCCGTTGCCGGACTGGAGCGACGGTGAGGCTACAGGTCGATGTTTAAAGCAGCTTAAAAGAATTGGGTGTACAAATGCCCCCAAGTTGCCGTGTCGGCGGAGTTATAGCCGGCCCGCTCGATGACCGGCGGTCCACGGGGGCGCGGGCGCGCCGGGTCCTGAGACTCCGTCCGGGCGATTGAGTGGGCCTGGATGCAGGCGCGGCGGTCCCGCGAGAAGCGATGAACGACCCGAGAGCACTGAGATGAGCGTAAACCCGATCCGCGCAAACGACGCCGCCGTGCCAGGTGCCTCTCCCCAGGTCGCCAAGGCCATCCAGATGGCGAGCCTGCGGTCCGGTGTCGATTTTTCCTATTTGGTAACCAAAGCCGCGATGGAGAGCGGGTTCGATCCGGGCATCGCGGCAAAAACCAGCAGCGCCAGCGGCCTCTACCAGTTCATCGACGAGACCTGGCTGGAGATGATCGCGGCGCATGGCGCCAAGTACGGCCTGGGCGACTACGCCGAGGCGCTGCGGTCAGGAAACGCGGACAAGGCTCTGAAGCAACAGATTCTGGACCTTCGCGGAGACCCGAAGATCTCCGCTCTCATGGCGGCCGAATACACCCGGAGCAACCGCGAGCATCTCGAGCAGACCGTCGGCGGCCGGATCGGAAATACCGAGCTTTATCTGGCCCATTTCCTTGGCCCGGGCGGCGCGGAGAAGTTTCTCCGGGCCCTGCAATTGGACCCATCTCAGAGCGCGGCCGACTTGCTGCCCGCGGCCGCCAAGGCCAATCGGGGCGTCTTTTACGAGAAGAACGGCCGCCCGCGCTCGCTCTCGGAGGTCTATGACCGCTTCGCGGCCCGGTTCGCGGACCACGCCTTTGCGATGGCGAAAGCGACCGATGTCCGCGGTGGCATTGCCGGATCCAACCCGGCGGAAGTAGGCACGCGCCCAGCAACCTCGGACGGTGCGGGACCAAGCCCGACCCGGTCGCCATACGGCGTCCCCGCCACTCTGCCGGACGTCCGGATGCACTACACGACGCGACTTTATCTCCTGTCCCTGTCGATGCCGGATCTGGGACGGGACAAGGACCGGGCGTAGCGCTTACAGGCCTACCGGACCTGGCGCCCCAACGATTGGATGTAGCGATCGAAGAATCGGCGCAGCTGGTCGTCGGCCGGCGCAAACTGAAGGGCCAGTTCCTTTCGCCTGTCGATGCGGCGGACGACGCGCGCGGTAAACGGAACCTTCTCCTGCCCCTGATAGGTGGTCCCAACGATCAATCCCCGAACAACGTGATCGGGCTCCAAGGAACCTTCATACGGCCGAATCAGCAGGCCGCCGACCGACCAGTTCAAGGGACGCCAAGCCTTGTTTTCAAAGTAAACATCGACGTTCGGATGGTCTATCCGCTTGTGACGCCGAGCCTCGCGGTCGCTGAGCGAGTAGAGTTGCATCCTGGTCACATACATGCTCGACCCCGGATCGAACGCGCCATTGCCACTATCCCGAACCAAATTTAGCCGATTCACCGCGATTATAAAAGACAAATTAGACCACAAAACAATAAAATAATAATAATTATTTCGTAAAATGCCTTGCTTTACCAGCGGCGCGATTCCGCGAGGGCGGATGGCAGGCTCAGGAACCCGACGGCGGATCACGGCCTGTGGGTGCCGCGCCCCGTTGCTCCTCGATCCTCTTGGTCCGTTCGCCCGCCTCACCAGCCGTTGACGCGAGGCCAGAACGCGGATAGGCGACCGCCTTGCAGGACGTGGTAGCCGTCATAGGCGGCGGCGGTCATGCAGGCGTGGTTCGGCAGCACCCGCACACGCGCACCGACCGGAAGCCGATCGAACCATCCGGGATCGGGAACGGGGACGAGACCATGCTCCTGATGGGTGTTGGCGACGGTGAGATCACCAAGCGGCACGAGGTCGAGATCGCAGACCCGGCCATAGCCGATGCCCGGCATGAACGCGCCGGCGCTCACGTCCTTGGAGAGCGCGAGTCCGCCGGCGTCGATCAGGATCTGGCCGGCCTGACGATTGTGGCCGATCACGCTCGCCATCACCGAAAGCGCGATATCCTCGACCCCACAGACCCCGATCCCGACCTGGTCGAGATCGAAGAACATATAGACCCCGGGCCGCATCTCCGTGACCCCCGTCAGGTCGTCGGCGACGACCGCGGTCGGTGTCGATCCGGCACTCACGATCGGGCACGGAAGCCCGGCCGCACGCAGCCGGCGAGCGGCTTCGGCGACCGCCGCGCTCTCGGCCTTCGCGACGGCCTCCAGTTCGGTGCGGCCGCGCGCCTCGTACGAGTGTCCGGCATGCGTCATGACCCCCGCCAGCCGCGTGCCCTGCGACGCGGCGAGCCGGCGGGCGATCTCCAGCAGCCTTTCGTCCTGCGGCAGCACGCCGGCGCGCCGGCCGCCGCTGTCGATCTCGATGAGCACGCCGCAGACGACGCCCTCCGCGGACGCCGCCCCGGCGAGCGCATCGGCCGCCTCCGGCGTATCGACGACCAGCTTGAGATCGATTCCCTGCCGCAGCAGGCGCGCTGCGCGCGGCATCTTGGCCGGAACCATACCGACGGCATAGAGCAGGTCGCGAAATCCGTTCCCGGCAAAGGCCTCGGCCTCCTTGAGCGTAGAGACGGTGATCGGCCCGCCCTCTCCCACGGCCAACCGGGCGACCTCGACCGACTTCGCGGTCTTGAGATGCGGCCGCAACGCAACCCCGCGCTCCTCCATCCGCATCCGCATCGACTCGAGATTCCGCACCAGACGGTCGCGGTCGAGCAGCAGCGCCGGAGTGTCCAGATCCATCAGTTCTTGGGCGGTTGGCCGCGCCGGGCCGTAATCGGGCATGTGATGCAAACTCCTGTGTCCATCAGATCGCGTCTCACGGGCGAGACTGTCCGGCAGCCCTTCCCCGCCGAAACGAAAGGCCGTCTCCGGTGGGCCCGGATCAGACCGCCATGTGGCGTTCCAGCAGGTCGGGATCGGCGCGCAGGGCCTCGGTCGTCGCGTGGTGCCGGATGCGCCCCTTCTCGATGATGTAGCCGCGCCCGGCATGCCGCAACGCGAACTTGACGTTCTGCTCCGTAAACAGAATCGTCGTGCTCTTGGCAAGCTCGTCGATCAGCCGGCCGATCTGTTGGACCACGACCGGTGCCAGGCCCTCGTTGGGCTCGTCCAGCAGCACCAGGCGCGGCTCCGTGACAAGCGCCCGGGCGATCGTCAGCATCTGCTGTTCGCCACCGCTGAGCCGGTCGCCCTGGCGGCCGCGCATCTCGGCGAGCACCGGGAACAGGTCCCAGATCCGCTCCAGGGGCCAGCGGCGCTCGGAAGCCGGCAGGCGCCGCTCGGCGACTTCGAGGTTTTCCTCGACCGTCAGCCCGGCGAAGATGCGCCGGTCCTCGGGCACGAACCCGATGCCCAGCCGCGCGATTCGGTCCGGCGTCATGCCCTGGATCTCCCGGCCCTCGAAACGGACACGCCCGCGGCGCGGCGGCACCAGGCCGATGATCGCCTTCAGCGTCGTCGTCTTGCCCACGCCGTTGCGCCCGAGCAGACAGACGACCTCGCCGGCCTTGACCTCCAGAGAGATGCCCTGCAGCACGTGGCTTTCGCCGTAATAGGCGTGGAGATCCTCGACGACGAGCATCACGCCGCATCCTCGCCAAGATAGGCGGCGCGCACCTCCGGATTGACCCGGATCTCTTCCGGCGTGCCGTCCGCCAGGAGCTGGCCGCGATGCATCACGAACACGCGCTGCGCAAGCCCGAACACCACTTCCATGTCGTGCTCGGTGATAAAGAAGGTGTAGGGCCCTGTCTCTGCCAGGTGCCGGATCAGGCGAACGACGGCCTGCGTCTCCTCCGGTGTCATGCCGGCGGTCGGCTCGTCGAGCAGCACGAGCGTAGGATCGCCCGCGAGCACGATCGCGAGCTCGAGCAGGCGCTTGTCGCCGTAGCTAAGGGTACCGGCGCGCCGGTCGGCCAGGGCCGCGATGCCGAGTCGTTCCAGAACCTCCAGCGCGCGCCGGCGAAGTTCGGTGTCGGCGGCCACTCGCCGCCACAGGACGAGGCCCTGGCCAAGATGCGCCACCAGGGCCAAGGAGACGTTCTCGACGGCCGTCAGCTCGGCGAAGATGTTCGTGATCTGGAACGAGCGGCCGATACCCAGCCGCGATATCCGATGCGGCGGCAGGCCGGTGATGTCCCGGCCGCGGAACCATACCGTCCCCGAGCTGGGCGCCAGGCGTCCCGAAACGATGTTGTAGAAGGTCGTCTTGCCGGCACCGTTCGATCCGATCAGCGCGGCCACCTCGCCCTCACGGATCGTCAGAGACACCCCGTCCACCGCGACGAAGGCACCGAAAGTCCTGCGAACGTTCTTCGCCTCGAGCAGCGGCGCGGTCATGACCGCCCCCCCAGCCACCGCTCGAACAGACCCAGGATTCCGCGCGGCAGGAACAGGACCAGCGCCAGCAGGACCAATCCCAGGAAGAACATCCACTGGTCCGTATAGGAGGTAAGCCAGTGCCGCAACCCGAGGAACAGCGCAGAGCCCAGCATCGGCCCGAAGAAGTACTGGGCACCGCCCAGGATGGACATCAGCACCGGCTCCGCCGACATGGTCCAGTGCACCATGTCGGGAACGGCGATCCTGTTGAACGGTGCGAACAAAGCGCCGGCGAGGCCCGCGAAGGCACCCGAGATCGCGAAGGCGTAGAGCCGGTAGCGCCGCACCGGCAGGCCCGCGAAGGCGACGCGTTCCGCGTTCTCGCGCATGGCCCGAAGAACCAACCCGAAGGGCGAGACGGTGATCCGGTGCAGTATGGCCAGGCCGAGGGCAACCGTGACAAAGGTCAGGATGTAATAGTTGAAGGGATTGGCGAGATTGAGCTCGAGCCCCGGCAGCAACGGCGTGACGGGAAAGCCGGCCACGCCATCGGTCCCCCCGGTGACGCTCCGCCATTGGTGGTAGACCGCGAACACCATCATGCCGAAGGCCAGGGTCAGCATCGCGAAATAGACCTCGGAGAGCCGGACGCACAGGAATCCGATCACGACGGCCAGCAGCCCGGCCGCAAGCGGCGCCGCCAGCAGGACCAGGAGGAACGGCGGCTGCAGATCGCGAAGGAGCAGCGCCGCGACATAGGCGCCCGTCCCGAAATACGCCGCGTGCCCGAAGGACAGCAGGCCGGTATAGCCGAACAGCAGATTGAAGGCGCTCGCGAACAGGCCGAGGATCAGGACCTCCGTGGCCAGGAACACGATGAAGTACGGGCCATACCAGGGCAACGCGGCCAGCGCGATCGCCGCCACGGCGACCAATATCCCACCGAGGCGCCGGCGGGCCGGTACGCTCCCACCTCGGAGCTCGCCCCGCGTCGGTGGCCGCGGGTTCACGCCGGCCTCCCCATGAGGCCATGCGGGCGCAGCAAGAGAACCGCCGCCATGCCGGCATAGGGCAGCACGATGTTGAGCTCCGGCAACCAGCGCCCGCCGAACCCGTGGATGGCGCCGAGGATCAGCGCGCCCAGCAGCGCGCCGGGAAAGCTGCCCAGGCCGCCGATCACGACGACGACGAAGGATTCGATGATGATCTTCTCCCCCATCGCCGGGCCGATCGCCCGCATGGGCGCGGCCAGCACACCGCCGAAGGCGGCGAGCCACGCGCCGAAGGCGAACACGATCGTATAGACGGCCGAAACGTCGATGCCGACCGCGCGCGCCATGTCCCGGTCCACCGCCGCGGCGCGGACGCGCTTGCCGATCCGCGTCTTGTTGAACAGCAGCCAGACGGCGACGCCGATCATCGCACCGGCAACGATCGTGAACAGGCTGTAGCGCGGATAGACGGCCCCCATCAGGGTAAAGGTGCCCTGCAGGGCCTTCGGCGGCTCGACGACGTGTATCCCGACGCCCCAGATCATCCGCACCGCATCGTCGAGAATCAGCAGCAAGGAGAAGGTCAGCAACAGCCCCCAGGTCGGATGGCGATCGTAGATGCGGCTGATCGTCAGGCGCTCGAGAGCGGCGGCCGCGGCAGCGACCAGGAACGGAACCGTGACCAGCGCCACCCAGAACGGAACCCCGACATGGGCGACGGCAGAGAAGGCGATATAGGCGCCCAGCATGTAGAGCGCGCCATGGGCAAAGTTGAGGACGCCGAGCACGCCGAAGATGATCGTCAGCCCCGAGGCGATGACGAACAACAGCATGCCGATGTCGAGGCTGTTGAGCAGCGCGGCAACGAAGGTGGCCA
>CAZKCM010000002.1:118384-137735 GCA_964551315.1 uncultured Rhodospirillaceae bacterium | reverse complement strand
CGATCGGCTTGGCGTTCACGGAGGTGAGCGTGCGGGCGAGCAGCAGCTCCACCCAGCTGAACATGAAGCAGAAGAAGGCGGTCACGCCGATGCCGGCTCGGATCAGCGGCAGGAACACGCGTATGAAGAATCGCGGAAAGCTGTAGCCGTCGATATAGGCGGTCTCGTCGATCTCGCGCGGCACGCCGGACATGAAGCCTTCGAGGATCCACACCGCAAGCGGCACGTTGAACAGCAGATGGGCGAGCGCGACGGCGAGATGGGTGTCGAAGAGGCCGATGGTGGAATAGAGGTTGAAGAAGGGTAGCAAAAAGACCGCCGGCGGCGCCATACGGTTGGTCAGAAGCCAGAAGAACATGTGCTTGTCGCCGATGAAGCGGTAGCGCGAAAAGGCGTAGGCCGCCGGCAACGCCAGCAGCAGCGACAGCACGGTGTTGATGCTGACGTAGATGATCGAGTTGATGTACCCGGAGTACCAGGCCGGATCGCTGAAGATCTTGATGTAGTTGGCAAGCGTCGGATCCGCCGGATACAGCGCAAAGGAGCCGAGAATGTCCGCGTTGGTGCGGAGCGACATGTTCAGCATCCAGTAGATCGGCAAGAGGAGCAGAACGAGATAGAGGACCAAGCCGATGGCGCCGATTCGAAGCCTCATCGCCGATCTCCCGTGCCGACGGACTGGAGCGCCTGGTAGAACAGCCAGCACACCAGCAACACGATCAGGAAGTAGATGATCGAGAAGGCGGCGGCCGGGCCCAGGTCGAACTGCCCGACCGCGAGTTTCACGAGATAGATGGACAGGAAGGTGGTGGCGTTGCCGGGCCCGCCGCCGGTCAGCACGAACGGCTCCGCATAGATCAGGAAGCTGTCCATGAAGCGCAGCAGGATGGCGATCGTCAGCACGCCGCGCATCTTCGGCAACTGGATGTAGCGGAAGACCGACCAGGCCGAGGCGCCGTCGATGCGCGCGGCCTGATAATAGGCCTCCGGGATGGCACGGAGGCCGGCATAGGCCAACAGCACCACCAGCGGCGTCCAGTGCCAGACCTCCATCAGCATCACCGTGATCCAGGCATCGAGCGGCGCCGCCGTATGGTCGAACTGCACGCCGAGGCCGTTGACGAGCACGCCGAACAGCCCGATGTCCGGCCGCGTGAAGATGATCCAGATCGTGCCGATCACGTTCCAGGGAATGAGGAGCGGCAGGGCAAGCAGCACCAGACAGAGGGAGGCGGCCCAGCCGCGCTTCGGCATGGCGAGAGCGATCAGGACGCCCAGCGGAATCTCGATGAGCAGCACCAGCCCGGAGAACAGGAACTGCCGCCACAGCGCGTCGTGGAGGCGGCGATCGGCAAGAACGTCCCTGAACCATTCGGCGCCGATGAAGAAGCGCTCGTCCGGCCCGAAGATGTCCTGGACCGAGTAGTTGACCACCGTCATCAGCGGGATGATGGCGCTGAAGGCGACGCTGACGAAGACCGGAAGAACCAGGAACCAGGCGCGGTTGCTGTGGATCTTCTTCATCGGTCCCTCCCCCGCGCCCCCTCCCTATGTGACGACCCGTCCGTCCGCGTAGAGCCGCGTCCATTCCGGCGGGAAGCCCAGCCAGCCGACGCCGCCGGCGACCTCCGCCTCCTCGGGCAGCTTGACCTTGAGGACGGGGCCGCCGTCGAGCCTTGCCGTCACGATCTTGAAGTTGCCGAGATCCTCGACCGCCGTGACCGTCACGGGCACGGCACCGGGCTCGGCATCGGTGCCATAGCGCAGGAATTCCGGCCGGATGCCGAGGGTGAGCTCGCCTTCGGCCGCCCGCGCCCGCGCCGCGAGATCAGGCGCCAGCGGGATGCGATGCCCGCCGACCAGCGCCGCGTCGCCCTCCACCGCGCAGGGCAGCAGGTTCATGCCGGGGCTGCCGATGAAGTAGCCGACGAAGGTGTGAACGGGGTTCTCGAACAGCGCCTGTGGCGTGCCGCGTTGCACCACCTGCCCCTCCATCATCACCACCACCTGGTCGGCGAAGGTGAGGGCCTCGACCTGGTCGTGGGTGACATAGATCAGGCTCAGGCGGAACCGCTGGTGGATCTGCTTCAGCTTGCGGCGCAGGGTCCACTTCAGATGCGGATCGATGACGGTGAGCGGCTCGTCGAACAGGATCGCCGCCACGTCGCTGCGCACGAGGCCGCGGCCCAGCGAGATCTTCTGCTTGGCGTCGGCGCCGAGCCCACTCGCGCGGTAGCGGAGATTGTCCGACAGCTCCAGCATCTCCGCGATCTCGTGAACGCGCGCCCGCACCTCGGTTTCGGGTACGCCGCGGTTGCGCAGCGGGAAGGCGAGGTTGTCGTACACGGTCATCGTGTCGTAGATGACCGGGAACTGGAACACCTGGGCGATGTTGCGGCGCTGCGGCGGCAGATCGGTGACGTCGCGGCCGTCGAACAGCACCCGCCCCCGGGTCGGCCGGACGAGCCCCGAAATGATGTTGAGAAGCGTGGTCTTGCCGCAGCCCGACGGACCGAGCAGCGCATAGGCGCCGCCGTCCTCCCAGACGAGGTCGAGGCTGCGCAGCGCATAATCTTCCGGACCTGCCGGGGCCGGCCGGTAGCTGTGGGCGATGCCCTGCAGCTCGATCCGGGCCATCACGCCGCTCCGCTCACCGCGCCGGGCTCGTGGTCCGGCGCCGCGATCAGCCGCCCGCCCTCGTCGAAGGCGAACAGCCGCCGCGGATCGAGATAAAGGGTAACCGGCGCGCCGAGCGCATAGGCATGGACGCCGGCGTTGTGCGCGATCAGGGCGAGGTCGCCGTGGCGCGCGTGGATGAAGGTCTCCGACCCGCTGATCTCCGCCAGCTCGACGGTCGCCGGGATCGCGACATGCGCGGGCGAACCCGGCGACAGATCGATGTGGCTCGCCCGGACGCCGAGCCTGCAGTCGCCCGGCAGCAGCGCCCGCATATGCCCGGGCAGCGGAAAGGCGAGGTCCGGCGCGAGCCGCACCGCCCCACCGCCGCCCCGGCGCTCGATCGTGGCCGCCATCAGGTTCATCGGCGGGTCGCTGAAGATCTCGCCCACCCGCACCGTGGCGGGGCGATGATAGACCCGGAGGGTCGGGCCGAACTGGATCAGCCGGCCGGCGTCGAGCACGGCCGTGTGGCCCCCGAGGAGCAGCGCCTCCGCCGGTTCGGTCGTGGCGTAGACGACAGTCGTCCCGCCGCGCGCGAAGATTTCGGCCATCTCGGCGCGCAGTTCCTCGCGCAGCTTGTAGTCGAGGTTCACCAGCGGTTCGTCAAGGAGCAGAAGCTCCGCCTCCTTCGCGAGCGCCCGGGCGATCGCGGTGCGCTGCTGCTGGCCGCCAGACAGCTCGGCCGGGAGGCGGTCGAGCAGGCCGTCGATCCGCATCGTCTCGGCGACGGCCCGGACCTTGCGGTCGATCTCCGCCGCGCCGAGCCGCCGGCCGATGCGCAGCGGCGAGGCGATGTTCTCGTAGACGGTGAAGGACGGGTAGTTCACGAACTGCTGATAGACCATGGCCACGCTGCGCCCGCGCACGCCGAGCTCGGTCACGTCGCGACCGTCGATGTAGACCCGGCCGGAGGTCGGGCGATCGAGACCGGCCATCAGCCGCAGGAGCGAGGTCTTGCCGGCCAGCGTCGGACCCAGCAGCAGGTTCAGCGATCCCGGCTCCAGGGCCAGGTCAATCTCGTAGAGATGCGCCTCGCCGTCGACGCGCAAGCCAACGCGATCGAGCACGAGCTTCATGAGGCACCCGCCTGCGCCGCCATCCTCGGCGCCTTGCTCAGCCAGGCCTCCAGCGCCGCACACGTCGCCGGCCGGACATGCAGGCCGAGCTTCGAGCGGCGCCAGAGGATGTCGTCGGCCGTGCGCGCCCATTCCGCCGCGACGAGGTAATCGACCTCGCGCGCATAGAGGTCGTCGCCCAGATGCGGTCCCAGATCCTCGAGCGAAGCCGCCCCGCCGAGCATCCGCTCGGCGCGGGTCCCGTAGGCCCGCGCGTAGCGCCGCGCCAGAGCCTCCGGCAGCCAGGGGTGGCGGGCCTGGAACCCTGCGAGAAAGCGGTCGAAATCCGCGTCGGGAATGTCGCCCCCGGGCAGGGCGACGCGCGCCGTCCAGGCCGGCCCCATCGCCGGAAATCGCGGCTGCAGCTTGGCCAGCGCGTGCTCGGCCAGCCGGCGGTAGGTGGTGATCTTGCCGCCGAAGACCGAGAGAATCGGCGCCGCCCCGCCCGTGTCGTCCAGATCGAGCACGTAGTCGCGCGTCACGGCGGAAGCGCTCTTGGCCTCGTCGTCGTAGAGCGGCCGGACCCCGGCATAGCTCCAGACCACGTCCGCCGGCGCGATCTGCGCCCGGAAGTGGCGGTTGATCACATCGCAGAGGTAATCGATTTCGTCCGGGGCGATACGGACGGTCGCCGGATCGCCGTCGAAGGCGACATCGGTAGTACCGATCAGCGTGTACGCCCCTTCGTAAGGGATCGCGAAGACGATGCGCCGGTCCTCGTTCTGCAGGATGTAGGCGTGGTCGCCGTCATAGAGCCGGCGGACGACGATGTGGCTCCCCTTGACGAGGCGAAGCCGGTGGCCGCGGCGGGTGCCGAGCGCACCCTCCAGAAAACCGGCCGCCCACGGTCCGGTGGCGTTGACGATCGCCCGCGCGCGCAGGCTCCGGCGCTCGCCGCTCTCGCTGTCCTCGAGCGTCGCCTCCCAGAGGTCGCCGCGCCGCGCGGCGGCGACGCACCGCGTCCGGGGCAGGATGCGGGCGCCGCGCTCGGCGGCGTCGAGGGCGTTCAGCACGACGAGGCGCGAATCCTCGACCCAGCAGTCGGAATAGACGAAGCCGCGGCCGAAGGACGGCTTGAGCGGCGCCCCCACCGGGTCACGGCGGAGATCGACGCCGTGCGAGCCGGGCAATCGCTCGCGCCCGCCGAGATGGTCGTAAAGGAAGAGCCCCAGCCGGATCAGCCAGGCGGGCCGCAGGGATTTCTCGTGCGGCAGCACGAAGCGGAGCGGCCGGATGATGTGCGGCGCCGCTTCGAGCAGCACCTCGCGCTCGATCAGCGCCTCGCGGACCAGCCGGAACTCGTAGTATTCGAGATAGCGCAGACCGCCATGGATCAGCTTCGTGCTGGCGGAGGAGGTCGAGCTGGCGAGGTCCGCCTGCTCCGCCAGCACCACGGACAGGCCGCGGCCCGCCGCGTCGCGGGCGACGCCGACGCCGTTGATGCCGCCGCCGACCACCAGCAGATCAACGATCCCGTCGACCAGCAACGCGCGACCCTCCCCGTCCCTGTCGCGGCCGCAGAACCGACGGCGCCCCTCGACGCGGAGCGCAAGCGGGCCGCGGCGCATTCGTTTCCTATGGTTCCAGGCTAACGCGCGCCCGCAATTTTCACAATCGAAAATTCTGCGCCGGATGATTTGCGGAAGAGAACATCACGTTGCCGACGCCACGGCCGGTCGGGCGGCAGCCTCGCCGCGCTCCTCCTCGGCGGCACCGGCGACGCAGAGGCGCACGCCGTTCGCAGCAAGCAGCTGGGCAATGGCCGGGGGCGGCGGGGCGTCGGTGAAGAAGGCGTCGAGGTCCTTGAGGTTGCCCAGCCGCACCATGGCGTTGCGCCCGAACTTGCTGTGGTCGGCGACCAGGAACACCTGGCGCGAGTTGGCGATGATGGTCTGCGACACCCGCACCTCGCGGTAATCGAAATCGAGGAGTGCGCCGTCGGCGTCGATGCCGCTGATTCCGATGATGCCGTAATCGACCTTGAACTGGCCGATGAAGTCGATGGTCGCCTCGCCCGTGACGGCGTGGTCGCTGCTGCGCACGACGCCGCCGGCGACGATCACCTCGAAGTCCTTCTTGGGCGCCAACATGCTGGCGACGTGGAGGTTGTTTGTGATGACGCGCAGCCCGCGATGGTCCCGCATGAGGGCTCGGGCGACCTCCTCGGTCGTCGTCCCGATATTGATGAAGAGCGAGGCCTCGTCCGGGATCTGGCTTGCCACCAGGGCGGCAATGCGCCGCTTCTCCGCGAGGTGGAGAATCTGCCGCGTCTGATACGCCGTGTTCTCGACGCTTGAGGGCAGCCCGGCGCCGCCATGGTAGCGGCGCAGCAGGTCGCGGTCGCACAGCGCATTGATGTCGCGCCGGATGGTCTGCGGCGTTACCGCGAAATGCTCTGCCAGCGCCTCGATGGAAACGAAGCCCCGCTGTCGCACGAGCTCGAGAATCTGTTCCTGACGGGAATTCTGGGGCATGGTTTGCGCGCCGTTCGCCAGGGCGTCGGCCGGGCATCGATCCGGTTCGGAAGAAGTCACTTTAGCCGGTCCCGGGTTTTCATAAAACAACAAAGATGGCGTTCGGTCGCACGGTCGCGGACAATCTCGTTCGCTTCCGAAGCCGGGCCGCCTTGACAGGGCTCCGGCCCGCCCGGATCATCGCTTCAAGATCAAGAAGAGAGCCGACGACACAAGACGAATCACGAACAACGAGACGGGGAGCTTCGGCCATGGCGCCTCCACGCATGATCCTCGCCATCGACCAGGGAACGACCAGCACCCGCGCCATCCTGTTCGACGACATGGGCATGGCGGAGGCGACAGTCCAGCAGGAGCTGCCGCAGATCTACCCGGCCGACGGCTGGGTGGAGCACGACCCGGAGGAGATCTGGCGGGCGACGCAGGCGGTGTGCCGCGGCGTCCTTGAAAAGGCGCGACTGGCGCCGGCGCAGGTCGCCGCCATCGGCATCACCAACCAGCGCGAGACGACGGTGCTGTGGGACCGGGCGACCGGGAAGCCGCTACACAACGCCATCGTCTGGCAGGACCGGCGGACGGCGCCGCTGTGCCGGCGCCTCGCGGCGGAGGGACACGAGACGCTGGTCCAGGAGCGCACCGGGCTTCTCATCGACCCCTATTTCTCGGCGACCAAGATCGCGTGGCTTCTGGACAACCTGCCCGGCGCCCGCGACGCCGCGGAGCGCGGCGAGGTGGCGTTCGGCACCATCGACAGCTTCCTGCTCTGGCGGCTGACCGGCGGGAAGGTCCACGCGACCGACGCGACCAACGCCGCGCGAACCATGCTTTACGACATCCACAAGCAGGACTGGGACCCGGAGCTGCTCGAGATCCTGAACATCCCGCCGCAGATCCTGCCGCGGGTCTTCGACAACGCGGCTGAGTTCGGCGCGACCGGCGCCGACCTGCTCGGCACGCCGCTGCCGATCACCGGCGTCGCGGGCGACCAGCAGGCCGCGGTTGTGGGCCAAGCCTGCTTCGAGCCCGGGATGACCAAGAGCACCTACGGCACCGGCTGCTTCGTGCTGCTCAACACGGGCGAGCGCGCGGTGCCGTCGCGAAACCGTCTCGTGACCACCCTCGCCTACCGGCTCGCCGGCAAACCGGTCTACGCGATCGAGGGCAGCATCTTCGTCGCCGGGGCCGCCGTGCAGTGGCTGCGCGACGGCCTGCGGCTGATCGCCAGCGCCGGCGAGACGCAGGCGCTGGCCGCGAGCCTCGCCGGCAACAGCGGCGTCTACCTGGTGCCGGCCTTCACCGGCCTCGGCGCGCCCTACTGGGACCCCGAAGCGCGCGGCGCGATCTTCGGCCTGACGCGCGACGTCGGCATCGCCGAGATCGTGCGCTCGGCGCTCGAGGCGGTATGCTACCAGACCCGGGACCTGATGGAGGCGATGGCGGCCGACGGCGCGGCGCAGGGCACCGAACCGCCGAAGACGCTCCGGGTCGACGGCGGCATGGCGGCCAACGACTGGGTGATGCAGTTCCTCGCCGACATCCTCGACCTGCCGGTCGAGCGCCCGGTGGTGACCGAGACCACGGCGCTGGGCGCCGCCTATCTCGCGGGCCTCAAGGTCGGGATGTTCACATCGCCCGAAGACATCGCGCAGCGCTGGCAGATCGACCGGGTCTTCCGGCCGCAGATGTCCGCCGACCAGCGCGAGGCGCTCTATGCCGGATGGAAGGAGGCGGTGGCGCGGGTGAGGAGCGCTGCGCAGGACTAAGCCGCTTGCGAGTTGACGCCGAGACGCCCGAGCTTACCGCAACAGGAATCCTCCGCCCAGCGGGTCATCCGGCTCGACGGTGAAGCGGCAGGTGCCGGTGTAGTAGGCCCGGCCGCCGACCTCGACGGTGACGGCGTCGAACGGGCCGGCCTTGCCGCGGGCGAGGGCGCGGCCGGTGAAACGGGCGCCGGTGATGCTTTCGAATTCGCGCTCCTGCCCCAGCGCGATCAGCCCCCGCGCGTGCTGCACGGCGATGCGGGCGGTGACGCCGCTGCCGGTCGGGCTGCGATCGACCTCGCGCTCGGCGAAGACGCAGACATTGGCGGTGGGCTCGGGTCCGTAGGCGTCTGCTCCGTCGGTCAGGATCGTGCCATAGAGGAAGGCGAGGTCCGGGTCGTCGGGGTGGGAGAGCGGGACCTGCGCCTTCGCCGCCTCGGTCACCCGCGCCGCCGCGTCGACCAGGTCGCGCAGGGGCGAGCGCCGGACGTCGAGGCCGAAGGCCGCTGCCGGCAAGAGCGCGTAAAAGGCGCCGCCATAGCCGATGTCAACCCGGACCGGGCCGTGGCCCGGCACCTCGACCGGCACATCCAGCGCGAAGGCAAAGGCGGGCACGCTCTCGAACCGGACCGCGCCCGGCCGGCCGTCCTCGATCGCGACCCGGGCGCGCACGAGGCCGCAGGGGCACTGGATGGCGACCGGCGTCTCCGGCGCCCGCAGCGGGACGCGGCCGGTATCAACCGCCCAGCGGCCGAGCGCGATCACCGCATGGCCGCACATGGTGCTGTAGCCCTCGTTGTGCATGAACAGCACGGCGAGGTCCGCGCCGGGCAGGTCCGGTTCCACCGGAAGGACGCCGTACATGTCGAAATGGCCGCGCGGCTCGAACATCAGCAGGCGCCGGAGGTGATCGAGGTTCTCCCGGACGTAGCGCCGCTTGGCGAGGATGGTGGCGCCGGGAACCGGCGGGTAGCCGGAGGTTACGATCCGCACCGGCTCGCCGCCGGTGTGCATCTCGGTGGTTTCGATGACCAATGGCCGCCTGGACAAATCCATCTTGCCGCGAGACCCTCTGCGAAGCTCAGATCCGGCAAGTCTATCGCAAACGGGAGGCGAGGATGGCGACGAACATTCGCATCAACGGCCAGCGGCTGTGGGACAGCCTGATGGAGATGGCACGGATCGGCGCCACGCCGAAGGGCGGCGTCTGCCGGCTCGCCCTCACCGACCTGGACCGGCAGGCGCGCGATCTCTTCGTCCGCTGGTGCCGGGAGGCGGGCTGCACCGTCACCGTCGACGCGATGGGCAACATCTTCGCCCGCCGGCCCGGCAAGGACGAATCGCGCCCGCCGGTCATGACCGGCAGCCATCTCGACAGCCAGCCGACCGGCGGCAAGTTCGACGGCGCCTATGGCGTGCTCGCCGGGCTGGAGGTCATCCGCACCCTCAACGACCACGGCCATGAGACGGATGCCCCGATCGAGGTCGTGGTCTGGACCAACGAAGAGGGCTCGCGCTTCGCGCCGGCCATGATCGCCTCGGGCGTCTTTGCCGGGGTCTTCGACCTCGACTATGCCCTCGGTCGCGCCGACGCCGAGGGCCGGACCATGGGCGAGGAGCTGCGCCGAATCGGTTATGCCGGCGAGGCGGCGGTCGGCGGCCGCCCGGTCGCCGCCTTCTTTGAGGCGCATATCGAGCAGGGGCCCATCCTGGAGGCCGAAGGCAAGACCATCGGCGTCGTACAGGGCGTCCAGGGGATCCGCTGGTATGAAATCACCGTCACCGGGCAGGAGGCCCATGCCGGGCCGACGCCGATGGAACGGCGCCGGGACGCGCTGGTCGGCGCCGCGCGGATGGTCGAGGCCGTCAACCGGATCGGCATGGGCAATCGGCCGGACGCCTGCGCCACCGTCGGGATGATGCAAGTCTCTCCGAATTCGCGCAACGTGATCCCGGGCCAGGTCTTCTTCACCGTCGATCTCCGCCACCCCGACGCCGAAGTCCTGGCGGCGATGGGCGCGGCGCTGCGGCGGGACTGCGAGGCGATCGCGGAGGAGGCGCGCCTCGCGCTCGAATTCGAGGAGATCTGGTACTCGCCGCCGGTCAGGTTCGCGCCGGAATGCGTCGCCGCGGTGCAGAAGGCGGCCGACACGCTGGGCCTCCCCAACCGCCCGATCGTCAGCGGCGCCGGGCACGACGCCGTCTACCTGTCGCGGGTGGCGCCGACCGCCATGATCTTCGTGCCCTGCGAGAACGGCATCAGCCACAACGAGATCGAGAACGCGACGCCGGAGGACCTCGCCGCCGGCTGCGACGTGCTCCTGCGCGCCATGATCGACCGCGCCAACGCCGCCTGAGCGGTCGCGAAATCAGGGGGCCGGTTCGAGCGGTGGCTCCACCGGGACGGTGCCGGCAACCGCGCGGCGCCGGCCCGGCAGCAGCGGCACGGCCGCGGCGATGCCGGCAACCAGGATCGCCAGGACCAGGAACAGCGTGGCGAAGCCCCCGGCGCTTTCGTGCAGGAAGGCCACCATCGGCACGCCCATCGCGCCGACGCCGAGCGACAGGACGTATTTCACGGCATAGACGCGCGACCGCCACGCGGCCGCCGCGTACCGCCCGACCAGCCAGTCGGTGATCGGGATCTCGCCGAAGATCACGAGCATCAGCGGCACCGCGACCAGGAGCATCCCGATACCCTCGGCCCCGATCGCCAGCGGCAGCAGGACGAGCTGCGCGGCGAGGAGGAGGAGGAACAGCCGCTTCACCGGATAGCGGTCGAGCAGATAGCCGACCGGGATCTGTGCGAGGGCGGCCACCGCGAAGACGACGGACACGAAGGCGCCGACGCCGGTCGTGCTGGTGGCGAGATCGGCCAGGCGCTCTTCGAAGATCTTCGGCAGGGCGACCGTGAGGGCGGTGAAGACGAGGCCGCCGAACAGGGCGGCGACGGCGACGACCGCGAGGACGCGGATCTGGTCGCCGCGGCTCAAGTCCGGCGCGGCCTGCGGCTTCGCGGCCGCCGACCCGCCCGCGGCCTGGTCTCGGCGCGCGGCGGTCAGAGCGAACGCCACGCCGGTCGCGACGGCGAGCAGCCCCGGCAGGATGAAGGCGGCCCGCCAGCTGAACAGGTCGGTGAGCGCGCCGGCCGTGACGCCGGCGAGCGCCACGCCCAGATTGCCGCTGACGCCGTTGATGCCGAGCGCCCGGCCCGTCCGGGCCGCGCCCTGGACCACCATCGCCGTGCCGACGGGGTGATAGATCGAGGCGAAGAGTCCGAGCAGCCCGAGGCCGAGCGCCAGCTCGAACGGCGTGCGCGCCAGGCCGGTCAGCACCGAGGACAGCCCGAGGCCGAGAAAGAACACGGTCATCATGCCGGTCCGGCTCCACCGGTCGCCAAGCCAGCCGGCCGGCAAGGTCCCGGCGGCGAAGGCGACGAAGCCCACCGTCCCCAGGGCAAGGAGATCCGAATAAGAGGCCTGCCACTCGCGCTGCAGCGCCAGGACGACCGTCGGAAAGATCAGCATGAAGAGATGGTCGTAGGCATGCCCGACATTGAGGAACAGAAACGAAAGACGATCTCGGGTCATGCCCCCTCCCGACGGCATCGATCGGTCCCGTTGCGATTCTCGCCCGCCGCCGATCCGGCCGGGCAGGGCCTAGAGTAGCCGTCTTTTCGGTCACACTCTTCCGACATAGCGCCAAGAAACATCGGGAATCGGACAATCGCGGCAGGCGCGCGGAACCGGGTCCACCGGGCGATCCGCCTCGGCCCCGGCGGGCTCACCGCCCCTTCGCGCCGCGATTTTGCTCCTATCGAAACGCAACCATAGGCGCGGTTGCGCAGTTAATCTTTTGGCGTGCGAAAACGATGACGGAAGCGTTTCTAACCATCTTATGTTAACCATTTTAGGGCGATGCTGGACTCGCCGCCGAGAAAGGCAAGGCCGCCCTCCTGGCATAGGGGGCATCCTTCGGAGATCCGCCGCAAGATCGGCGGAAACGGGCCGCACAGGGGTTGATCCCACGGGTTTGCGGGCCACGTCATGAGGAGAGAACGCGGCAAGGATCAACAACCACCATAACAACGTCGGGCTCAGGGCTTTAACCTTTGGGGTGTTTGGGAGTAGCCATGGACAAGCAGAAGGAAACGACTTCGTTCGCCGAGCTTATCGAGAAGGATCGGAGCCTGCGCGAGGCCAAGCTCTGGCGCGGCAGCTTTCTGCAGTACCTCGAGAAGGTGAAAGAGGATCCAAGCATCTGCAAGCTCGCCCATGCGCGGCTCTACGACCTCGTCCTCGAGCACGGCCAGGAGGACCTCGCGAAGTCGGAAGACCCCCGAATCCAGCGCCTGTTCGGTGACGATCCGGTTAAGGTCTACGGCTTCTTCAAAGAGGAGTTCTTCGGCATCGAGCGCACCATCGCGCAGATCGTGCGCTATCTCCATTCCGCCGCCCTCAAGGGCGAGGAAAGCCGGCAGGTCCTCTATCTGCTGGGCCCCGTCGGCGCGGGCAAGAGTTCTCTGGCCGAAAAACTGCGCCGCGGCCTCGAGGAGTCGGACCCGATGTACGCGATCGAGGGCTGCCCGATGCATGAGGAGCCGCTGCATCTGATTCCGCGGCACCTGCGGCGCGAGTTCGAGAAGATGCTGGGCGTCACCATCGAGGGCGACCTCTGCCCGATCTGCCGCTATCGCCTGGAACACGAGTTCGACAGCCGCTACGAGGACGTGCCCGTCACCACGGTCACCTTCTCGAAGCAGGCCCGGCGCGGCATGGCCATCGTGCCGCCGGTCGACCCGAACAACCAGGACACCTCGATCCTGATCGGGTCCGAGGACATATCGAAGCTCGATCGCTACGCCGAGGGCGATCCGCGGGTTCTGGAGCTCAACGGCGCCTTCAATGCCGGCAACCGTGGCATCATCGAGTTCATCGAGATCTTCAAGAACGAGACGGAGTACCTGCACACGATCATCACGGCGACCCAGGAGAAGTTCGTTCCGGCCCCGGGCCGACACGGCGCCGTCTATGTCGATACGGTCATCGTCGCCCACTCCAACGAGGCGGAGTGGCAGAAGTTCAAGGCCGATCCGACGAACGAGGCGATCCTCGACCGGATCGTGCGGATCCGCGTGCCCTACAACCTCCGCCTGACGGAGGAGGTGAAGATCTATGAGAAGCTGCTGAAGAGCTCGCGGTTCGAGGCACATGTTGCGCCGCACACGCTGGAGATCGCGGCGATGTTCGCGATCCTGAGCCGTCTGTCGCCGTCGACCAAGTGCGACCTGATGACCAAGCTGAAGCTGTACAACGGCGAGGAGGTCGTCGAAAAGGGCCGCACCAAGAAGGTCAGTCTCGACGAGCTGCGGGAGGAAGCGCGTTCCGAGGGCATGACCGGCATCTCGCCGCGCTTCATCATGAAGGCGCTGGACAACGCGCTCACCGACAGCCCCGAGGGCGTCACGCCGATCCATATACGCGAAGCCTTGATCAAGATGGTCAAGGAGGCGGACTTCCCGGACAACACGCGCAAGCGCTATCTCGAATTCCTGCAGGACACCATCCACAAGGCCTATCTCGAGATTCTCGAGACGGAGATCACGAAGGCCTTCGTCTACGCCTACGAGGAGCAGGCGGAGGACCTGTTCCAGAACTACCTCGACCACGCCGAGGCCTACGTCAACAACGAGAAGGTCAAGGACCGCAACACCAAGGAAGAGCTGCAGCCCGACCAGGTGTTCCTGCGCTCGATCGAGGAGCAGATCGCGATTATCGGCCCCGCGGCGGACGGCTTCCGCCAGGAGGTGATCGCCTATCTCTGGGCGGCCGGACGGCGCGGCGAGAAGATCTCCTACAAGAGCTACGAGCCGCTGAAGGAGGCGATCGAGAAGAAGCTCACCAGCTCGGTGCGCGAGATCAGCCGCGTCATCACCAAGGCGCGCACCCGGGACGAGGAGCAGAAGGAGAAGTACGACTCTCTGGTCAAAAACCTCTTCGAAAAGGGCTATAATGAGTACTCGGCGGAGGTGGTGCTGAAATATGCGGCCAACAACCTGTGGAAGGATTAGCCGGACGCTCCCACCGTCGCTGCCCGGGCGCCGGCCCGCGCAGGGCCGCCGCCTGTTAGCGCTGCCAAGTAGGCGACGACCATGAATGCTGTCTTTCGCCCTTACTCCGCGTCGGATTCCCTGCGGTCGGATCGCAGCGCCACGGACCGGCTGCGGCATCGCCAGAAGGTGCGGCAGGCGATTCGCGAGAACATCGCCGACATCGTCGCCGAAGAGGCGATCATCACCCAGAGCCCCGACAAGGTGGTCAAGGTGCCGATCCGCGGCATCAAGGAGTATCGCTTCGTCTACGGCAAGAACACGCCCCGTGTCGCGGCGTCCGGCGGGGGGGAGGTGGAGCGCGGACAGGTGGTCGGCCGGTCGCAGGGCGACGGCCCCGGCGGCGGCAAGGGAGAGGCGGGCGATCGCCCCGGCGTGGACTACTACGAGACCGACATCACGGTCGAAGAGCTTGTCGACATCATGTTCGAGGACCTGCACCTGCCGGACCTCGAACGGAAAAGGCTGCGCGAGAGCCTCGTGGTTCACGGCACCCGCCGGCTCGGCTACCGGCGGGCCGGCATCCGGGTGCATCTCGACAAGCGCAAGTCGGCGCGCGAACGCATCCGCCGCAAGGTCGCCATCCGCGGGCCGGAGCCGGATCCGGAGGTCGCCGAGCAACGGTTTCCGTTCCACCGGGACGACCTCCGCTACCGCCGGCGAGTTCCCGACGTCACGGAGGAATCCAACGCGGTCGTGATCTGCATCATGGACACCTCCGGGTCCATGGACGCGATGAAAAAGTACCTCGCCCGCAGCTTCTTCTTTCTGCTCTACCACTTCGTGCGGACCCGCTATCGCAACGTCGAGCTGGTCTTCATCGCGCACCACACCGAAGCGCGCGAGGTGAGCGAGCAGGAGTTCTTCTCGAAGGGCGAATCCGGCGGCACGATCCTGTCGTCGGGATACGCCAAGGCGCTGGAGGTGATCCAGGAGCGGTATCACCCCTCGCTCTGGAACATCTACGCCTTCCACTGTTCGGACGGTGAGAATCTGCGAAGCGACAACCCGGAGGCCCGGAAGCTGGCGCAGAAGCTGTGCGAGGTGTGCAACCTGTTCGGTTACGGCGAGATCAAGCCACGCGCCTCGCTGTTCGGCCACAGCTCCATGCTGGACGTGTTCAAGGACATCGGCGCCGACAATTTCCAGGCGGTCGAGATCAAACGCAAGGAAGACCTGTGGCCGAGCTTCAAGGCGCTGCTGCTTCGCGAGCGCGACACGGAGGAGCTGGTGCCGTAACCCCGCCACCCGAACGCCGTTGAGACGCAAGGGAGAACCGGAGGCACACCGCATGGCGCGAGCCTACGACGTCAAGGACCTGGAGTATTGGGACGCCCGCATCCGCGAGAAGGTCGAAGAGTTCGGACTGTCCTGCTTCCCCCAGGAATTCGAGATCTGCGACCACACCCAGATGCTGGGCTACATGGCCTATCACGGCATGCCATCCCACTATCCTCACTGGTCCTATGGCAAAGCCTACGAACGGCTGAAGACGCTCTACGACCACGGGATGACCGGGCTGCCCTACGAGATGGTGATCAACTCGGACCCGTGCCTCGCCTATCTCGTGAACGAGAACTCGCTGTGCCTGCAGATTCTCACGATCGCCCACGTCTATGGGCACAACGACTTCTTCCGGAACAACTTCACCTTCCGGTCGACCCATCCTGAGCTCGTCATCCGGGCGTTCAAGGCGCGCGCCGACCGGGTCCGCTCCTACATAGAGGATCCGTCGATCGGGCTGGAGAAGGTCGATGCGGTTCTCGACGCGGCGCACGCGCTGTCGCTGCAGTGCCGGCGCAACCCGGCCATCCGCAAGCTGTCGCGCGAAGAGCAGCGGGCGCGGGCGATCGAGGCCGCCGAGCCGCCGCCCGATCCCTACCGCCAGATCCACAAGCGGGTGGAGCGCGCCGATCCGGATCTCGAGAGGGTGCCGCTGGAGCCCGAGGAGGACCTGCTTCTCTTCATCCGGGACCACAACCGCCGCCTCTCCGAGTGGGAGAAGGACCTGCTGACGATCGTCCACGAGGAATCGCAGTACTTCATCCCGCAGATCGAGACCAAGATCATGAACGAAGGCTGGGCCACCTACTGGCACCGGCAGATCATGAACAGCCTCGACCTGCCCCAGGACATCTATCTGGAGTTCCTCGTCCGCCACAATCAGGTGGTGCAGCCGATCCCCGGCGACATCAATCCCTACTGCCTCGGCCTCGGGATCTGGGAGGACATCCGCCGGCGCTACGACGAGTCGGCGGCCGACGATTTCGAGAGCAGCGGCGGCACGCCGGCGAAGAGCGGCCTCGAAAAGCTGTTCGAGGTGCGCGAGGTGGACCGCGACGTCTCCTTCCTGCGGCGCTTCCTCACCAAGGATCTGGTCCGCGAACTGGGGCTCTTCGAATACGCGCCGCGCGACGATGCGCTTATCGTCACCAAGGTCCCAAGCGACGAGGAATGGCAGGACATCAAGCAGACCTTGCTCCGGCAGGTCGGCATGGGCGGCGTCCCCGTCATCCGCATCGTCGACGCCGACTACAACCACCGCGGTGAACTGCATCTGACGCACGAGCACGATGGCCGCGACCTGCAGCTGGAGCACGCGGAGAAGACCCTGGCCCATCTCTACCGGCTGTGGGACCGTCCGGTCCATCTCGAGACGGTGGTCGACGGCGAGGCTTGCATGCTGAGCCACGACGCCGACGGATTCCGGCTGAAGGAGATCGACTGAGGCCGGTGCCCGAATGCCGAGGGGCGGGTTTGAAACCCGCCCCTGCACGGATCAGCTCCGCCCCCTCATTCCGGTAAGCGGGATGGACGATCGGATCAGCCGAAGCGAACGCCCTTGGCGATCCCGCTGCCCTGGGCGAACTCCGCCGCCGCCACCTTGCCGCCGCCCTCCGGCCGCACGCGCTTGACCAGGATCTGGCCACCCTTGGCCGCGACCTTGAAGCCGTCGCCGCCGACCGCCGTCACCTCGCCCGGCTGCCCCACCGCCTCGGCGATCTTCGCGGCATCGAAGATCTGCAGCATCTTGCCCTCGTGCGTGGTCCAGGCGCCGGGCTGCGGATTGGCGCCGCGGATGAGGTTGTAGACCTCGTCCACCGGCTTCGACCAATCGATCTGAACGTCCTCCTTGCGGCACCAGCCCTCGTAGGTCGCCTTCGATTCGTCCTGCCTGATCTTCGGGGCCTGGCCGTTGCGCACCAGGTCGACGGCCTCGAGCATCGCCTGCACGCCCATCGGGAACAGCTTGTCGAAATAGATGCTGCCCAGCGTGTCGTCGGGGCCGATCTCCACCTCTTTCTGGAGCAGGATCGGGCCGGTATCGAGTCCGTTGTCCGGCCAGAAGATGGTGAGGCCCGTCTTCGTCTCGCCGAAGATGATCGGCCAGTTGATGGAACTTGGGCCGCGATGCAGCGGCAGGAGCGAGGGATGGTACTGGATCGTGCCGTGCGTCGGGAGATTTAGAATCTCTTCGGGAACGAACAGGGTCACATAGGCCATGACGCCGAGGTCGGGCTTCAACGACGCGATCTGCTCGCGCACTTCCGGGGTCTTGAAGGAGGCGGGCTGAAACACCGGCAGGTTCCGGCCGACCGCGAACTCCTTGAGCGGATCGGCCTTCTTGCCCTCCTTGTCCGGGGCGCAATAGACACCGACGATTTCCTCGCCCCGCGCGAGCAGGGCTTCCAGAACGGCTTGGCCGAAGGCCTGTTGTCCATTGAAGATGATCCGCATAGGCTCCTCCCTCCCCTCGAACCTCGAGATCCCGTCGCGGCGCGTTCCCCGCGGCCGGCGACGGTCGTTCTGGTATACCAGAGTCTGCCCCTGGCATACCAGTGCGCAAAAAAGGGCAAAGCAGCTTCGCAACTGAAGTAAACGGTTGTAGCCTTGTCCCGCCGCTCGGCGGCGCCACGAATCGCTGGATCCGGGGCGGCGGCTGGCAACAACCAAAATGGATCAGGGGGAAACGCAATGAGCAGAAATTCATGGCCCGGGCCGATCCTGCGGCGCGCCGCATCGCGCCGCGCGCTGTTGCGGACGCTGGGCGGGGTGGGTCTTGGCGTCGCGGTACTGCCGCTCACCGGCCGTTCGAGTCGCGCCGACCAGGCAACCTATTTCACCTGGTCCGGCTACGACGTCCCGGAGCTCTTCGGCTCCTATCGGGAAAAATACGGGGCCGATCCCGAGACGCCGCTCTTCGGCGATGCGGAGGAGGCCTTTCAGAAGCTGAGGGCCGGCTTCGTCGCCGACGTCATACACCCCTGCAGCATCGACACGCCGCGCTGGCGGGACGGCGGCGTCATACGGCCGATCGACGTGACCAAGCTGTCGAACTGGAACGACGTGTTCCCGCCGTTGAAGGACCTCAAGGGCACGCGGTTCGACGGGCAGCAGTGGTTCGTTCCCTTCGACTGGGGACAGACCTCCATCACCTACCGGACGGACCTCTATGACCTGGAGGGCCGGGAGGAATCCTGGGCGATGCTGTGGGACGAGCGTTACGCCGGCCGGCTGGCCATGATGGCGGCGGCCGAGGACGCCTGGTGGTGCGCCGCGATCTATGCCGGCATCGACACGGACAACGTCACGGACGAAGACATCCGCAAGGTGCGCGAGCTTCTGCTGCAACAGCGGCCGCTGCTCCGCATGTACACGAACGACATCACGACGGTGGCGCAGGCGCTGGCAACCGGCGAGGTGGCCGCCGCCATGACCTGGAACGAGACGGCGGTCGAGCTGATGGCCCAGGGCGTGCCAGTCAAGTTCGCCCATCCGAAGGAAGGCGCGCTCACCTGGGTCTGCGGCCTGGTCCTGCACAAGGACGCGCCGGAGCCAGAGCGGGCACATGATCTGATCGATGCCTTAATCGGCCCGGAAGCCGGCAGCTACCTGATCGACGAGCTGGGCTACGGCCATTCCAACGCGCGGTCCTTCGAGCTGGTGGACGAAGATCGGCTCACCGAGCTCGGCCTGCCGAGAAACCCGCTCGACCTCCTCAACAAGGGCGTTTTCGTCGGGCCGCAACCGCCCGAGATCACCACCAAGATCAACCGTGATTGGGAGGTGGTCCGCGCCGGCTTCTGACCAGACCGACGGTCGCCGACGAGAAGACGCGCTTCGCCGACGCCATCCTCAACAAGATGGTTCGGGAGATCGCCGGCAGGCCGCAATGGAACGCCGTCGGCCTGCCGGTATCGGGTCAGTGAGGGG
>CAZKCM010000002.1:110136-118284 GCA_964551315.1 uncultured Rhodospirillaceae bacterium | reverse complement strand
TGCCGAATCGGGCCCTGGACACCCGGGCTGCCCTCTGAACCGCCGCGGTCGGCCACCGAATCCACCGCCTCCACGGCCAAGGACACCGTCCGGCTGAAGCTGTCCGGGCTCAAGGCATTCCAGCCGAGTACGATTCCTACATTGATCGCTGTTGCCGCGCCGAGCAGCAGGACGAACCCGATCACGTAGCGCGCACAGGCCAGAGCAATTTTGAGGACGAACATGACCGCCTCCATGCGCAAGCCGGTTGCAACGATCCGTCCCTTCCAACCCGTGCGAATGGAAGAAAGTTCCCGGTTCGCGGCCCGTTCGGGGCGGTCGCTTGCTACAGGACGGCGTCGTCCGGCAGCGGTTCGGCGAGGCGGCGCAGGCCGAGCCTTTCGAGGAGCAGGATCACGGACTGGAACATGACCCAGGTTTCGAGCGCGAAAGGCGGAAAGCCGAGAAGCCCCGGCACCGGCATCTCGAAATACTTCAGGGTTTCGAACGGCCCGAGAAACGGCAGGTGGTAGATCCATTTCGCCGTCGCCCAGTAGTTCCAGAACTCCCACAGGAAGCCGCAGAGCAGACCGCCGGCGAGCAGCGCCAGCGTCCGCCCCCAGCGGCATTTGGCCCAGTCCTCCAGCAGGCTCGGCGCGCCGAAGCGGTGGTTGATCGGGTCGAGCAGGAAGATGAAAGCGAGCCAGAGGGGCACGGCCCCCACGGGATCGCGGAGGAGAAGCGTCACCAGAAGCAGGAAGAACCCGGCCGCCGCCAGCACGGTTTGCGCCCGCGGGCTGAGCCACAGGACCGGCCCCTCGACGCGGCGCAAGCCCGCCCTCTGGAAGAATTCCGCCGCCAGCAGCATCGCCGGCACGATCGCGCCGAAAGAGAAGAAATAGGCGGTCATGCGGTGGAAATCGTTCTCGGGCAGGCCGTGATAGCTCCAGGCGCCGAGCAGGCCGAAATTGATGGCGTCGAAGACCAGCCAAATCGGAATGCTGGCGAGGAAGCAGAGGACGAACCGCCGCGGCCGGATCCGGACCGGCGAGTCCAATCCGCCGCCACGCAAGAGGTCGCCGCCCCGGCGGCCCTGAAGCTGCAGCAGCCCGTCGAAGGCGAAAAGGTAGCCGACCCAGCAGAGCGGCGTCATGTTCTGCGCCACCCAGCGCGTCACCGTCTGCAGCGCGCCCTCCGGCGGTGGCAGCGGATCGTAGGGTATGATCGCCCCGTCGCGCAGGGCCACGTCGACGAACAGCAGGACCTCGCAGACGAGGATCAGCCCGAGGCCAAGCAGCAGCGTGGCCGGCCATTTCGTGGGCCGCTTCGGCGCGGCGGTGGTCGTGGTTGGAGTGCGTGTCGGCATCGATGCGATGGTCGGGCTCCGGCGGATCCGGCTTCACGTCCAGGCACCGCCGGGCGACCTGGCCACAGCCGACGCCGGACGGAAGCCGGTAGCGGCGGCGATCAACAATAGAAGGGCGAGCCTTTCCCGCACAACCGGCTCTCTCGGTCGGGATCACGGCAGCGCGCGCCGCGGCGGCGGTCTGTCCAACACACGCTCGCGGCGGCGGTTCCCCACGGGCGACCGCCTGCGGTTGGCCGCCCCGGACCGGCCTCGCACCCGACGCCGTTGACGGCCTCGGCGCCGCCGCTAGGATCGCTTGCAGAGTTCCTCCTGCCGCCGAATGGAGTCCGGCCACCTCCATGTCCTCTGCCTGGAAGCGCTTCCGCCGCGACCGTCTCGCGTTGTTCGGGCTGGCGGTGATCCTGGTGATGGTCGGGGCGGCGGTTCTGGCCCCGGTCATCGCGCCCTATGACCCGGCCGAGCAGTTCTTCGACGGGCTGACATTGGAGGGCGCGCCGGTGCCGCCCGGCGGCAAGTTCCTCCTCGGCACCGACCTGCTCGGCCGCGACCTGCTCTCTCGGCTGCTCTACGGCGCGCGCACCTCGCTCATCATCGGCGTGGTGGCGAACGGGGCCGCGGTGGTCCTGGGCACACTGCTCGGCGTCACGGCGGGCTATGTCCAGGGCTGGCTCGGTGCGGCGATCATGCGCTTCACCGACCTGATGATGGCGTTCCCGGCGCTGCTTCTGGCGATCGCGCTCGCCGCGATCTTCGCGCCGTCGCTGTGGATCGTCGCCATGGTGATCGCGCTGGTCAACTGGGTGCAGATCGCCCGCGTCATCTACACCGAGACGACGGGCCTGGCGGCCCGCGAATACATCGAGGCGGCCCGCTCGCTCGGGGCCGGCAACGGGCGCATCCTGTTCCTCCACATCCTGCCGCATCTGGTGCCGACCATTCTGGTCTGGGCTACGCTCGGCATCGCCACGACCGTCCTGCTCGAGGCGACGCTGTCGTTCCTCGGCATCGGCGTACGGCCGCCGACGCCGTCCTGGGGCGGCATCATCTTCGAAAGCCAGTCCTACTTCCTGTCGGCGCCGTGGCTGGTCTTCTTCCCGGGCATGGCGATCATGCTGCTGGCGCTTGCCTTCAACCTGGTCGGCGACGCGCTCCGCGACGTCCTCGACCCGACCCAGCGGGGGCGGTGATGCTGCGCTATCTCGCCCGGCGTCTGGCGGCCTCCGCGTTGATCCTGCTCGGCGTCACGGCGGTCACCTTCTGCCTGACCTTCCTCATCCCCGCGGACCCGGTGCGGATGATCGCGGGCCGCAGCGCCTCGGCCGAAACGGTCGCCTCGATCCGCCACCAGCTCGGCCTCGACCGGCCCCTGCCGGTGCAGTATGTCAGCTATCTCGGCCGCCTGGCGCAAGGCGACCTCGGCCGCTCCTACGTGCAGAAGGCGGAGGTCTCGACCCTGATCCGAAGCCGCCTGCCGGCAACGCTGCTGCTGATGGCGGGCGCCATCTTCTTCGAGCTGCTGATCGGGCTGCCGGCCGGGATCTACGCCGCCGCGCGCCGCGGCCGGACGGCCGACCGCGGCATCATGATGCTGTCTTTCGCCGGTGTCTCGACGCCGCAGTTCGTCGTCGGGCTCCTGCTGCTCTACCTCTTCGCCTATCTGCTTGGCTGGTTCCCGTTGAGCGGCTACGGGACGCTGTCCCACCTTGCGCTGCCGGCCCTGACGCTCGGCATCGCCGGCGGCGGCTGGTACTCGCGGATGATCCGGTCCAGCATGGTCGAGGTGCTGCGCCACGACTACATCCGCACCGCCCGGGCCAAGGGCTTGAGCGAGCGCGGCGTCATCCTGGTGCACGGGCTGCGCAACGCGATCCTGCCGGTGATCGCGATGATCGGCCTCGACATTGGCATCTTCATGAGCGGCGCGGTGGTCGTGGAATCGGTGTTCGGCTGGCCGGGGATCGGCCAGCTCGCCTGGCAGGCGATCCAGCGGATCGACATCCCGATCATCATGGGGGTAACGCTGGTCGCGGCGGTCGCCATCGTGCTCGGCAACCTGCTGGCCGACCTGGTGGCGCCGCTGATTGACCCCCGGATCAGACTGCGATGATAATGACCGACAAAGCCCTGCCGCGGCGCCACGCCGCCGGGCCAACACGGGAGGCAGAGCCTATGAAGTCCGCATTTCTGGCGGCCGCTGCGGCATTCGCGCTGCTTGCGTCCGCACCGACGACCGCGTCTTTTGCCCAGGACGGGCCGAAGCCCGGCGGCGAGATGATCGTCACCTACAAGAACGACATCTCCACCCTCGACCCGGCGATCGGCTATGACTGGCAGAACTGGTCGATCATCAAGAGCCTGTTCGACGGGCTGATGGACTACGAGCCGGGCACGACGACGCTCGTCCCCGACCTCGCCGAGAGCTACGAGATATCCGAGGACGGCCGGACCTTCACCTTTCGCCTGCGCGACGGCGTGACGTTCCACAACGGCCGCCCGCTGACGGCGGCCGACATCAAGTATTCGATCGAGCGGGCCGTGAACCCCGAGACGCAGAGCCCCGGCCAGGGATTCTTCGCCACGATCGAAGGCTTCGAGGCGATGGCCTCGGGCGAGGCGAAGGAACTGTCGGGCATCACCACGCCCGACGACCGGACCGTGGTGTTCCGGCTGTCGCGGCCGGATGCCACCTTCCTGCACGTCATGGCGATCAACTTCTCCTTCGCCGTGCCGAAGGAGGCCGTGGAAGAGTACGGCGCCGACTTCGGCCGGAATCCGGTCGGCACCGGCGCCTACAAGCTCACGGAATGGACGCTGGGCCAGCGTCTCGTTCTGGAGAAGAACCCCGACTATTACAGGGAGGGCGTTCCCTATCTCGACCGCATCACCTTCGAAATCGGCCAGGAACCGACGGTGGCGCTTCTGCGGCTGCAACGCGGCGAGGTCGACATCCTGGGCGACGGCATCCCGCCGGCGCAGTTTGTGCAGGTGATGAGCGATCCGGCGAACGAGGACCTGGTCGTCGAGGGCGGACAACTCCACACCGGCTACGTCACCATGAACGTGACGAAGCCCCCCTTCGACAAGGTCGAGGTCCGTCGGGCCGTCAACATGGCGATCAACAAGGACCGCGTCGTCCGGATCATCAACAACCGCGCCGTGCCCGCCAACCAGCCGCTGCCGCCGGCCATGCCCGGATATGCGGAGGATTACGAGGGCTATCCCTACGATCCGACGAGGGCCAAGAGCCTCCTCGCCGAGGCCGGATACCCCAACGGCTTCGACACCGAGCTCTACGTCATGAACGTTGATCCCAATCCGCGCATCGCGCAGGCGATCCAGCAAGACCTGGCGGCAATCGGCATCCGGGCCGAGATCAAGTCGCTGGCCCAGGCCTCGGTGATCTCGGCGGGCGGCGAGGGCCAGGCGCCGATGATCTGGTCGGGCGGCATGGCCTGGATCGCCGACTTCCCCGACCCGTCCAATTTCTACGGGCCGATCCTCGGCTGCGGCGGCGCCGTGGAGGGCGGCTGGAACTGGGCGAAGTACTGCAACGAGGAGCTCGACGCCAAGGCGGCGGAGGCCGACGCCATCGTCGACCCGGCCAGGGCGGAGGAGCGGCTGGCGCTGTGGCGCTCGATCTTCCTCCAGATCATGGAGGACGCGCCCTGGGCGCCGGTCTTCAACGAGCAGCGCTTCACCATGCACTCCGAGCGCATCGGCGGCGAGCCCGCGCTGTTCGTCGACCCGGTGCACATCCCGGTGCATTACGATTACGTCTACGCGAAGGACGCGCAGTAGGAAACGGGAGCGCGGGTGCAAGCGAGACACGGAGGGAACCCCGCCCTCCGTGTCTCCGCGCTTCAACCGCAGCAGCGGAGCCGCATCGATGACCACCACCTGCAACCACACGATCCACAAGACGAACAGCCATTTCGGCTGGAACAACGCAAATCCGCCGGTGCTGACGGTCGCGCCGGGAGAGACGGTGGAGTTCCACACCATCGATTCCTCCGGCGGGCAGCTCGGCCCGAAATCGACGCTCGCCGATCTCGCCGCGCTGGATTTCGGCAAGGTCAACCCGGTCACTGGCCCCGTCTTCGTCGACGGCGCGGAACCGGGCGACGCGATCAAGGTGACGGTGCTGGCGTTCGAGCCCTCGGGCTGGGGCTGGACCGCGAACATCCCGGGCTTCGGGCTTCTCGCCGACCAGTTCCCGGAGCCGGCGCTGCATCTCTGGTCCTACGATCCGGCGAGCCTTGCACCGTCGCTCTACGGCCCCGGCGGGCGCGTGCCGCTGCGGCCGTTCTGCGGGACGATCGGCCTCGCCCCGGCCGAGGCCGGGCAGCACAGCGTCGTTCCGCCGCGCCGGGTCGGCGGCAACATGGACATCCGCGACATCGCCGCAGGCACGGAGCTCTATCTGCCGGTCGAGGTTCGGGGCGGCCTGTTCTCCGTCGGCGACACCCATGCGGCCCAGGGCGATGGGGAGGTCTGCGGCACCGCCATCGAGAGCCCGATGACCGTCGCCCTCAAGTTCGAGCTGGTGAAGGGCGCGAACCTCGCCTTCCCCCGCTTCACCACGGCGGGTCCGGTCAGCCGTCATTTCGACGTTGACGGCTATGAGGTCACGACCGGCATCGGGCCGGACCTGATGGAGGGCGCACGCGCCGCCGTCAGCGGCATGATCGACCTTCTGACGGCGCGCCACGGTCTCTCGGCGGTCGAGGCCTACATGCTGTGCAGTGTCTGCGCCGATCTGCGGATCAGCGAGATCGTCGACCAGCCGAACTGGGTGGTGTCGCTCTACTTCCCGCGCGTGGTGTTCAACTGATCGGCGCGGCCCTCACGCGTCGACCGGTCGGGCACGAGGGCCATCATCGAGGCATGATCAAGGAATCGACGCTCCTCCGGGTCGAGGACCTCTCGATAAGCTTCGCGACCGAGGAGGGCCGCGTCACGGTCGTCGAGGGCGTGTCCTTCGCGGTGCCCGCCGGCCGCACGGTCGGCCTCGTCGGCGAGTCCGGGTGCGGCAAGAGCGTGACCGCCATGTCGATCATGCGCCTTCTCCCCTCCCCGCCCAGCCGGGTGGAGGGCGGCCGCGTGCTGTTCGAGGGCACGGACCTCCTGGCGCTCAACGAGACCGCCATGCGCGCGGTGCGTGGCGACCGCATCGGCATGGTCTTCCAGGAGCCGATGACCAGCCTGAACCCGACCCTTTCCGTTGGTTTCCAGATCGGCGAGGTCCTGCGGCTCCACCGCGGCATGAGCGCTGCGGCGGCGCGCGAGAAGAGCATCGAGATCCTGCGGCTCGTCGGCGTCGGCGCGGCCGAGCGGCGCGTCGACCAGTACCCGCATCAGCTTTCGGGCGGCCTGCGTCAGCGCGTCATGATTGCCATGGCCCTGGTCTGCCATCCGCGGCTTCTGATCGCCGACGAGCCGACCACCGCCCTCGACGTGACCATCCAGGCGCAGATCCTCGAGCTTCTGCGGCGCCTGCAGCGCGAGCTGGGCATGGCCATTCTGCTGATCACCCACGACCTCGGCGTCGTTGCGGAAACCTGCGACGAGATCGTCGTCATGTATGCCGGCCGCGTCGTCGAGCGGGGCGGCACCGGCGCGGTCTTCGCGCGGCCGGTCCATCCCTACACCGCCGGATTGCTCGCCGCGACTCCGCGGCTGGCTGCACGGCGGCGCGGCGGCCGGCTGCCGACGATCCCGGGCATGGTGCCGCCGCCCGGCGCGCGCGGGACCGGCTGCAGCTTCGCCGAGCGCTGCTCCCGGGCGCTGCCGCGCTGCCGCGCCGAGCGGCCACCGCTGCTGCCGCACCGCCCGGACCACGACGCCGCCTGCTGGAACCCATGCGCATGAAGCCCGTGCCCATGAGCCGCGCCATCGGCGAGGAGGCCGCGTCCGGCGAGCCGCCGCTGCTCGAGCTCGTCGAGGTCGTCAAGCATTTCCGGTCGAAGGACGGCACCGGCGTCGTGCACGCGGTGGACGGTGTCAGCCTGACGCTGCGGCGCGGCGAAACCCTCGGCATCGTCGGGGAATCGGGTTGCGGCAAATCGACCCTCGCGCGCGTCGCCCTGCGCCTCGTCGAGCCCACCGCCGGCGCCATCCGGTTCGAGGGCGAAGACCTCCTCGCGCTGGGGCCGCGGGCGTTGCGGGCGCGCCGGCGCGACATGCAGCTCGTCTTCCAGGATCCCTACGCCTCCCTCGATCCGCGCTTTACGGTCGGCGCCATCATCGCCGAACCTCTGGCGATCCACGGCATCGGCAGCCGCGAGACGCGCCGCCGCAAGGTCGCCGAACTGCTGCGGACCGTGGGGCTCGAGGCCGACGCAGCGCGCCGCTATCCGCACGAGTTTTCCGGCGGCCAGCGCCAGCGAATCGGCATCGCCCGCGCGATCGCGCTGGAACCGAAGCTGGTGATCGCCGACGAGCCGGTCTCCGCGCTCGACGTCTCGATCCAGTCGCAGATCCTGAACCTGCTGGCCGACCTGAAGGAGCGGCTGGGCCTGTCCTACGTCTTCATCTCGCACGACCTCGCCGTCGTCGAGCACATCAGCGACCGCGTGGCGGTGATGTATCTCGGCCGCGTCGTCGAGACGGCGGACACCGACGACCTCTACGAGCGCCCTGCGCATCCCTACACCCAGGCGCTGATCTCGGCGATCCCGCAACCAGAGCCGGAGCGGCGGCGCGAGCGGATCGTGCTCGGCGGCGACGTTCCGAATCCGGAAGCGCCGCCGCCGGGCTGCCCCTTCCATCCGCGCTGCCCGAAGGCGATGCCGCGCTGCCGC
>CAZKCM010000002.1:99915-110036 GCA_964551315.1 uncultured Rhodospirillaceae bacterium | reverse complement strand
GCGCGACAGAGAGATCGACACCGACCCGGTAACGCGCGCCTCCGAGGAATCCTTTCCGGCCAGCGATCCACCCGGCTGGATCGCTTTGCGTGCGTAGGCCGCGCCGCCCGCGCCTGGCGGCGATCGCGTGACGGGCCGACCCCGTCACTCCGGCGAAACGACGCTCAGATAGGGCGCGGGCGCCTGCTCGTCCGGCCCGGTGACCGGCGGCACCTCCGAGCGCACGGGCGGCAGGCTCTTGAGATAGGCCGCGACGGCGCGAGCATCCTCGTCCGTGAGCGCGGCATAGGAGCGCCAGGGCATCACCGGCGCCAACTCGCGCCCATCCGGCCGGATACCGGTCCGAATCGCCGCAACGATGTCGTCTTCGCTCCATTCACCGAGACCGGTTTTCGGATCCGGCGTCAGGTTGGGCGGATAGAAGATCCCGAAACCGGGAACCCCGAAGCCGATGGTCGAGCCGGCGAGGAAGAGCGCCGGATCGGGCTTGCCCACGAGCGCCCCGCCCGTATGGCAACCGGTGCAATCCATAATCCTGACAAGGTATTCGCCGCGCTTGACGGCGTCATTCGCGATCGCGGAGGTCGCGCAGGCCAAGCCGAGGAGGCTCAGCACCGCAGCAGAGACGGATCTCATGGTCGAGTTGCCCCTGGTTGGATTGGCCCCCCTGAGAGCCGTACCATTCATCGCGAGGGTGGCGAACATCGTCAAGCAGACAAAAGACGTACGGTCTCCCTCCGTTCGAGATATTCGCCCGCCTTCCGTTTCGGGCGTGCGCAATGTCAGCCCGAACGGCGCGCGGCCAGCAGCGCCTCCGCGATCTCGACGAAGCCCGCGCCGGCCCGCGCCTCGGTCACATAGGCGGGGGTGGCCGTAAGCCGGTCGGCGAAGTCGCGGATGTTGGCCACGCCGACCGCATGCGGGAAGAAGGCGAACATCGGCGAGTCGTTCGGCGAATCGCCGGCGAAGACGAACTCGTCCCGGCTCGCATCGAGGTCGATGCCGAACGCTTCGCGGAGCATGATGCGCGTCATGCCGAGCTTGTCGTAGGTGCCGAACCAGCCGTTGACGTGGATCGAGCTGACCTTGGCGGTGGCGCCGGCCTCCTCGAACAGGGCGACGATCCGGTCCACCTCGGCCCGCGGCAGCGGCGCGACGTCCTCGCAGAAGTCGATGGCGAGATCGGACTCGCGATAGAGCTGGTCGGACGCGACCGCCGCGCCCGGCACGGCGGCGAGAATGCGCTCGCGCAGCACCTCCAGCCGGCGCCGGTTGGCGGCGCGCGTCTCCTCGGGCAGGAGATACCGCTTCACCAGCTTTCGCCGCCCGGCATCGTAACGGAAATAGAAGGCGCCGTTCTCGCCGACGACGCCGTCGACGGGCCACATGCGGGCGATGTGATCGCACCAGCCCGCCGGCCGGCCGGTGATGGCGAAGGTGAGGATGCCGACCGCCTGCAGCCGCTCCAGCGCCGCGTAGGCCGCGGCGGTCAGCTTCCCTTCCGTGGTCAGCGTGTCGTCGATATCGGTGAGAAGGCCGCGGACGCGCCGCCGCGCGGCAAGGGGAAAGCGATCGAGGGGCTGCAGGGACATGGGATTCTCGTTTGACCGGGACAGCGCGCCGAGGCGACCACCGGAAACAACCCGATCCCGCCGCAAAGATCAACGCTCCGTTGCAGCGGCCACCCAACCGCGGGGTGCAGGCCGTGCAACCGAATCGCCCTTCGCGTGCCTTGACGGTTTCGCCCCCCCTTCCCCCGGCCGGCGGCAGGGCGTAGGATTTGGCATTCGATTGATCGACGCGCAGGGAAGCCCCCGTGATGCTGCCACCCGAAGAGCGCGTGATCCTTGTGTCCGGCGCCAACCGGGGAATCGGACGCGCCGTCGCGAGGCGCCTCTATGCCGACGGCTACAATCTCAGCCTCGGCGCCCGCGACGTGACGAAGCTCGCCGGCATCACGGCAGGAATGGCAACGGCGCGGGTGTTCGTCCATCCCTACGAGGCGCGCGACGCCGGCGCGGCACAGGATTGGGTCGCGGCCACGGCGGCCTATTTCGGCCGGATCGACGGGCTGGTGAACAACGCCGGGATCCTTCGGCCCTTCAGTGTCGAGGACGATGACGAGACGGTCCTCGACGCCCTCTGGGAGGTGAACGTGAAGGGGCCCTATCGGCTGATCCGCGAGGCCTTTCCGCACCTCAAGGCGAGCGGCGCCGGGCGGATCGTCACGCTCGTCTCGCTGTCCGGCAAGCGGGTAAAGAGCGCCTCGGCCGCCGGGTACGCGATGAGCAAGTTCGCCAGCCTTGCGCTCGCCCACGCGGCCCGGTTCAGCGGGTGGGAGCACGGGGTTCGCAGCACCGCGCTGTGCCCCGGCTTCGTGCGGACGGACATGACGATGGATGTCGGCAGCGTTTCGCCGGACGACATGATCGCGCCCGAAACGGTGGCCCGGCTCGTCAGCATGCTGCTTTCCCTGCCAAACAACGCGTCCGTCGCCGAACTGCCGGTCAACTGTGTGCTGGAGCACACCTATTGATGCGCTGACTCGGCGGCCGTCCCGCCCGTCGCTGCGTTGCCGACGAACATCGGGAACCTTTGCCGCCTTCCCGCTGGCCGAGGCCGTCCTGCTGCCGGCCCTCTACATCCCGATCCTGATCATGCTGGTCGCGCCGATCTTCCGCGGCGTCACCTTCGAGTTCCGCTTCGAGGCGGAGGAGCGGGGCCGTCCCCATTGGGACCGCTCGTTCCATTACGGATCGCTGCTGGCAACGTTCGCGCGGGGCATCGTGCCGGGAATTCCTGTTACGTCTTCCGGGGCAAGGTCCGGCGCAAGGCGGGCGGCCATTGACGCCTTCGGCAGACGCGCTGCCTTGCCGGCACGCGCCCGAACGCCTACCTGCCCGGCAGCGTGAACGGCCACGGAGCGGATGACGTGCGACGGATCATTCTGGGTACGAAGCTTGTCATCCTCGCCCTGTGGACGGCGACCTGCTTCGGCGCCTATGCTCTGTTGAACCTGATCGGCGACGCGGTGATCCGGCATTCGGATACCGTCCCGGTCGCGCCGGAGGGGGTGGCGTTCGTCTCGTGGCTGCTCGGACTGTTCCAGACGGTCGGCTTCGGGCTCGTCGTCGGCGTGTGGGTCCTCGGCGTGATCGTCGTCCTTTTTATCGGCTGGATCGCGCACCGGCTGGCGCCGAGGCGTTGAGATCGCTGGACCGAGCGGCAAGCGCCGGGATCGGAGGCATGGCATGAAACGAATTCTCTTTACGCTCGCACGCCAGGTGGCCGCCGACCCGCATATGCGGGCCAGGGCCATCGAGACGGCGCGGCGACTGCGCCCTCATCTCGAGCAGGCCGGCCAGGAGATCGCCGCCGCGGCGCGCGAGGTCGATCCGCGCCGCGATCCCGTCGGCTTCGGCCGGCGCGTCCGGGACCGGATCTTTCCGAAATAGCCCCTTTCGAGGCCATATCCCGGGGCCATGAGACGGCCGCCGTGCCCGGCCCTTGGCCCCAACGAGTCCCCTCGGGCGGCGAGCCGCAAAGATCCCGGACGGCCGAAGGGGGTTCACCGGTTCAGGCGCGCCGGCCCCGCGACGCGAAGGAGAGGGCGGGTGCTCCCCACCGGCTCCCGGGCAACAGCGCCAACAGGAGGGCGATGAGCAGGGCGAGCAGCGGATCCGTGATTTCCGGCGTGTGGTGGGCGAAGACGGTCTGCGCCGCCTCGATCAATACGAGCACACCCACCGAGACCAGCGCCGCCCAGGCCCAGCCGAGCCGCATCTCCAGCAGGAGCCAGACCAGGCTTCCATAAAGGAACGTCTTCTCGAGCAGGTTGACGAAACCGGCCCCTGTCGAACCATCGAGCACCCCGGCGAACGGAGCCCAGCGGAAGTCCGCGATGCCGGCGCGCAACTCGAACGGGGCCAGCCCCTGGAAGACCAGGAGGATGAGCAAGAAGGCCGCGAGCCAGGCGGCCCGGCCCGGCACCCGGTAGAGGACCAGCCACCAGACGGCGACGGCGAGGAGCGCACCCGCGAGGTTGTCGGCGCTCACCGCGTTGTCGATGACGAGCAGTTCGGCGAGGAAGACGCCGGCGATCAGCAGCAAAGAGACGCGATCGCGCTGGCCGCGCATCCGGACGTCGGCCCAGAGATGCAGGACGATCGACCAGGCGACGGCGTCGTGCAGCGCGCCGAGCGGCGTCAGGCGTGGCGTCAGCAGCAGGGGTTTGAGGCTGTCCTTGATGACCTGGACGTCGATCGACGGCGCGAAGGGCGCGAGACGGTAGGCAATCCACGCGCCGATCAGCAGCACGGGCACCGAGAGACGGGGGGCGCGCTCCAGGCCCTGCAGCAGCCGACGAACGACAGGCAGAGTCGCGGCGAGCGCCCCGAGGGCGAGACCAAGGCCGTTCCAGACGACGTCGGTGAGCGTGGGAACACGGCTCGGGATGAAGAGCTGTACGATCTGGAGCGCAACCGCGAGGGCGAGCCCGAAGAGCAGAACCAGCAGGATGCGCACCGGCCTGAGGCCCCGCCCGCTCACGGCCGTTACGCCGACAAGGCCGAACGGCACGAACAGCGCGACATTGGCGAGGATGTCGCTGCGGCTGGTCCCGAGCGGGTCGATGGTCAGAAGCCGGTGCAGCGCCCGGGAATCGGCGTTCGCGAGGGCAAATTCGAAGGGGTAGAGCGAGCCGTAGACGATCAGGGCGGCGACAATCAGCAGCAGGAGCGGCAAGGCAACCATCCGAGGTTCATGGAATCGGCTCACCCGAAGAGCTCACCGGGACGGACGCGCCGCTTCCTGGAATCCGAGGACGGAGTCTCTCTTGCTGCAAGGGCTGCGTCAAACCGCCGAAGAGAACCGGTGCGGGCAGAACGTAATCCAGAGCAAGGCACGTTTGAAGGCCGCGGCGATCCGGCCTCGCTTTTTCGTTCGGCGATCGCCCCGTCAGCGGCTTGTGGCACCGGACCCGCCCGAAGCCTCCGTGTCCTCCCCGCCCGGCGGGCTCCGCCGCAGATACTCGGCGACGGCGAAGCCGACCAACAACCAGAACCCGCCGACGAGGAACCCGGCGACGACATCGCTCGCGTAATGAACGCTGAGGAAGACGCGGCTGAACGCGATGAGGGCAATGAAAACCGCCGTCCAAAAGGTCACCTCGAAGCGCTGGCGCGGATCGGTGAGGTCCCGCGCGATGGCATAGGCGATGAATCCATAAACGGCCATTGCCCCGCTTGTGTGGCCGCTGGGGAAGGAAGGCGAAACGGCCGTCACGTCGGTGACGAACTCCGGTCGCGCGCGATCGAAGGCGAACTTGCCGAGATAGGTCGTGGCCTGAGATCCGACGATGTTGACCCAAAGCGGCAGGATGAAATGAAGCCGCCGATATGCCCACAGGAATCCGGTCGTGACGAAGGCGACGGCGGCCAGCGCAGCGCTGCCGCCCAGATCCGTGATCCATGCAAAGAGATCCGCCAGGTAGGTCGTTCGCCAGGGATTGACGAGCGCGTCGATGCGGTTGTCGAAGGCGGCCAATTCCTCGGCTTCGCCCAGCTCCTCAACGAGACCGCCAAACAGCGAGACGAGGTAGAGGGCCGCCGCCGCGAGCAAGGTCAGTGGCAGGCCGGTAAAGTCCCGCGGATCGAATCGGCGGGCAAGGAAGGCATAGGTCCTGGGGAGCCGCTGCATCAGCATCGCGCGCAAGGGATGGATTCGGGTCCAGGCCCGGCGGCCGGCCAGGAGTTCCGGCAACCGGCCCACCGCCCGCGCGCTCAATCGAACGAGCAGCCATGCGAGCCACCACAGGCACAGAATCGCAGCGCCTGTCGCCACGAGCAGAAGGGTGGGATCGAAGGGCGGTTCGGTCATGGGCAAGAGGCGATCACGGGCGTCGCCAGGATACGCCCGCGCGGATCGGGATGTGAACAACCGCCATACGAACCGTTATAGGCGGATTTGGATCCCTCGCGCCCGATCGACGCCCCGGTCGTTGCCGGAGGAACGGATGGCGGTGCCCTACCGTTAGCAAAGCGTGCAGCATCGAATGCTCGATATGGCCCGCGTCCCGACCGAGCCGCCGAATCCCGCGCCGAAGAAGCCACCGCTACCGGACCGGCCGCCCCGCCCGGACGAGCCACCGACGCCGATTCGGCCGCCGGGCCGGCCGCCCGATCCGGTGGAGCCGCCGATCAATCCACCGAGCCCCATCGAACCGCCGACGAATCCGCCGAGCCCGGACGCGCCACCGGTAAACCCGCCGCCCCCGGTCGAGCCGCCGCCGGAGCCTCCCGGCCCGTCTTACGCGAACCAGCCGAACCAGCTGCCGATCACGAGGAAGTATCCGATCACGCCGGCGGCGATCGCCGCCAGCGTGATCAGCCGATCCGGTAGAGCGAGCCGCGTCGGCGGATGATAACGCGTCGGCGCGGCCGCAAAGGCATCGGTGACGGTAGGCAGTGGGTCACGTCGGTCGAGGGAACGGTTGATCTCGCGCAGCCACCATCGGCGGCGGGCGTATCCCCAGCCGCCCCAGACCAGGATGAGCAACAGACCAAGCCAGAACACGGTCGCCAGCCTCGCCTTCGAACGCTCCTGTCAGCCGATCAGAGCAGGTGATTGGCGTTCTGTCGAGCGATCTGAAACCGGGTGCTCCTTGCGGAGGCCGGCGCCGTCTCGCGAGGGAGCCGCCCTTCGGTGCAGAAGCACCGGCGATGCCCGTGGCCCGCACCGCGCGGAAGCTATGCGGCACGGCTTTTCGATCGCGGTCGGGAAGGCGGACGGTCGGCTCGGTCGCGGCCAACCCGATTCGGGCGGCCGGGCGGCGTTCGACGACGAATGGAAGCGCGCCGGCTTTCAGGCGGCCTCGGCCCCGTGCTGCTCCAGATGCTGATACGCCCTGCCCTTCAGCCGCGCCCACACGATCCCGCTTTCGATCTCCGCCGGAGACCACTGGGCATAACAGAGGTCGTAGAGCCACTGCTCGCGCGGGTGCAGCGTCGGATTCTCCAGCTTCGCGAGGTCGTGATCCGTCACCGGCCAAGCGATGTTCGCCGCCGACATGGTCAGCGCCGGCACGCCGGCCAACAGCGCATCGACGGAGGAGCTCGAGGAATAAGTCACCGCGATCCAGCAATCGGCGAGCGCGTCCTGGATGGTACCGGTGGGCGGCACGTCGATACGGACCTGGCGGTCCGCCTCGAAGGACTGCGCCATCCGCCGGAGATCGTCCGGCCTGGTGCAGGGATGCGGGCGAAGCACGATCGGCCGGTCCGTGTGCCGCTTCACCTCGCGCGCCGTCGCGTTCATCCAGGCGACGATGTCCGCGCCCTGGAGAGAGGCGTCGTTCGGAACCTGCCCGACGATCAGAACGTGAGAACCCGTCCGCCGGTACGGTTTCAGCGCGAGGCCGAACTCGCGCCGCAGCAGCTCCCACCGGTCCGGCGGCGAGCCGGCGTTGACGAAATCGGCCGTGTTGTGGAAGGCGCCGTTCAACCCAACCCGGAAATGGGTGCGCGTATCGACGGCGGTCCGCTTGTTGCGCAGGCGGCGGATGAACGCCCGCAGGCCCTTGTCGTTGTGGTAGACCCGCCGCCCCAGGAACGGCGTCTCCAGAACGACGAACGAGCCTTCGTGAGCGGCGTAGACATTGCAACGCACGACCTTTGCCTGGCCGCCGACCTTCGGGCAGCCATAGACCACGGCGATGTCGCAGGGGCGGTAGACGGATTCGGTCACGAGGGACACGTCTTCGCCCGCGTTCCGCAGCGCCCGATAAAACGCGAGCAGCCCGACCCGCTGGTGCTCGCGAACCTGCCCGGCCGTCCCCAGAAAGACATTGATCTTTGGCACTTTTCGGCTTCCCCTTGCCCCCGCATGGTGCGCACCGCCGCATCTGCGGGCATTCGCGGGCCTGCATCCCCTGCGGCCCCAATGCCATGGGCTGAGGAGACGGTCGGCCGTACCCTTTCCCGACCCGCGCGGCGACCGAAGCTCGACGGGCGACGCTTCGAGCAGCCTACGAGGCGGAGCATTACCGTATAGTTAAGACGTGCGAGCCGTCTATCGATATCGAACCGCGCGAGCGGCGCCGGTCAGGGAGCCATGGGCGCTCGGCGGACCCGCCCCCGGCCGGCCGAACAGATAGCCCTGGCCGTAATCGATTCCGAGCGCGCACAGCGCCTGCGCCTGCTGCTCCGTCTCGATCATCTCGGCCACCGTGCCGATGCCGAGATCCCGGCACAGCCCCACCATCGCCTTGATGATCGCGCGGTCGCGATCGACCGAGAGCACCCGCTGAACATAGGCGCCATCGATCTTGACGAAATCCACCGTCAGCGCCTGCAGATAGGGGAAGGACGCCGCGCCCGACCCGAAATCGTCGAGGCAGATCTGGTGCCCGTTGCGGCGAAGCCGCTGCAACAGGCCTTCGGCGCGGTCGAGATCGTCGATCCGGCTGGTCTCGGTGATCTCGAACATCAGCTTGTCGCGAAGTCCCTCATAGCGGTCGAGCATCGCGGGCAACGCCTCCACGAAACCGTCGCTGCCGAGAGAACGCGCGGAGAGATTCACCGCCACCGGCGGAGGCTGCCCCCGGCGCGACCAGTCGAGCAGGAGGCGAGCGACCCGTTCGCAAACGGCGAGGTCTATTTCGCCGATGAGATCGACATCCTCGGCGAAGCCGAGAAGCGCGATCGGCGATTCGCCCTTGCCGGTCCGCAGGAGGGCCTCGTAATGATGCAGTGCGCGGGTTCGCAGATCGACGATCGGCTGAAGGCGGATCTGAAAGGACCGGTCGGCGATCGTCCGTCGCAATTCGGCGATGCGCGACGCGGTCTCGGAGAGAAGTTCGCTCATGCCTGCGGCGAGCGTCGGGGCCGCGAGGGCATCGACACCTGCGGTCGCGAATCGGGACAACACATAGGCAAGGGCCCGGGCGCCGTCGGTGGCCGTCAGATCGGCCATGGACAGCTGCAGGCTGCGGCGCCGGACCGTGATGCCGCGCCCCTGCGGATCGGCCTCGCGCGCAATGACGGCGATGCGACGCTCGACGCCGGCGATCTCGATCGACGGCTCGTGCAGGAGGCCGAACCGTTCGGTGCCGAGCCGCACCGCCGCGTCGCCCTGTATGGACGCCGCGCGCAGGATCGCCCCGATGTTGGCCATGAGATCCGGGCCCGATTCGCCGCCGAGCCGGGCCTGAAGCTCGTCGATCCCGGAGAGTTCGAACAGCGTGAGCTCGGCGCCGTCGCCGCTGTCCGCGCTCGCCCGCAGCCAGGCGGCCGCCCGCTCGCGAAAATCGGGAACCCCGAGCAGACCGGTGGCGCCGTCGCGTTCCTCGGCGAGCGGTGCCTGCATCCAAGGAAGCTTCTCGATCGTCAGGGTCAGATGCGTGAGGCCATCGCTGTCGGGCAACCGGCAGCCGGCGAGCCAGGCCGGCTTGGCGGAGGCAGTCAGCCGCACGGGGACCGGCTGGAAACGCGTGCCGCTTTCGACCTGGTCGAGAATCGCGGCCAGGAAACGGCGGTCATCCGGCACCACCAGATCCAGGATCGGTTGACCGACGAGCGACGGCGCCTCGCGGCCGGTGAGCTGGCGCGCGGCACCCGACGCGAAGCGGACGATGCCTCGGGCGTCGATTTCCAGTAACAGGTCCGCCGCGGCGAAGGCAAAGGCGACGAACCGGTCCCGCTCGCTTCGGAGTGTGTCCGCTCTTTGCGAAAGCGATGCCGCCAAGCCGAATGCCCCCCACAACCTCCCGGAGACTCACCCGGACATCTCCGCCGAGCGCGGCCAAGCCGCTCCCGCCGGCATCCATCATGAATCGGTAAGCTTACCGCTTGCTTAACACACGGCCGTCCCGCGCCCGGCCGGGCTTGGGCATCGAAGGCTACGCCGCGTACTTCGCCAAGGCGGACAAAGCCGCGCCCGGCCTTGTGCGCGTCGGCGCAAATGGACCGGAATGGACATCCAGGAAGGCTGGCGTCCCCGGCAGGATTCGAACCTGCGACCTACGGTTTAGGAAACCGTTGCTCTATCCGGCTGAGCTACGGGGACGTGACACCAGCTTATAGCAGCCGGGACCGGTCCGCTAAAGGGGGTGCGGCGCATTTCCT
>CAZKCM010000002.1:0-99815 GCA_964551315.1 uncultured Rhodospirillaceae bacterium | reverse complement strand
TCTCGATCGAGCGAATCGAGCCGCAACCGGATCGAACCGCGACGACGGCGGATGCCTTGGTGTTCACCTTCCGCATTCAACCGCCCGGCCGGTCCGGAACGATTTCCTTCACGGTAAAGCCGGGGACGTTCGGACCCATACGCGGGGAGATCGGCCTGGTCGGCCACGAGCCGGCCCTGCTGACGCCGTTCGTGTATCCCTGACCCGAGAGGAGGGCCCATGGACGCTGTGCTTCGAGCAACCGCCGTCTACATCGTTCTCCTGCTGCTCTTCCGGATCTCCGGCCGCCGGTCCCTGTCTCAGCTCACGACCTTCGACTTCGTGCTGCTGCTCATCATCGGAGAGGCGACGCAGCAGGCGCTGCTTGGCGAAGACTTCTCGCTGACCAACGCCGTCCTGGTCATCGTGACCCTGATCACCATCGACATCGCGCTGTCGCTGGTGAAGCGGCGTTCGCCTTCGGTCGAGAAGCTGATCGATGGCGTGCCGATGATTCTGGTGGAGAACGGACGCCCCCTCAGCGACCGCCTGCGGAAATCGCGCGTCAGCGAAGAGGATGTCCTGGAAGCCGCCCGCCGCCTGCAGGGCCTCGAACGCCTCGACCAGATCAAGTTCGCGGTGCTGGAGGTGAGCGGCGGAATCACGGTCATTCCGAAGAAAGGACCGTAGCGAGGCCGCCCATCTGCCCGGGAACCGGTCGCGCGTGCGGTTGGCGAGGGGTGGCGCATCCAGCCTGGCAAACTCCTCCCGGCTCTTCGAGCGGAGCCCGTCGGTCGGGAAGTTCAGCCGCCGGAGCAGGTCGAGCTGTAAGGATGCACCTGACCCGCCGGATGGCTGCCGGCGCAGAGGAACAGGACGTTGTAGACCTTGTCGGTCGTCGCCGGCCTCCGGCGTCAGGGGAATGCGAATCCATCGGACGGGATCGTCATTCGCACCGCGCGCAGCAGGACGCAGCCGGCCGCTCCGGCATCAGGGCATCGGCGTCGAGCGTGTCCTCGCCGTAGATTGTGCTGTCACCGATCGTGTGGAAGGTCTCCCACGGCGTGCCCTGCGGGTCCGCGACCCAGGCCTTGTTGCCGCGGGCGTAGCAGCAGGTGACCCCCTCCTGCTTCACCACCGGGCGCTGCGCCGCGGCGAGGCGGCCGGCCACCTCGGCGAGTTCTTCGTCGCTGTCCACCTGGATGCCGAGATGGTCGAGCCCGGGCCTGCGGCCGCGCGCCGAGACCGCGAAGTTGACGCGCGGATCCTCCAGCATCCATTTCGCGTAATCGGCCTCGTGAACGGTGGGTTCGGCGCCGAACAGGGTGGAATAGAACCGGACCGATTGGGCCAGGTCTTCAACGGCGATGTGCACGTGCAGGCGCTTCATGGCTCCGTCCTCCATGTTCCCGGGGTCGCGGTTCAGGTCGGCGTTTCGAATGGGGTCTGGCGTCGGGCACGGCCTCGCCGCCGCATGCGCCCGGGGCGAGCGCGGTGCCGCAGATCTCCGGCCGGCCCTGGCAGCAATCCTCCATCAGGAAGGCGAGGAGCCGTCGCGCGCCCTCGTAATCCGCGGCGTAGAAGATCTGGCGCTGGACGCGCCAGGACCGCAGCAGGCCGGCGCGCTCCAGCTGGGCCAAGTGGGACGACATCGTCGAGGGCGCGACGCCGAGCGCCTCGGCGATCGCGCCAGCAGGCAGCCCGTTCGGCCCCTCCTGGACGAGCAGGCGGAACACCGCCAGCCGGGTTTCCTGCGACAGCGCCGCGAGCGCGGCGAGGGCCTCTCTTGTTTCCATATTTCTAATATTATCGAAATGAAGAACGATGTCAAACGCGCTGCCGCCGATCGCCCCCGTTCGGTCGCTTCCGAGAGGATGACGGAGAGAGGGTGGCGAATGGTCGCGCGAACGGCACCCGGCGGCTCAATCCAGGTCTTTGAACTTCTCCATCGCCTGCACGAGCGCCGCGCGAATGCCGGGCTCCATGGCGGAATGGCCGGCATCCGGCACGATGATGTACTCGGCCTCCGGCCAAGCGCGGGCGAGTTCGTCCGCGGTGACGATGGGGCAGACAAGGTCGTAGCGGCCCTGGACGATGACCGCCGGGATCTTCCGGATCCGGTCGATGTTGGCGAGCAACGAATTCTCCGGCAGGAAGATGTCGTTCATGAAGTAATGCGCCTCCAGCCGCGCGAGGCCGAGGGCCAGCACGTCCTGGCCAAAGGCGGCGACGGTCTCCTGGCTCGGCAGCAGGGTGCAGCAGGTCCCCTCATAGATGCTCCAGGCACGAGCGGCGGGCATGTGCACCGCCGGGTCCGGATCGACGAGCCGGCGGTGGTAGTTGCGCAGCAGGTCGTCGCGTTCCCCCTCCGGCAGAAAGCCGGCGAAGGCGCGCCACGCCTCCGGCGCCAGGACACGCATGCCGTAGAGGAACCAGTCGATCTCGCTGCGCCGGCACAGGAAGATGCCGCGCAGGATGAGGCCCTCGACCCGGTCGGGATGCGCCTCGGCATAGGCGATGGCAAGCGTTGACCCCCAGGAGCCGCCGAACACCAGCCATCGCTCGATCCCGAGAAGCCGGCGCAGCCGCTCGATGTCCTCGATCAGGTGCGGCGTGGTGTTGTCGGTGAGCTCCCCCAGCGGCTTGGAGCGGCCCGCCCCGCGCTGGTCGAAGACGACGATGCGGTAATGGGCCGGGTCGAAGAAACGGCGGTGGACCGGCCCGGCGCCCGCCCCGGGGCCGCCATGGAGGAACACCACCGGCCGTCCCCGCGGGTTGCCCGACTGCTCCCAATAGATCTGGTGCGGGCCGCCGACGGCGAGCATGCCTGATTCATAGGGTTCGATTTCGGGATAGAGCTGGCTGCGCGCCATGACCGCCTCTCGGTTCTGGTCGTCTCGCTTCCACGCCCGTGCGGACCCGTGTTCCGCGCCGGTCCCGTTCTATATACTACGGGCGATGCGTCGGTGCGTGCTCCCCTTTGTCGTCGTCTGGCTGTTTTTTGCCGGTGCCCCGGCGGCGGACATACTCGCAGGGCCGCTCGAACCCGGAGGCACCGCCGAGATCGTCGAGGTTATCGACGGCGACACGGTGGTCCTGGAGGACGGACGGGAGGTGCGGCTGGTCGGGATTCAAGCGCCGAAGCTTCCGCTCGGCCGACCGGGATTCGAAACCTGGCCCCTTGCCGAGGACGCCAAGCGGACGCTCGAGGAGATCGCTCTCGGCCGGACGGTGGAGCTCCGCTACGGCGGCCGGCGCATGGACCGGCACGGCCGCGCGCTTGCCCATCTTTACGACAGCGCCGACGGGACCTGGATTCAGGGCGAAATGCTGCGCCGGGGCATGGCCCGGGTCTACAGCTTCCCGGACAACCGCGCGCTGGTGGAGGAGATGCTGGCGCGCGAACGCGAGGCCCGCGGTGCCGGCCGCGGTATCTGGGCCCATCCGTTCTACCGGATCCTGACGCCGGAGGAGACGGGCGGCGCCATCGACAGCTTCCAACTCGTAGAAGGGCGTGTCCTGGAGGCGGCGATCGTGCGCGGCCGCGGCTACCTGAATTTCGGCGAGGACTGGCAAAGCGATTTCACCGTTTTCATCGACCCGGAAAGCCGCCGCCGGTTCGAGGCCGCGGGCATCGACATCGAATCGCTCGAAGGCGCGCGCCTGCGTGTCCGCGGCTGGCTCAAGTCCTTCAACGGGCCGGAAATCGAAGTCACGCATCCGGAGCAGATCGAGCTGCTGGAACGGTGAGCGCAACCCGGCGACGGGACAGGAACGGTAGCGCCCCTTGGCGTTCAGCCATCGTTCAGACAGATTCTGGAAGGAAGATGCGCCACGGCGGGCGGGAGAGCGAGTCCTTAATCTCCGTAATCTCCGTGAATCTCTGTAATCTCTGTGCCTCCACGCCCGTGCGGTCCAAGGTGAAAGAGGATTGAGTCTTGATGTTGCGCCGCGTTGCCTGCGTCCTTCTCATTGGGCTTCTGTCGACATTGGCCGGCTGCTCCGTGAACCCGGCCACCGGCGAGCGGAGCTTCACCGCCTTCATGTCGGAGGCGGAGGAGTCCAAGATCGGCCGCGAGGCCCATCCGAAGATCCTGGAAGAGTTCGGCGGCGCCTATGACGATCCCGAGCTGCAGCGCTACATCGAAAGCATCGTCGATCTGCTGGCCAGCACGACCGAGCGGCCGGACATCGACTTCACCGCCACCGTTCTCAATTCGCCCGTCGTCAACGCTTTCGCGCTGCCCGGTGGCTATGTCTATGTCACCCGCGGCCTGCTGGCGCTTGCCGACAACGAGGCCGAGGTCGCGAGCGTGCTGGCACACGAGATCGGCCATGTCGTGGCCCGCCACTCGGCGCAGCGCCACAGCCGGTCGGTCCTCGCGCAGATCGGCCTCGCCGGCCTGGGCCTCGCCACCGGCAGCGGCGAGCTCGTCAACCTTGCCGGTACGGGCACGGCGGCCCTTCTGCAAAGCTACTCGCGCGATCAGGAGTTCGAGGCCGACACGCTGGGCGTGCGCTACATGGCGCGCGCCAATTTCGACCCGCAGGCCGCGGCGACGTTCCTTGGAAAGCTGCAGGCCCAAACCCGGCTCGAGGCGGCGCTGGCCGGCCGGCCAGAGGCGGCGGATGAGTTCAGCATCATGTCGACCCACCCGCGCACCGTCGATCGGGTCCAGCGCGCGATGAAGAACGCCGGCGCCACGGCGGTGGCCGACCCGATCCTCGCCCGCGACATCTACCTCGAGAAGATCGACGGGCTGCTCTACGGCGAAGATCCGTCGGAAGGCATCGTCCGCGGCCGGCAGTTCATCCATCCCGCGCTGCGCTTTGCCTTCGAGGTGCCGGAGGGCTTCGCCCTCCGCAACGGGGCCAAGGAGGTCGTGGCCCGCGGGCCGGACGGCGCGCTCATCGTCTTCGACGCGGCGCCACGGCAGCCGCCCGGCCGGAGCATGGTCGATTATCTGACACGCGAGTGGGCCAAGGGCATCGACCTCCGCGAGGTCGAGCCGATCGAGATCGACGGCATGGACGCGGCGACGGGCGCGGCCCGGCTGAAGACCCGGGAGGGCCTGGTCGACCTGCGGCCGGTCGCCATCCGCTACGACGACCAGACGGTCTATCGATTCCTGTTCATCACGCCGCCGGATCGCACGGAAGATCTGTCGCTGGCGCTGCGCAAGACCACTTACAGCTTCCGCCGGCTCGCCGCCGAAGAAGCCGCGGCCATCGAACCGCTGCGCGTCGAAGTGGTGACGGTCCGGCCGGGCGACACGGTGGAAAGCCTGGCGCGGCAGATGCCCTTCACCGACCGCGCCGAGGAGCGCTTCCGCGTGCTCAACGGCCTGTCCGAGGGCGACTCCGTGACCCCCGGACAGAAGGTTAAGGTCATCCGTGGATAATCAGCGGGACGTCGAATGGTAGACCCCCGCCCGCCGGCCATGCCGCAGCCCGGCGACCCCCGTCCGCCGCCCGCGCCGCGGCCGGACAGCCGGCGCGGCCGCGGCTGGCGCCCGTCCATTTCCGTGGCCCTTCTGTTCGGATTCGGCGGCTTGCTGGCGGTGGCCGTCGCGACCGTGCTCTTCATCTCGCTGCGGGCCGCCGAACGCAACACCATCGAGCTGTCCCGCAACGCCGCGCAACTCGCCATCGACCTGCTGGTCCAGCGGCTTGACCGGCATCTCGCCCCGGTCCGCAACCAAGCGGAGTTCCTGGCCAATCTGCTGGGCCGGAACGACATTCCGCTGGACGACACGCAGCGGCTTCAGGACCTTCTCCTCGGCTCTCTGGCCGCGGCCCCGCAGATCGGTGGCGTGGCGTTCATCCGCGACGATCTCTATGCGGTGCGGGCCGGCCGAACGGCGCGCGGGCCCGAAGTCGCCGCCGGCAGTTCCCTCGACAAGCCAGAGGTTCGACTCGCGCTGCGCAAGGGCGCCTCCGAGGGAAGCGTCGGCTGGGGGGAGATCGTCTATCTGCGACCGCTCGACAACACATACATCACCGTGCGGGCCCCGGTGCGTCGCGACGGCGCCTATCGCGGCATCGTCTCCGCCGTCGTCTCGATCAGCGAGCTGTCGGGCTATCTGGCCCCCAGCGAGGATTCGATCGGGCGAAGCTTCGTCCTCTACGGGCGCGACCACGTGCTCGCGCATCCGGCCCTGGCCGGCGGGCCGCGCGGCCTGTCGGCGGAACGGCCGCTGCCGCTTCTGGGCGAGGTGGGGGACCCCGTCCTCGCAAACATCTGGACCGTCCCGATCGATGTCGACGGGCTGAGAGACCTCGTCGCCGGCACATCGCTGAACGCACGGATCGTCACGGCGGCGGGCGATCGGTATCTGTTCCTCTACCGCGAGCTCACCGGCTATGGCCCGGAGCCCTGGCTGGCCGGGAGCTATGTTCGGCTGTCGGAGGTCGACGCGCCCGCGCGGCGCCTGAACTTCGCAGTGATGGCCGGAGGCGGTACCTTCATCGTCGCGGCGATCCTGGCGCTCCTGCTCGGCCAGGGCCTCAGCCGTCCGATCCGCCGGCTCGAAACCGTGGCCGACGCGATCCGGACCTTCGATTTCGACGCCGCGCCGCGGTTGCCCGGCAATTTGTTCCGCGAGCTCGACGCGGCGGCGAAAGCCTTCAACGCCATGCTCGCCGGGCTGCGCTGGTTCGAGACCTACGTGCCGAAGCCGCTCGTGCTCCGCCTGATGCGCCAGTCGGCACAGGCCGGCCTTGCATCCGAGGAGCGCACGATCACGGTCCTGTTCACGGATATCGTCGATTTCACGGTGATCGGCCGGCAGAAATCGGCGCCGGAACTGGCTGCGTTCCTCAACCGCCACTTCGCCCTGCTCGGCACCTGCATCGAATCCGAGGGCGGCACGATCGACAAATACATCGGCGATTCGGTGATGGCGTTCTGGGGCGCGCCGGCCGACGATCCGAATCATGCGGACCGCGCCTGCCGGGCCGCGTTGGCGATCGCGGAAGCCATCCGGGCGGACAACGACCGGCGGGCGGCGGCCGGACTGGCCCGCCTGCGCCTGCGAATCGGGATTCATACCGGGACGGCCATCGTCGGCAATGTCGGCGCGCCGGGCCGCATCAACTACACGCCGATCGGCGACACGGTGAACATCGCGCAACGGCTGGAACAGCTCGGAAAGGAGCTGGACGACGGCAAGAGCGAAGTGATCGCGCTGATCAGCGCCGCCACCGCCGCGATTCTTTCACCGGGCATCGCGGCGACATCGGCGGGCCGGCTGCAGCTGCGGGGTCACGGCGAGGCGATCGAGCTGTTCCGCCTGATCTGATGTCCCGCCGCCGGCCCGGCGGCGGGGCCGTCAATCTGCCGGCAAGAGCTCGCGCGGATCGCCGGCGCGTTTCAGCATCGAGGCCTTTAGCTTGCCGAGCGCCCGGGTTTCGAGCTGCCGGATCCGCTCCTTGCTGACGCCGAGCTCGGCGCCCAGCTCTTCCAGCGTAGCGCCGTTCTCCTGCAGCCGGCGCTGCGCGATGATCGTGCGCTCGCGGTCGGACAGCTCGCCGAGGGCCTCCGCCAGCCACCGCGACCGCGTCGCCGCGTCGCGCATGCCGATGACGACGTCCTCCGGGCTCGGCCGCTGGTCGGGGATGAGGCTGCCGCGATCCTCGTCGCGCCCTTCGGCCACCGGAGTGCTCAGCGACTGATCGGCGCCGGCGAACCTCTGCTCCATCGCCTCCACCTCTGCGGCATCGACGCGCAGCGCCTCCGCGATTTCGGCGCGGCCATCGGCATCGAGGGACGTGCCGCCGGGGCCGGCGATCCGCGCGCGCAGACGGCGCAGATTGAAGAACAACGCCTTCTGGGAGGCCGTCGTGCCGGTGCGCACGATCGACCAGTTGCGCAGGATGTAATCCTGGATGGCGGCGCGGATCCACCAGGCGGCGTAGGTCGAGAAGCGGATCTCACGCTCCGGCTCGAAGCGGGCCGCCGCCTGCATCAGGCCGATATTGCCTTCCTGGATCAGATCGCCGACCGGCAGGCCATAGCCGCGGAAACGCGCGGCCATACTCACCACCAGCCGGGTGTAGGACAGGATAAGCTCGTGCAGGGCCTCCTCGTCGCGGTCGTCGCGCCAGCGCCGTGCCAGCTCGAACTCCCGCTCGCGATCCAGCAGAGGTGCGCGCATTGCCTCCTGGATGTATCGGAGATTTGCCTTCTGCGTCGAAGGATTGTCGAGATAGGTCATAATCACCCCCCTCCGTTGGCGTCTGAGTTTCCGCCAGGGGATTTGTGCCCGTAACCTTATACGTAACGCGGCCGGCAGCGGATCAGTCGCCCGGAGGAAACGCCCTGCCGGCTCGTAATCCGATCGGCTCAGGCCTCGATCAGATCGACGATTTCGCCGCTGCTGTCGAAGCAGGCGGCGACGAGCGGCCCTCCGAAGCCGCAGCCGGCATCGATGCTGGCGGTGAAGGGCGTCGTCTGGACCCCGCTATGGGCCCGATCGAAACCGCGGATCACGCGGGTGAAGCCGCTATAGGGCTGCGACAGGCGGGCAAAGCCGCCATTGCCCCACCAGAGACTGTCGCTTTGCGCGGAAAGCGGCCGGTCGGGATCGATGCCCGCGTGAACGAAGAGAAGCGCGCCGTCATCGGTGTAAGCGGCGCGGCGGAGTGCGCTCATCAGAACGTAGTGCCCGGGCGCCGACTGCATCGCCGCGCGCAGGCTGCTGGTCCAGCGAGTCAGGATCAGCGCGCCACCGCGTGCGCTGCTTAGCCCCTGCTGCGGATCCCCGCCATAGGCGGCAAGCGTGGCGCCGACACCCTGCTCCATCATCCAGCCGAAGACCTCGCCCGGATTGGGCGCGAACTGCAGCTGGAGGAGCTTCTGCCACATCTCCTCCTGGCTGCCGCGCAGATAGACGATGTCGAAGGTGAACATGCCGGGGCGTGCGAGCAGCCGGCGGCGGAAGGCGAGGAGGGCGTCGACGGTCGCGCGCACCGCCGGGCCGTAGCCGAGATAGTTGCCGAGATAGACAAGCCGGTCGCCGGGAACGAAGCGGCGGTCGAGTTCTTCATGCATCGCTTCGAGCCGCGCGGCTTCGCCATGGATGGCGGCGACCGCCCAGACCCGTCGACTTTTTCGCAATATGGCGAATTTTTCTTTGTTCGGCATCAACCGGGTCGGGTGCCGGCCGCCGCCCGGCCGCAACCGACCGGGCGGGGCGATTAGGGTCTCGCGTTAAGCGGCTTTGAGCACTTGTTCGAGACGCCGGGTCGCGGCTTGCTCGTCGATGTCCTCGACGGCGGCGAGTTCGCGCACGAGCCGGTCAAGGGCGGCCTGATAGATCTGCCGCTCGCTGTAGGACTGGTCCGGCTGGTCGGCGTTGCGATGGAGGTCGCGGACGACCTCGGCGATCGATACCGGATCGCCCGAATTGATCTTCGCCTCATACTCCTGGGCGCGTCGGCTCCACATCGCACGCTTGATGCGCGAACGGCCCTTCAGCGTCGCAAGCGCGGTTTCCATCACCTTGCGCGTGCTGAGTCGGCGCAGGCCCGAATTCTTCGCCTTCGCCACCGGGACCCGCAGGGTCATTCGATCCTTGTCGAAGCTGATGATGATCACCTGCAGGCTCAGGCCGGAAATCTCTTGGGTTTCGATGCCCAGCACTCTGCCAACACCATGAGCCGGGTAGACGACATAATCCCCCGGCTTGAATCCGATATCCTTGGACATTCTCGTTTGTCTCTCACCTAACAGCCGTGCCGGGCCCCCGGAAGCGACGCCGTCATCCCGGACGAGGGGCGGCAATTAAGTAAAGCTTCACGCGGCGCGCCGAACCCTTGCGCCGCCAAACCCAATCGTCCAGCTGACGAAACCGAGCGGTATGAGACCGCACAATACCGCGTCGGGCAGCCGGGGAGGCTGCCCGGGGGCCTTGTGGTCAGGAATATAACAGAAATTTAGGATCGGTACAACCGGACCGACACAAACCGGCCGGGCGTCAGGGCGTTCCCGGCTTTGGGCTGAAGTACTTTTCGAACTTGTTGGGCACGTCCTTGTAGTCGTCGGCGTCGGCCGGGGGCTCGCCCTTGCGGGTGATGTTCGGCCAGATGGCGGAGTACTCGCGGTTGAGCTCGAGCCACCGCTCGACCCCCGGCTCGGTGTCCGGCACGATCGCCTCCGGCGGGCACTCCGGCTCGCACACGCCGCAGTCGATGCACTCGTCCGGATGGATCACCAGCATGTTCTCGCCAACGTAGAAGCAGTCCACCGGGCACACCTCCACGCAGTCCATGTACTTGCACTTGATGCACGCTTCCGTAACGACGTAGGTCATCGGTCTCTCCACTCACCAACCTCAGCGGCCGGCTCGGCGCGGAGCCGCACCGGTCCGCGCCGCCGGCGATTCAGGGTTTCCGGCCGTGGGTCGCCGCGGCCTCGCGGCGCGCGAGCACCCGCTTGCGGGCGGCGCCGCTCTCCTGGTCCGGGACATGAAGCAGCCCCGCCACGCGGCGCATCAGGTTCGCCTCGAACGCATGCAGCTGGCCGTCGGCGTAAATCACCTCCCACAACATCTCGATCAATTCGACGCGCTGCTCATGCGAGAACCGGTCCTTGATCGTCGCCGTAAAGCCGAAGAGCTGGACGGACTGCTCAGCCCGCGACTCCGCATACGCCACGAGGTCCGCGGCCTCCTCCGCGCTCAGCGAAAACCGTTCGCGGATCAGCCGCTTGATGGTCTCGCGCTCTGCCAGTGCAATGGTCGCGTCCATGCGCGCCGCCTCGACAAGGAGGGCCGCGGCAGCGACCTGAAGGTCGCTCCGATCATAGCGGCCGGCGGTCGTGGATTCGGTGTCGCGCCCGCTGAGAAACGCCTTGATTCGATTGATCATCGTCTTGCCTATCACAGCGCCGACCGGCGGCGCAACCCTCGCCGAAAGGCGGTCTTTTCGGCGCCGCAGTGCTTGCCGTCCGGTCGCCTCGCCCCCTACCATTCCGGGATGGCCGCTTCCGCGAACGACCGTCGCCACGCCCCCGCCGCGCTGCGGAATCGCGGGCCGATCCTCGACGTTCTGTCCCGCGTTCTTCCTAGGACGGGCTGCGTGCTGGAGATCGCCAGCGGCACCGGCGAGCACGCCGCGTGGTTGGCGCCGAGGCTCCGGCCGCTCGCCTGGCAGCCGAGCGACGCCGACCCCGAGATGCTCGCGAGCATCGCCGCCCACGCCGCCGAGGCGAACGCAGACAATCTGCGCCGGCCGATCCCGCTCGACGTCACCCTGCCCGACTGGCCGCGCACGGCCAGCGCCGCGTCGAAAGACGCCGTTCCGACCGCCATCGTCAACATCAACATGATCCACATCGCACCCTGGGCGGCCGCCGAGGGGCTCATGGCCGGCGCGGGGCAGCTCCTTCGAACGGGCGGAATTCTCTACCTATATGGCCCCTTCCGCGTCGGCGGCAAGCACACCGCGCCGAGCAACGAGGCCTTCGATCGCGGGCTGCGCGCCCGGAACGCCGCCTGGGGCGTGCGCGACCTGGAAGCGGTTGCGGCCCTCGCCGCATCGCACGGGCTGGCGCTGCGGGAAACGATCGAGATGCCGGCGAACAACCTGTCAGTGATCTTCGTGCGACGCTGAGCAGCGTCGAGCCGGACCGGCGGAGGCACCGGGCAGCGGCGCTACGGCGATTTCATCGCCGGCATGAGCGGCAGACCGAGTTCCCGCTTCAACTTGATCTCCTCGATCGTCTGCTCGACGGCAAGGAAGCGATCCGGGCTGGTCGGATGCGTCTCGGCCAACTCGATCGAGCCCGGATTGGCCGTCGCCATCCGGCGCCAGAAATTGGCCGCGCCTTCGATCTCCAGGCCGGCGTTCGCCATGATGTAGAGGCCGACATAATCAGCCTCCTTCTCGAATGCGACCGAATAGGTGGACCCTGCCGCCTGGGCGCCCGCCTGGCTGAACACGCCCCCGGTATTGATGCCGCCGACCGCCGCCAGCACGTCGAGTATCAGCCCGCCAAGGCCGCCGGCCATCGTGTTGGACTGCATCGCCTGAATGTGTCCCATCGCGTTGTGCGCGATTTCGTGCGCGATCGCCATCGCGAGCTCCTGGTCATCGGCGGCGAAGCGCAGCATGCCCGCGTTCACGTGGAGCGCCTTGCCGTCGGCATAGGCGTTGATCACCCCGGACGGGTTGAAATGCACCGGATAGTCGCAGATCGTCCGCGGCTCTATGCGCACCGTCCGCTGCTCCCCGTCGCGCAGAACGGTCATCGTGAACGGGCCGCCATCGTCCAAGAGATCGTCCAGCCTCTCGAGCCATTCCTCGATCGCGTTCTCGCCGCGCGGCGCCGCGACGCCGTTGACCGAGACGATCAGGTCGCCGACCGCCAGCCCGGCCTCGGCCGCCGGGAAGCCATCGATGACATGAACCAGGCGAAGGCGATCGTCGCCCCCGATCACGGCCGCCGCCGCGGCGCGATAGTCAGGCAGGAAGGATTGGCTGTTCGTGGCCAGGGCGCCGATCGACGCGCGCACCGTTTCGCCGCAAAGCGGAACGGCGCCGGCCAGCAACGGGTAGGCGATCCGGTTGAGCCTCTCCTGATTGGCGAGCCAGTCACGCAGGACAAACTCCTTCTGCCTGGCCGCCTCCGCCGCCACGAGATCGGGATCCACGTCCGGCGTCTGCGTGCGCGGCGCCACGCAGGCCGTGACCAGAAGGAGGAGAAGCGCACCGCCGGCGATTCGCGAAAACGACATGACGCCCCCTCGCCCTTCCCGTTTCGGTAGAAACTGTCTGAAGATTCACGCTACTTTCGCGAGAATACAAGGTTAATGTTGCCGACCGCCGTTCCACCGGCCGTTTCGCGCCGGGTGGCCGCCGAGGGCGCCGCCCGGGCGAATCAAGCCCCGGACCCGCCGCTCAGCCGTCGCGTTTCAGGCGTTCGAGCGCGCGCCGATCCGCCTTCGTCGGGCGGCCGGAACCGGGCTCGCGCCGGGCCGGTGCCGAGGGGGGTGGCGTCGGCGGCGCCAGGTCCTCGTAAAGGGTCCGCGCCTCGGCGGCCGGGCCTCGACGCGTGCCGAGCCGCAGGACGCGCACGACGCGGATATGCGGGCCAAGGGGGAAGGTCAGGACGTCGCCCGGCCTGACCATGTGGTGCGCCTTCTGCACCAGCGTGCCGCTGACCCGGATGCGGCCGGCGGCGCAGAGCTTCGAGGCGAGCGCCCGGCTCTTGCAGAAGCGCGCGAACCAAAGCCACTTGTCGAGGCGCAGGCTCTGGGGCGCGTCGGGCCCGTCGGCGATCCGATCCGTCATTTGCCGAACTGGAGGTCGCGCAAGGCCGCGAAGGGGGAGTCCGCCGCCGGCCCCCGGCCGGCCTTGCCGCCCTTGCGCTTGACCGCCGCGCGCCCCGCGGCCGGCTTATGGTTGCGCTTCCGGCGAGGCGGCATGACGAACCGGTCCTCTCCCTCCGTCTCCGGGCACCGCCGGTAGCCGAGCGACAGCAGCACGCCCGGCAGCGCCGCCTTCGGACAAGCCAGAAGCGCCCGCAGCGGCTCGGTCGCGGCGAACGGTCCCTGCCGCGCCAGCCGCCGGGCCGCCTTGGCCAGACGCTCCAGCGCGTCGGCGCGGACCGCCAGATCGCCCGCCGGGCGATAGCCGAGCGCGTGATAGAGCTCGTCCGGCAGGGCGGGATCGCGCGCGAGGCTCGGATGCCGCGCGGTCGGTGCGGCGACCGGCAGCGGCGCTCCCCGGTAAATGGCCCACAGCAACGCCCGCAGGGCCGCCGAACCGCCGCCCTTCATCAGGCCCGGGAGCCAGACGCTCTCCAGGCCGATGCGGACCCCGAGACGGGCCAGCGCCTTTCGATCTTCCGCTGCGAGGGCGGTGAGCTGCGGCGCCACGACGCCGCGCGGCAGCAGCCCGAGCGCCTCGACGAGCTGATAGGCCACGCCGCGCGCCGGCCCGGCGAGATCCGCCTCGCGGAGGCGCCACAGGGGGCGCAGACGCCGGCGCAGATGGGCCTCGAGCCAAGGCGCCAGGCGGCGGCGCAGCCGCTCGCGCAGCGCCTCGTCCAGAAGGTCGCTGGCCAGCGGCTCGACCGTCGGCGCGAGCGGCCCGGCGCCCGCCGCCAGACGGGCAACCGGGGTGCCCCGCCAGGTCACCATCCCATCCTCGGCGCGGAGCCCGAAGGCCGCGTCCTCCTCCGCTTCCAGCCGGCGGACGCGCGCCGGGATCTCCTGGACCAGGGCGCGCCGGGCGGAGGTCAGCAGCGGCCGCGCGTCGTCGCCGGTGGCGGAGCCGTCGGGCCGGAAGCGGAAGCCTTCGAGCCGGCCGACCGGGTGCCCCTCGACGATGACGGCGCCGTCCGCCGTGACGGCGCTCAAGAGCTGCCCGCCGCCCTTCATGCGACGGACGAGGACGGCGTGGCGGCGGTCCACGAAGCGCTGCGTCAGCGATCGGTGCAGCGCGTCCGACAGCCGGTCCTCGATGGCCCGCGCCCGTTCCTGCCAATGCCCCGGATCGGCGAGCCAGTCGCCGCGGTGGCTGATATAGGTCCAGGTGCGGATGTGGGCGATGCGGGCCGTAAGGGTGTCGATGTCGCCGTCCGTTCGATCGATGCGGGCGATCTGCCGGCTCACCCAATCCTCGGGCAGCCGCCCGTCGCCGCCGTTCGAAGGCGCGGCGAGAAACCGGAAGATCTGGCTGAGAAGGCGGGTGTGGGCGTCGCTCAGCACCTTGCGGAAATCGGGGATCTGGCAGACCTCCCACAGGAGGCGCAGGCCGGCCGGGTTGTCGGCGAGGCGGACGATCTCTTCGTCGCGGGCGAGGGCCGCCAGGGCCAGGTGATCGTCGGCGTCGCGGACGCGGATGAGGCCGGCCGAGGGCGGGGGCCGCTCGAGGCTTCTCAGCAGGCGGTCGACGGAGCGGAAGTCGAGATCCGGATTGCGCCAGAACAAGGCGGACAGCGGATCGAAACGATGGTTCTCGACCGCATCGACGATCTCCGGCTCGAGCGGCCCGAGTTCCGCCAGCGTGCCGAAGCTGCCGTCGTTCATGTGCCGGCCGGCGCGGCCGGCGATCTGGGCGATCTCCGCCGGGGTCAGGCGGCGCGGCGCGCGGCCGTCGAACTTCGTCAGCCGGGCGAAGGCGACGTGGTCGAGGTCCATGTTGAGGCCCATGCCGATGGCGTCGGTCGCCACCAGGTAATCGACCTCGCCCGACTGGTACATGTCGACCTGGGCGTTCCGCGTGCGCGGGCTCAACGCCCCCATGATCACCGCCGTGCCGCCGCGCTGCCGGCGCATGATCTCGGCCATCTGGTAGACGTCGGCCGCGGAGAAGGCGACGACGGCGCTGCGCGGCGGCAGGCGCGTCAGCTTCTTCGGCCCCACATAGCTCAAGGTCGAGAAACGCGGCCGGCTGAGAAACGTGGCCTCGGGCACGAGCCGGCGGATCAGCGGCCGGATGGTGTCGGATCCGAGAAACATCGTCTCTTCCGTGCCGCGGGCGCGCAGCAGCCGGTCGGTGAAGACGTGGCCGCGCTCCGGATCGGCGGCGAGCTGGACCTCGTCGATGGCGAGAAAGGCCACCGGCCGGTCGAGCGGCATGGATTCCACGGTGCAGACGAAATAGGCCGGGTTCGGCGGGATGATTCTCTCCTCGCCGGTGACGAGGGCGACGGCGCGGGCGCCCTTGAGCCGGACGATCCGGTCGTAGTTCTCGCGCGCCAGCAGGCGCAGGGGAAAGCCGATCATGCCCGACCGGTGGCCGAGCATCCGTTCGATGGCGAGGTATGTCTTGCCCGTATTGGTCGGGCCCAGGACGGCGGTGATCCGCCTCTCCGAGGGGAACTCCATAGCAGAGAAATCAGCCTTCCCGGCCGGGATTGCAAGGGTTTCGAGGGCCGGACGGTCGGGCCGCGCTCTGCCCATACGGCATGCCGCCCACCGGGCGGGCTCCCGGGAGTGAACGGGGCATGCATCGAGGCCGGCCGCGGCGCACGGCAAGAGCGGGACGGGAAGCGAACCACCGGGAACCGGCACCCTTGATGGCCCGCGGAAAACTGCACATATCTGCCCGGCAAACAGGAGAACTCCCCCGGGGGCATGAAGGATGCAAGAGGAGAAGCACGGATTTCAGGCGGAGGTCAGCCGCCTTCTCGATATTGTTGCGCATTCTCTTTACAGCGATAAGTCGGTCTTCCTGCGCGAGTTGGTCTCCAACGCCTCGGACGCCTGCGACCGGCTGCGCTATCTCGCCCTCACCCAGCCGGAGCTGACGGCGTCTGACCCGAACTTCCGGATCACCCTGAGCGTCGACCGCGACGCGCGCACGCTGACGGTCGCCGACAACGGCATCGGCATGAACCGCGACGACCTGGTCGAGAACCTGGGGACGATCGCGCGCTCCGGCACCTCGGCCTTCCTGAGCCAGATGACCGGCGACGCGGCCAAGGACATCGCCCTCATCGGGCAGTTCGGCGTCGGGTTCTATGCCGCGTTCATGGTCGCCGACCGCGTCGAGGTCCTGAGCCGCAAGGCAGGCGAGGACCAGGGTTGGCGCTGGGTGTCGGAGGGCAAGGGCGAGTTCACGGTGGCGCCCGCCGAGGTCGAGTCGCGCGGGACCCGCGTCACGCTCCACCTCGCCAAGGACGCGGATGAGTTCCTGGAGCCGGACCGGCTGCGCCGCATCGTCACCAAATATTCCGACCACATCGGCCTGCCGATCCTGCTGCGCGAAGGCGACAAGGAGGAGACGCTGAACCAGGCCTCCGCCCTGTGGACGCGACCGAAGTCGGAGATCACGGACGAGCAGTACACCGAATTCTACCGCCACGTCGCCCACGCCTTCGACGCGCCGTGGCTGACCATGCACTACCGCGCCGAGGGCAAGATCGAATACACGAGCCTGCTGTTCGTCCCCTCGGTCAAGCCCTTCGACCTGTTCCACCCGGACCGCAAGCACTCCGTCAAGCTTTACGTCAAGCGGGTCTTCATCACGGAGAACTGCGAGGAGATCCTGCCCGCCTATCTGCGGTTCCTGCGCGGCATCGTCGATTCCGAGGACCTGCCGCTCAACATCAGCCGCGAGATGCTGCAGCACAACCCGGTGCTCGCCAAGATCCGCTCCGGCGTGACCAAGCGAGTCCTGGGCGAGCTGCAGAAGAAGGCCGAGACCGCGCCCGACGATTACGCGGTCTTCTGGAACAACTTCGGTGCCGTGCTGAAGGAAGGTCTCTACGAGGACCGCGATCAGCGCGAGCCGCTGCTCAAGCTCGCCCGCTTCCGCTCCTCGACCTCCGGCGACCGGCTCGTGAGCCTCGCCGACTATGTCGGGCGGATGAAGCCGGGTCAGGACGCCATCTACTACATCGCCGGCGACACGCTCGAAGCCGTCTCGCGCAGCCCGCAGCTCGAGGGCTTCGCGGCCCGCGGGGTGGAGGTGTTGCTGTTGACCGATCCGGTGGACGAGTTCTGGATTCCCGCCGTCGGCGCGTTCGAGGGCAAGCCCTTCCGCTCGGTGACGCGCGGCGGGGCGGATCTCGACAAGATCGGCGCCGGCGAGGGCGAGAAGAAGAAGCCGGAGCCGCCGGCGGACGGCATCGACGGCCTGATCGCCCTGTTCCGCCTGACCCTCAAGGACGCGGTCAAGGACGTGCGGCCGTCGCAGCGCCTGACCGACAGCGCCGTCTGCCTGGTTGCCGACGAGGGCGACATGGACATCCACCTCGAGCGGATGCTGAAGCAGCACCGCCAGATCGAGACCGGATTCAAGCGCGTTCTCGAAGTGAACCCGCGCCACCCGCTCATCACCGGCCTGGCGAAGCGGATCAGCGAGAAGGGGACCGGGAACGGGAGCGGCGCAAACGGCGGCGACGAGATTGCCGAGGCGGCCTGGCTGCTGCTCGATCAGGCGCGGATCGTCGAGGGCGAACCCCTGCCCGACCCCGCCGCCTTCTCCCGCCGGCTGGCCGACGTGCTGCGCCGCGCGGTGGCCGCCTGAGCGGGCGAGAGCTCGCAGGGTTTTCGGGAGACGACGCGACCGGCAACGCAACCGTGGGCCCGGACCTCGACCGGAGACCCATCAAAGGTGGGGACGTTTTATGTTCGGCGAGGTTCGGGCGTGCCCTATCATGGCCGGAGCTTCGCCAGAGAGGGTTGCCATGGTCGATCTGTTCCCCGGCTTCGCGCGACGCCGCGTGCCGACTTCGGGCGCCGAGATCCATCTGCGCGTCGGCGGCGACGGCCCGCCGGTGCTTCTCCTGCACGGCTATCCGCAGACGCATGCCTGCTGGCACCGGATCGCGTCGCCCTTGGCGGAGCGCTTTACGGTCGTCGCGCCGGACCTGCGCGGCTATGGCGACAGCGGCGTCCCGCCCTCCGATTCCGAGCATCGCGCCTATTCGAAGCGCGTCATGGCGCAGGACCAGGTGGAGGTCATGCGGGCGCTGGGCTTCGAACGCTTCGCCGTGGTCGGCCACGACCGCGGCGCCCGGGTCGCCTACCGCATGGCCCTCGACCATCCGGAGCGGGTGGCGCGCCTCGTCGTCCTCGACATCGTCCCGACAGCCGAGATGTGGCGTCGAATCGACAAGGAAGTCGCGACGGCGATCTATCACTGGTTCTTCCTGATCCAGCCCGACGGCTTCCCGGAAGCGATGATCGGACACGATCCCGACGACTTCCTCGAGCGCCTGGTGACCGCCTGGGCCGGAGACCGGGCCCGCATTGCGCCGGAGGCGATGGCCGAGTACCGCCGCTGCTTCCGCCGGCCGGAGGTGATCCACGCGACCTGCGAGGACTATCGGGCAGGGGCGACGGTGGACTTCGCCGAGGACGAGGCGGACCGCGCCGCCGGCCGCCGGATCGCCTGCCCGGTCCTGGCGCTCTGGGGCGGGCACAGCTTCGTGGCCGGAGAGCGGTTCGATCCGATGGCGATCTGGCGCGCCTGGGCGACCGATGTGTCGGGCGGGGCGATCGAAGGCGGCCACTTCCTGCCGGAAGAGGCACCCGACGCGGTTCTGACGCGGCTGCTGCCGTTCCTGGACGACGGGACCGCCGCGCGGTGAAGGTCGGCCGCCGGCCGGACCCGGAGGCCGGCCGGCGGCCCGTCGACCTACTCAGGCGGCCTTCTGCATCAGGTTCCGCAGGACGAAGGGCAGGATGCCGCCGTGGCGGTAGTATTCCACTTCGTCCACGGTATCGATGCGGCAGATCAGCGGAATCTCCTCGCTGCGGCCGTCGGCGCGGGTGATCCGGCAGCGCAGTTCCATCCGCGGCCGCAGCGTGTCGGTGAGGCCGGTAATGTCGAAGATCTCGCTGCCGTCGAGGTTCAGGGTCTTGCGCGTCGTGCCCTCCTTGAACTGCAGCGGCAGCACGCCCATGCCGACCAGGTTGGAGCGGTGAATGCGCTCGAAGCTCTCCGCGATCACCGCCCGCACGCCGAGCAGCAGCGTGCCCTTGGCCGCCCAGTCGCGCGAGGATCCGGTGCCGTACTCCTTGCCGGCGACGACGACCAGCGGCACGCCTTCGGCGCGGTACTTCATCGCCGCGTCGTAGATCGGCATCACCTCGCCGTCGGGCATGTGCCGGGTGACGCCGCCTTCGGTGCCCGGCAACATCTCGTTCCGGAGCCGGATGTTGGCGAAGGTGCCGCGCATCATCACCTCGTGGTTGCCGCGGCGCGCGCCGTAGGAGTTGAACTCGAGCGGGCTCACCCCGTGTTCGATCAGGTATTTCCCGGCCGGGGAATCCTTCTTGATCGAGCCGGCGGGGGAGATGTGGTCGGTGGTGATGCTGTCGCCGAGCAGGGCAAGAACGCGCGCACCGGTGACGTCGCTCACGGGGGCGGGCTCGATCGACATGCCCTCGAAATAGGGCGGGTTCTGGATGTAGGTCGAATCCGGCTTCCAGTCATAGGTGAGCCCGGAGGAGGTCTTCACCCGCCGCCACATGCGGTCGCCGGTGTAGACGTCGCCGTACTGCGTCCGGAACATCTTCGGCGCGACGGTGCGGCGTACGGTCTCCGCGATCTCCTCGTTGGAGGGCCAGATGTAGCGCAGATAGACCGGGTTGCCCTTGCGGTCCTCGCCGATCGGATCGTTCAGCAGGTCGATCTTCATCGAGCCGGCGAGGGCGTAGACCACGACGAGCATCGGCGAGGCGAGATAGTTGGCCCGTGTATGGGGGTTGATCCGCCCCTCGAAGTTGCGGTTGCCCGACAGCACCGAGCAGACAACCAGGTCGCCCTTGGTCACCGCGTCGGCGATCGGCTCCGGCAGCGGCCCGGAATTGCCGATGCAGGTGGTGCAGCCATAGCCGACCAGGTTGAAGCCGAGCTTGTCGAGGTCCTTCTGCAGGCCGCTCTTGGCGAGATACTCGGTGACCACCTTCGAGCCGGGCGCGAGCGTGGTCTTGACCCACGGCTTGACCTTCATGCCGAGCCGGACCGCGTTGCGCGCGATCAGCCCGGCCCCCAGCATGACGCTGGGGTTGGAGGTGTTCGTGCAGCTCGTGATCGCGGCGATTACGACGTCGCCGTCGCCGAGGTCGTGGTTCGCGCCTTCGACGGGCACGCGGGGCTCTGCGGCGCTGGCCCGACCAAAGACCTCGACGACGTCCCGATCGAAGGCGCGCGCCGCCTGCGACAGCGGCACGCGGTCCTGCGGCCGGCGCGGGCCGGCGAGGCTCGGCTCGACGGTGCCGATGTCGAGCTCCAGTGTGTCGGAGAAGACCGGGTCCGGCGTACGCCTGGTGCGCCAGAGCCCCTGCGCCTTGGCGTAGGCTTCGACGAGGGCGATCCGCGCGGCGCCTCTGCCGGTCAGCTTCAGATACTTGATCGTCTCCTGATCGATCGGGAAGAAGCCGCAGGTCGCGCCGTATTCCGGCGCCATGTTGGCGATCGTCGCGCGGTCCGCCAGCGACAGGTCGTCGAGCCCCGGTCCGTAGAACTCGACGAACTTGTTGACCACGCCCTTCCGGCGCAGCATCTCGGTGATCGTCAGGACCAGGTCCGTGGCCGTCGTTCCCTCCTTCAGCCGGCCCGTCAGCTTGAAGCCGACGACCTCCGGAATCAGCATCGAGATCGGCTGGCCGAGCATCGCCGCCTCGGCCTCGATGCCGCCGACGCCCCAGCCCAGTACGGACAGCCCGTTGACCATGGTCGTGTGGCTGTCGGTGCCGACCAGCGTGTCGGGATAGGCAAGCGTCTTCATCCCCCGCTTCTTCGGATCACGGACCTTCGCGGTCCACACCACCTGGGCGAGATACTCCAGATTCACCTGGTGGCAGATGCCCGTGTGCGGCGGCACCACGCTGAAGTTGTCGAACGCCGTCTGGCCCCAACGCAAAAAGGCGTAGCGCTCGCCATTGCGCTCATAGTCCTTTGCGACGTTCTCGGAGAGGGCGCGGCGCGTCCCGAAGCTGTCGGCGGTGATCGAATGGTCGATCACCAGATCGACCGGCGAAAGCGGATTGATCTTCTGCGGGTCGCCGCCCATTGCCGCCATCGCCGACCGCATCGCCGCCAGATCGACCACGGCGGGAACACCGGTGAAGTCCTGCATGAGGACGCGCGCCGGCGTGTAGGCGATCTCGCGGTCGGAGCGCCGCTCCTTCGTCCACGCCCCGAGCGCCTTGATGTCGTCGAGGGTCACCGTGCGGCCGTCCTCGTGCCGCAGCAGGTTCTCGAGCAGAACCTTCAGGGAGAACGGCAGGCGAGAAAAATCGCCGGCACCGGCCCTTTCGGCTGCCTTGATGCTGAAATACTCGTAAGTGCGATTGCCCACCTTCAGGGTGCGGCGCGTCTTGAGGCTGTCGATCCCGGCAGTCACGTTCCTTCTCCCTTTCCGGACCTCGATGAATCGGCGTCCATGGCATGATCACAATATGGCGGTGGCGCTGGGCCGAATCAGCCCGCAGCCGGCGCGTAGCGCTTGCCCTGTAGGGCAAGCAACGGATTCCCCCGTTTTCCGGCGATCCCGTCTTTCGGCGGTTCTCATAGCAGGAATTACCATAGTTTTGCCATTTTCACGGCGCATTGGCGCCATATCGCTTCGCCATCGTCTTTCCCGTACGGAGACTTCCCTCTCTGTCAGGGGCTCCCCAGCCGGCCTCGATAGCCCCCTCTCAGGCTGGGACGAGACAGGCACTGAACCGACCCGCGGTGCCTGTCCGAGACTTCGGCGCCGCGTCCCGTTCCATCCCGCGGGACGCGGCGCTTTCTTCCTCCGCATCGCGCGCGCCGGTGACGATGCGCATCGTCGATTGCGATTTCCTTGCGATTGTTCGACCGCCGTGGCACAGGGTCGTGCCGTGGACAGCTTCACCGGCCATAACCTCCTTTGCATCCGCGGCCAGCGGGTGGTGTTCCAGCACCTCGATTTCGCCGTGCCGCGCGGCGGCGCGCTGCTGCTGGTCGGGCCGAACGGCAGCGGCAAATCGACCCTGCTGCGCTGCATGGCCGGGCTGCTTCGACCGGCGGCGGGAGACCTTCGCTGGAACGGCGTCGCGATCACTGAGGACCCGGAGGCGCATTGCCGCCGGCTCCACTTCCTTGGCCACGCCAACGCCATCAAGCCGATGCTGTCGGTCGAGGAAAATCTCCGCTTCTGGACGGCGATGCATGGCGCCGGGCGCCGCGGCGAGGGCATCGGCGACTCGGGCGCGGTTGTCGGCGGGCCGCGAGCGGCCCTCGCCCATTTCGGACTCGAGCCTCTGGCGGAAATGCCCACACGGCTGCTCTCGGCCGGCCAGCGGCGGCGCCTGGCACTCGCCCGGCTTCTCGCGGCGCCGGCGCCGCTCTGGCTGCTCGACGAACCGGCGACGGCGCTGGATGCGGCCGCCGTCGCCCAGCTGGAGGCCGCCATCGCCGCGCATCGCGCGGCGGGCGGCTGCGTCGTGTTGTCGAGCCACGGCGACCTGCGGCCGCCCGGGGCGGCGACGCTGTCGCTCGACGACTTCGCCCCCGACGCTTCGGCGGCGGCCCTGGATTTGGAGTTGCCGGAGACCGCCGAACCGCGGGCGCTTGCCGCGGAGGCACCGTAGATGTTCGCGGCCCTGGTCGCGCGCGACCTGCGCCTGGCGCTGCGCCAGGGATCGGACGCGGCGACGGTCCTGATGTTCTTCGTGCTGGCCGTGGTCATGTTTCCCCTCGGCGTCGGGCCGGAACCGAACATCCTGTCCCGGATCAGCGCCGGCGTGATCTGGGTGATGGCGCTGTTCGCGGCCTTGCTGTCGCTCGAGCGGCTGTTCCTCGCCGATCACGAGGACGGCAGCCTCGATTTGCTGGCCCTGGCGCCGCTGCCGCTGGAGCTGGTCGTGTTGGCCAAGGTCGCGGCACACTGGCTCACCACCGGGCTGCCGCTGCTGCTGGCGGCGCCGGTGCTCGCGCTGTCGCTGCGGATGGAGGCCGACGGCATCGCCGTGCTGGTGCTGGCGCTCCTCCTCGGCACGCCGACCTTGAGCCTGATCGGCGCCATCGGCGCGGCGCTGACGCTGGGCACGCGGCGGGGCGGCGTGCTGCTGCCGCTGCTCGTCCTGCCGCTCTACATCCCTGTGCTGATCTTCGGCGTCGGCGCCGTCGACGCCGCCGTCGCGGCCCTGCCGCCGCGTCCGCACCTTCTGATGCTGGGCGCGCTGCTGCTGGCGGCGCTGCCGCTCGCGCCCTGGGCCAGCGCCGCTGCCCTCCGCCAGGCGCTGGATTGAGGCGACAGGCAGCCGGCATCGACACGGTCGCCGGACTCCGCGGCACCGGATGCCGCCGATGGCGGCGCGCCAGCTCCCGTCTCGGAGCGGGGAAGGGCCCGAATGGCTTGGAACTGCGACCCCTTCTTGCCATATAAGGGGCCGTCATGCTGCATCGCTTCGCCAACCCCAACCGATTCATGCGGATCGCCGGAGCGGTCCTGCCCTGGAGCGCGGGGGCGACGGTGCTGCTGCTGCTGGCGGGGTTGTATTTCGGCCTGTTCGCATCGCCGCCCGACTATCAGCAGGGCGAGACGGTCCGGATCATGTATGTGCATGTGCCCGCCGCCTGGATGGCGCTGTTCGTCTACACCTGCATGGCCGCGGCAAGCGCGACTGCGCTCATCTGGCGGCATCCGCTGGCCGACCTCATCGCTCGCTCCGCCGCGCCGATCGGCGCTTGCTTCACCTTCATCGCGCTGGTGACCGGATCGCTGTGGGGCAAGCCGATGTGGGGCACCTGGTGGGTGTGGGACGCCCGGTTGACCTCGGTGCTGATCCTGTTCTTCCTCTATCTCGGCTATATCGCGCTCGTGAACGCCTTCGACGATCCGAACCGCGGCGCCCGCGCCGCCGCGATCCTGGCGCTCGTCGGATTCGTCAACGTGCCGATCATCAAGTTTTCGGTCGATTGGTGGAACACGCTGCACCAACCGGCCAGCATCAGCCGCGTCGCCGCGCCGGCCATCGACCCTGCCATGCTGACGCCGCTGCTGCTGATGGCGCTTGCCTTCACCGGTTATTTCGTGACGGTGCTGCTGCTGCGGGTGAAGTCGGAACTGGTCGCGGCGAAGCTGCGGGCGGCGCAGCTCGTCCAGCTCCAGCGCTGACGGAATCGGCCGGCTGCGTCAGCCGGTCGCGGGCAAGGCCATTGAAGGATTTGGTACGAAGTGACGGGAATCGCGTATCCGGATTTCGTTTGGGCCGCACCCCCGGGTCCGTCAAACAAGGTGCCGCCCGGAAACACGAACCGGCGGGACAACGGTGGATTCGATTAGGACGTTCTTGGAAATGGGCGGCTACGCCGCCTTCGTGTGGCCGGCCTTCGCCGTCACCTTCGCCGTGCTGGCGGGCATGCTGATCGTGACCTTGCGGACGCTGCGGCGCCGCGAGGCGGCCCTGGCCGCTCTGCAGCGCCGCGACGCCGTCGCCCCAGGGGCACCGGGCCCGACCGGCACCGGGTCGCGGCCGTCGACCGAGCGGGAGGCGCGCGCATGACCCGGAAGCACCGGCGCCTTGCCATGGTCGCCGCGGGCATGGCGCTGCTCGCCGCCGCCGCGGCGCTGGTCCTGACCGCCTTCGAGGACTCGCTTGTCTTCTTCTACAGCCCGACCGAACTGCAGGCGAAGGAGCTGCCGCCGGGACGGACGATCCGGATCGGCGGGCTCGTCGAAGAGGGCAGCGTCCAGCGCGGCGGGACGGACGGGCTCGCCGTCACCTTTCGGATAACGGACCTTCAGAGCGTCGTGCCGGTGCGCTATGAGGGGATCCTTCCGGACCTGTTCCGCGAGGGGCAGGGCGTCGTCGCCGAGGGCACCTTCCGCCAGGACGGCACCTTCGTGGCGACCGAGATACTGGCCAAGCACGACGAGACCTACATGCCGCCCGAGGTGGCCGACGCCCTGAAGAAATCCGGGCAGTGGCAGCACACGGGGACGCCCATGGGAACGCCCGCGAAGACGCCATGATCGTCGAGATCGGCCATTACGCGCTGGTGCTCGCGCTCTGCCTCGCCCTTGTGCAGGCAAGCCTGCCGCTGGTCGGGGCGGCGCGGGGCAATGGCGCCTGGATGGCCGTCGCGGGGCCGGCGGCTCAAGGCCAGTTCCTGTTCGTTGCCATCGCCTTTGCGGCCCTGACCTACGCCTATGTGACCTCGGACTTCTCGGTGCAGGCGGTGGCCGCCAATTCGCACTCGGCGAAGCCGTTGCTCTACAAGGTCACGGGCGTCTGGGGCAATCACGAGGGATCGCTGCTGCTCTGGGTACTGATCCTCGCGCTGTTCGGCTCGGCTGTCGTCTGGTTCGGCGACAATCTGCCGTCCACCCTGCGCGCCCGGGTTCTCGCCGTCCAGGCGATGGTCGCCACCGGCTTCCTGACGTTCATGCTGCTGACCTCGAACCCGTTCGCGCGCCTCGTGCCGGCACCGGCCGACGGGAACGGGCTCAACCCGCTGCTGCAGGATCCCGGTCTCGCCTTCCACCCGCCGATGCTCTATCTCGGCTATGTCGGCTTCTCCATATCCTTCTCCTTCGCCGTCGCGGCGCTGATCGAAGGGCGGATCGATCCGGCCTGGGCGCGCTGGGTGCGGCCCTGGACGCTGGCGGCCTGGACCTGCCTCACCGCCGGCATCGGGCTGGGGAGCTGGTGGGCCTATTACGAGCTCGGCTGGGGCGGCTGGTGGTACTGGGACCCGGTCGAGAATGCCTCCTTCATGCCGTGGCTGCTCGGCACCGCGCTGCTGCACTCCGCCATCGTCGTCGAGAAGCGCGACGCGCTGAAGAGCTGGACCATCCTGCTCGCCATCCTGACCTTCGCGATGAGCCTGATCGGCACGTTCCTGGTACGCTCGGGCGTCCTCACATCCGTGCACGCCTTTGCGACCGATCCGGCGCGCGGCCTCTTCATCCTGATCCTGCTGGTCATTACCATCGGCGGCTCGCTGCTGCTGTTCGCGATGCGCGCGCCGGCGATGCAGGGCGGCGGCCTGTTCGCCCCGATCAGCCGCGAGGGCGGGCTGGTGCTGAACAACCTGCTGCTGTCCACGGCGACGGCGACCGTCTTTCTCGGCACCCTCTACCCTCTGTTCCTCGATGTGCTCGGCGCCGGCACGGTGTCGGTCGGCCCGCCCTACTACAACGCGACCTTCGTGCCGCTGATGGTGCCACTGCTCGTCATCATGGCAATCGGCCCGCTGCTCGCCTGGAAGCGCGGCGACCTCGCCGGGGCGCTCGGGCGGCTCACGGTCGCCTTTGCCGCCGCCGCCGCCGTCGCGCTGGCCACCTGGCACCTGCGGAGCGACGGACCGGCGCTGGCGGTCCTCGGCATGGCCCTGGCCGCTTGGCTGTTCGTCGGCACGCTGGTCGAGCTGGCCGAGCGCATCAAGCTGTTCCGAGGCCCGCTCTCGGCGAGCTGGCGCCGGGCGCGGCAGCTGCCGCGCGCCGCCTACGGGATGAGCCTCGCCCATGCCGGCCTCGCCATCGCCATCATCGGCATGACCGGATCCTCGGCCTGGAAGCAGGAGGAGATCCGGATCATGCGGCCGGGCGAGAGCGTTGAGGTCGCCGGCTACACCTACCGTTTCGACGGCGTGGACCAAGTCCGGGGCCCGAACTACGTCGCCGATCGCGGCGCCTTCACGGTGACCCGGGAGGGCGAGCTCGTCGCCCGGCTGCATCCGGAGAAACGATTCTACCCGGTGCAGCGGATGCCGACGACGGAGGCGGCCATCCACACCACCGGACTCGCCGACCTCTACGCCGTGCTGGGCGATCCCCGGGACGGCCCCGACGGCAGCGTCACGGGCTGGACGGTCCGGATCTATCACGAGCCGCTGGTGCCGTGGATCTGGGGCGGCATTCTGGTGATGGTGGCGGGCGGCCTCGTCTCGCTGAGCGATCGCCGGCTGCGCGTCGGCGTGCCGGCCCGCCAGCGGCGCCGCACCGCGCCGGCCGCGGGAGTGGCGGGGTCATGACGGAACGGACCGACGCGCCCGGCGGGACGGGCCTGCGGCGACGGCTGCTCTTCCTCCTGCCGGCGCTGCTGTTCGCCGCCCTCGCCGCCTATCTGGTCGTCGCGCTGGCCCCCGAACGCGATCCCAGCCTCGTGCCCTCGGCCCGGATCGACGATCCGGTGCCGGCGTTCGCCCTTCCGGGACTGTTCGACGAGGGAAGCGGCCTGGCGAGCGACGACCTGGCGAAGGGCGAGGTCTCGCTCGTCAACTTCTACGCGTCCTGGTGCGTGCCCTGCCGGGTCGAGCACCCGCTGCTAATGCGCCTTGCCGAGGAAGAGGATATCCCCCTCTACGGCATCGCCTACAAGGATAAGCCGGCCGATTCGCGCGCCTGGATCGAGAAGCTCGGGAATCCGTTCCGCCGGATCGGCGTCGATCTGGAGGGGCGAACCGCCATCGATTTCGGCGTCTACGGCGTGCCGGAGACCTATGTCATCGACCGCGAGGGCCGGATCCGTTATCGCCATGTCGGCCCTCTTACGCCGCAGGTGGTCGAGGAAACCATCCTGCCGCTGGTCGCCGAGCTTCGGTCATGACGCGACGCCTTGCCCCGCTTGTCCTTGCCCTGGTCCTGGGTCTCGCGGCCTCGCTCGCCGGGGCGGTCGAGCCCGACGAGATGCTGGACGATCCCGCGCTGGAGGCCCGCGCCCGGGCGATCAGCAAGGAGATCCGCTGCCTGGTCTGCCAGAACCAGTCGATCGACGATTCCGACGCTGACCTCGCGCGCGACCTGCGGCTGATCGTGCGCGAGCGGTTGGTTGCCGGCGACAGCGATGCGGACGTGAAGCAGTTTCTCGTCGAGCGCTACGGCGATTTCGTCCTGCTGGAGCCGCCGGTCAAACCGGAGACCTATTTCCTGTGGTTCGGACCGGCCGCGATCCTGCTCGCGGCGGCGGTCGGCGTCGTCCTGTTCTTCCGGCGTCGGCGCGCGCTCGCCGCACCGGCACCCCTGACGCCGGAGGAGCAACGTCGCCTGACGGCGCTGCTCGGCGAGCGGGGAGAGGCCGGCGGGTCGTGACGACCGACTGAGGGGAGCGCCGTGCTGTTCTGGATTCTCATCGGCGGCATGACAGCGACGGCGTTGCTGTTGCTGCTGCGGCCGTTGCTGCGCGGCGGCGGGACGGAGTCGGAGAGACCCGGCCCGCGCGCCGCAGCGCCCGATCTGGCGATCTACCGCGACCAGCTCGCCGAGATCGAGCGGGACCTGGCGCAAGGCGTCCTGTCGGCCGAGGAAGCCGCGGCGGCCCGGCTGGAAGTCGAGCGGCGGATCCTCACCGCGGCCTCCGCCGCCGATCGATCCCAGGCCGCCACGGCGCCGCGTCCACCCGGTCGGCACCGCCTGACGGCGGCAGCCCTGGCCGGAGCCCTGCCGGTGGCGGCGCTTGCGATCTATCTGGCGCTCGGCGCCCCGGATCTGGCGCACCTGCCCTCCGGCGCCGGCCCGGGTGCGTCGACGCAGACCGCCGGCGCGCCGACCGCCGAAGACGCCGAGATGACGGAGCTGGTCGAGAAGCTGGCCGAACGCCTGGCCGCCGACCCGTCGGACCCGAACGGCTGGCTTCTTCTCGCGCGCTCCTACGGGACGCTCGGCCGCTTCGGCGAAGCGGCGGAAGCCTATGAGCAGGCGATCGCGCACGGCGCGGCCGGGGCGGAGCCGCAAGCGGCTTACGGCGAAGCGCTGACCGCCGCCGCAGGCGGCCAGGTGACCGGACCGGCCGCCGCCGCGTTCCGCAAGGCGCTCGAGGTCGACCCGAAGAACCCGCGCGCCCGTTTCTATCTGGCCGTCGCCCGCGCCCAGTCCGGACGGCTCGACGAGGCCCTGGAGATGTGGGTGGCCCTTGAGGCGGACGCGCCGGCCGATGCGCCCTGGCGGGCGGCGGTGAGCGCCCAGATCGAACGGGCGGCGCAGGCCCTCGGCCGCGACCCCGAGACCCTGCCGGGACGCGTGGCGAAGGCCGCGCCCGCCGACGGGAGAGAAGCGGCGGAGGCGACAGCGCCGGAGGCCATGTCGCCGGAGGATCGGGAAGCGTTCATACGCGGGATGGTCGACCGGCTGGCCGCCCGTCTTCGGGACTCGCCGGACGATGTCGAGGGCTGGCTCCGCCTCGCGCGGTCCTACGAAGTTCTGGGCGAGCGCGAGAAGGCACTGGAAGCCTGGGAACAGGCGGCCCACCGCGCGCCGGAGCGCGCCGACGTCCTGCTCGGCTATGCCACCGCGCTCCTCGGCGGCTGGGCGGGGGAGGGCCATCCCCTGCCGGACGCGTTCGCGCCGACCGTGGAGAAGGTCCGTGCGCTCGATCCCGAGAACCCGCTCGGCCTCTATTTTGCCGGCCTCGCCGCCGCAACGGATGGCGACGCGGCCGCGGCCCGCGCGTTGTGGACGAAGGTCCTCGCCCGCCTGCCCGAAGGCTCGGCCGAACGCGCCGACCTCCAGCGGCGCATCGACGCCCTCGACGACAAGTCCTAGAAGCCGCCCACGCGCCGAGGCGGTCGCCCCGCCCACCGCGCTTGCCCACGCCGCGGCGCCGCGTCTAGACTTCCGCCGCATCCGGCGAGGAACGCGCCGCTTCGAGGGAGGACTGCATGTCGCTTCAGCGCAATTTCGGCCCGGCCCTGACGCTGCCCGCCCACTGGTATCATGGGGCGGAGATCTACGAGAAGGAGCGGCACGCCATCTTCGCCCGCGAATGGCAGCTCGTCGGCCACCTCGGCAAGCTGCGCGAGCCAGGCGACTACATCGCCACCGAGCTCGCCGGCTGGCGGATCTTCGTCATCCGCGACCGCAACGGAAACCTGCGCGGCTTTCACAATCTCTGCCGCCACCGCGCCGGTCCCCTGCTGGCCGACGGGGCCGGGCGCTGCGACCTGCTGCGCTGCCGGTATCACGGATGGGTCTACGACACCGAAGGCCGGCTGCGGAGCACCCCGGATTTCGGCGAGGCGCCCGGTTTCGACAAGGCGGATTTCGGCCTCTTCCCGATCCATGTCGAGACCTGGCGCGGGCTCGTCTTCGTCAACCTCGGCGACGCCCCGCCGCCGCTCGGAGAGGGGTTGGGCGACCTCGTCGCCGAAACCGCCTCCTTCCCGATCGAGACCTTCACCGGCGTGCGCGAGGTAACCTTCGACATCGCCTGCAATTGGAAGACCTACACCGACAACTTCGTCGAGGGGTATCACATTCCCTCGGTTCACCCGGCCTTCAACGCCGTGATCGACTTCAAGGCCTTCACCGCCGAGGCGCGGAACCGGACGGTTGTCATGAAGGCGCCGCAGCGCGACGGATCATTCTACGGCGGTGTCTGGCTGTGGCGCTATCCCAACACCACACTGTCCGTCTTTCCCGACGGCATGAACACCTCTTCCATCGTTCCGATGGGCTGGCGGCGCACGCGGCTCGTCTACAACTTCTACTTCCGCGACACCTCGCCGGAGGCCATGGCGGCCCATGATGAGACGATCGCGCGCAACTGCGGCATCGTCGAAGAGGATTTCGGCATCTGCGAGATCGTTCAGGGCAATCTGGAGGCCGGCCTTTACGACCAGGGACCGCTCAGCCCGCGCCAGGAGGAGGGCGTCCGATACTTCCACGAGATGGTCCGGCAGTCCTTGGCGCGGGCCGCGTGACGCCTTCATGGTTAATGCCCGTGACGCTTGCCGTCGCCGCCCTTTTTTCCCTTGGCAAGCTTGCGCAAAGCCGACTAACCTGCAGTAGCACAGGGAGAAAAGGGCGCCTTCGGGCGGGATCAAAGGCCAAATGGGTGATTCAACACCCGCTCTTGTCGTCGAGGATCTGCATAAGCGGTTCGGTAATCTCGAGGTGCTGAAGGGCGTCTCGTTATCGGCCCGCGACGGCGATGTCATCGCGCTGATCGGCAGCAGCGGCTCCGGGAAGAGCACGCTTTTGCGCTGCATCAACCTGCTCGAAACGCCGGACTCCGGAAATGTCTTTGTCCGCGGCGAGCTGATCCGGATGCGTCCGACCCGAAACGGCCATGCCGTGCCGGAGGACCAGCGCCAAGTGGACCGCATCCGTTCGCGGCTGGGCATGGTCTTCCAGAGCTTCAATCTCTGGTCTCACATGACCGTGCTCGAGAACGTCATCGAGGCGCCGATCCACGTCCTCAAGCTGTCGAAGGCGGAAGCGGTCGAGCGCGCCAAGCGGCTGCTCGACAAGGTCGGGATCGGCGACAAGCTCGATTACTATCCCGCGCATCTGTCGGGCGGCCAGCAGCAGCGGGCAGCGATCGCGCGGGCACTGGCGATGGAGCCGGACGTCATGCTGTTCGACGAGCCGACCTCCGCGCTCGATCCGGAGCTGGTCGGCGAGGTGCTGCGCGTCATCCGGCAGCTTGCCGAGGAAGGGCGGACGATGCTGATCGTGACTCACGAAATGGGGTTCGCCCGCGAGGTGGCCAACGAGGTCATCTTCCTCCACGCCGGCCGGATCGAGGAGCGCGGGCCGCCGACGCAGGTGTTCGGCAATCCGACTTCGGAGCGCTGCCGCCAGTTTCTGGCCAGCAATCTGTAACCCGCCATCGCCGGATGCGACCGCGGGGCGACCTTCAAAGGTGAACCAGATGACAATGCTGATGGGAGACGAATCGTGAAGAGATTGACCAGCTTGACCATCGCGGCGGTGGCCCTCGCGCTGTTCGCCGGCGACGCCGCGGCCCAGATGAAGAAGGTGCGGATCGGCACCGAGGGCGCCTATCCGCCGTTCAACTACATCGACAGCGACGGGAACCTGGCCGGCTTCGACGTCGACATCGCCAAGGCGCTGTGCGACGCCGCGAAGTTCGACTGCGAGTTCGTCGTGCAGGACTGGGACGGCATCATCCCCGGGCTGCTCGCCAAGAAGTACGACGCCATCGTCGCGTCGATGTCGATCACCGATGAGCGCAAGGAAGTCGTCGACTTCACCAACAAGTACTACAACACGCCCGCCAGATTCGTCGCCCGCAAGGGTGCGAATTTCGACATCTCGCCGGAGGGGTTGGCCGGGAAGGTAGTCGGCGTGCAGCGCGCGACCATTCACGAGAACTTCCTTCGCGACATCTTCCCCAAAGTGGAGGTCAGGGCCTACGCCACGCAGGACGAGGCGAACGCCGACCTCGTCGCCGGGCGCGTGGACCTGGTGATGGCGGACAGTGTCGCGCTCGACGAGGGCTTTCTGAAGACCGCAGAGGGGAAGGACTTCGAGTTCGTCGGCCCGGGCTACAGCGAGCCGAAGTGGCATGGCGAAGGCGCCGGCATCGCCATCCGCAAGGGCGAAGACGAACTGCGCGAGGCCCTCAACAAGGCGATCGACCAGATCCGCGCCGACGGCACCTACGAGAAGATCCAGTCGAAGTACTTCGACTTCGACGTCTACGGCAAGCCCGCGAGCTGAGTGGGAGGGCAACCGCCGGATCCAAGGCACCACCGCCCGGGCCGCCGGGCGGTGGCGTTGCCGTTCTGACCCAGCCGGGTGACCCGCATGCTCGATCTCAAGGGATACGGCTGGATGCTGTGGGATGGGCTTCAGGTGACCATCCTCGTCGGCATCTGCTCGATGGGCGTGGCCCTCGCCCTCGGACTGCTCGGCGCCTGGGGCAAGCTGTCTTCATCGCCCGTCGCGCGCGGCATCGCCGGCACTTACACGACGGTGATTCGCGGCGTTCCTGAGCTGCTGCTGATCCTGATCGTCTATTACGGCGCGCCGACGCTGATCCAGAACATTCTTGCCCAGTTCGGTCGCGACGACGTCATCGACGTCAACCGCTTCTTGGCCGGCTTTCTCACGCTTGGCTTCATCTACGGCGCCTTCACGACCGAGGTCTTCCGCGGCGCCTTCCTCGCCATTCCCAAGGGCCAGATCGAGGCCGCCCGGGCGATCGGCATGAGCCGAAGCCTCGCCTTCCGCCGCGTCATCCTGCCGCAAGTCTGGCGCTTTGCGCTGCCCGGGCTCGGCAACGTCTGGATGGTCCTGATCAAGGCGACGGCACTCGTCTCCGTGATCCAGCTGCCGGAGCTGATGCGCAACGCCGATATCGCCGCCCGCGCCGTCCGGTTGCCCTTCACCTTCTTCTTCGTCGCCTCGCTCATCTATCTCGGGATCACCGTCCTCTCGATGCTGGTCCAGCAGCGGGCCGAGGCCTGGGCCAACCGCGGCATCCGAAGGGCCTGACCGATGGATCTCGCGATCGTCTGGAAGAGCCTGCCGGCCCTCCTCAACGGTGCGGTCGTGACGATCGAGCTCACGGTCGTCAGCGTCCTTCTCGGCCTCGCCCTCTCTCTTCCCATCGCCCTCGCCCGCGTGGCGCGCAACCCGCTGCTGCGCTGGCCGGCCTACGGCTATATTCTGTACTTCCGCGGGACGCCGCTGCTCGTGCAGATCTTTCTCGTGTATTACGGCAGCGGCCAGTTCCATCAGTTCCTTGCGGAGATCGGCCTCTGGCCCTATTTCCGCGAGGCTTATTTCTGCGCGGTACTGACCCTGACGCTGAACACCGCGGGCTATACCGCGGAGATCCTGCGCGGCGGCATCCAGGGCGTGCCCCATGGCGAGATCGAGGCGGCCCGGGCGCTCGGCATGTCCGGCTCCCTGCTCTACCGCCGGATCATCCTGCCGAAAGCTTTCCGCCTGGCCCTGCCGGCCTACGCGAACGAGGTCGTCTTCCTGTTTCAGGCGACCTCGCTGGTCAGCATCATCACCGTCATGGACCTGACCTACGAGGCCCGCACCATCGTGGCGCGCAGCTTCCGGGTCTACGAAATCTACATCACGGCAGGGTTGATCTATCTGGCGATGACCTACGGCATCCTTTGGGTCTTCCGGAAGGTGGAGCACCGACTCAGCGGCCATCTGCGCGAGCGGCCGAGCACGGCCCAGGAAGCGGAGGCCATCGGCGCGCCCACCACGGCGCCGCGCTGACAGAAAGGCGACTCTCACGGGAACCTTCGCCGTCGGCCGCTGTTTCACTTCAACGGATCGACTAGCACTGAGCGCAATAGGGCGTCCCATGGCTCCCGTGGGCGCCCTATTTTCGTCGAAGGAACCCTCATGGACATCTACGACGCCATCAAGCGGGACCACGACAAGGCGCGGCGCATGATCGCAACGCTGTCGGCGACGGACGAGAGCGACGGCGGGCGCCGGGCGACCCTGTTTCGCGATCTGAAGAACGAGCTGATGATGCACCAGCACGTCGAGGAAGCGGTGTTCTACTCGCGGCTCGAGGCCGAGAAAGACACGCGCGCCGACGCGCTGGAGGCGAAGAACGAGCACCACATCGTCGACACCCTCCTCGAAGAGCTCGACGTCATGACCAAGGACAACGACGAGTGGACCGCCAAATTCGGCGTGCTGAAGGAAGTCGTCGAGCACCACATGGAAGAGGAGGAAGAGGAGTTCTTCGGCCGCGCCCGTGCAGCGATCGACGCAGACCTCGCCCGCAAGATGGCCACGCAGATGCAGGAAAAGAAGGCGGCCGGACTCGCCGCCTTGGAGCCCATCAACCGGCCCTCGTGACCGCCCCCGCCGCAGCGGGGTTTACTTCACCCGCCCCCTCTCGGCATCGGCGAAACCAGGGCCGAATGGGAGGAGTTCAGATCGCGCTCGCCGCCGGGCCGTGGCGACGCTTGCGGTCCGGGTTTTCCACGGGAACCTTACCCCCCTTTGCCCCGTTATCCGTGCGGTCTTGGTGGATTCCCCCCCTTCGCGCAGGAAACAACGACAACGAGGCTCAAGATATGCGAATTGCACAGGTAGCGCCCCTCTACGAGAGCGTCCCCCCCAAGCTGTACGGCGGCACGGAACGAGTCGTCTGCCACCTGACGGAAGAACTGGTCCGGCGCGGTCATGAGGTCACCCTGTTTGCAAGCGGCGACTCATGCACCGCGGCCCGGCTGCGGGCAATATGCCCGAACGCCCTGCGGCTCGCGCGGTGCATCGATCCGCTGCCGCACCATATTCTGATGGTCGAGAAGGTCCTTCAGGAAGCCGACGACTTCGACGTCATCCATTTTCACACCGACTTCCTCCATCTGCCGGCCTTCCGGCGGCATCCGACGCCGACGGTCGGGACCCTTCACGGGCGGCTCGATCTGCCGGACCTCGTACCGCTCTACCACGAGTTCCGCGACATGCCGATGGTGGCGATCTCCGAGGCCCAGAAGCTGCCGCTTCCCTGGCTCAACTGGCGCGGCACGGTCCATCACGGGCTGCCGACCGACCGGCTGCGGTTCCGGCCGGAGCGTGGCCGATACCTCGCCTTCATCGGCCGGATATGCCCCGAGAAGCGGCCCGATCTGGCCGTCAAGATCGCCCGAGACCTCGGCGTTGAGCTGAAGGTGGCGGCGAAGGTGGATCGGGCGGACGTGGAGTACTACGAGACGGTGATCAAGCCCTTGTTCGACGATCCGCTGGTCGATTTCGTCGGCGAAATCACCGAGGACGAGAAGAGCGAATTCCTCGGCGGCGCCTACGCCCTTGTCTTTCCGATCGACTGGCCGGAACCGTTCGGACTCACCTTGATCGAAGCGATGGCCTGTGGCACACCGGTGATCGCTTTCCGCCGCGGGTCCGTGCCCGAGATCGTCGACGACGGCGTCACAGGCTTCGTGGTCGAGGACTGCGCCCAGGCGGTCATGGCCTTCGAGCAGATCGACCGCCTCGACCGGCGGACCATCCGTCGGGTGTTCGAGGAACGCTTTTCGGTCGAGCGAATGGCAGAGGGTTATCTCAGAATCTACCAGAACCTTGCGGCGCGGAAGCTGGCCCCCATACGGATCGCCTGACCCTCTCCAGGAACGTTTTTGGTACCGATGCCCGACAAAGATCCCGGATCGGAAGAAGGCATAAAGTACAGGACGGACCTGACGTCCGACGAGTACGCGGACGTCAGCGCCTATCTTCGAGTGGAATCCGGGCAGATCGAGATACAGCCACGGGTCCTGAAGGAGGGGAACTCCTTCGCGGTGTTCAACGTCTTCGGTGACATCCTGTCGATGCAGAGCGGCGAGAACGGGCTGTTCTGCAACGACACCCGGCACCTGTCACATTACGAGATGCGCGTCAGCAACGCGCGACCGCTGCTGCTCAGCTCCACCGTCCGGCGCGACAACAGCGTTCTGTCGGTCGATGCGACGAACCCGGATTACGGGCTTCCGGGCCAGTATCAGCTTCGCCGGGACCAGATCCACCTTCAGCGCACGCTGTTCCTTTGGAACGACGTCTGCTACGAGCGCATCAAGATCCGCAACTTCGGGGCGGGCGCGATCGATTTTCTGCTGCAGTTCATGTTCGATGCCGACTTCGCCGACATCTTCGAGGTGCGCGGGCAGCGGCGAAGGCGCAGAGGGACGCCGCTGCCCGCCGAGGTCAACGGCAACACGGTTCGCCTGGCCTATCGGGGCTTGGACGGAGTCGTCCGTTCGACGCATCTCACATTCGAGCCGGCGCCGAGCCACATCTCGCCCACCTCGGCAGCGTTTCGCCTTTCCCTGAAGCCCGGGGAGACGACGGCCTGCTTCGTCACCGTCGACTGCAAGTGCGGCCGGGCGAAGGCCGCGGCGAGCGAGCGGGGCTACGCGCTTTGTCTACTCGACGCCCGGCGCGCGCGCCGGGCCCGGCGCGCGCGGGAAGCCGACGTCTACACCTCGAACGACCTGTTCAACGAGTGGAGCAACCGCTCGGCCGCCGACCTCTACATGCTGGTCAGCGACACCGAGTACGGCCCCTACCCCTATGCGGGGACGCCCTGGTTCAGCTGTCCGTTCGGGCGCGACGCCATCATCGCGGCGCTGCACTATCTGTGGAAGGACCCGGGGATCGCCCGCGGCGTCCTCGGCTTTCTCGCCGCCACGCAAGCGACCGAGGTCATTCCGGAGCAGGACGCCGAACCCGGCAAGATCCTTCACGAGACCCGGCGCGGCGAGATGGCGATGCTCGGCGAGGTCCCCTTTCGCCTGTACTACGGCAGCGTCGATTCGACGCCGCTGTTCGTTGTCCTCGCCGGCGCCTATTTCGAGCGAACCTGGGATCGCGAATTCATCGAGCGAATCTGGCCGAATGTCGAGGCCGCGATCGGCTGGATCGACCGGTATGCCGACTTGGATGGCGACGGTTTCGTCGATTACGTCAAGAAGACGCCGAACGGCCTCGCCAACCAGGGGTGGAAGGATTCGTTCGATTCCGTCTTTCACGCCGACGGGCGGCTGGCGGAGGCCCCAATCTCCATCTGTGAAGTGCAGGGTTATGTGTTCGCGGCCAAGCAGGCGGCGGCACGGCTCGCCGCTGCGCTCGGCCGGATCGTGCAGGCGCAGACCTGGATGGAGCAGGCCGAACGGCTGCGCGAGCGGTTCGAGGCCACTTTCTGGTGCGATGAGCTCGGCACCTATGGTCTCGCCCTCGATCGCCATAAGCAGCTGTGCCGCGTCCGCGCCTCCAACGCCGGCCATGCGCTGCTCTGCGGCATCGCCTCGCCCGAGCGGGCGGCGCGAGTCGCCCAAACCCTGATGTCGACCGATTTCTTCTGCAGTTGGGGCATCCGGACCGTCGCCGAGGGCGAGGCCCGGTACAACCCGATGTCCTACCACAACGGCTCGGTCTGGCCGCACGACAATGCCCTGATCGCCATGGGCCTGGCGCGCTACGGCTTCAAGCAGGAGGTGTTGAAGATCCTGACCGGGTTGTTCAACGCGGCGATCTTCATGGAACAGCACCGGCTGCCGGAGCTGTTCTGCGGATTCAACCGGCGTGCATCGGAGGGGCCCGTGCTCTATCCGGTGGCCTGCACGCCGCAGGCCTGGGCCAGCACGACGGTCGCGAGCCTGTTGGCCTCCTGCCTTGGAATCAGCTTCGACATTCCCGCGCGGCAAGTCCGTTTCCACCGGCCCGTGCTGCCGCCCTTCCTGGAGCGGGTGACGATTCGCGACATTTCCGTGGGAGACGCCTCGGTCGATGTAGATTTCCGCCGTCAGCCGACCGAGGTCTCGGCCACCGTAATCGGGCGGCGCGGGAAGGTGGATGTCCTGGTCGCGCATTGACGCCCAGGCCGGGGCACGGCGGCAACGGCGCCAGGGCGCCCGTCGAGGGCTAGGCCAGCAGTGCCCGAACGGCGCGGGCCGTCCCGTCCTCGACCGGCTGGTGCTGCGGCTCGGTGATCAGCCCCTGCGGATCCTTGCGCAGCCGTTCGACGACGTGCTCGAGGGCGGCAAGGGCAGGGATTTGCCCATGGCGCCGGGCGATGCCCAGAACCGCACCCCAGAGGACGCCAGCATTGGTCGCCTTGGACAGGGCCAGCGAGTCGCCCTCCACCGAGGCTTGCATATGCGCGCCGAGGATATCGGCGACGGCCTCGGCGGCAGCGGCACCCGCCCGCGCCGCATTGCCGACGGCGTCCGCACCCGACGAATCGACCGGCCGCATCGCGCGAGCCGGCCGGGTCGGGAACGGTACGACATTGCTATCTTGCTGACGCACGAACTATCTCCCCAACCAATGGTCAAGGATCGTGATCGTTAATAAATGTTAATAGGTGGTTAACGTCCGGTCAAAGAACCGGTTATCCTCGAGCGGAAGAAATTTTGCTCGCCTGCACTGCCGAAAGGGCCGCGCCATGTGGATCATTTGGACCATTATCATCGGCTTGCTGGCCGGAATCGTTGCAAAGCTGTTGATGCCGGGCAAGGACCCCGGCGGCTTCATCATCACGACCGTCCTCGGCGTTGCCGGCGCCTTTCTCGCCACCTGGCTTGGCCAAGCGGTCGGCTGGTACGCCCAGGGAGAAGCGGCAGGTTTCATCGGCGCCGTGGTCGGCGCGATCATCATCCTTGCCGCCTATCGGCTGATCCGGCGACGATCGGCCTGACGACGGCGCCCGGTCGAGGGCCCAGCCAAGGGGATCGACGGGCGGCAGCGGTCATACGCAGCTGCCCTGTTCCCATAGAAGGAGCCGGGGCCGGAATGCGGACCGCCGAGCGGCGGCAAGCCATTTCGCCTGCGACTTGGGAAGTTCCGGTAATTGGTGGAGCCGAGGGGAATCGAACCCCTGACCTCCTCATTGCGAACGAGGCGCTCTCCCAGCTGAGCTACGGCCCCGACTGGTTCGGGAGCCGGATATATGGGCGGTGAGAGCGGTCCCTGTCAAGCGTCGCAAGCTTGCATGGCGCCCCCGGGAAGGCTAGTTTCGCGGCAACCTTCGGTGTTCACCAGCGCGGTCGGCGATGCGGTCCCTCATCCTGCTCATCAACTCCGTGATCGAGATCTACATCTGGCTGCTGATCGCGTCGGCCATCCTAAGTTGGCTGGTCGCCTTCAACGTGATCAACACGCGGAACCGGTTCGTCTATATGCTCGGCGATTTCCTCTATCGAATCACCGAGCCGGCCCTCCGGCCGATCCGCCGCGTGCTGCCGAACCTCGGCGGAATCGACATATCGCCAGTGGTCCTGATCTTGCTGCTGGTCTTCCTTCAGAACCTGTTGATCGAGTATTTTCTGTTTTGAACACCGGTGCCGAGGCGCAAGCGCATGCAGCCCTGCCCTTCGCGGTTACGGCCGACGGGCTACGGGTCCGTGTCCGCGTGACTCCGCGCGCTTCCGCCGACCGGGTGACCGGAACGATGCAGGACGCCGAGGGCAGCGTCGCGCTGAAGGTCTCCGTGACCGCGCCGCCGGAGGACGGCAAGGCGAACGCGGCCCTCGTCAGGCTTTTGGCGCGCGAATGGGGGGTGCCGAAATCGGCCGTCTCGGTGATCGCGGGGGCCGCGGACCGGCGCAAGCTGCTCCATGTCGCGGGCGAACCGCAAGCGTTGGCACAGCGGCTCGAACGCTGGCTCGCCGACCGGATGGGGAAACCCGGCCGCTGAGCCGGCCGCCGCACGCCGAGATTTCCAACGACAAGAACCGAGGCGGACCATGAACGACAGCAAACGGAGCAACAGCAAGATCATCGACGGCAAGGGCTTCGCGGAGGGGCTGCGCAGGCGCATCGCCCAACAGGTCGCCGCGCTCAAGGCGCAGCACGATCTGACGCCCGGACTGGCGGTCGTTCTGGTCGGCGACGATCCGGCGAGCCAGGTCTATGTCCGCAACAAGGGCAAGCAGACGGAGGAGGCGGGCATGAACTCCTTCGAGCACCGCCTGCCCAAGGAGACGAGCCAGGCCGAGCTCCTCGACCTCGTGCACCGGCTGAACGAGGACCCCGCGGTGCACGGCATCCTGGTTCAGCTCCCGCTGCCCAAGCAGATCGACCCGCAGGCCGTCATCAACGCGATCGACCCGGACAAGGACGTCGACGGGTTCCACGTCGTCAATGCCGGTCGGCTCGCCACCGGCGGGGTCGGCATGGTGCCCTGCACGCCGCTCGGCTGCCTCATGCTGCTGAAGGACCGGCTGGGCGACCTGTCCGGCAAGCGGGCGGTGGTGCTCGGCCGGTCGAACATCGTCGGCAAGCCGATGGGGTTGCTTCTTTTGCAGGAGAACTGCACCGTCACCATCGCCCATTCGCGCACGCGCGAGCTGGCCGAGGAATGCCGGCGCGCCGACATCGTGGTCGCGGCGGTTGGCCGGCCGGAGATGGTCCGCGGCGACTGGATCGGCGAAGGCGCCACCGTCATCGACGTGGGCATCAACCGGGTGCCTGGTACCAACGGCAAGGCGCGGCTGGTCGGCGACGTCGCTTTCGAGGAAGCCGTCGAACGCGCCGCCGGCATCACGCCCGTGCCGGGCGGTGTCGGCCCGATGACCATCGCCTGCCTGCTGCAGAACACGCTGACGGCGGCGACCCGCCAGCGCGGGATCGAGCTTCCGGCATAGGCGCGCCGGCGGTCGCTGGGCGATGGTCGGCGGCCTGGCCGAGCTGGGGCTTGCGGCGGCGTTCTTCGTCGGCAGCCACTTTCTGCTGTCGAGCGCGCCGCTGCGGGCGCGGCTCATCTCCCTCGTCGGAGAGCGTCTTTTTCCCGCGCTCTACTCCGCGGTCGCCCTGATCCTGTTCGCCTGGCTGCTCTGGAGTTACGGGCGCGCGCCCTTCCTGCCGCTCTGGTCGGCGCCGGGGGGTGCGGCGTGGCTGCCGCTTCTGGTCATGCCGCTGGCGCTGCTGCTCCTGGTCGGCGGCTATACGCAGCCGAACCCGACCGCGGTCGTACCCGGAAAGCCTTATGACGAGGCGCGGCCGGCGCCGGGCATCCTTGCCGTCACCCGGCATCCGGTGATGTGGGCGATCGGGCTCTGGGCGCTTACCCATCTGATCGTCAACGGCGATGTCGCGTCGGTCATCCTGTTCGGATCGATGGCGGTGCTGGCCCTGGGCGGCACCCTCGCCATCGACCGCAGGAAGCGCCGGGCCTGGGGCCGCGATTGGGAGCGGTTCGCCGCCGTCACCTCGAACCTGCCCTTCGCCGCGCTCCTTGCTGGCCGGACGCGCCTGAGCCTCACCGAAATCGGCTGGTGGCGGATCGCCCTGGCGGCCGTGCTTTACGTCGTGCTCCTCGCCCTTCACCCGCACCTCTTCGGCGCGTCGCCTCTTCCCGGCTGATCTGCGTTCTGATCCGCGTCAGAAAGCCCGCCTCCCGACCGACGACGGTCGGCCGCCGCTTTCCGTCGGGAACTCTTCGCCCCGTCCGGCTGTTCTAAGCAGCGGAACGGTGCGTCGGCGCCAGGCTGCCAAGACGTTGGCCGCGCAATCGCCCGCCGCACCCGCGCGATAGGGGAACCGCCGATGAACGTACCTCTCGCCACCCGGAGGTGGAGCCTTTGGCCGTGTTCGGGCATTGCGCCCCTGATCGTCACCATCTGCGTGGCAGGGCCCGTTCACGCGACCGGCTTCGCGATCGAGGAACAGGACGCCGTGGCCCTCGGGACCGCACAGGCCGGGCGCGCCGCACTTGCCGATAACCCGGCGACCGTCTTCTACAACCCCGCTGGCATGACGCGCCTCTCCGGCACGCAGGCAGCCTTGTCCGGCATCTATATCGAGCCGACGGGCGATTTCGACAACGCGGGCTCGAGCCTGGGCGCGGTCCCGCTGACCGGTGGGGACGGCGGCGCCTTCTCTTCTGACGCCTTCGTTCCGACGCTCTATCTGACCACCGGCGTCTCGGAGCGGCTCAAGCTCGGCATCGGCGTGAGCGTCCCCTTCGGCCTCGGCACCGACTACGACCCGGACTGGGTCGGCCGCTACCACACCATCGAGGCTGACCTCAGGGTGGTCAACATCAATCCCGCGATCGCCTATCGCCTGACGGAGACCCTGTCGATCGGCGGCGGCATCGACGTCCAGTATCTCGACGCGGAGCTTTCGAACGCGATCGACTTCGGCTCGCTGCTCGGCTTCCCGCAGGCGCTGGACGGCCGCGCCACCCTGTCCGGCGACAACTGGGCCGTCGGATACAATCTCGGCCTGCTCTACGAACCGAGCCCGCGCCTGCGGCTCGGCCTGACCTACCGGTCGCGGGTGAAGCACGATGTTGACGTCGACGCGGACTTCGACGCGCCGGCCGCCGCCGCCCCCATCCAAGCCGCCGGCCTCTTCACGGACACCGGCGGCAGCACGGAGGTCACGCTGCCGGAGTCCGTCTCGCTCAGCGCCTATTACGACGTCACCCCGCGATGGGCGCTGCTGGCCGACGTGACCTGGACGCGCTGGAGCCGCTTCGACGAACTCGCCGTCGAGTTCGACAACCCGCTTCAACCCGCAATCGTCGAAGAGCAGGACTGGGACGACACCGTCCGGATCTCTCTCGGCGCGGCCTTTCGGCCAACGGAGCGATGGGTGCTGCGGGCCGGCATCGCCTATGACGAGAGCCCGATCCCGGACGAGTTCCAGCGGCCGCGCCTCGTCGTCGGCGACCGGGTCCTGGTGGGCGTCGGGGCCGGCTATCGCCTGTCCGACACCGTCCGCCTGGACATCGGGTACATGCATTCCTTCTCGGAGGACGTCGAGGTCGACATCAGCAACCCCGGCGCCGGCCGCCTGGTCGGCGACTATGACGACCTCGGCGCGAACCTCTTCGCGGCGCAGCTCTCCGTGCGGTTCTAGCGGCGGGCGCTCTTCAAGAGGCGCAGGCGCAGCGCGTTCAGCTTGATGAAGCCTTCGGCGTCGCGCTGGTCGTAGACCTGGTCCTCCTCGAAGGTGACGTGGGCGAGGCTGTAGAGCGAGTTCGGCGATTTGCGGCCGACCACGTGCACCGCGCCCTTGTAGAGCTTGAGGCGCACCGTCCCGGTGACCGGCTCCTGGCTCTTGTCGATGAGCGCCTGCAGCATCTCCCGCTCCGGCGAGAACCAGAAGCCGTTGTAGATCAGCTCGGCGTAGCGCGGCATCACCTCGTCCTTGAGGTGGGCGGCGCCGCGGTCGAGCGTCAGGCTTTCGATCGCCCGATGCGCGGCAAGCAGGATCGTGCCGCCCGGCGTCTCGTAGACGCCGCGCGACTTCATGCCGACGAACCGGTTCTCCACCAGATCGACGCGGCCGATGCCGTTCTCGCCGCCGAGCCGGTTGAGCCGCGTGAGCAGGCTGGCCGGCGACAGGCGTTCCCCGTCGATCGCGACGGGGTCGCCACGCTCGAACTCGATCTCCACATAGGTGGGCCTGTCGGGCGCCGCCTCCGGCGCCACGGTGCGGCTGTAGACGAACTCCTCCGGCTCGTACCAGGGGTCCTCGAGCGCCTTCCCTTCGGCCGAGATGTGCAGCAGGTTGGCGTCGACGGAGAAGGGCGCCTCGCCGCGTTTGTCCTTGGCGATCGGGATCTGGTACTTCTCCGCGAACTCGATGAGCTTCGTCCGCGAGGTGAGGTCCCATTCGCGCCAGGGAGCGATCACCTTGATGTTAGGATTGAGGGCGTAGTAGCCGAGCTCGAACCGCACCTGGTCGTTGCCCTTGCCCGTGGCGCCATGGGCCACGGCATCGGCGCCGGTCTCGGCGGCGATCTCGATCTGGCGCTTGGCGATCAGCGGCCTGGCAATCGAGGTGCCGAGCAGATAGACGCCCTCGTAGAGCGCGTTGGCGCGGAACATCGGAAAGACGTAGTCGCGGACGAACTCTTCGCGCAGGTCCTCGACATAGATCTCCTTGATGCCCAGCATCTCGGCCTTCCGACGCACGGGCTCCAGCTCCTCGCCCTGGCCGAGATCGGCGGTGAAGGTCACGACCTCGCAGCCATAGGTTTCCTGCAGCCATTTGAGGATGACAGAGGTGTCAAGGCCGCCGGAGTAGGCGAGCACGACCTTCTTGACGTCGCGATGCATGACGGGCCCTTTCGCGCGGAGATTAGGTGGAAGGAGCGCGCGGAGTATAGGCAAACCGCCCTTCTCCGCAAGGCCCCGGACCGGGACTGCGAGCGAGTGGCGCGGTCGGCCCCGCGGGCCCGGCTCGCGGAACGGCTGCCGCGCCGCGCGGGCGGCGGCATATCGCTGATCGCGCGCGCCTGGGCCGTCAAAGGGCAGGTCGCCGCGTAACCCGCGCGGCGCGATATCACGGCGCCGGCGGCCGGCAGTCCGCGCTCATCAGCTCTTTGCGCGCCGTCGGGTGGAAGCGCAAGAGGAGCCGCCGCGGCAGGCTGCGCCGGCTGTAGAGCCGCTTCTCGAGTTCGGGAACCAGGGGATCGGTGAGGTCCTGGGACGGGTCGTGATAGAGAATGCCGCCCCGGTAATCGAGCCAGGAGAGGTGGACCGTGGTGGTCGGCAGGATCCAGACCCGCTCCCGCTCGACCGGTGACGTGTCCTGCCCCCGCACCGGCGTGCCGCAGACGAGATCGGCTTCGCCGTACCGGGCCTGGAGTTCGTCGAGCGCGGCCGCGAAGGCGGCGGGCGTCGCCCGCGCGTCGCGGCGTTCCAGCAGCACCTGCTGCAGACGGCCTTCCTCGTCCATCTGGAACAGGGCGCGAAACGGCAGTTCGCCGAACTCGGCCTCCGGCAGGAACCGGCCCACGGTGGCGTCGTCATAGACGAGCGGCGGATCGACGCGCCGCAGCCGCTTGCCGAACAGCGCCCCCAGCTCGGCCTCGGTCATGCCCCATCGGGTGCCGTCCCAGCCGGCGAGGTCCGCCTCGCGCGCGGGCGCTTCGGCCGCCGCCAGCAGCAATGCCGCCACGACGAGGCACGCCCATCGGCGCATCCCTCGGCCCCGGTTTCGGCGCGTCGGCGTGTCGCCATTCATCGACCATCACGTAGATAGGCCGCCAGATCGAACCAAGGCCCCTCGTCCCAGAAACCGTTCGCGGCGCCCGAGGTAGAGGGGAGGACGAACACCGCGCCGTCGCTGCCGTCCGGGTGCCAAGTCTGGAGGCCATAGCCGACCGCGACGCCACCCAGATAGCTGCGCGCGGCGTTCTTGCCGACGAAGGCGAGGACGCGCGGCGCATAGGCGCCGACCAGGGCCGTCAACCGGGCGCGATCCTCCTCTTCGACCCGGATGGCCCGGTCGCTGCCCGACCGCGTCTTGACCAGGTCCGTGAGCCCGATCCGATAGCGCAGAACCGCGCGGAACTGCTGCGGCCGGAGAAGGGTGTCGGTCAGGCCGGCCTTGTGAAGGATGGGCCAGAACTTGTTTCCGGGGCCGGCGTAGTAGGCGCCGACCGCGGCCGACCGGGTGCCGGCGGCCATCCCGCAGAACAGGACGCGCAGATTCCGTGCGACGACGTCCGGAAGGACCGGCAGAACCGCCGGCCGCGTCACCCCGTCACCCGTGGGCGGCGGCCGCGCGTTCGGACGCCCGAAGGCGCACGCTTTCCGATTTCAGCTGCCCGCAGGCGGCCATGATGTCCTCGCCGCGCGGCGTGCGGACCGGCGAGGCGTAGCCGGCATCGAAGACGATCTGGCTGAACCGCGCGATCGCCTCCTCGGTCGAGCGCTCGAAGGGCGAGCCGGGCCAGGGGTTGAACGGGATCAGGTTCACCTTCGCGGGGATGCCCTTCAGCAGGCGCACGAGCGCGCGCGCATCGGCCGGCGAATCGTTCACGTCGCGCAGCATCACATATTCGAAGGTGATGCGCCGGGCGTTGCTCAGGCCGGGGTAGTTGCGGCAGGCGTCGAGCAGCTCGGCGATCGGATACTTCCGGTTGATCGGCACGATCCGGTCGCGCAGCTCGTCGGTCACCGCGTGGAGCGAGATGGCGAGGTTCACGTTCAGCTCCTCGCCGCAGCGCCGGATCATCGGCACCACCCCGGCGGTCGACAAGGTGATCCGTCGCTTCGAGATCGAGATGCCCTCACCGTCCATGACGATCTTCAGAGCCTTGGCGACGTTCTCGTAGTTGTAGAGCGGCTCGCCCATACCCATCATGACGATGTTCGACAGCAGCCGGCCGTCCTGCGGCGACGGCCATCCGCCAAGTGCGTCGCGCGCCATCATGACCTGGCCCACGATTTCCGCCGCCGACAGGTTGCGCACCAGTTTCTGCGTGCCGGTGTGGCAGAACCGGCAGGTGAGCGTGCAGCCGACCTGCGAGGAGACGCAGAGCGTGCCGCGGTCCTCCTCGGGGATGTGCACCGTCTCGACCTCCTGGCCGTCGGGGAAGCGCAACAGCCACTTCCGGGTGCCATCCACCGACTGCCGGGCGACCGCGACGGCCGGGCGCTGGATGACGTAACGCTCGGCCAGCCGGGCGCGGAAGCCCTTTGCCAGCGACGTCATGACGCCGAAGTCGGTCGCGCCGCGGTGATAGATCCAGTGCCAGAGCTGGCGGGCGCGGAAGGCAGGCGCACCGATCGATGCCAGCTCCGCCGCAAGCTCCTCGCGGCTCAGGCCCACGAGGTTGATGCGACCGTCGGCCGTCTGCGGCGGCGCGAACCGAAGGGCGTGTCCTGCGCTGCTCATCGGCGGTTCATCCCCGTTCTTCCGTCGCTCCCGGTCAGGCGATCCAGATCGGCGTGCGGCTAGCGCGAGACGTTGCAGGCCTTGTTGATCTCCCGATAGGCGCGGGAGAAGCCCATGAGCGAATAGGTATCGGTCGTCTTGGTGCCGCGCGAGGACACGCCGCGAACGACCATATCGCGCCCCTTGATCATCGCCTGGACCAAATTCCGGTCGGTTTCGGAGTCCATCGCCCAGGCGCCGTCCTCATTGGTGAAGAGCGTGAAGGTCGCGTCGCCGATCTCGGCGGTCACCTCGCTCCCGTCCTGGAAGGTATAACCGGCGATGAAGGTGACCACGTCGAAGGAATCGTTCGCCGGCCGATGCGTAACCAGCGCGTAGACACGGCCGCGCTTCGTGTAGTCGCCTTCCTCCTTGACGGGTTCGCTGGTGATATAGCAGACGAGGTTGCCCTCCTCCTCGAATGTCACCGCCGACCAGTTCTCGAACTGGCCGATCGCCTTTGGCTCCGGGGCGCCGAGGGCGGTACCCGCAACGCCCAGGCCGACGGCAAGGGAAAGGATCAGACGGAAAGGTTTCATACCGGTCAAACTACACCTTTTTCGTGATTTCTGCTGCCCGCGGCCGGCAAACCGGCAATGCACCTTGCGCCCGGCGGTCGGGGCGCAGTCCTACGAGTCGCGCAAACGGTCCCGCCGGGTGATCCAGGGCGGCCCGGGCCGCGTAACAGGCTTTAACGGAACGCGCCTCCCGGTTGCAAGGGCCTTGAGAGCTTTCGGCCCCGGGGCATCGCGACGCGCCTTCGGCGGCGCGGGCCCGGCCGCTTGTGAGCGGACCGGCCATGGCCTTAGATTGGGGCATGGAGCGTGACAACGGACCCGGGTCGTCGTCCGGGGCGGCACCCGGGGAACCATCGGGCCGCCGAACGCTCGACGAGCTCGTTCGGGCCGTGGCCCGCGATCGCGACCGCGCCGCATTCGCGGAGCTGTTTCGGCACTTCGCCCCGCGCATCAAGACCTATCTGATGCGCCTCGGCGCCGATCCGGCGCTGGCAGAGGAGTTGACGCAGGAAGCGATGATCATGGTGTGGCAACACGCTGACCGCTTCGATCCGGATCAGGCCAGCGTCGGGACCTGGATCTTCACCATCGCCCGGAACAAGCGCATCGACGCGCTTCGCCGCGAAGGGCGGCCGTCCATCGACCCGACCGATCCCACCCTCGTCCCCACCCCTCCGGAGTCGGCCGAGGAGCGCATCGCCGGCACCGAAGCCGCAATCCGTGTGCGACGCGCCCTCCGGGCATTGCCGGCGGAGCAGGCGGAGCTGGTCCGGATGGCCTATTTCGACGACCAATCCCACGGGGCGATCGCCGCGCGGACCCGGCTTCCGCTCGGCACGGTGAAGTCACGGCTGCGCCTTGCCCTGCAGCGGCTGCGCCGGCTGCTCGAGGACATCGCCTGAGATGGCCACGCACCACCCGAGCGAAGAGGTTCTGGTGGCTTACGCGTCCGGCGCGCTGAGCGAGCCGCTTTCGCTTCTGGTGGCGACCCATCTGACGCTCTGTCCGGGATGCCGGGACGAGGTCCGGGACTACGAAGCCCTCGGCGGTATCCTCCTCGAGGAGTTGCCGCCGGCACCGATCGCCCCCGATTGTCTGGCGGCGGTCTTCCGCCGGCTGGACGAGGCGGCCACCGCGCCGCGCCCCGCGGCGAGACCGGCACCGGTGGCGGCGGATCCCCGGCTGCCGCAACCGCTGTGCTCCTATATCAACGGCGGCCTGGACCGCCTCCGCTGGGCGTCGGTCAAGCCCGGCCTGCGGATCGCCGATCTGAGGTTGGGCCGCCACCCGGTCCGGACGCGGCTGCTGCGCGCCCAGCCCGGCACGTCGATCCCGCGGCATACCCACGCCGGCACCGAGGCAATGCTGGTATTGGCCGGCGGCTTCACCGACGAACACTGTCATTGCCGCCGCGGCGACGTGCGGTTCGCCGACGAAACGGTGACGCACCGCCAGGTGATCGATCCGGACGAGGAGTGCCTCTGCCTCCTCGTCACCGACGGGCCGGTGCGGCTGACCGGGCTGCTCGGGCTGCTCGGCCGCTTCGTCAACCGCTTCAGCGCATTCTGAGCCGGACCGCTCGAACGGTCGCGCACCGCCGCTCATTCCGGCGCGCCGTCGCGGCGCCGCTGCTTCTTCTTCCAGATCGGTTCGCCGTGGACATGGGTGGTCGGCGGCGCCGGGGGCGGGCCTCCGGCCCGGACCGGCCGTTCGGCGAAGCGGCCGAGGCTCAGCATTCGGTCGTACATCGCGATCGCACCGGCGACGCCCAGGTTGATGCAGAACCGGCCGGGGATGCGGACGACATAGTCGCAGCGCTCGATCAGCGCCGGCGACAAGCTGGCCCGCTCCGCCCCCAGCACATAGGCGGCGCGCATGGGGTGGCGGAAGCTCGGCAGATCGATGGCGTCCGGCACCAGCTCGAGGCCGACGAGCTGACAGCCGACCGGAAGCGTCAGCGACTCCACGTCCGGGAAGACGTGGAACGGCAGGTTGGCGACGGCCTTCGACGTGTCCGACTGCTTCACGCCGCGCGCGTCGAAGGTGGGGGCGATCACGAAGGCGAAGCTTGCACCGAAAGCGTGGGCAGAGCGCAGGAGATTGCCGAGGTTCAACGGCTTGCTGATGCCCTCGACGCCGATTCCGAAATAGCCGCGCATGGCCTCCATTCGCATTCCGAAAAGCCGGCAAAGCCTTGCATGCGGCCCCTCACCAAGGCAAGGTGCTTGCTGATCGAACCGCGCCACGATGTCCTGACCGATGCCCACCTCCAACGCGAACGTTCAACCGCCGACCGGCGACCCGGCGGCGAATCCCCTGGTCGTCGAGGTCACGCGCGGCGGCATGGTGGAGAGCCGCCATCGCGCCGCCGTGGCGATCGTCGACCCTGAGGGGACAGTCGTCCGCGCCTGGGGCGACATCGAGCGGCCGGTCTATGGCCGCTCGGCAATCAAGCCGCTGCAGGCGCTGCCGCTGGTCGAGAGCGGCGCGGCCGACGCCTTCGGCCTCGGGCCCGCCGAGATCGCGCTTGCCTGCGCCTCCCACAGCGGCGAGCCGCGCCACGTCGAGATCGTGACCGCCTGGCTGGAGCGGATCGGCTGCGGCCTCGCCGATCTCGAATGCGGCGTCCACCTGCCCTATCACGCGCCCTCGGCCGAGGCGCTGCTGCGCGCCGGGGCGAGCCCGACGCCCGCTCACAACAACTGCTCCGGCAAGCATGCCGGCTTCCTCACCACGGCACGGCATCTCGGCGAACCGATCAAGGGCTACATCCGCTTTGAGCATCCGGTGCAGCAGCGCATCCTCGGCCTGCTCGAGCAGATGGCCGGACTCGACCTGGGCGACGCGCCGCGCGGGATCGACGGTTGCGGAATTCCGGTCATCGGCATTCCGCTCGGCAACATCGCAATGGCGATGGCGCGGCTCGCCGACCCCGACCACCTGCCGCCGGCCCGGGCCGCTGCAGCCCGGCGGATCCTCGCGGCGATGACGGCCGAACCCTTCCTGGTGGCCGGCACCGGCCGGTTCTGCACGGCGGTAATGGAGGTGGCCGGCAATGCCGTCGCCGTCAAGACCGGCGCGGAAGGTGTCTACGCCGCAGCGCTGCCGACGCTGGGACTCGGCGTCGCCCTCAAGGTAGACGACGGCGCCGGCCGCGCGGCAGAGGTCGCCATGGGCTGCGTGCTGCGCCATCTGAGGCTCTTGTCCGCAGAGCAGGAGCAGGCGCTGTCGGATATGCTGACGCCGCCCGTTCTGAATCGCGCCGGTATCGAGACCGGCCGGGTCCGCCCAGCCGCCGGCTGCCCGCTCTGCGCCGATTGAGGAGCACCCCGCATGCGCGCCGTTCTTTGCCAGGCCTGGGGCGGACCGGAGGACCTTGTCCTCGCCGAGCCCCCGCCCCTGCCCGATCCCGGTCCCGGAGAAGTGTCCATCGCGGTGCACGCGGCCGGCGTGAACTTCGCCGACCTTCTGATGATCTCCGGCCGCTACCAGGAGAAGCCGCCCCTGCCCTTCACCCCGGGCCTCGAGGCGGCGGGGTTGGTGACGGGCTGCGGGCCCGGCGTGACGCGGGTCCGACCGGGTGACCGGGTCGTCGCGCTCCTCGACCACGGCGCCTTCGCCGAGCAGGCGATCGCCCGCGAGACGGACGTCTTCCCCTTTCCGGCGGAGATGGATTTCGCGACCGCGGCTGGGTTCGCGATCGCCTACGGCACCTCATACGGTGCCTTGCGCTGGCGCGCCGATCTCAGGCCCGGCGAGGTGGTACTGGTCCACGGGGCAGCCGGAGGCGTCGGCCTGACGGCGGTCGAGATCGGCAAGGCGCTGGGCGCCACCGTCATCGCTACGGCCGGCGGCCCGGACAAGCTGTCGGTCGCCGCCGCCCACGGGGCGGACCACCTGATCGACTATCGCCAGGAGGACATTCGCACCCGGGTCAAGGAGATCCTCGACGGCGGCGGCGTCGACGTGGTCTACGATCCGGTCGGCGGCGCGGCCTTCGACGCCTCGCTCCGATGCGTGAACTGGGGGGCGCGGCTCGTGACCATCGGCTTCGCCAGCGGCACGGTGCCGCAGATCCCGGCAAACATCCTGCTGGTGAAGAACCTGGCCGTGTTCGGTCTTTACTGGGGGTCGTACCGGAAGCACCGCCCTGCGCTGATGGCGGATGCGTTTGCGGACCTGTTCGACTGGTATCGCACCGGGCGGCTGAAGCCGCATGTTTCCCATTGCCTGGATCTCGCGGAGGCGAGCAGCGCCCTGGCTCTCCTGCGCGACCGCAGATCGATCGGCAAGGTCGTGCTGACGACCGGGGCCGCGGAACCCTAGGCGGCGTTGCGCTCGGAATCGGGCACAAGCGTTACCGAATTGTCACTTTCTTGACATGGTGGATGCCCTGGCGTATGGCCCGACCGACTGCTAAGTAACCATCCGTGTCGTCGTGCCCGCCGGCCGGACGGATCGCATGACGGCAACCTCCCTCCCCGGTATCTGGAAAGGCAGATTTCAGTTCATGCTCAGCCAATCGAGTCTGCTCTTTAAGCTTTGGTTGAAGGATCCATTGCGGATCGGCGCCGTCAGACCGAGCAGCCGGGAGTTGGCAGAAGCGATGGCGCGACTGGTGCCCCAGCAGGCCGAGGGACCGGTGATCGAACTCGGCGGCGGCACCGGCGCGGTCACCAGGGCGCTTCTCAAGGCCGGAGTGGCGGCCGATCGCCTCGTGGTGGTTGAGCGCGACCCCACCCTGCACCGCCTGCTTCGCGACCAGTATCCGGAAGCCACCGTGGTCCTCGGCGATGCGGCCCGTCTCGTCGAGGCGCTGCGGCCCTATGGAATCGGGCAGGCCTGTGCCGTCGTATCCAGCCTGCCGATCCTGACGATGCGGAAACCGGTCCGGCGGCAGATCGTCGAGCAGAGCTTCGCCCTGCTCCGCTCGGGAGCGCCATTCATCCAGTTCACCTACGGGCTGTTCTCGCCGCTGTCGCGGCGGGAGCTGGGCCTGATCGGCGAAGTGAAGGACCGCGTCCTCCACAATCTGCCCCCGGCCAGCGTCTGGCTCTACTATCGCCCCGAGGTCCTCTCCACCCCCACCGCTCAGCCGGCGTGAGATCCGCCTCGGCTCAGCCGCGGTCCTCCGGCAGAAAATAGAGAAGATCCAGGGGCGGCGGTGCCACCGCCGTGCCCGAGAGCATGCCGTGCACCTGGCCGCGGTGGTGGGTCTGATGGTTGAAGATGTGGGCGAGCACCCAGACGAGCGGCGTCTCCTTCGCCTCCCCGGCCATGTTCCGGTAGGAGAGCGTTGTACCGAGCGCGGCATCGGAGAGTCCGTTCACGAAGGCGAGGATGCGTGCGTCCTCCTCTATTCGAGCGGCGCGGAGGCTTGCAAAATCCGCGAACAGGACCTGATCGAGCGCGGAGACTCCGCTGGGCCGACCTTCGAGCCGGCCGAGCCAGATGCGATCCGCCACCAGGATGTGGTTCAGCGTCCGATGGATCGAGCCGAAGAACGATGGCCGGGACGCGAAATAGTCCTCCGGCGCGAGGCGGCCGCAGGCCTCGTACAGCCTGCGGTTCGCCCAGGCATTGTAGCGCGCCAGGCGGCGAAAATAGTCGCCGTTCAACGGCCCGTCCTTCGCCTCGCGGAGCGCCCCGGACGCATTAGGCCCGCCAGAAAGGTTTCGCCACCTCGGCCTCGACATCGGCGCGGCTGAGGCCGATGTCGCGCAGCATGTGATCGTCCATGCTCTGAAGCCGCAGCCGATCGGATCGTCGCTGCTGCCAGGTGATCAGGGCGTCGACCATCAGACCGAGGCCGGCATCAAAGGCCGCAACCAGCGTCGGAACAAATCCCTGTGCCGATCGGCGAGACCCGATTGTCTCCGGAGCCGCCGCGCAGATGCCGTCGGGGCATGTTTTCAAAGATCGGGTCGTCATTGTCTTCCTCATATACAGGAGCCGCATTGCGTTGACGACTCATCGGGTTGACGGGATCGATATTGTTCTTTTCCTGTGTGACAGGATGATGCCCTTTCTTGTTGCCGACAAACGATCCTTTCTCATAGGATCTGTTAGTTAATCTCAAGCGAGTATCGGCCATGGCCGAACGCCTGCCGCCGCTCAAAGCGGTGCACTACTTCACCGTCGCGGCACGGCTCCTGAGCTTTACGAAGGCGGCGCAGGAGCTGCATGTGACCCACAGCGCCGTCAGCCATCAGATCAAGGCACTGGAGGAATGGCTCGGCGTGCCTCTGTTCCGTCGTCTCAACCGGACGATCGCTCTGACCGAAGCGGGGCAGGCCTATCTGAAGCCGGTCGTCGAGGCCTTCGAGCGGCTGGCCGATGCGTCCAGGCAGCTGCGCCAAGCCGAGGAGAGCGGGCCACTGGTCGTCAGCGTCATCCCGTCCTTGGCCGCCAAGTGGCTGGTGCCGCGGCTGCGCCGGTTCCGCGAGCGACACCCCGAGATCGACGTCAGGATCTCCGCGACCGAAGCCCTCGCCGACTTCGCGCGGGACGAGGTCGACTTGGCGATTCGATACGGGCGGGGCGGCTGGCCGGGGCTGCGGATCGATCCCCTGCTGCCCGAGAGCCTCTACCCCGTTTGCAGCCCGAAGCTGCTGGACGGGCCGGTCCCGCTCCGCGAGCCGGCCGACATCGCCGGCCATAACCTGCTGTACGACTCCGAGTGGCACGAGGATTACTGGATGCGGTGGCTGGCCGTCGCCGGGGTGGAAGGCCTCAACCCGCGGCGCGCCTTGAGCTTCAACTACTCGAACCTGATGCTTCAGGCGGCGATCGACGGGCTGGGCCTGGCGCTGAGCCACGATGCGCTGGCGGGCGACGACCTTGCCGCGGGGCGCCTGGTCAAGCCGTTCGACATCTGCCTGCCCTCCGAGTTCGCCTTCTACATCGTCGCCCCGGAGGCGACCGCCGACCGTCCCAAGATTGTCGCTTTCCGCGAGTGGCTCTTGTCGGAGACCGCGCGCGGCAACGGCCCGGATTGAGACTATTCTTGATCGAAGGGGCCTATGCAGACGGCCCCGATACGGGAGGAGGCGAGATCATGGAAGTCGATCGACGACCCGTTCAACGGGCGATGGCCGCCGGCCTGCTGGCCCTCGTCCTCGGCGCCGGCGCGGCGGCGGCGCAGCCCGAGGAGGCCTGGCGCATCTCGGGATTCAAGCAGCCGGAGTCGGTTCTGTACGACCCGGAACGCGGCGTGTTCTACGTCTCGAACGTCAACGGCTCACCGACCGAGAAGGACGGCAACGGCCATATCTCGAAGGTCGGTCGGGACGGGCAGATCGAAGAGAGGCAATGGGTGACCGGACTCGACGCACCGAAAGGCATGGCGCTGGTCGGCAACCGGCTCTATGTCTCGGACATCGACCGGCTCGTCGCGATCGACGTCGCAGAAGGCGAGGTGATCGACCGCTATCCCGCCGCCGGCGCCAAGTTCCTGAACGACGTCACCGCGGACAGTGCCGGCCGCGTCTTCGTCTCCGATATGATGACCGATACGATCCATGTGCTGAACGAAGGAAGCGGCACCTTTGAGCCATGGCTGCGGGACGAGGCGCTGATGTCGCCCAACGGGCTCCTCGCCGAGGACGATCGGCTGGTCGTGGCCGCCTGGGGCGAGACGACCGAAAGCGGCGAGACGACGACGCCCGGCCACTTGAAGACGGTCGATTACGGAAGCAAGACCGTCCGTAGCCTCGGCGACGGATCGCCGGTCGGCAATCTGGACGGCGTCGAGGCGATCGGGAACGGAGCCTATCTGGTGACCGACTGGATAGCCGGTGCGTTGTTCCGCATCGACGCCTCGGGCAAGGCCGAGCGGCTCCTCGACCTGAACCAGGGCAGCGCGGACCTCGAATATGTCGCGGCGGACGGGCTGGCGCTTGTCCCGATGATGATGGACGGGACGGTCGTGGCCTATCGAATCGAGTAATCCAACCGACCGAGCTCCAGGGTTCGCGCCCGTTCGCGAGGGTGGAGAATTGTAGGCGGTCAGAAAAGCTGAATCCGAAATCGAAGCGTCGTGCGACAGCAGATGATGGCCGTGTGCGAAGCGCACCGACAAGGCCTCTTCGAACCCGACGAGCGCGCAGGTATCGGCGCGAGAACGAAATGTCCCGCCTCGAAGGCGCGCTCGATCCGGTCGAGATAGCGCGCGGGGCCGCGCGGGCGCCAGAGCGCCTCTTCGCTCATGCGGGTCCCGCGGCCGGACGGTATCAGGAACCAACGTTGCTGGCGTTCAAGGACGACAGCAGAGGGTAGGGCGGATTTTTCGCGCCGGGCAGCGGTGCTGGCCGGCACCTCTAACAATGCATGCGGCGGAATTGCCGGTGCTTCTGGGGGCAGCGCCAGCACTCAGCTAGGCTGACACGTTCCCATTCAAAACGGCAATTCCTCGCTCTCGTTTTCGCGCATTCGCATAACGTGCCGTAAGTCTCGGAGCTGTATGGATTCTCGTAACCGCCATCAAACGCATCCCAGGCATACCTGTCCCCGAGGTGATCGACGATGGCGGATGCGAGGCTATCACTGACATTCGCGATTTCGGCGATGACGTCGCGGACAGGTGTGCCCCGGCGCACCCAGCCGATCTCCGGATCGATGATATAGCCCTCGGTGCCGGGCGCGTCAGGAGTGGGTGCATAGTACCGCTGCATCACATCATCGATGCGGTCCGCAAGCTGCGACAGGGGAATTCCGGTGCGGCGCTTGCGGCAGAAATGGCAAGTTTTCCGCGCGCCATCGGCCTTGACCGCCGGCTTCTGAGCATAAGTGCACCGGCCGATCCATCGGTGCTTCCGACGTATTGCGCCGCGATGTTCTCCAAAAAAACGGCAGCACTAAATCGACGCGGGCGCCGTGACCGACGATAGCCCCTTGTGATGCAGCACATGTGCAATCAAGGCCTGTCTGAGTCACTGCTTCCGCGATGGCATTGGCAAAAACGCATTCGCCAAGACATGGAGCCTCACGGAGGCAGGTGGCCGCTTGACGAGATTAATTTCATATGTTGCAATTAAATTTCGTAATGCAGGGGGCGTCTATGGCCAGGCTCGCGACCGCGGCGCGCAAGGCGAACACCGAGATTCTGGATGCCGGTGGCGACAAGCGACTGACGCAGAGCTTGGCTCGTGGGCTGGCGGTGCTGCGGGCGTTCAAGCCCGGCGAGACGTCACTCAGCAATGCCGAGCTGGCGCAGCGCACGGGCCTGACTCGGTCGACCATCTCGCGCCTCACGGAAACGCTGGTGGCGCTGGGTTATTTATCCTTCGTGGCGCGCACCGGGCGATATGAGCTCGGCGCCGGCGTCGTCGCCCTGTGCCACTCGCTCCTGGCCGGCATGCCGCACCGCATCGCCGCGCGCCCGGTCCTCCAGGACCTCGCCGATTATTCCCGCTTGCCCGCATCGCTCGGCATGCGCGACCAGCTGGAGATGGTGATGATCGAAACGGCGCGCCATCCGCATATGCGTCCTGCGCGTTTCGATTTGGGGGCCCGGCTTCCGATCCCCACGACCTCCATGGGCCGCGCCTATCTTTATGGACTTCCCGAGGCCAACCGGGAGGCATTGCTGCGGCGGCTTCGCATGCAATACAGCAAAGCCGAGTGGAACATGCTCCGGTCGAGGATCGATGCGGCGTTCGAATCGATCGCAAAGCGCGGCTTCTGCATCTCTCTGGGCGACCGTTTGCCGGATGTCTTCGCCGTCGGCGCGCCAGTGGTGACTGCCGACGGAGCGGTGCTGGCGGTCAATTGTGGCGGGATGCCCTCGGAGGTGAGTGCCGACCGCCTCGAGAACGATATCGGACCGCGGCTCGCGTTCGCCGCCTCGCAGATCTCGTCGGAGCCCTATCGCAGTGGGTAGCTTCGAAAAGCCCGGTCAGTTCCTTGCGGCCGGCGAAGGCAGAATGGTCTGCACCTCGCATTCCGTCGCCTCTATGCTCGGGCTTGCCGTCGTTCGCGTCGGCGGCAACGCCATTGATGCCGCCTTCGCAGCCGCAGAGGCGACTTTTGGATCGATCACGGGCGAGGCAGCATGATCGGTGCCGCCGATCATCGGAAAGACGGACGAGCGCTCGGCGCATAGCACCCGGGAAAAGGGCGATCATGGCGATTTTGGGAGGTTCACGCATCAGAGCGCAGTCTTCGAAATCAGCATCGGCCCCAGACCCGTTTATTCGTATTGCCGGCGTTGGAAAGGTCTATGGTGGTGAGGACTCTGGTGTCGTGGCCCTTCAGAACATCGCGCTCGACATCGGGCTGGGCGAGTTCGTCGCCATCGTCGGGCCTTCCGGCTGCGGGAAATCGACGCTCCTGCGCATTCTCTCCGGTCTGATACCCGCGAGCTCCGGTGACGTCTGGTTCGGTGGCGAACGCGTGGACGGACCGAGGCGAGATATTGGCATCGTCTTTCAATCGCCGGTCCTGTTCCCCTGGCGCACGGTGCTCGAGAACGTGCTGTTGCCGATCGACGTGCAGAAGCGGGATCGGCGCAGAAACCTGGACCGCGCTCGCGAACTTTTGGATCTCGTGAAGCTTGCTGAATTCGAAAACCGCTATCCGGCCGAACTGTCCGGCGGAATGCAGCAGCGGGTAGGAATCGCACGCGCCCTGGTTCACGACCCGGCAATGCTGCTGATGGACGAGCCGTTCGGAGCGCTCGACGCGATGACCCGCGAGCATATGAACGTCGAACTGCAGCGGCTCTGGATGGCGCGCAGCAAGACGGTGCTATTCATCACCCATTCGATCTCCGAGGCCGTTTTCCTGGCCGACCGCGTTGTCGTGATGACGCCTCGGCCCGGCCGCATCGCCGAGATCCTGACCATCGATCTCGCCCGCGAACGCACGCTCGACATCATGAACACGCCGGCCTTCGGCGACTATGTCCGCCGCATTCGCGCCCATTTCGGTTCCGTTGGAGCGGCCGACTGATGCCCGACCTGTCTGCCATCGACAGCCTGCGTAATCGGATTCTCAGCGTCGCTCTCCTGGCGCTCATCCTCGGCCTGTGGGAGGCGGCCGTCCGGTTCCTGGGCATCCCCGCATTCGTGCTGCCGCCGCCGTCCCAGGTCGGCCTGGCGCTGTGGCAGGGGTTCTCCAGCGGGCTCTACTACGAGCATATCGCAGTTACGGTGTTCGAGGTTCTGGCGGGATTCATGCTCGGCTGCGGGCTGGGATTCCTGCTCGGCGTCGCGGTCGCGCTCAACAAGTACGTCGCCTACTTCATGTATCCCTACGTCGTGATGTTCCTGTCCATGCCGAAAGTGGCGCTGGTTCCACTGATCGTACTGTGGTTCGGGCTCGGCATAACATCAAAGATCGTGACGGCGGCGCTGATCGCATTCTTCCCGCTGATGGTCAACACCATCTCCGGGCTGAATTCGGCGGATAAGGACCGGATCGATCTCATCCGTTCGCTCGGCGGTACCAACCGGCAGATCTTCCTCATGCTGCGACTGCCGAGCGCTCTGCCCTTCATCTTCGCCGGACTGGAGATCGCCATCACGCTTTCGTTGATCGGAACGGTGGTCGCGGAGTTCCTCGGCGCCGAGCGGGGATTGGGCATGCTCATGCAGAGCATGAACTTCGTCATGGATATCGGCGGTTCGTTCTCGATCCTGATCGTCCTCGCACTGATAGGCTTGGCCCTGAACCGGACATTGCTTGCCATACGCCGCCGCGTCCTGTTTTGGGAGTCGTTCGAGCGGGCCGGTCCCACGGCCAACACCAAGACTGCACCGGCTTCGTCCTGAGGAGCGATGCGCGCGATGATTCCGCTCGCCGCACAAAATCGATGGCCGCTCGACAGCGCTTCGCAGGCAGGGGACATGCCGGCGTGACCCGCGCTGAAATCTGCAACACACGACAAGGGGCCCAGAGGAAACGACCGAGGAGACATGAAATGATCGGCAAAGCAGCGGAAATGTTGTTCGCGGCGAGTTGCGCGGTTTGTCTGGTATTGACGGGCGTGTCCAGCACGGCCGAGGCCCAGACGAGAGTACGCGTCGGCTGGTGTACCAGCGTGATCACCCATGGCGTTGCTCCATTCGCGGTGGCGAAGCACTTTGGCTGGTTCGAGAAGCTGGGGCTCGACGTGGAGGTGGTGAACTTTCAAGGGTCGTCGGACTGCGTGCGCAACGTTGCGACGGGCGAAGTCCTCGTTGCCGTTCCGACGGCGGAGCCGGTTGCCCTGCTCAGCCTGACCGGCGTCAACACCCAGGTGTTCTACACCGCGTTTCGCCGCAATATCTTCGGGATTGCCGTTCCTGCCGACAGTCCGATTACCAAGTACGAGGATCTCAAGGGCGCCAGTATCGGCGTCACGTCCATGGCATCCGCCGGCGTCGTGGTCGCACGCTCTGTCGTTTCGGGCGTCGGGCTCGACCCGGATCGCGATATCCGCATCGTGGTGTCAGGACAGCCGGCACAGAGCGTCGTGCTACTGCAGCGCGACGAGATTCAGGCAGTGAGCCAGTGGGATACGCAGTACACGTTGATGGAGCTGGCCGGTTTGCCGATGCGCATGATCGAAGATCCGCTGATCGCCAGCTTCCCTGCCAACAGCATGGTGGCGCTGCCTTCGACGATCGAGAACCAGTCCGACGTTCTGGTACGGCTGGCGCAGGGCTACACCATGGGAGCGATCTTTGCGATCAAGGATCCGCGGAGGGCGATGGAGATCTTTCAGGAGGTCTATCCGCAGGTGGTGCCCTCCGGCCTCGATGCCGAGGAAGCGTTGGAACGCGGCACCGCCATGCTGGCGACCGTGACAACCAAATGGACCCTCAACGGCGAAACCGAGAACTGGGGCGAGAGCAACCTTGAGACCTACCAGAGCTATATGGACTGGCTGCTCGAGGCCGGCGTGCTGCGACAGCCGGTAGACGCCGCAACCATCGTCACCAACAGGCTGATCGACGAGATCAACGCCGATCTCGACGTGCGGGCAGTTGAAGAGGCCTTGGCGCAGTAGCGCACGGGCAGTCCTCGGGGCGGTAAGGCACAGGTCGAGAACTGGGCGTCAGGCGGTGGCGAGATGCCGCTCGATCAGATCTCGAAGCGCTTCGCGCCCTCATCGCGTTGATGCACAACCTGTTCTTCTTCGGCCGGGTGGGGTCATACGACGCCAATCAACTGCGCCGGAGAGCCCGTGGGGCCGTTCCCCGGCCCCGCGCCGTCATCGGCGTGATCGCACCGGACGACTTCGGCCGATCGGTGCCGGATCACTTCTGCAGGGCTCGATGCCTGGAATCGCGCGATTCATCTTTTCTGACCGAAAGTCGGCCCGGATTTACTTAATTCTGACCGTCGGATTCATCTCCTTCGACCGCCCGGCCGCTGGAACGGCGGATTTCCGCGATTTCAAGATTCAACTTCTGCGACCGCTTACAAGAATGCCGGTCGTCAATCGAGGAGCGGTTCGAGCCGGTCCATGGCCTCGGCCAGGCGCTCGGTCGAGCTGGCGAAGCAGAGTCGCAGATGACCCTCGCCGCCTGGGCCGAAGGCGCTGCCGGGGGCGAGGCCGACCCGCGCCTCGCGCACCAAGCGCTTCGCGAAGGCGAGCGAATCGGTCATGCCCTCCACCTGGAACATGACATAGAAGGCCGCTTCCGGGCGGATAACGCGGACGCGGCGCATCTGGCCAAGGCGCCGTATCACGAGATCGCGCCCCGCGCCGCAGCGCGCCACCATCTCGGCGACGAACGGCTCGCCGTCGCGGAGCGCGACGATGCCGCCCCGCTGCAGGAAGGGCGGCGCTCCGCAGGTGTTGAACTCGATGAGCCGCTCGATCACCGGCGTCAGCGCCCGCGGCAGCACCATCCAACCGAGCCGCCAGCCGGTCATCGCCCAGGCCTTCGAGAAGCTGTTGACGACGACGAGCGGATCGTCAGGACCGGCGGTTTCGAGGAAGGAGGGAGCGACGTCGCGCCGTCCGCCCGCTCGGCCGTCTTCCGGCACAGGCTCGTAGACGAAGCGGCCATAGACCTCGTCGGCGACCATCAGGATGCCGCGCCGGCGGCAGAACGCCATCACCTCCCGCTGTTGCGCCGCCGGCATCATCCAACCGGTCGGGTTGCCGGGCGTGGCGATGTAGAGGGCACGGGTGCGCGCGTCGCAGCGGTCGAACAGACGGTCGAGGTCGAGCGTCCAGCCGCCCTCGCCCGGTTGCAACGGAACCTGGCGGACCTCGCCGCCCATGATCTCCGCGGTCGCGAAGATATTGGGCCAGACGGGCGTGACGGCGACCAGATTGTCGCCGGCGCCGATGACCGTCTGCATCACCAGCACCATGGCGTTCATGCCCGCGCTGGTCACGGCGATGCGGTCGTCGGTCAGGGCGACGCCGTGAATCGCGGCCGTGTAGTCCGCGATCGCCTGGCGCAGCTCCGGCAGGCCGCGCTTGTGCGTGTAGAAGGTCTCGCCGGCCCGCAGCGCCGCCGTCGCGGCTTCGCAGATGAAGGCGGGCGTCGGCAGGTCGCCCTCCCCGACCCAGAGCCCGATCACGTCCGGCACGCTGAACCCCAGGCGCCAGACATCGACGATCCGGGATTCCTCGAGCTCGGCGATCGCCGGACGGATCGGAAGCGCCGGTCCTTGCGGACCGATCTGCGGCGCTGCGGGCACAGTCATGGCCGTAGGCACTCCGTTGGAACGGTTGCAACGCGTTGAAACATCACTCGATGGCACGGAGCGCGGCCACGGATCAAGGCTTTAGAGCGTCGAACCGGGCCGTTCCATGGTCTGCGCGCTTAGGCCGCGGCTTCCTTCCCCGGCCTTCGGCGCACCAGCACCAGCAGGTTTCCGGCCAGCACCAGGGCGAAGCCGACCGCCGCGGGCGCGGTCCAGCGATAGCCTTCGAACAGCATCGACACGGTCAACGCCACCACCGGGAACAGGACGGTGGCGTAAGCCGCCCGGTCGGCGCCGATGCGCTGCAGCAGCGTAAGATAGAAGCCGAAGGCCAGCACCGAGGCGAACAGCGCCAGATAGACGAGCGACAGAACGTAGGTCCAGGACCAGTCGAAGGTGAGCGGCGCACCGCCGGCGAGCGCGAAGGCGAGCGACAGGACGGCGCCGTAGGCCATGCCGATGGCGTTGCTCTCGACCACCGGGATGTGCGCCTGCTTGTGGCGGACGGAGACCATGTTGCCGAGCGACGCGGAATAGGTGGCGGCGACCGACAGCCCCAGGCCGAGCATCGCCCCGCCGGAGAACGAGAAGCCGGCGATCTCCGGCCAGAACACGAGGCCGAGCCCGAAGAGGCCGAGGACCGCGCCCGCCGCCACCCGCGGGTCCACCGGGTGGCGGAACAACAGCGCGCCGTTGGCGATGTTCATGACCACGATGGTCGAGAAGCAGACCGCCAAGAGGCCGCTGGCGAGATAAGGGGCCGCCGCGTAGAACAGCATGTAGTTGAGAGAGAAGAGGAACAGCCCCTGCAAGGCCATGAACAGGTGGTCGCGGAGCGGGAACCGCAACCGCCGTCCGGTCGCCGCGCAATACAGAAGCAGCATGCCGGCCGCCAGCACGAACCGATAGGCGACCGACAGCTCCGGCGGGACCACCCCGATCTGGAGCTCGATCGCGAACCAGGACGTCCCCCAGATCAGAACGGTGAGGGCATAGAGCAGGCTGACGGGCACGGACGATGGTCCCCTGAATGGCCGACGGATGGCGAGCGAGCTTACGAGGAGTTCACCCGCATTGCCACGCCGTTCGATGCACGGGCCCGCCGACGTTACGGCCGCCTGGCGAGGGTCCGCTTCAGCCGCTCGATCTTCTCGGCGGGCCAGCCCCGCACGTCCGTCACTTCGATCCAGGCGTCGATGTAATGCTCCGGTGCGTAGACATGCCCATGGCCCATCGGCGCCGTCGTCGACATGGCCATGTCGAGCAGCAGCTGGAGGAACGTCACGACCGGATACCATCGCAGTTCGGGAGACACGTCCGGGCCGCGCGGCGACCCCATCCAGCCCGGCCGCCGATACAGGGCGCGGTAGTCAAAGAAGGTGACCGGATCGCTTGCGTATTGCAGGTAGACGATGCGCATCGGCCCCCAGCGCGCACCGGGCATCTTCAAGGTGTTCTCCTGGTTCGCGAAGCGAACGAAGGAACCGTCCCGAAACCGTGGCAGCCAGGCGGGCGAATCCGCGTCGCGGCGGCCGGTGACGTATTGCCAGACCCGGCTGGCGAATGGCGGCCCGCTCCAAAGCGCGCCGTGAATGGGATCGCCGAGAACCTCGAACAGCTCGGCGGACAGCTCCGAGTTCAGGGCGCCGAGGCTCAACCCGTGCAGATACAGCCTTGGCCGGCTGTCCTCGGGAAGCGCGGTCCAGTGCCGGTAGACCGCCGAGAAGAGCGCACGGGCGGTTTCCTTGCCGTAGCCGGGCTCGACGAGAAGCGACATCCAGCTTTGGAGATAGGAGTACTGGATGGCGACGCTGGCGAGATCGCCGCCGTGCAGATACTCCAGCGTGTCGACGGCCGCGGGATCGACCCATCCGGTACCGGTGGGCGTGACGAGAACGAGCACCGTCCGATCGAAGGCGCCCGTGCGCTGGAGCTCCTTCAGCGCAAGCCGCGCGCGGTCCTCTGGCGTATCCGCGGAATTCAGGCCGACATAAACGCGAATCGGCTCAAGGGCACCATCGCCCGAGAACACGCGCAGCTCATCGAGCGTCGGCCCGGAGGAGACGAATTCTCGCCCCGCCCGTCCGAGATCGTCCCAGGCGATCAAAGACGCGGTGCTTCCTGTCTTTCGAGGATCGGTCGGAGGCTGGACTTCCGGTTCGATCAGCTCGTTATAAGCCCGGAAGGAGGCATCGACCGCGCGGATCGCGAACCTGAACAGCACGCCGTCGACGACGACCCAGAACAGGGCAACGGCGGCGACAACGCCCAGGAGGTTTGATATCCGTCGCGGCACGAACCGGCGAAGCCACGTCGCCGTGACGTTGATGACGAGGCGAAACAGCCGGGCCACGGCCATCAGGAGCACGAAGGTCAGCAGGGCGATCAGACCGATCCTGAACGGATACGCGCTGTCGACCGGCTCCAGCCCCATGAGGGTGCGGATCGAGTTCTGCCATTCCGCCGCCCGCCAAAGGAAGGCGACGGCGACGCCGGCGCATGTCGCGGCGGCAACATATTTGATGCGTCGCAGAATGCGGTCACGCGGCTCCGGCAGTTCCAGATAGCGTGCGAGCCAGCGCCCGAAGACGCCGATCCCGTATCCGGCGGCGAAAGAGGCCCCGGAAACGATGCCCTGGGTCAGGAAGGTCCGCGGCAAAAGGGACGGGGTGAGGGAGGCGGCGAAGAAGAGCGTGCCCAAAAGCAGGCCCGCCGCCGAGAAGGAACGCCAGAACCTTGCGATCCAGTTCCGTTCCATCCGAACCCGCCACTCGTTGTCCGCGCCTTCGAGGACGCGGCGATATCCTGATCGCGCCGGCAGGATTCGATGGCGAGGCACGCGTCGGGCCTCGCCAAGCGCGCTCCATCTTACAGGATCGCCCGGCCGCTCGGTACCGGCGGGTGCGGAGCCGGGGCGGCTGGCCGCGGGCAGCCGACCGGTGCGGATGGCCAATCCGGCTTGGCCGGTCAGGACGCCTTCAGGCTGTCGGCGAGCCGGGACGCGACCACCGGCATCGCCTCCGCGGGAACGTTGGCGAAGGCGAGGCGGAGATAGTCCTCCTGGTCCGGGCCGAACATGCTGCCGGGCAGGCAGAGCAGGTTCTGCTCCGCCGCCAGCCGGCGCGCGACCTCACGCGCGGGGCGGCCGGCGAAGGGATGGCGCAGATAGGCGAAATAGGCGCCGGCACTCACCAGCTCGTATCCCGGGCGGTTAGACCCGCGGTCGCCCCCCGGATCGCCCGGGGCGAACGCCTCGTGCAGGGCGGCGAGGCGCCGGCGCATCGTCTCCCTGTTGTCGCGCCGCCAGTCGCCCAGCGCGCGAAGCCCGTAGAGCGCCGCCTCCTGGCCGATCCGCGGCGCGCAGATGGCGACGCAGTCCATCGCCTTGGCGACCTCGGCCCCCAGCTCCGGCCCGCAGACCAGGGCGCCGACCCGATAGCCCGTCAGGCAGTAGGTCTTCGAGAAGCTGTAGAGATGGACCAGCGTGCCGCCCCAGTCCGGGTCGGCGAACAGCGCGTGCGGCGGCCCGTCCTCCGGCAGGAAATCGCGATAGGTCTCGTCGAGAATGAGGGCGACGCCCCGCGCCTTGGCAAGCCGATAGAAATCGGCGATGACGTCGGGCGGATAGACGGCGCCGGTGGGATTGTTGGGCGTCACCAGCACGATGGCGCGGGTGCGCGGCCCGATCAGCCCCGCCGCGGTCTCCGGATCCGGCACGCCGCCACGGTCGGGGCGGAACGGCAGATGCACGGCGCGGATGCCCAGCATATCCAGCCACATCTGGTGGTTGAAGTAATAGGGCAGCGGCAGGATGACCTCGTCCCCGGATCCCGCCAGCGCCATGGTCGCGAGGCAGAAAGCCTGGTTGCAGCCGGCGGTGACGATCACACGCTCGGCCGGAACCGGCGCGCCGTAGACGGCGCCAATATCGGCCGCCAGCGCCGAGCGCAGCGGATCCAGCCCCTCGATCTCGGTGTAGCGCGCGGTCGCCGGTTCGGCGACGAGCCGCGCCAGATGATCGGTGAGCGGCGGCGGCGGCGGATAGCCGGGCACGGCCTGCGCCAGATCGATCAGGGGTCTGTCGGCCGGAAACGTCCGGCCGGCGATCCAGCCCTGGGCTTCGGCGATCGGCGGCGCGGCGACGGCGGAAAGCAACGGATTCGGTCGGATCTGCATGGGCGTTGTTTAGCGAAGGGCGCCCAGCCTGTCACCCGATTCCGAATCGCGATTCGCCGGCCGGCGCCGGTCAGTCCGGCCGGCTGAACCGGCCGCGTCTTGCGTCCGCCATCAGCCTGCGAAAATCCTCGGCGTTGACGTGGATCAGGCTGCAATGGTCGCCGGCCTCGAAATAGACGTCGCGCTGCCCGGCCAGGTCGTCCTCCATGACGACCTCCAGGCCGTAGGCGGCCCCAATGGGCGGAACGGCACCCAGCTCGCAATCCTTGAAGAGCGTGCCGACCTCGTCCTCGCTGGCCAGGCCGAGGCGCCGGTCGAGCCAGCGATGCAGTTCGCCGAGTTGAAGGCGGTGCGAGGCGGGAATCACCGCCAGCACGTAGCCGCCGTCGTCTTCCAGGACGATCGATTTCGCGACGCAGCCATCGGGCAGATGGGCCGCCTCCGCCGCGCTCGCCATCCGCATCGCCGGCGGATGAGTCACCACCTCGTACGCGACGCCCTGGTCGTCCAGATATTTCTGCAACGTCATTGCGATTGCCATGGGTCACCTCCTGGTCCCGGCATTCCGCATCGGCGCGCCCCTCGTCGGAGGGAACGAGTCGACCCGGGGACCCGGATCTCCCTTTCCGTCCGGAAAGGGAGCATGAATGGCCATGGCCAAGAGAGCTCTTCCGGGATCGCGCCGCGATCGCTCTCGATGCCGATGCCGCCGGCGGAGCCAATCCTGCCTCCGCCCTGTGCGCCGCCATTCCCGCGGCGCTTCGGCGATGCCGTAAAGCAGCCTACGCCCGCCGCCACGGTTCGACAACCCGCGGTGCAACCGCACCGACGTCACTGCGATCGCCGGGGAACCCGGACCGCGGCGGCCCGTTCTATCGAACGACGAGGCAGCCCCGGAGGAGCCCGCCATGGCCGGAAAGATCGAGCGCAAGATGCACGAGCTGGCGCCGAAGAAGCCCCCGAAGGAGCAGGACAAGGCCTTCGCGGCGCAGAACCAGGGCGTCATGGGCATCCGCAAGCCCGGCAGCCCGAAGAGACGGTCCCCGAGAAGCAGAGCAGAAAGGCCAAGGCCCCGCGCTGAGTCTAGTGCCGCAGCGCCTCGATGTCCCGGTAGTGCTCCAGCGCCTCGGGGTTGGCCAGGGCTTCGCGGTTCTTGACCGGGCGGCCATGGACCACGTCGCGCACCGCAAGTTCGGTGATCTTGCCGCTTTTGGTGCGCGGGATCTCGGGCACCTGGATCACCTTCGCGGGTACGTGGCGCGGGGTCGTGTTGCGCCGGATCTGCGTCCGGATGCGCTCGACGAGCGCTTCGTCGAGCGTGAGCCCCGGCCGCAGCTTTACGAAGAGCACGACGCGGACGTCGCCCTGCCAGTCCTGGCCGATGACGATGCTTTCCTCCACCTCCGGCAGCTGTTCGACCTGGCGATAGATCTCGGCCGTGCCAATGCGCACGCCGCCGGGATTCAGCACCGCGTCCGAACGGCCGTAGATGATCACGCCGTCGTGCTCGGTGAGCTCGACATAGTCGCCGTGGTGCCACACGCCCGGGAACCGCTCGAAATAGGCGGCTCGGTACTTCCGCCCGTCGGGGTCGTTCCAGAAGCCGACGGGCATCGAGGGAAAGGGCGCGGTGCAGACCAGCTCGCCCTTCTCGCCCCGCAGCGGGCGGCCGTTTTCGTCCCAGACCTCGACCTTCATGCCGAGGCCGCGCATCTGGATCTCGCCGCGCCACACGGGCGCGACGGGGTTCCCCAGCACGAAGCAGGAGACGATGTCGGTGCCGCCGGAGATCGAAGATAGGCAGACGTCGCGCTTGATGGCCCGGTAGACGTAGTCGAAGCTTTCGGCCACCAGCGGCGAGCCGGTCGAGGCGATCGTCCGCAGCGCGCCGAGATCGTGGGTGTCGATCGGCCGCAGGCCGGCCTTGTTGCAGGCGTCGATGTACTTCGCCGAGGTGCCGAAGAAGCTGCAGCGCTCGGCCGCGGCGAAGTCGAAAAGGACATTGCCGCTCGGATAGAAAGGCGACCCGTCATAGAGCAGCAGTGTCGCCCCCGAGGCAAGCCCCGTGACCAGCCAGTTCCACATCATCCAGCCGCAGGTGGTGAAGTAGAACATCCGGTCGTCCGGCTTGATGTCGGAATGGAGGCGATGCTCCTTCAGATGCTGGAGCAGCGTGCCGCCGGCGCCGTGAACGATGCATTTCGGCACCCCGGTCGTCCCCGAGGAATAGAGAATGTAGAGCGGGTGGTTGAACGGGAGCGAGGCGAACGCGATCTCCGCGGCCGGATAGGGCGCGATGAAGTCCTCGAGCATGACGGCGTCGCGCAGCCCGTCGAGCGGCGGCGTCTCGCGCGTGTAGGGGAAGACGACCACCCGCTCCACGGTCGGCAGTTCCGGCAGGAACTCGCGCACGCGCGCGAGGGAATCGTGCGTCTTGCCGTTGTAGAAATAGCCGTCCGCGGTGAAGAGCAGGCGCGGCTCGATCTGGCCGAAACGGTCGATGACGCCCCGCGGGCCGAAGTCGGGCGAGCATGAGGACCAGATCGCCCCCAGGCTCGCCGTCGCCAGCATGGCGACGATCGTTTCGGGCATGTTGGGAACGAAGCCGGCGACCCGGTCGCCCGGCCGCAGGCCGAGGGCCTTCATCGCCTGCGCGACGCGTGATACCTGCTCGTAGAGCTGGCGGTGGCTGAGCCGCCGCTTCACCCGGTCCTCGCCCCAGAAGACCAGCGCGTCGCCATCGTCACGCCGACGCAGAAGGTTCTGCGCGAAGTTGAGCCGGGCTTCCGGAAAGAAGCGCGCCTCCGGCATCCGGTCGGCGTTTTCCAGGACCACGGAGCCCTGTGTCTCGGCGACCACCCCGCAGAACGACCAGACCGACCGCCAGAACCGCTCCGGAGCCTCGATCGACCATCGGTAAAGCGCCTTGTCGTCGGGGATGTCCACGCCCCACTCGGCCGCGACCGCCCGCATGAACGCCGTCATGTTGGCAGCGGCGATCCGCTCGGGGCTTGGTGACCAAAGGGGTTGGGACGAGAGAGGCTCCGCCACCGCTTCCTGACTCCTTTCCGCTGTTCCGAGAATGCCGCCGCGGCGCGTATGGGCCGCGGGATCGTTCGGCGCGCTTCGGTGTTCATATAACCGAAAATGAACACAATGACGCTATGTCATCAACCTAGGTTAGGGCATGTGTCGAACGGATCGGCGAGGATGCAGGCCGATCCACGATGCAGGTCGATTCACAAAGGTATGCATGCGAGTGCAGGCAGGAGGCGATGATGAAGAAACGATGGGCAACAGCCGGTGTCGAACCCTCCCTGGCAGAGATTCTGTCCGACCCGATCCTGCACCAGGTGATGCGACGCGACCGACTGAGCTCCGATGCGGTGCGTGCGGCAATCCGCGCGGGGCAAGAGGCGCTCAGGCGACGGGCCGAGCGCGCGACCGCTCCGACGGAAGCACCGGACGCGCCCGGTCTTGCGGCCGCCTGACCTGATCCGCGGATCGATCCCGAAACAATCGAGTGTCCCCTTTCCCGCCCCGCAACCGCGCCGGCCCGCGGCGCGGTTCGGCGAGGTCGGTCTGGGCTTGCGGTCGTAACGGGCCGATGGCGGTCCTCGGCGAAAAAGAAGCGGGACGCCCCGTCAGGCAGCGGTGTCGTCGGACGGCTCGGGGGCGGACAGGATCTCGTCGGCAAGCGCCCGCCGTGCGCGGGCACGATGCGTGTCCGTGATGTGGGGAGTCACCGTACGGATCGCGGCGAACAGGACCGCGGCGTCGTCCGTGAAGCCGAGCCACGGCATAAGGTCCGGCATGAAATCGAGCGGAACGACGAAATAGGCCAGCGCCCCGAACAGGACGGCCTTGACCTGGAGCGGCGTGGCCGGATCGATGGCACAGTAATAGACCGCGACGGCCTCTTCGGCGAAGGGCACGCGTCGGGCGTAGCGCCGCAGCTTCTTCCAGAAGCCCTCTTCCACACGGGCGCGGTCGCGGGCGAACTTGCCCGTGTCGTAGGGAATGAGATTTCCTTTCGTCATGAAAGCAGATATAAGGCCCGGAGTGCGGCGTGCAATGCTGCGCCATCTGGCCGCAAGTGTTCGCTAGCCCGGCGATTGAGATTGAGAAGCATTCGATGCGGCATCCGGTCGTCGGCCCTTGCCCGTCGATGCAACTCGTTGAGATACGCAACAGGCGCGGACGTTCGCGGCGCGGCGTGGCGACGCCTTTTCTGACGCAGTTCCCAAACCGTGAGCGTATCCTAGATCGGAAAAGTGTGAGATCGATTACACGCGAAGGAAATCTTTTGGATATCCTATGACGGCGCCCGTCGGGGCCGTTTTGGGAGGCATGAGAATGAATGACTGCGGACCGTCGCAGACCAGGATCTTCGGGAACCGGAACCCGTCCGCCGACGGCAATCCGGTCGCCGGGTACCTCGAACCGGATGGGTTCCTCGTCCCGGTAATCGCGGACACTTGCGTACCGACGGTCGTCACCGATCCCAACCTGCCCGGAAACCCCATTATCTATGCCAACCAGGCGTTCGTGAACTTCACCGGCTATGCGGCCGACGAGATCCTGGGCGAAAGCTGCGATTTCATCTGCGGCGGCGCCAACGCCAATCCGGCGGTGACGGCACAGGTCGGTGAGGCGCTCCGATCCAACCGCGACATCGTTGTCGATCTGCAGCACGTCCGGAAGGACGGCACGCCCTTCCGGACCACGCTGTTCGTCACCGCGGTCTTCGACACGCGAAACCGGCTCATCCATCATCTCGCATCCTATGTCGAGCGCGGCCGCGCGGGGCTGGGCGAGGCCGGCTGCACCAAATCGGCCGAAGACCCCACCGCCCGCGCCAAGGATTGGGCCCAGGACCTGATCGAGGCCAACAAGCGCCTGATCGAAGCCAACTACCAGCTTCGGGAAGCCGCGCGGATGGCCGAGGCCTTGCGGGCGGAGGCGGAATCGGCGCAGCGCGCCCTCGAAGCCGTCCTCTCGAGCATCAGCGACGGCTTCATGACCGTCGACCGGAACTGGCGGTTCACGCGCGTCAACGCCAAAGCCGCGGCCATCGCCGGCATGACGCCGGAAGCCATGATCGGCCGCAGGGTCTGGGACCTGTTTCCGGACACGGTTGGAACCATGCTCCACCGGCAGGCCAACCGGGCGGCCACCAAACGCGTTGCCGTGGAGTTCGAATATTTCTGCCCGCGGCTGGATCGCTGGTTCGAGTATCGTATCTATCCGTCCGCCGAAGGACTGACCATTCTCGAGAACGACGTGACCGCCCGCAAGGAGGGCGAACGCCGCAGGCGCCTCCTGACGGCGGAGCTTCAGCATCGGGTCAAGAACAACCTCGCGCTGATCCGCTCGCTCTCGACGCGGACCCTGCGCCGCGCCCAATCGCTGGAGGACTTCGCGGAGACCTTCGAGGGACGCCTTCACGCCCTGGCCGTCGCCCAGACGCTGCTGAGCCGCAGCGCCGCGGAGGAGGTGGATCTTCACGAGCTTCTGTCCGAAGAGCTGCTTCCCTATGATGCGCGCGAAGGCGACAACCTGTCGATCCACGGACCGGTTGTCCTGCTCAAGCCGAAGACGGCGCAGCTTCTTGGCCTCGTATTCCACGAGCTGGCCACGAATGCCGTGAAGTTCGGTGCGCTCACGACCGGAGGGCGGATCGAGATCGGCTGGACGATCGAAGCCACCAAGGAGGGCCAGCTGTTGAACTGGTCCTGGGTGGAGACCGGCGTACCGGCCGTCAGCCGCCCCGCCGACGCCGAGGGCGGCTTCGGCCGCGACCTTGTCGAGCGGGGCGTGCCGTATCAGCTGGGCGGCACGTCGCGCTTTGAAATAACCGGCAACGGGGCCCGTTACGAGTTGCGGGTTCCGCTCACGGAAAACGTCGGCAAACTGCGATTGACCGATTTGGGACCTGTTTGATGGTAAGCGAAAGCGGCCTCGAAGGGCTGCGAATCCTGCTGGTCGAAGACGAATACCTTCCCGCGACGGAGGTTGCGGACATGCTCGATGCGCTCGGGATCGAGGTGATCGGCCCGATCCCGGATCTCGAAGGCGCGATGGCCGTCGCGGGCCGCGAGACCTTCGACGGCGCGATTCTCGATGTCAATCTGCGCGGCGAGGCGGTGTTCCCCGTGGCGGAACAGCTTCTCGCCCGCAACACCCCCTTCCTGTTCGCGACCGGATACGACGAATGGGTCCTGCCGGAGCGATTCCGGGATTTCCCGCGCCTCACCAAACCGTTCGACAAGCTGTCGCTCGAGCGCATGACGCTGAGGATGCTCGAACGGTCGTCGAGACCGACCGAAGCCGGTTGAAGGCAAAGGGGTCGGGGCCGGCGAGGTGCATTCGACCCGCCGCTTGACGTTTCGTGAACGAAACTTTACCTCACACGCGCTTGGCGGCACGAGCGCAGCTGACTAAGTACACAGTGTGATGAGTACGTCGAAATACGCCGCACCCGGCCGTTTCTCGGTACCGCCCAGCCTCGCCGATATTGAGGAACTGGCGAAACAGGCCTATGCCACGGTTCCGGAGGAGTTGAGTCGCTATGTCGGCGACGTCCTCATTCGGGTCGAGGAGTTCCCCGACGCCGAGACCGAGCAGGAAATGGAGCTCGAATCGCCCTTCGACCTTCTCGGCCTCTATCGCGGAGTGGCCCTGAACCGGAAGAGCGTGATGGACGTGTCGAGCGACATCGACATGATCCTGCTCTACCGCCGGCCGCTGCTCGACTACTGGTGCGAAAGCGGGGAAGACCTGATGCATCTGATCCGCCATGTGCTGATCCACGAGATCGGCCATCACTTCGGCTTCAGCGATGAAGACATGGAGCGGATCGAGGCGGAAGCCGAGGCCGAGGACGCCCGCCCGCACAACTGACGGTGCCGGGCCGGTGACGCGCCACGGAAGCGCAGCGGGACATCTATTCGCTGCGCTTCTCGGTCGCTGCGGCCGAACCGCCCTCCAGAATCGTCTGAATCCGCCGCCGGAGCTCCGGCAGCAGGTCCGTCTCGAACCAGGGATTCCGCTTCAGCCAGGCCGTGTTGCGCCAGCTCGGATGGGGCAGCGGTACATAGCTGGGCAGGAAGTCGCGCCAGGCGCGCACCGTCTCCGTTACGCCGGCCCCGCGGCCACGGCCGAGATAATAGGCCTGGGCATAGCCGCCGACGAGCAGCGTGAGCGCGATCCGCGGCAGGTGCTCGAGAATCGGCCCGTGCCAGAGCGGCGCGCATTCCGGCCGCGGCGGCTTGTCGCCGCCGTTGCGGTCGACCCCCGGATAGCAGAAGCCCATCGGCAGGATGGCGACCCGGGATTCGTCGTAGAACACCTCCGGGGAAAGCCCGAGCCAGTCGCGCAGACGCTCGCCGCTGCGATCGTTCCACGGAATGCCGGTGGCGTGAACCCGCGTGCCCGGCGCCTGGCCGACGATGAGCAGCCGGGCGCGGCTGTCCGCGCGCAGGACCGGTCGGGGCCCAAGCGGCAGCGCCTCCGCACAGACGCGGCAGGCGCGTACCCGCCGCAGCAGCCCTTCGAGGGACGGTGCCGCGGTCACGCGCCGGCCGCCAGCAGCCGCTCGACGAAGGCCGGAACGGTCCGGCTCGCCGGGCCCGGAATGCGTTCGGCGAAGTGCGAGGCGCCGCCCTCCGACGGCTCCAGGTTCAGCTCCACCGTGTGGGCGCCGGCGCCGAACCGCGCCGCCTCGACGAAACCCGCGGCCGGATAGACGGTGCCGGAGGTGCCGATCGCGACGAACAGGTCGCAGTCGGACAGCGCCGCGTAGATCCGGTCCATCTCCAGCGGCATCTCGCCGAACCAGACCACGTGCGGCCGCAAACCGCCGCCGCATTCGGCGCAGCGGGTCGTCGCGTCGAGATCGTCGCGCCACGCGACGACGCGCGCGCAGCCGACGCAGCGCGCCTTGAACAACTCGCCATGCATGTGGACAAGGTTGCGGCTGCCCGCGCGCTCGTGCAGGTCGTCGACGTTCTGGGTGACCAGCAGAACCTCGCCGGGCCAGCGTCGCTCCAGCTCGACCAGGGCGCGATGGGCGGGGTTGGGCGCCACCGCGGCATCGCGCAAGGCGCGACGGCGGGCGTTGTAGAAGGCATGGACCCGCGCAGGATCGCGGGCAAACGCCTCGGGCGTTGCCACCTCCTCGATCCGCACCCGGCTCCAGATGCCGTCGGCGTCGCGGAAGGTATCGAGACCGGACTCCTTTGAGATCCCGGCGCCCGTCAGAACGACGATGCGGTCGCCGCGGCGGAGACCGGGCACGCTTTCGACAGACATGCGCGCGGCCCTCTCCGTCACCGGTGGTCGCTCAGCGAATAGCTTCTCTCAGCCCGGTAGATTGGACCGTTATGGCTCAGAAAGCTGGAGTAGAGCGTGAAATGCGTCACCGGAAACGGGTCGCTGCGGAACAAGTTGTGCCGCGACAGGAACTCCGGCAGCTTCGGCAGCTTCGCGCCCTTTGCGCGGGCGAGCGTCACATGCGGCGTGAACTTCTGCCGCTCCGGCTCCAGGCCGGCCCGGACCACCGCCGATTCGACCTTGTCGCGCAGGTGGTGCAAGGCCGGCTCGCGCTCGACGCCGACCCAAAGCGACCGAACCTTGTCGCCGCCGAAAATGCCGATGCCGGTGAGCTGAAGGTCGAAGCCCGGCGCCCGGACCCCGGCCAGGCCGGCATCGACGTCCTGCATGACGCCGCCGTCCACCTCTCCCAGAAAACGGAGCGTGAGGTGAAAGTTCTCCGGCGGCACCCAACGGACATCAGGCAGGCCCGAGCAGAGCAGCGTCAGCTGCCAGCGGATGTTTTCGGGAAGCGGGAGGGCGACAAACAGGCGCATGGCGGACTCCCTCTCAAGATACGGAATGCCGGATTTGGGGCACCGCGGACAGGTCCGCGGCCTGAGGATCGGTCACGGACAGGGAAAAGTATAGACGCGATGGATCGCCTCGATCCCGTCCAGAACCTCCTGGCTCAGCCGGACCTCGATGCTGGCGATGTTCGCCGCCAGCTGGTCGAGGTTCGTCGCCCCGACGATCGTGCTGGTGACGAAGGGCCGGCTGTGAACGAAGGCGAGCGCCATCTGCGCCGGGTCGAGGCCGTGCTCGCGGGCGAGCGCGACATAGGCCGCCGTCGCGGCGTCCGCCTGCGGCCCGCGATAGCGCCGGTACTGCGGGAACCGGGTCAGCCGCGCCTGCGGCGACGCCGTTCCATCGAGATACTTGCCCGAGAGCACCCCCATCCCCAGTGGAGAATAGGCGAGCAGCCCGCACTCCTCGCGCATCGCCACTTCGGCCAGCCCCACCTCGAAGCTGCGGTTCAGCAGGCTGTAGGGATTCTGGATGCTGACCATGCGGGGCCCGCGGCCGGCGTCCGACAGCGCGAGGAACCGCATCGTGCCCCAGGCCGTCTCGTTCGACAGGCCGACATGCCGCACCTTGCCGCTCTTCACCAGACCGGCCAGCGCGTCCAGCGTCTCCTCGAGCGGGACGCCGTCCGCCCCGTCGGTCCCGTCATAGCCCAATCGGCCAAAGTAATTGGTATCGCGCTCCGGCCAATGCAACTGGTAGAGGTCGACGTAATCGGTGCGCAGCCGCCGCAGGCTGGCGTCGAGCGCCGCGGTGATGTTGCGGCGGTCGAGCCGCGGCGCCCCGTCGCGGATGTAGGGGAAGCGATCGTCGTCCGGCCCCACAACCTTCGTCGCCAGAACGATCCGGTCGCGCCCGCCGCGCTTGCTGAGCCAGCTTCCGATGATCTCCTCGGTGCGGCCGTAGGTCTCCGCGCGTGTCGGCACGGGATACATCTCCGCCGTGTCCCAGAAATTGACGCCGTGGTCGAGGGCGTAATCCATCTGCCGGTGACCGTCGGCCTCGGTGTTCTGCTCGCCCCAGGTCATCGTGCCGAGCGCCACGGCGCTGACCCGCAGATCGGTTCGGCCGAGACGGCGATACTCCATCCTCAACTCCCCGCGCGTTCGAGTGCATGGACAAGCCGCCGCGGACGCGGCGGCCGAGGCAGGCAAGATTCAGGGGATATAGCCGGAAAGGCAGCGAACAGAAAGCCCCTCCCGTCCGGAGAGGCCGGGGCTTCGCCTATCCCTGCTTGCCGGCCGCGGTCTCGGCTGCCGGACGGTCGAGATCCTCGATGACCGCCAGGAGATGCGGCAGGATCCGCTCGACGATCACGGCGACGCCGGCGGCGTTCGGATGGATTCCGTCCGGCTGGTTCAGGGCCGGATCGGTGGCCACGCCATCGAGAAAGAAGGGATAGAACGCGACGCCGTGTTCCTCCGCCAGGGCCGGGAACATGGCATTGAAGGCCTCGCCGAACTCGCGGCCGAGATTGGGCGGCGCCAGCATTCCGGCGAGCAGGACGGCGATGCCCTCCTCGCCGAGGCGCGTCAGGATCGCGTCGAGATTGGCCCTCGTCTCCGCCGGCCGGAGGCCGCGCAGCCCGTCATTGGCGCCGAGCTCGAGGATGACGACGTCCGGATCGTCGGCGAGAGCCCAGTCCAGCCGCGCCAGCCCTCCGGCCGTGGTGTCGCCGGACACGCCGCCGTTGATCACCTCCGCCTCGACCCCGGCCGCGGCCAAGGCGGCTTCGAGCTGGGCCGGGAACCCTTCCGCCTCGGGCAGGCCATAGCCGGCGGTCAGGCTGTCGCCGAAGGCGAGGATACGGACCGGATCGGCGCCGGCCGCCGGCATTGCCGCCGCGAGAAGCAGGAACAGAAGCAGAACCTGAGCCGCCGCAACGTTGACAGCGCCGCGGCGCACGCCATATCGCGTAAGTTGCGTTCCAGCCCTGCCCGGCCTGCCGGCCGACGATCGAAGAGGCATTTGCTGCATGTTCGATGATCCGGGCGGCGAAGCCGCCCCTGCGATGATCCGTCTCGAAAATGTCCACCTAAAACTGGCGAGCGCCGCCGGCGAGGTCAACATCCTGCGCGGGATCGACCTGACGGTCGCGACCGGCGAGACGGTGAGCGTCGTCGGTCCCTCGGGTTCGGGCAAGTCGACGATGATGATGGTGATCGCCGGCCTGGAGCGGCCGACGGCCGGCACGGTGAAAGTCGCCGGCACGGCGCTCGCGGCGCTCGGCGAGGACGCGCTCGCCCTGTTCCGCCGCGACCGGATCGGCATCGTCTTCCAGGCCTTCCACCTGATCCCAACGATGACCGCGCTGGAGAACGTCGCCGTGCCGCTGGAGTTCGCCGGCCGCCGCGACGCGTTCGCGCGGGCCGAGGCGGAGCTGAAGGCCGTCGGCCTGGGCCATCGGCTGGACCACTACCCGGGGCAGCTCTCCGGCGGCGAGCAGCAGCGGACCGCGCTGGCCCGCGCCTTCGCGATCGAGCCGCAGCTGCTGCTGGCCGACGAGCCGACCGGCAATCTCGACGGAGAGACCGGCCGGCAGATCATCGACCTGATGTTCGATCTGCGGGCGCGCCGCGGAACGACTCTGCTGCTCATCACCCATGATCCCGCCCTGGCCGCCCGATGCAGCCGCACGGTCAAGCTGATCGACGGCCGCATCGCCGACGACGGACGAGGCGGCGGCCGCATCCCGCCGGGCCTCGGGGCGGAGGTGAATGCCGACGCGGATGCCCGCACCGATGGCTGAGCCGGCCCGCGCGCCCTGGACGCTGCCGCTGCGGCTCGCCCGGCGCGAACTGCGCGGCGGTCTCAAGGGCTTCCGGATCTTCCTCGCTTGCCTGGCGCTCGGGGTCGCAGCGATCGCCGGGGTGGGGTCCGTGGCATCGTCGGTGACTGCCGGAATCGCCGCCGACGCGCGGGTGCTGCTCGGCGGCGACCTCGCGCTGCGGCTGTTGTACCGGCCGGCCACGGCGGAGCAGCAGACGTTCCTGATGGAGGCGGGTACCCTGTCCGAAACCCGCGAGATGCGCGCGATGGCGCGGCCGGCACGCAGCGACGACGGGTCGCGGACGGTGCTCGTCGAGCTCAAGGCCGTCGATCGGGCCTACCCGCTCTACGGCACCGTGCGGTTGGCGCCCGACCGGCCGCTCGCCGAAGTCCTGGCGTTCCGCGGCGGCGTCTGGGGCGCCGCGGCCGATGTCGGCTTGGCCGAGCGGCTGGGTCTGGCGCTCGGCGACCGGGTCCGGGTCGGCGAGGCGGATTACGAGCTGCGCGCGCTGATCGAGAGCGAACCCGACCGCGGCGCCGACGTCTTCAGCCTGGGACCGCGGCTGATGCTCTCCCTTGACGGCCTCGCGGAGACCGGGCTGATGCAACCGGGCAGCCTCATCGAATACCACTACCGCCTGAAGCTGCCGGCGGACGCCTCCGCGGACACGGTCACCGCGGCCCTGAACGAGCGGTTTCCCAATGCCGGTTGGCGGATCCGCGGCCTTACCGAGGCCGCGCCCGGCGTCCAGCGCTTCGTCGATCGCACCTCCCTGTTCCTGACCCTGGTGGGGCTGAGTGCCCTGCTCGTCGGCGGCGTCGGCGTCAGCAACGCCGTGCGCAGCTACCTCGAAAGCAAGACGGCGACGGTCGCGACCCTGAAATGCCTGGGCGCGCCCGGCGGCCTGGTCTTTCGGCTCTATCTGGCGCAGATCCTGTTTCTGGCGTTGGGCGGCATCGCGCTCGGCCTCGTGGTCGGCGCCCTGGCGCCTCTCGGCGTCGCCGGCCTGTTGAGCGAACGGCTCGGCATCACGGCCCGGCTCGGCCCCTATCCGGGGCCGCTGCTCCTCGCCGCCGCCTTCGGTCTGCTGACGGCGCTGGGCTTCTCGCTCTGGCCGCTCGCGCGCGCCCGCGACGTTCCGGCGGCGAGCCTGTTCCGCAACCTCGTCAGCCCGGCCCGAGCTTGGCCCCGCTGGCCGGATCTCGCCGCGGTCGGCCTGGCCGGGCTGGCGCTCGCCGGGCTGGCGGTGGCCACGGCGACCGATCGGGGGCTCGCCGCCTGGTTCGTCCTCGGCGCGGCGGTGGCGCTGCTGATCTTCCGCCTGGCCGGGCTCGCCATCCGGGCGGCGGCGCGGCGCGCCAACGAGGTCAGCGGCGAATCAGGCAGGGGACGCCGGTCCGCGGCGCTGCGGCTCGCGCTCGCCAACCTCTACCGGCCGGGGGCGCCGACCGTCAGCGTCGTGCTGTCGCTCGGCCTCGGGCTGACGGTGCTCGTGGCCGTCGCCTTGATCGAGGGCAATCTGAAGCACCAGATCGGCGAGACGATGCCGGAACAGGCGCCGTCCTTCTACTTCATCGACATCCAGCCGCAGCAGGTCGAGGCGTTCGAGGCGCTGGTCGCGAGCCAGCCGGGCGTGAGCGACCTGCGCCGGGTGCCCATGCTGCGCGGCCGGATCACCGCCCTGGACGGCGTGCCCGCGGCGGAGGTAACCCCGCCGCCGGACGCCGCCTGGGTGCTGCGGGGCGACCGCGGCATCACCTGGTCCGCCACCGTGCCGGAGGGCAGCCGCCTCGTCGCCGGCGAGTGGTGGCCCGCCGATTACGACGGCCCGCCGCTGATCTCGCTCGAGGCGGAGATCGCGCGCGCCTTCGGCCTCACGATCGGCGACACGATCACCGTCAACGTCCTGGGACGAGAGATTACCGGCACCATCGCCAATCTGCGCGAGCTCGACTGGTCGACGCTGACCATCAACTTCGTCATGGTCTTCTCGCCGGGCCTCCTCGAAAGCGCGCCGCAGACCCACATCGCCACGGTGCGGGCCGAGCCGGAGGCGGAGCTGGCCCTGCAGCGGGCGGTCGCGGACGCCTTCGCGAACGTCTCGGCCATCCGCGTCAAGGAGGCGCTGGAAGCCGTTGGCCGCATCCTCTCCGCGGTCGGCGATGCGATCCGCGCCACGGCGGCGATCACCCTCGCCGCCGGCGTCCTCGTGCTCGCGGGAGCGATCGCGGCAGGCCATCGCCGCCGCGTCTACGACGCCGTGGTGCTGAAGGTACTGGGCGCCACGCGGCGCGACGTCGCCCGCGCCTTCCTGTTGGAGTACGGGCTGCTCGGCCTCGTCACCGCGGCGCTGGCCGCGGCAATCGGCACCGCCGCCGCCTATTTCTTCCTGACCCAGGCGATGCGGGACGGCGAGTGGGTGTTCCTGCCGGGCGTGGTCGTCGCCACGGCGCTGCTCGGCACGGCGATCACGCTGGGGCTCGGCTTCCTCGGCGTCTGGCGGGCCCTCGGCGCCAAGGCCGCGCCGCTGCTAAGGAACGAATAGCAGGCCTGCCGCCTCAGGCCGCCGCCCGCCGCCACGCCGCCGTCAGCGCACCCGCGCCGATCAGCAGCGAGCCGCCGATCCGGTTCACCGCCCGCTGCACGGCCGGCCTGCGGATCGCACGGCGGGCGGCCGAGGCCATGAGCGCGTAGGCGAACGCGTTCAGGCTCGCCAGCACGAGGAAGGTCGCCTCGAAGACCGCCATCTGCGGCAGAACCGGCACCGCGGCGTCGAGGAACTGCGGCAGAAAGGCCACAAAGAACACGATGCTCTTCGGGTTGAGGGCCGTCACCGCATAGGCGTGGAAGAACATGCGGTCGACCCTGGTCTCGACCGCGGCGGTCGCCATGCCCTCCGCCGAAACCGGAGCGCGCCAGAGCCGGATGCCCAGATAGACGAGATAGAGCGCGCCGATCCACTTCAGCACCGTGAAGGCGGCGGCCGACGCGGCCAGCAGCACGCCGAGGCCGAGCATCGAGGCGGTCATCGCCGTAAAATCGCCGAGCGCCACGCCGGCGACCGTGGCCCAAGCCGAGCGCCGCCCCTGCGCGAGCGCATAGGACACGACGAGCAGCACGGTCGGCCCCGGGATCGCGACGAGGACGGCGGAGGCGGCGGCGAAGGCGAGCCAATGGTCGACGGACATGGGGTGTTTCCCGGACGGACGGAGGCGACCAGAAGATCAATCCACGAAGTCGCCGCCGCCGCAATGCCTTTTGCACGGACGGAGCCGGCCGTCAGACCGCCTGTCCTTCAGCATCGAAGAGGCGGCAGCGCCGGGCCGGCAGATGGACGCGCAGGCGCTCGCCGGCCGAGATGCGCGCTTCGCCATCCGCCACGGCGACGAGTTCCATGTCCTCGCAGGAAAGAGCGACATGGGACTGCGCGCCGAGGCGCTCCACCCGCGTGACGGCGGCCTCCAGCGTCGCGCCGTCCTCCGGCGGCGCTTGCGCGCCGAGCTGCAAATGTTCCGGCCGGATGCCGAGCGTCACCGTCGCGCCGCCCTCCGGTGACGGGCCGGTCGGCCGCAGCGCCACGCGGGCGCCTCGCGGCAGCGCGACGGACAGCGTCCCCTCTCGGCGCTCGAGGACCCGCGTCGGGTAGAGGTTCATCGGCGGCGAGCCCAGGAAGCCGGCGACGAAGAGGTTCGCCGGCGCGTTGTAGATGTCGAGCGGCGGCCCCGCCTGCGCCACCCGCCCGCGGTCGAGCACCACCACGTGGTCGGCGAGCGTCATCGCCTCCACCTGGTCGTGGGTGACATAGATCATGGTGGTGCCGAGCTCGCGCTGAAGCCGCGTGATCTCGACCCGCATCTGGGCCCGCAGCCGGGCGTCGAGGTTGCTGAGCGGCTCGTCGAACAGATAGACCTTGGGCTGCCGCACCATGGCGCGGCCCATGGCGACGCGCTGCTGCTGACCGCCCGAGAGCTCCCGCGGTCGGCGATCGAGCAGTTCCTCGATCTGCAGCATTTTCGCCACCTCGGCCACCCGGCGGGCGATGGCGGCCTTGTCCATGCCGCCCATCTTCAGGGCGAAGGCGAGGTTCTGGAACACCGTCATATGCGGGTAGAGCGCGTAGCTCTGGAACACGATCGCCACGTCGCGCTCGCGCGGCGGCAGGGCGTTGACGCGGCGCCCGCCGATGCGGATCTCGCCGGCGTCGGCCTCCTCCAGCCCGGCGATCAGGCGCAGCAGCGTGGTCTTGCCGCAACCGGACGGGCCGAGCAGCACCGTGAGCCCGCCCGAGGGCGCATCGAGATCGACGCCGCGCACGGCGGGCGTTCGGCCGAACGCCTTCTCGATTCCACGCAGGACCACCTCGGTCATGCCGCCTCCGTCATGGTCGCCCTCCCGCTCACCCGCGCACCGCGCCGGCGGTGAGGCCGGCGACGATCCGCCGCTGGAAGACGAGCGCCAGGAGCACCACCGGCACCGTGACGATGACCGAGGCCGCCATGATCCGGCCCCAGGGCAGCTCGTACTGGCTGGCGCCGGTGATGAGGGCGATCGCCACCGGCACGGTCCGCGCCTCCTGTGTCAGGGTGAGGGTGAGAGCAAACAGGAACTCGTTCCAGGCGGCGATGAAGGCGAGCAGGCCGCTGGTCACCAGCGCCGGCGCCATCAGCGGCAGGAAGATGCGCGTGACGATCGTCCAGGGGCCGGCCCCGTCGGCGATCGCCGCTTCCTCGATCTCGCGCGGCAGCTCCCGCATGAAGGCGACGAGCACCCAGACCGTGAAGGGCAGCGTGAAGATCATGTAGCTGATTCCGAGGCCGGGCAGGCTGTTGTAGAGGCCGAGGCCGTTGATGAGCGCGAACAGGCCCGAAAGGACGGCGACCTGCGGGAACATCGACACGCCGAGCACGGTGTAAAGCAACAGCAGGCGCCCGCGAAAATCGACGCGCGAGAGGGCGTAGGCGGCGAACACCGCCACGGCCATCGACAGCGCCACCGTCCCGCCGGCGACCAGGGCCGAGTTGAGGATGTTGCGCCCGAAGGGCTGCCGCTCGAAGACCGCCGCGTAATTCTCCCATGCGGGATCGCGCGGCAGATAGTCCACTTCGAAGAGCGCGGACCCGGTCTCCAGCGACGTGACCACGGCCCAGTAGACGGGCGCCAGGGCGAAGACGGCGATTGCCGCGATCAGGAGGGCGAAGGCCAAGCGGCCGATGGCGGATTTCTTCATGTCCGCACCGCAAAGCCGGGCCGCAGCCCGGCGACATAGGCGACGCTCACCAGGCCGACGAGGACGAAGACGAGCATCGAGACGGCCGAGCCGTAGCCGACATCCTGGAAGTCGATGAGCTGCTGGCGCGCATAGACCGACACCGTCGCGGTCGCCTCGGCGTTGCTGGTCATCACGTAGATGAGGTCGAACACCCGAAGCGCGTCGAGCGTGCGGAAGATGAGCGCCACGGCGATCGCCGGCCGCAGCAGCGGCAGGGTGATGTGCAGGAAGGTGCGGATCGGCCCGACCCCGTCGACCCGCGCGACCTCGTAGAGCTGCGCGGGAATCGTCTGCAGTCCGGCGAGCAGCAGCAGTGCCATGAAGGGCGTCGCCTTCCAGACGTCGGTGATGACGACCGCCGCCATCGCCGTGGCGCCCCCGGCGAGCCAGGCCACCGGCGCCTCGATCAGCCCGAGCCGCAGCAGCAGGTCGTTCACCACGCCGTAGACGTCGTGATACATCCACCGCCACATCTGCGCCGACACCACGGTCGGCACCGCCCAGGGAATCAGAACGATCGCGCGCAAGGGCCCGCGCCCGCGAAAGCGCTGGTTCAACGCAAGCGCGATGACGAGGCCGAGCGCGAACTGCAGCGAGACCGTGAGGACGGTGAACACCAGCGTGTTCCAGACGGCGTTCCACCAGCCGGGATCGGTGAGCGCGAAGGCGAAGTTCTCGAACCCGACCCAGCGGGCGGCGGCGAGATCGGCGAGATAGGCGTCGGTGAAGGCGAAACCGGCGGTGCGCAGCAGCGGCCAGCCGGCGACCGCGGCCAGGATCGCCAGCATCGGGAGGAGGAACAACCATGCGGTCCGCGCCCGCCGGGCGGCCAGGGGCGCGCGGGGCTCGCCGGTCCGGTGCCGGGCTGCGGCGGCTACCATTCGCCGCGGCGGCCGAGCCGTTGCAGGCGGCGCTCGGCCGCGGCCAGGCTGGCCTCCGCCGTCGCACGGCCGGCGAGCGTGTCGTGCACCGCGTTCCAGAAAACGGTACTGAGCTGGTTGTACCGCTCGCCGGCGATCCGCGACGGGCGGGCGACCGCCGCCTCGAGGATCGGCAGCAGGTCTTTGAGGAAGGGCTGCGCCGCCAGCACCTTCGGATCCTCGTAGAGCGCAGGGATGGTCGGGTTGATGGCGCCGCGGATCGCCCGCTGCGCCTGCCGGGTCCGGCCCGCCAGATAGCGGACGAGGTCGGCGGCGACCTCCGGATGGGGGGAGTATTTCGACACGGCGAGCCCGCCGCCGCCGAGCGCGCCGCTGTGCCGGCCGTCCGGTCCGCCCCCGGCCGGCAGCGGCGCCACCCCGACCTTGCCCCTGACCGGGCTGTCCGGCGCGTTGGCCAGCGCCCAGGCATAGGGCCAGTTCCGCATGAAGACGGCGTTGCCCGACTGGAAGACGCCGCGCGCGTCCTCCTCCGTGTAGCTCAGCACGCCTTCGGGTGCGATGCCGCCGATCCAGGAGGCCACGGTCTCGAGCGCCCGGACCGCCTGCGGGTTGTTGAGCGTGACGGTCCCGTCCTCCGCCAGGATGCGGCCGCCGCCGAAGCTGCTGATCCACTCCAGCGCGTTGCAGGTGAGCCCCTCATAGGCCTTGCCCTGAAAGACGAAGCCCGTCATCCGCGCGTTGCCGGCCTCGCGCTCCGCCGCGACAATGGCCTCGGCCGCGGCGGCGAGATCGTCCCAGCTTTGCGGCACGGCCTGCCCGTGCTTCTCCAGCAGGTCCTTGCGGTAGTAGAGGATCCCGACATCGGCGAACCAGGGCAGCGCCTTGAGCTCGCCCTCCACGGTGTTGTTCTCGATGAAGACGGGGAAGTGCGCCGCGATCGCCGCCTCGTCGAGGTACCGGCGCAGATCGACGAAATGGCGGCCGAGGATGCCGGGCCAGATGACGTCGACCTCGAAGACGTCGATGTCGGCGGCGCCGGCCGCCAGGAGCTGCTGGAACAGCGCGAGCCGGTCGGTGGCCGAGCCGGGAGTCTGCACGACCTCGACCCTGTGACCGGTTTCCGCGGCCCAGGCTTCGGCCCCCGCCCGGCACAGGTCGTGGAAGATTCCGACGGTGCCGCAGGCGAGCGTCACCGTCGCGCCAACGGCGGTCGATGCGATCCCGGCCATGAGTCCTGCGGCAAGCGCCGCGCCGGCGGCGAGGCGCCCAAGGCGCGAAGATCGGCCGCCTCTGGGTGGCCCCATCGCCCGGCCCGGTTTCGGATGTGGAGGACTGCCAGCCATTCTGCGCCTCCCTGGAATCCGACCTCCGGAGGGAGGCCGCTTTGGCCCCTCCTCTTTCGTTAACGCCCTTACTACGCCGCCGTGCCCTGTGGATCAACCGAGGGAGTCGGCCGCGGGCGCCCGCCGGCCGGGCATCCGCGGCGCCTAACCCTTTTCCGTTCAAGCCTTTGCCGTGCCGCCCGACGGACCGAATGTTGTTGATTCCGAAACGGTCCCCGCCAATATTAGGGAGAGTTTCTTACCTCGGGCATCGAGAGGCTGGCATGGCTATTGGACCTGACCGGAGATACATGACCCGCACGCAGGCGGAGGTCGCGCAGGTCGACGTCGGCCTGCGGGACTATATGCTGCGGGTCTACAACTACATGGCCCTCGGCGTGGCCTTCACCGGCATCGTGGCACTGCTGGTCGCGATGAACCCGGCCATCATGCAGGCGGTCGCCCTGGGGCCGATGAAGTGGGTGCTGTTCATCGGCATCATCGGCATGGGCTTCGTCGCCCCGCGCGTTATGATGGGCGGCAGCGTGGCTATGGCGCAGGGCGCGTTCTGGCTTTACGCCGCGGCCTGGGGCGCGCTGATGGCACCGATCTTCTATGTCTACACCGGCGAGAGCATGGTCCGCGTCTTCTTCATCACCGCGGCCGCCTTCGCCGGGCTGAGCCTATACGGCTACACGACGAAGCGGGATCTCGCGCCGATCGGCGCCTTTCTCGCCATGGCGACCTTCGGAATCCTGATCGCGCTGCTCGTCAACATGTTCCTGATCGAGAGCGCCGGGTTCCACACGATCCTGTCGATCGTGGTGGTGCTGGTCTTCGCCGGCCTGACGGCCTACGAGACCCAGATGATCAAGGAGATGTATCTGGAGCACGACCACGGGGACACGACGACGCGCAAGGCCATCTTCGGCGCCTTCATGCTCTACGGCAGCTTCGTCACGCTGTTCCTCTGGCTCCTGCAGCTCTTCGGCAACCGCGAGTAGGCGGCGCGAAGGACAAAGCCTTCACGAACGCGAAACGCCCGGGACGATCGTCCCGGGCGTTTTCGCATGGCCGTTCGTCCGCGGGCGGCCCGGCTTGACAGAAGCCATGCGGTCGGCGGATGAATGCGACAGAAAAAAGAGCGATGGGGAGACGTCGCCATGTACAGGCTCTACTGGGCGCCGGGCAGTGCCGCCATGGCGCCGCACGCCGTGCTGGAGGAGATCGGGGTCCCGTACGAGCTGTGGCCGGTTGACCTGGAGGCGCCCCGATCGCCGGATTACTTCAAGCTCAATCCGAACGGCAAGGTGCCGACCCTCGTGGCGAAGGATGGGCAGGTGATCTACGAATCCGCGGCGATCTGCCTCTACCTCGCCGACCGTCACCCCGAGGCCGGTCTGGCGCCTGCCCTCGACGATCCCCTCCGCGGCCTCTACTACCAGTGGATGGCTCATCTGACGAATACGCTGCAGGCGACTTACCTGCTCTACTACTATCCCGAACGTCAGACGGTGAACCCGGCACACGCGCCGGAGATCCGGGCGCGGGCCGCCGACGAGCTGCTGCTCATCTGGGACCGGATCAACCAGACGCTGGCGGCCGGTCCCTATCTGCTCGGCACGCGGTTCAGCGCCTGCGACCTGTACCTGCAGATGCTGGCGAGCTGGCAGGAGGCGGCGCCGCAGCTCTACGCTCGCTGCCACAACGTCAAGCGCTGCCTCGATCTGGTTACCGCGCGTCCGGCAGTGCGCCGGATGCTGGCGCGGCACGACCTCGCGGCGTGACGCGCCCCCGGCCATCGGCCCTATGAACGGCGACCCGCGAGACGTTCTCGACTTCTGGTTCAGCGAAACCGCCAGGACCCGCTGGTTCGAGAAGGACCCGGCCTTCGACGCCGAATGCCGCCGGTTCGCACCGCTGGTCGCGGCGGCCGCGGAGAATCGCCTGGCCGCATGGGAGCGGACGCCGGAGGGCTGCCTCGCCCTGGCCATCCTGCTCGACCAACTGCCCCGCAACCTCCATCGCGGCAGCCCCCGCGCCTTCGCATCGGACGCAAAGGCACGGGCCGTGGCAGACCGGGCCATCGCCCGCGGCTTCGACCGCCGCCTGCCGCCGGATCGGCGCGCCTTCCTCTATCTCCCGTTCGAGCACAGCGAGGACCTGGCGGATCAGCGACGGTCCGTCGCGCTGTTCCGGCAGCTGGCCGCGGAGCTGGGAGACACGGCCCAGGCGCAGGAGTATCTCGACTACGCCATCCGCCACGAGCAGATCATCGAACGCTTCGGCCGCTTCCCGCACCGCAACGCCGTCCTCGGCCGGCCGAGCACGCCCGAGGAGGAAGAGTTCCTGAAGCAGCCCGGCTCGTCGTTCTAAAGGCGGGTCGGGCGCCCGGAGCACCCCGTGACCGGACGGGCCGGTTCTCGGCGATCCGCAGCGGCCTGCCTACTGATCCGCGCTTTCCATCACGGCCTCGCCGCGCGCCTTGCGGGCGGCGCGCTCGGCCAGCACGGCGTCGAGCCAGCCTGTCTCCATCTCCGGCACCGAGGACAGCAGAAGGTCGGTATAGGGATGGTGCGGCGGCGTGAGGACCTCGTCCTTCGGCCCCTGCTGCACGACCTCGCCCCGGTACATGACCACGATCGAGTCGGCAATGGCCCTCACCGTGGCGAGGTCATGCGTGATGAAGAGGTAGGACAGCCCCGTCTCTTCCTGGACGCGCAGCAGCAGCCGCAGCACGCCGTCCGCCACCACGGGATCGAGGGCGCTCGTGACCTCGTCGCAGATGACCACGTCGGGTTCCGCCGCCAGCGCCCGGGCGATGCAGACCCGCTGCTTCTGGCCGCCCGACAGCTCGGCCGGATAGCGGTGCAGGAAGTCGCGCGGCAGTTCGACCCATTCGAGGAGCTCCTCAACGCGCCGGCGCCGCTCCGCCCCGGTCCGACCAAAGTAGAAGGTCAGCGGCCGGCCGAGGATCTCCTCCACCTTCTGCCGCGGATTGAGCGCCACGTCCGGCATCTGATAGATCATCTGCAGGCGGCGGAGCTGCTCCTTCGTGCGCTCCTTGAGCCGGCGGCCGAGCCGTTCGCCCGCCAGCGAGGCCTCGCCCTCGATCGGCGGCAGAAGCCCCGTCAGCACGCGCGCAAGCGTCGACTTCCCTGAGCCCGACTCGCCGACGACGGCGAGAGTCGTCGACGGCTCGAGGGCGATCGACACGTTCTTCAGCACCAGAAAGTTCCGGTCGTAGCCCGCCGTGATGTTCCGCGCCTCGAGGACGGGCGCCGCCGCCTCGCGGCGCTCCTTGCGGCCTTCGACGCGGCGCACGTTTACCAGCGCCTTGGTGTATTCCTCGCGCGGCTGGTGGAGGATCTGGCCGGTCGGCCCCGTCTCGACCAGCTTGCCGTGGCGCAGCACCATGATGCGGTCGGCGATCTGCGCCACCACGGCGAGATCGTGGGTGATGTAGAGGGCGGAGGTGTCCTCGTCCCGGATCGCATCCTTGATGGCCGCGAGGACCTCGATCTGCGTCGTGACGTCGAGCGCCGTCGTCGGCTCGTCGAAGACGATGAGCGCCGGCCGGCAGATCATGGCCATCGCGGTCATGGCCCGTTGCAACTGGCCGCCCGAGACCTGGTGCGGATAGCGATCGCCGAACCGCTCCGGGTCCGGCAGGCGCAGCTTCGCATAGAGACGCTTGGCGGTTCGAAGCGCCTCGGCCATGTCCATGACGCCGTGGCGGACGGCGGCCTCGCAGACCTGGGCGTTGAGCGTGTGGGCCGGGTTGAAGGCGGCCGCGGCGCTCTGGGCGACATAGGCGACGCGCACGCCACGGATCCGGCGCAGGCTTTCGTGCGGTGCGCCGAACAGCTCCTGCCCGTCGAGCCGGATGGACCCCCCGGAGATGCGGCAGCCCGACCGCGCGTAGCCCATGGCAGCCAGGCCGATCGTCGACTTGCCCGCCCCGGATTCGCCGATGAGCCCCAGCACCTCGCCGCGCTTCAGCCTGAGCGAGACGCCCTTCACGATCTCGACCCAGTTTCCGCCTTCGCTGCGGCCGTCGATGCGCAGATCGTCGATTTCCAGGAGAAGACTCATGGCGTCATGCCCTCGCTCGCACCGTACTTGCCCGGTTCAGCTGCCAATCGACCACGAGGTTGACCGCGATCGTGAGCAGTGCGATGGCGGCCGCCGGAATCAGCGGCACGATGAGGCCGAAGCTGATGGCGTTCGCGTTGTCGCGCACCATGCCGCCCCAATCCGCCTGGGGCGGCTGGATACCGAGGCCGAGGAAGCTGAGCGCGCTCAGGAACAGGAAGGCGAAGCAGAACCGCAGGCCGAACTCGGCGATCAGCGGCGGCAGCGTGTTCGGCAGCACCTCGCGGCGGATCACCCAGCCGAGCCCCTCGCCCCGGAGCCGCGCGACCTCCACGAAGTCCATCACCGCGACATCCATGGCAACGGCACGGGTGAGCCGGAACACGCGCGTCGAATCGAGAATGGCGATGACGAGGATCAGGATGAGCGTCGACGGCGGCAGGACCGAGAGCACGACCAACGCGAAGATCAGCGTCGGGATCGACATGACGACGTCGACCGCGCGGCTGATCGCCTGGTCCGCAAAGCCGCCGATGACGGCCGCAAAGAAGCCGAGCGTCATGCCGATGGAGAAGGAGAGCAGCGTCGCGGCGAGCGCGATGGAGATGGTCGTCCGCGCGCCGTAGAGCAGGCGGCTCAGAACGTCCCGCCCGAGGCTGTCGGTGCCGAGCCAGTGCGCACTCGAGAACGGTTCCCAGACGTCGCCGACGATCGCGGACTCTCCATAGGGCGCGATCCACGGACCGATGATCGCGACGACGACGAAGAGGCCGATGACGACGAAGCCGAACCAGGCGCTGAAGGGGGTTCCGTGCACGGTTCCTCTCCCCTACCTCGGATGGCGCAATCTGGGGTTGGAGACGATCGACAGGATGTCGGCCGTCATGTTGAGCAGGACGTAGGTGCCGGCGAAGATGAGGCCGCAGGCCTGGACGACTGGAACGTCCCGCTTCGCCACGGCATCGACCATCAGCTGCCCCATGCCGGGATAGACGAAAACCACCTCCACCAGCACGACGCCCACCACCAGATAGGCGAGGTTCAGTACGACCACGTTGATGATCGGCGAGAGCGCATTGGGAAAGGCGTGCCAGAGCACGATGCGCGAGCGCGTAACCCCTTTGAGCTCCGCCATCTCGACATAGGGGCTCGACATCACGTTGATGATCGCCGCCCGCGTCAGCCGCATCATATGGGCGACGACCACGAGGGTGAGCGTCGCCGCGGGCAGGGCGATCGCGTAGAGCTTATCGCCGAAGCTCATGCTCGGGTAGATGTTCGCCAACGAGGGCGCCACGCCCAGCCGTACCGCGAATATGAAGATGAGCAGGTAGCCGAGGAAGAACTCGGGCATCGAGATCGTGCTCAAGGTCGCGACCGAGATCGACTTGTCGAGCCAGGTATCACGGAAGCGGGCGGCGACGAGGCCGAGGAACACCGCGAGCGGCACGGCGATCGCCGCCGAGACGCCGGCGAGGAAGAGGGTATTGCCGAGCCGTCCCCCGATCATCGACGCGATCGGCTGCCCGTTCGCCAGCGAGACGCCGAGATCGCCCTGCACGAAACCGGCGAGCCAGCTGACGTAGCGGATATAGGCCGGCTGATCGAGATTGAGCTTCGCCCGGATGTTCGCGACCGCCTCGGCGGTGGCGGCCTGGCCGAGAATGGCTTCCGCCACGTCGCCGGGCAGGATCTCCGTGCCCAGGAAGATGAGCACGGAGACCACGAGGAGCGTCCCAACGCCCAGCGCGATGCGCTGGGCGAGGAGACGCGACAACGCGCCCATCGAACGGCCCGATCAGCTCGTGAAGTAGAGCTGCTCGGCCATGCGAAGGCCCGTCAGCACGGGCGACGGCACGAGCCCCGTGACGCTCTTCTGATGGGCGAAGATGTAATTGTTGAACATCGGGATCACGACGCCGCCGTCGTCCCAGATCATCTCCTGCAGATCGTGATACATCTGCTTGCGCTTCTCGGTGTCGAGCTCGCCCCGGGCGGCAATGAGGATCCTGTCGAAATCCTCCCGCTTCCAGTAGGAGTCGTTCCACTCCGCGTCCGACTTGTAGGCGACGGACAGCATCAGGTCGGCCGTCGGCCTGCCGCCCCAGTAGGAGCCGCAGAAGGCCTTGTTCATCCACACTTCGGTCCAATAGCCGTCCTCGGGCGTCCGCTCGACGTTGATCGTGATGCCGGCCCTGGAGGCGTGCTCCCGGTAGAGCACCGCGGCATCGACCGCACCGGTGAAGGCCGCGTTGGAGATGTAGAGCGTGATCGGGCCATCGACGCCGGCCTTCTGGAAGTGATGCTTCGCCTTGTCCGGGTCAAACTCATGCTGCGGCAGATCGGCGGCGTACATCGGATCGAACGACGGGATCGGATGGTCGTTTCCGACCTCTCCGTAGCCGCGCAGGATCTTGTCCACGATCTCCTTGCGGTCGATCGCGTATTTGAGCGCGAGCCGCACGTCCTTGTTGTCGAAGGGCGGCGTGTCGGTGCGCATCGGGAAGAGATAATGCCCCGCGCTCGGCACGGCGAGGATCTCGACATTCGGGCTGCGCTTCAGGAGATCGACCGTCTTCGGATCGACGCGGTTGACGATGTGGACGGCACCGGTCTGGAGCGCGCTCGTCCGCGCCGTCAGATCGTTGAGGACCAGGCTCTCGACCGAATCGACATGCGCCCGCCCCTCCTTCCAGTAGTTCGGGTTGCGCGTGGCAAAGGTGCGGACGCCGGGCTCGAAGCTCTGGATGACGAAGGGGCCGGTACCAATGCCGGAGGCGGGGTTTGAGCCCTCCGGCATGATCAGCAGATGGTAGTCGGCCATGATGTAGGGGAGGTCCGCATTGGGCGCGCGAAGCGTCACCGTCAGCTCATGCGTGCCGGTCGCCTTGATCTCGCTGATGGGCTCCAGATAGACCTTGGCCGCGGATCCCGAATTCTCGCCGCGGTGATGGTTGATGGAGTACACCACGTCGGCAGCGGTCATCTCCTTGCCGTTATGGAACTGGACGCCCTTGCGAAGCTTGAACACCCACTGCGTGGCGTCGTCGCTGGGCTCCCAGCTCTCCGCGAGCTCGGGAGTAACGTTGTTGTTCCGGTCAAGCTCGACGAGGCAGTTTCCCCACTGGAACCCGACGGTTTGGATGTAGGTCGACAGGTAGGTGGCCGGGTCCAGGCTGTTCGTCGATTCGCCGCCGTCGATGCCGATCTTGAGATCGCCGCCCTTCTGCGGCGCGGTCTGGGCAAAGACCCCCTTGCTTGCGAGCGAGGTCACGAGCGCAGTCGAAACACCGAGCGCGGCGGCGCGTTCGATGAATGCGCGCCGCGACAGGGTTCCGCTTGTCGCGAGCCATTTCAGGTAATCGGATGTAGGCATGTAAACCTCCCAGTTTCGACGACGTTGCACATTTCTAGCGTTCGGCCAGGCCGCGCTCAACCGCGCGGGCCGCGCGAAGGTCGGCATCCCTGTCGCTGCCGAAAGTCTCCCAGACCTTCCGGCATGCGCTTACGATGCCGCGCGCGGCCATGATTCGGCTGCCCGCCATCATGACGCTAGTGGGATCCAATGAAAAGGCCTTGTCAATCAACGCCCTGATTGGGCTCGATCGCGACACGGGCCGGGACCCCCGCGGGTGGATCAACCGCTCCCGGGTTGATTGCGCGGCCAGAACGACGCCGCCCCTGCCGGTCCCCGAAATCCGGCGCCGAGGGGATCTTCCGGTTAAACTATTATTAACGCTCGCTCTCCTACTCCTGAGATCGGCGGACCCGGCGGTCCTGTCGCTTGGGTCCGCCGCAGTCATCAACGGGTAGGGAGCGGCGAATGCTGCAGGACAACACCTATAAGGTCCGGTGGATCCTCGTCTCCGCCACCCCGGGGCGCGGCGGCCTCTACGGCACGACCACGCATGAGGGCGCAACGCCGGCGGCGGCGGCGGTGGCCTCGGCCGAGAGGCTGCTGAGCGTGATCCCGGACGAAGATCGGAAGCCGGCACAGTTCCTGATCCTCGGCGTCTTCGACGAGCGGGACGGCCGGAACCTTCTGTCCGGGGATGACCTGCAAGCGACCCTGCGCTACCATCACACGCCGCTGCCCTGCGAGGTCGTGTACCGGCCGCTCTGCTGAGGTCAGCGGCGCCGCCCGTCCCCCGGCGGTTCGCCGCCGGTGCGCGCCAGGCGCTCCCGCAGGAAGGCAAGCACCGCCGCCTCCTCCGGGCTCAATCCCCTTAAGTCCTCGCGCAGTTCCTCCTCGACCCGCTCCTTGAGCGCGGCGACGAGATCGCCGTCGAGATAGGCGTTCACCACCTCGGGATGAACGTAGGACTTGCGGCAGACAGCGGGGGTGTTGCCAAGCTCGGCGGCCACCTTTTCAATCGCGCGCGTGACGTTGCGGCGCGCCGCGGCCTCGCCGTCGAAGGATTCGAACTCCTGCAGGGCGTAGGCGGCGAGCACCGTCCCGGCCCAGGTCCGGAAATCCTTGGCCGTGATCTCTTCCCCGCTGATCGCCCGGAGATAGTCGTTGACGTCGCCGGAATCGACGACGTGCCGCTCGCCCAGTTCGTCGACATACTGGAAGAGCTCCTTGCCCGGGATGTCGCGGCAGGACTTCACGATGCGTGCCAGCCGCCGGTCGCGCAGGCGGATCTTGTTCCGCTTGCCGCTCTTCGCACGGAACTCGAACCCCATGGTGGCGGCGTCCAGCATCTTTACGTGCTGATCGCGCAGCGTCGTCAGGCCGAAGCTTCGGTTGTGACGCGCATACTCCTCGTTGCCGACGCGGACGAGCGTGACCTCCAGCAGCTTGACGATGGTCGCCAGGACCTTCTCGCGCGGAAGGCCCGGTCGCGCCATGTCTCGCTCCACCTGGGCGCGGATGCGGGGGAGGGTACGGGCGAAGGTTTGCATGCGGTCGAACTTCGCCTGGTCGCGCACCGCCCGCCAGCGCGGATGGTAGCGATACTGCTTGCGGCCGCGCTCGTCGCGCCCGGTCGCCTGCAGATGGCCGTCCGGATCAGGACAGACCCACACGTCGCCGTAGGCCGGCGGAATGGCTAGGGAGCGGATGCGCCGCAGCGTCTCCGGATCCTTGACCGGCCGCCCCTGCGGGTCGCGATAGGCGAACCCCTTGCCCGACCGCTGGCGCGTGATGCCGGGCATCTCGTCGTTGACGTGGCGCAGACCCGCCCGGCGCGAAGCCGTCATCGGATCGAGCGCCACCTCCGACGCCGCCGCCAGGCCGGAGACGGAATGCCCCCTCGACGGGGATGGACCCGAACCTCTGCCCCTCATGCTCGCCTGCCGCTGCGGGAACACCCGCCCAGGCGCCGCGCGGGTGCGGCTCCGGCCCGGGCAGGGGATCAACGGCGGTGCGGCGGAGCTGGTTCCGCTTGTCGGCGCCCGGTGCCGTCGGCCGCCGCGGCCTGCGGCAACGCTCGGGTCCGGTGCCACGAAGCAAGGCGCCGGCCGCCAATCGACGGCGCGCTCGACCGGGAACTGTCGGTCGAGCAAGCGCACGGGGGCTGGTCGTCCGGTTTGGGCTGCCGCCCCTTACGGCGCCGGGGCGGCCACCGCCTCCTCGGCGGCCGAAACCGCCTGAGCCGCGGCGGAGAGCGGGCGGAACATCCGCCGGTATTGCCCGGGCGTAAGGCCGGTGTAGCGCTTGAACAGCCGGCGAAAGAAGGCCGGATTCTCGTATCCCGCCTCGCTGCAAATCGCCTCGAACGACAGGTGCCCCGACTCCAGCAGGCGCTTCGCCTCCTCGATGCGGAGGTTCTGGACGTAGTCGATGAGCGTCGATCCGGTCGCCGCCTTGAAGCGCCGCTTCAGGCTCCGTTCCGGAATGCCGGCGGCCGCCACGACACCGGCGACGGCGTGCGGATCGCGGAAGCGTTTCGCCAACCAGTCCTCGCACAGTCGAACGACGGAGTCGGCGTGGGGCTGACGCCGCACCAGGCTGGCATAGGGAAGCTGGCCCTCGCCATGCCACTTCAGGAGATAGACCTTGGCGATCCGCAGGGCTTCGCCCGGGCTGCAATGCCGCGAGATGATGTGGATCGCCAGATCGTGCCAGGAGGTGGCCCCGCCGGCGGTCACGATGCGCCCGACCGCATCGGCAAAGACAATGGTAGGCCCCGTCCGGAAGCGGACCTCCGGATAGCGCGTGCGGAACAGGTCTGCATACCCCCAGTGCGACGTCGCCTCGCGCCCGCTCAGCAGCCCCGTGGCGGCCAGCATGATGGAGCCGGAGCACGCCGAATAGATCGCGCTGCCCGCGCGGTACCGCCGGCGGATCCATTCCAGCAGTTCGGGATACCGGCCCTTCATGTCATCGTCGGGCGGCAACCACAGCTCCGGCAGAATGACGATGTCGGCGTGAGGGTCCTCGTCCACACCGACGTCGGGGTTTACCGGAATGCCATTGCCGCATCGGAACGGGCGCCGCGATAGCGACACGATCCTGGGCCGGATCGGGCGCCGCATCGGCTCGGTGCCGACGAATAGCTGCCACAGATTGCCGGTGGCGGCCAGAACGTCGACCATGCCGTACAGCGCCGATCCGGCCGTTTGCGGGACCGCGACGATCAAAGCCTCGACGGCGGCAGGGTCCTGTCGATCCATCCTTCGGTCCTTCTTGGCACGAACCGATCCATTTTGACGCGAGTCGATCTGATGCTCAGAAAGCGCCGGGCGTAGCTTCGGACGCGTCAACCGCATGGAGCGCCGCAGACCGGGCGCCAAGCGGATCCCGCAACAACCAGAGAATGGAGCGTAATATGACGACACTGCAAGCGGTCGCAGAGCAGCCGGCGACCATGAACGGCCTGAGCATCCAGGGCGTTCTCGATACCGTAGACCTGATCAAGGCCAACAGCGACCTGGCGAGGTTCCGGTTCCGGGCCAGGAACGCATGGATCGACGGCGGCACCAACCGCTCGACAATACGCGATTTCTTCGGTGCCGGCCGCGAGGACGACTCGCGCAATACGGCGTTCGAGTTCACGAACGGCGAGCCGCCCGTCCTGCTCGGCAACAACGAGGGGGCCAATCCCGTGGAGTTCCTGTTGCACGCGCTTGCCGGATGCGTGACCACCACCTTCGTGCTGCATGCGACCGCGCGTGGCATCCGGATCGAGGCGCTGTCGACGGAGTTGGAGGGAGACCTGGACCTGCGCGGGCTGCTTGGCCTGGATGAGTCGGTGTCTCCCGGCTACGAGCAGATCCGCATCCGGATGACGGTGAAGGCGGACTGCTCCGACGAGCAGCTCGAGGATCTGCTGGCTTACGCGCAGCGACACTCGCCCGTGTGCAACACGATCTGCCGGCCCGTCCCGGTGACGATCGAGCGCACCGCGGCGTGATGGCGTTCGGAAACCGCGCAATAAAGAAAGAACATGCCGCTCCCCTCCGCGTGATAAGGCGGGGAGCGGCATTGCGATCGGCGGCCACGTTCCGCGGCAACGGAGCGGATCGCTCAGGCGTTCAGCTTTTCTCCTCTGTCCCGCGAGCCTCGGGGCTTCGCGCGGGCCCTCGGAGGGAGGTCAGCCTTCCTCGCGCCCGTGGACCTGGGCAGGCGGCGCGGTCGCCTCGACCGCGGTGAACGGCTCGAGAATCCTGTAGCGGTGCTCGGCGCCCTTCGGTACGACCCAGGAATCGCCCGCTTCGAGCCGGACCATCTGGCCTTCGATGTCCAGCTCGGCCGCGCCGGCGATGACGTAGCCGACCGTTTCATAGTCGCGCCGGCTAGGCTGCTTGGCCTCGCCGGGCGGCTCGTTCTCCCACAGCCGCATGGAGACGGCCTTGCCGGAGGCCAGGTATTTCTGCCCCATTTCGCCGGTCGGCGAATGCCGTCCGCTGACTTTCGTCACGCTCGTGTCGTGCCCCGCGTCTGCCTCTTTCATGGCGCCTCCTTCGTGGCGGATCGCTTTTCTCCGCGCCCCGGCGAATCGGACGGCTAGCCTTGATAGGGATTCCGGTCGCGCTTGCGATAGGCCGGCCGTTCACGTGGCTGGCCCGGATAGTCCGGATTGCCGGGCCGCCGCGGGTCCTCCGGATTGCCGGGTTCGGTCGGCATGTTGGGGTTCTCGCTGTGCTTCGGCCCCTCCGCCTGGGGCGCCGGCTTGAACCTGCCCCGCTGACCCCTGCTTTGGTCGCGCTTCTGGTCGCCCGTCATTCGCGCCATCCCGCTTTTCTCTGCCTGCGCCGCCCGCCGCGCGCATCCGTTTCAACACCGGCGGCCGGCGGACGTTCCAGGCACGCGTTTCCGGATGGAGCCCCATCCGAGAATCGATGGCGGGGAAAGAGTCAGTGGCGCCGATCACCGCGGCGAGACCGTCGAAATCCTCTTTGTACTATCCCTTTTGCCCGCCGCGAATTCCTAATGAATACTTGCAAAATTGCGCAGTTTAACCTGGCGTTATCATCTGTTCGGCTAAATCCTGCTCCCAGCAGTCTCTGCGGCAAAAAGACTTCGGGAGTGCACAATGAGCATACACCATTCATCGGATGCCCGGTCCTCCTCAAGATCGAGCGCGGTGTCCCGCCTGTTCGGCGGCCTTCGCGGCTGGCTTGGGGAGGAGATTCACGCGATCCGCACGGCGCAGCTGGACGACGCCTTCTTTGCCACGACGAAGGGCATGCAATACCGACCCACGCGCCATATGGGCGCGCTGGAGGACCGTCCGTCGGCCTCGTAGCCTCGGGCCCCGTCCCCCGGGCAACCGACCCCCGGGTCATCTCGCCGCGGCGCGGCGGTTTCCCACACCGCCGCGCATCCGCCCCTGAGGCGAGCGAAGCCTTAGGCCATCACCGCTGTGGCCACCACGAAGAAGACAAGGCCGGCCAAACCGGCGAAGAAGACAAGACGACGATAGGGCGTATTGAGAACCCCGAGGCCGTCGCAGGTTTTTTCCTCTGAATAGACCCCGATGCCGTCGTCGGACGGCCGGTTCTCTCGCGCCCTCGTCGAGTAGGAACGCCGTCGCTTGGACATTTCCTGTACGCTCCTCGATCCTGGGCACCCCTGTCGTGGCACAAAACGTACCACCCGGCCGAGATGTTCCGTTGGCCCGTCATCGGGCCGGCGGGCTCGGGCGAGAAAGGCATTCCCGGGGATCCTGGGCGCACCGGTGCGCGGCAGGAGCGGCCGGCGGCCCGTCAGATGCGGTGTAGAATGGCGACCTCGTCGCGTCCGTCTTCGGCTACGATATCTGCTGGCCAAGTCTCCTTGTCGAACGACTCGCATTCCTCTTCGGCCCGTGTGATGGCCGCCCCCTGTATGTCGGCGCCTTGGGCGGGGCTCGCGACCGGATGGCGCTTCCGCCTCGCCTCTGGTCGGGCGCTTCGCCCGGGTAGCGGAAACCGACGACCGCCCTGTCCCCCTCGCGGCGCCGAGACCCTTCAATGCCCGCTCCGTCCGGACGAACGCCGGACCGCACCCAAGGGTTCCGGCGGATCCCAACCTCGACCGCTCAGCACCGAACGGCCGACGCGTCGGAGCGATAAACCTTAAAGGCAATCGAAGACGGCAAAGGGCTCGCCGTCAACCACCTCGATGCGCGTCCGTTCGGCGCGGCGATTGAAGACCCCGCAATACTCCTCGGCTTGGCCGGTCACCCGGATCAGCTCCGCCTGGGTGACGTACTCTGCGACGAAGGTCGGGCTGGTCGAATCGTAGCGATCGACCAGGGTCTCGCAGCCGGCGAGAGCACCGGCGGAGAGAAGGACAAGAGCCGCAGCCGGGCGGCGCGACGCAGCGAGCATGGATCGGCCTCCGGTGGAGTTGGCATCCGTGCGAGAAATGCCGGCATTCGACGAAGGGTTCCGCAGCAGGATGGGCGCGCCCGCCCCCGGGGCTCAGCCCCGACTCAGCCCCCGAAAACCCGGCCTCTCGGAGCGCGGTCCGCGGCGATCGCGAGGCGATGCGGCGTCGGCCACTCCGGCCTCAGTCGCTCCCGCCGTTGCCGTTTCCACCG
>CAZKCM010000001.1:144496-192102 GCA_964551315.1 uncultured Rhodospirillaceae bacterium | reverse complement strand
ACCAGGAGAAATGCCGCGGCTGGCGGATGTGCGTCTCCGGCTGCCCGTACAAGAAGATCTACTACAACTGGAAGAGCGGAAAGTCGGAGAAGTGCACCTTCTGCTTCCCGCGCATCGAAGCGGGCCTTCCGACGGTTTGCTCCGAGACCTGCGTCGGCCGCATCCGCTATCTGGGCGTGATCCTGTACGACGCCGACCGCATCCGGGAGGCCGCGAGCGTCCCCGATGAGCGGGAGCTCTACCAGGCGCATCTGGACATCTTCCTGGACCCCGCCGATCCCGAGGTGCAGGCGCAGGCCCGGCGCGACGGCGTGCCGGAGGCGTGGCTCGAGGCGGCGAAGCGCTCGCCGGTGTGGAAGATGGCGATGGACTGGAAGGTCGCCTTCCCGCTGCATCCGGAGTACCGCACCCTGCCGATGGTCTGGTACGTCCCGCCTCTCTCACCGGTCCAATCCGCGGCCGAGGCCGGCAAGATCGCCATGGCCGACGGCCTGCCCGACGTCCGGTCCTTGCGCATTCCCGTCCGCTACCTCGCCAACCTGCTGACGGCGGGCCAGGAGGAACCGGTCGTCCGTGCCCTCGAACGGATGATGGCGATGCGCGCCTACATGCGCGCCAAGACCGTCGATGGCGTTCTCGACGAGCGGGCAGCGGAGCGCGTCGGGCTCACGGGCAACGAGATCGAGGAGATGTACCGCGTGATGGCCATCGCGAATTACGAGGACCGCTTCGTCGTGCCGACGAGCCACCGGGAGAGCGCCGAGGACGCCGACCACCTGCGTGGCTCCTGCGGGTTCAGCTTCGGCAACGGCTGCTCCGGCGGGACCGCGCGGCCCAACCTCTTTGCGCCGGCCGGCAAGTCCAAACCGAAGCCGCCGATGGAGACCGCCTGATGACGGCCGCTCCCGCGCTTCGGCCCGCCGGGGCCCTGACCTTTCGTTGCCTGTCTCGGCTCCTGACCTACCCGCAGGAGGATCTGCGGGCCGCCGTCCCCAGGATCGCCCGGGTCCTGGACGTCGAAGGGCTGCTCGGGGAGGCCGCGAAGGCCGGCGTCAACCGCCTTCTGACCGATCTGGCCACGGCCGATCTCCTGGATCTTCAGGAACGCTATGTGGAGCTGTTCGACCGGCAACGGAGCCTGTCCCTCCACCTGTTCGAGCACGTCTATGCCGACTCGCGGGACCGCGGACCGGCCATGGTCGAGCTGAAGCGCGCCTATGAGGCGGCCGGGCTCGAGATTACGGCGAACGAGCTGCCGGATTTCCTGCCGCTCTATCTCGAGTACCTGTCCGTCTTGCCGCTGGACGAGGCGCGGCGTCGCCTCCGGGACCCGCTTGCCGTAATCGGCGCGCTCGGCCGCCGGCTGCGGCAGCGGGATGAGGGCTATGCGGCCGTCTTTGCGGCGCTCGAAGACCTCGCCGGCGCCCCGGCGCCCGAGGAGGCCGTGGCGGCGCTGCTCGGCGATGGAGAGCCGGCGGAGGAGGATGCGCAGGCGCTCGACGAGACTTGGGCGGAGGAGCCGGTCGGATTCATGGGCGGCGCCTGCGCGGCGCGTCACCAGTCCCGGGTCCCGGGACGGGAATAGAGAGGTCCGAGCGATGTCGGATTATCTGAACAGCCTTCTCTTCGGCTATTACCCTTATATCGCGCTGACGGTCTTCGCGGTTGGCAGCGCCCTGCGCTTCGAGCGCGATCAATACAGCTGGCGCTCCGGATCGAGCCAGCTGCTGCGCCGGCGGCAGCTGCGTTGGGGCAGCAACCTCTTCCACCTCGGGATCCTGGTGATCTTCGCCGGCCATTTCGTCGGCCTGCTCACGCCCATCGTGGTGTTCGACGCGCTCGGCATTTCCCACGGCGCCAAGCAGCTCATGGCCATCGTCGTCGGCGGCTTTGCCGGCGTCGCCTGCTTCGTCGGATTGACCCTTCTGGTTCACCGGCGGCTGTTCGATTCCCGGATCCGGAAGACGAGTTCCTTCGGGGACATCGCGATCCTTCTGCTGCTCTATGCCCAGCTCATCCTCGGCCTGGGAACGATCGTCGTCTCGCTCGGCCATCTCGACGGTGAGGAGATGGTGAAGTTCATGAACTGGGCGCAGCACATCGTCACGATGCGCCCCGGTGCGGCCGCGTTCGTCGCCGACGTGCACCCGGTCTTCAAGCTGCATCTGGTCCTTGGGATGACCCTCTTCCTCGTCTTTCCCTTTACCCGCCTGGTCCACGTCTGGTCGGCGCCGGTCTGGTACCTCGGCCGGCGCGGCTACCAGATCGTCCGCACCCGGCGGGTCGTGTGAACCCAGGTACCGCCATGCCGATGAGCGCTGTCCCCGGCGTCAAAGCGGTCCCGCACTGATCGGAGGCGGCACGCCTCGCCTTCTGCGTCAGGCCGCGACCAGGCGAAATCAGAGAACGACGCATGCAGGATTCACGAGCCATTACCCCCCGTCAGCAGGTTTGGGCCCTCAGCATCAGTACGGTGGCCTTCACGGTCTGCTTCGCCGTCTGGACGATCTTCTCCATCATCGGTGTGCAGATAAAGCAGCAGATGGGCCTGAATGACACGGAGTTCGGGCTTCTTGTCGGCACGCCCATCCTGACCGGCTCGCTGATCCGGCTGATCCTCGGCATCTGGACCGACCAGTACGGTGGCCGGCTCGTCTACACGGCCGTGATGGTGTCGGCCGCCGGCGCAACCTGGCTGCTGACCTGGGCCGACTCCTACCCGGAGTTCCTGGTCGCCGCGCTTGGCGTCGGGATCGCCGGCGGCTCCTTCGCGGTCGGCGTCGCCTATGTGTCCAAGTGGTATCCCGGGCAGAAGCAGGGCACGGCGCTGGGCATCTTCGGCATGGGCAATGTCGGCGCCGCGGTGACGAAGTTTCTCGCCCCCTTCGTCATGGTGGCCTATGGCTGGCAGACCGTCGCGCAGCTTTGGGCGGCCGCCCTCCTGGTGATGGCCGCAATCTTCTGGTTCTCCACCCAGGACGAGCCGGCGCTCGCCGAGCGCCGCCGCGCCGGCGCCAGGCCCGAACCGATCCGCGCGCAGCTCGCACCGCTGGCGAAGCTGCAGGTTTGGCGCTTCTCGCTTTACTACTTCTTCGTGTTCGGCGCCTTCATCGCGCTCGCACTCTGGCTGCCGCGCTATTACATCGGCGTCTACGGCCTCGATATCACGACGGCCGGCCTGCTGGGCGCCCTCTACTCGATCCCGGGCTCGATCTTCCGCGTCCTCGGCGGCGTCCTGTCCGACAGATACGGCGCGCGCCGCGTGATGTACTGGACCTTCTTCGGCTGCGTCGTCTGCACCTTCCTGCTCTCCTATCCGGCGACGCACTACGTCGTGGATGGAATCCGCGGGCCGATCGAGTTCACCATCGCGCTCGGTTTCGTTCCGTTCACCGTTCTGACCTTCGCCCTCGGCTTTTTCATGAGCCTCGGGAAGGCCGCGGTCTACAAGCACATCCCCGTCTACTACCCGAACCATGTCGGCTCGGTGGGGGGCGTCGTCGGGATGATCGGCGGCGTAGGGGGCTTCGTTCTCCCCATCGCCTTCGGCGCCATGAACGACCTGATCGGCGTCTGGACAAGCTGCTTCATGCTTTTGTTCGCGCTGGTCTCAATCGCCCTCACCTGGATGCATTTCGCCATTCTGCGCATGGAGAGGCGGCGGCTGCCCGAGCTCGCCGAGCCGGCTTACCTGCCGGAGCTTGCCGCGCTGGGCGGCCCGCCGGCCGCGGTCCCCCACGCCGCCTCCGAGACGCCGCGCCCGGTCTCGCGATCGAGCGCGACGCCGGCCCATTGAGGAGCGCCACCCGATGAGAACCAACTCCGATATCACCGTACCGAGACCCCGCAACGATACCTGGCTGCCGGTCTGGCAACCCGAGGACCCGACGTTCTGGGAAACGGAGGGGCGGGGGCTGGCGTGGCGCACCATGTGGATCACGACCGGCAACCTGACCCTGGCCTTCGCCGTCTGGTTCATGGTCAGCGCCCTGGTGGTTCGGCTTCCCGGGGTGGGGTTCGAGCTTACGACCGGTCAGCTTTTCTGGCTGGCGGCGATGCCCGGCCTGGCGGGCGGCAGCCTGCGCATCCTGCACAGCTTCCTCACGCCCTTGTTCGGCACGCGCCATGTCGTGACCTTCGCCACCTTGAGCCTCCTCCTGCCGGTGGCGGGCTGGGTCTATGTGGTCCAGGACCCGACGACGCCCTACTGGGTGCTGATGGTTCTGGCCTTCCTGACCGGCCTGGGCGGCGGCAACTTCTCCTCCTTCATGCCCTCGACCAGCCTCTTCTTCCCGAAGCGCCTGCAGGGCACCGCGCTGGCGATCCAGGCCGGGATCGGCAATTTCGGGGTCAGCATCGTGCAGTTCGTCACGCCCTGGATCATCGGCGCCGCGGTGTTCGGCGCCTTCGCCGGTGAGCCGCAGTTCGTCACGACGGAGGCCGGGCAGCGGCCCGTCTGGCTGCAGAACGCGGCGCTGGTCTATGTCCCGTTCATCCTTGTGTTTGCAGCGCTCGCCTGGCTCTTCCTGCGGAGCGTGCCGGTGCGGGCGAACTTCCGCGAGCAGCTGGACATCTTCCGCCTGAAGCACGGCTTCTTCATGACGACCCTCTACGTCATGACCTTCGGGTCCTTTGCCGGTTTCGCCGCGACCTTTCCGCTGCTGATCAAGACCCTCTACGGCCATCTGCCGGACGCGCCGGATCCGCTTCTCTACGCGTTCCTCGGCCCCCTCGTCGGATCGGCGGCACGCGTCGCCGCCGGCCCGATCTCGGATCGATTCGGAGGCGCCAAGGTCACGCACTGGGCGGGCATCGGGATGCTCGTCTGCGTCACCGCGCTCACCTTCCTCATGAGCCCGCAATCCGTGGCGGAGTTTCCGTATTTTCTCGCCCTCATGCTGGCGCTGTTCACCTTCGCCGGCGCCGGTAACGCCTCGACCTTCAAGCAGATGCCCATGCTGTTTCCGCCGCGGCAGGCCGCGGGCATCATCGGTTGGACCAGCGCGGTTGCGGCTTATGGCCCCTTCGCGGCGGGCCTGATGATGGCGCTGTCGATCCAGTTCTTCGGTACGCCGGTCGCCTTCTTCTACTGGGCCGCGATCTACTACGCCGCGAACATCGCCATAAACTGGGCGCTTTACGCACGAAAGGACGCCGAAGCGCCGTGCTGAGCACATTCTCTCTCGGCCTTGACGCTCGCCTTCGAGGGGCACCTCCGGCGGTGAGGCCGAAAGCGGGTAAGGCGCCGCGGGGCCGGAACCTGCCCCGCGGCCCGTACGCGGTTCTCCCGCTTCTCGTCGTCGAGCTCGGCTTGTTCCTGGCCGGCTTTCGGCGGGGCCGAGGTGACCGTCAGCGTCGCGGTCGATTGCGATCGACCGATGGAAGCGATGCCGCGCCGCCGATGGCGGCGATATGATCGATGGCGCCGTGCGGCCGGCCTACGTCCGATGGGCCGTTCGCCCGATCCTGGATGTAACGCCCGCCGGGCGCGGCCGTTGGGTCGAGGTGCGCCCGCCCAAGCGGGACGCCGGTCTGCGCCTCGATCGTCCCGGACAGGGCCGCGACAACGAGCAGGGCCGCTCCGGCGTACAGATTCTGGAACCGCATGGGCATCCTCCCTCGTTCGGGTGATTGCGCGGCAAAAACCGAAATATAATCCGGGTGGACCGCGGGGGCCTTGACGAGAGTCAAACCGTGGCACACTCAGTGCCCGGGGCAATTGACGTGACGATCGTTGATCCGCGTCGCTCCCCTGGGCGGCCGCTGCCGCGCTCGGGCGTCGATCTATCGGCCGGAGGGGAGCCCCGGCGTGCGGCTATTGCTCGCCGCGACCGCAGGTGCAGCCCGGTATCGCCTCCCGGCGGAAGAAGACGCGCCAGTGGTCGGGCGACAGGCTTTCGGCGTAGGAGGCGTAGCCGTAGCTCCCGAGGAGGCGGCGCAGCGGCACGGGATGGAACGTCGCGTCGAGCGCGAGGATCTCGCCCGGGACCAGCCTGTCGGTCGTCCGCAGGATGTCCGGCAGCGGCTCGTGACCGCTCTCGAGCATTGGGCGCACGTCGAGCCGGTACATGTGCTGCGGCCCTCCGTTCTCCCCTTCCAGCCAGGCGGGCCGCGTCGGCGGATCCACCGGGTCGGCGGCTGGCTGAGGCGGCGGCACCTCGGCGCCATGGGCGATCGCGACGAGATCGGAGGCGGGGACGCCGACCATATTGGCGATGTCGGCGAGACGGAGCCGGTTGGCGGTGTCCTCGCGCAGAAGAACGCGGGCGAACCTGCGGAAGACCGGACAGTACGCCGTGAAGCGGGCGTAGAGATCTTCGTCTGCCATGAGCGCATCCGCGAGAAGCGTGTCGGCCGTGACGGCTTGCGGCGGCATCGGAGTTCTCCCCTCTGAGCGGAGTAGCGGATGACATCAGATAGCCGAGATGCGCGCTTCCGTCTTTGCGCGTGCGCAAAGAGGGCGCGGCCGGCGCGTCATGGACGGCGGCGCTAAAGGGGGAACCAGCCCACCGGATCGCCCGGCCGGACGATCTCGCATCTCGGGTCGATGACGGCGAACCCCTCCGCCTTGCTGAGGAGCACGACCTTTCCCGAATTGGCGTTCGGCAACAGGCGCAGCACCGGCACGCCCTCCGCGGTGCGGCCCGTTCGGCATGCGGGCAGATAGAGGTGCCGACCCGGCCGACAGGTCAGGTCGAAATCCGCGACCGCCGGCGAGACCGGCGATCGCCGTCGGCCCAGGCCGGCCAGGGCGCGCAGCAGGTCTTCGACGACGACGCAGAACGTCGTGAAGACGGCGGCGGGATTCCCGGGCAGGCCGACATAGAGAACGTGTCCGAGGTGGCCCAGCGTCAGCGGCTTTCCCGGCTTGATCGCGACGTTGAGCACGACCAGCCTGCCGCCGCAACGGCGGACGACGGCGGGCATGTGGTCCTCGTCGCCCACGGAAACGCCGCCTGTGCTGAGGACGACGTCGGCCTGTGCCGCCGCGCTCCGCATGCGGGCCAGCAGCGCGCAAGGATCGTCCGGACAAGAGCCGAGATCGAGGAGGTCGATCCACGGCCTTTCGAGGAGGCTCCGCAGCATGAAGCGGTTCGACTCGTAGATCTCGCCGGGGAAAAGCGTCTCTCCGGGGCGGCGCAGTTCGGATCCGGTGGAGAACACGGCGACGCGAACCTTGCGGAAGACCTCGAGCTCCCAACGGCCGGCGGATGCTGCAACGCCGATTTCCCGGGGACCAAGCAGGGTGCCGGCCTCGAGCAACACGTCGCCCGGCCGCGCGTCCTCGCCGCACGGTCGGATGTTCTCGCCCGGCCGCGGCGCGCGAGACAGGACGATGCTGTCGTCCCGCCGCTCGACGTCTTCCTGGGCGACGACGGCATCGGCGCCGCTCGGGATCGGCGCGCCCGTCAGGATTCGCACGGCCGCGGGTTCGGGCGGCATCACCTGGTCGCTGCCGCGGTCGCCGGCCGCGATCCGGCCGACGACCTTCAGGCTCAGCGGCATGTCGCCCGCCAGGTCTGCCGACCGAACGGCGTAGCCGTCCATCGCGCTGTAGTCGAAGCGCGGCAGCGGCGCCTGCGCGATCAGCGCTTGCGCCAGGACGCGATTGGTCGCGTGCTCGAGATCGACCCGCTCGGTTTCGGCGACGGCGCGCGCCATCGCCAACCCCTTTTCGAGGGCGATGTCGACCGGAAGCAGGGCAGGTCTCCGATCATGGAGACGCGCCTTGCCCGCGACGGTGCGCGGGTCCGGGTGGTGGGAGGGGAGCAGCTCCTTCGTCTGGCCCCCGGCCTGTGCGTCCTTGTGCTTCATTCGGTGCGGTCCTTGTCGCCTTCGTCCTTCCCCGATCGCCAGAGAGCCGGAGGACCGGAGCACGGGCGCCTTCATGCCATCACCGCTCCGTGGGATCCGGCGATCTTGCGGCCGCGTGGCGGGCGTGCCGGGACGGGGCAGGCGAAACCCGTCAGCCGGTGGATTTGCCCTGCCGGGTGGTTTGGAACTGATCGAAGGCTTCGATGGCGTGGCTCGCGTACATGGTCGCCGGGCCTGCGCCCATGTAGATCGCCATGCCAAGGGTCTCGAGCACCTCCTCGCGCGTCGCGCCCCGGTCGACGGCGGCCTTGGCGTGGAAGGCGATGCAGTCGTCGCAGCGGATGGCGACGCTGATGGCGAGGGCGATCAGTTCCTTCGTCTTGCCGTCGAGGGCGTCGCCCTTGAGCGCCGCCTGGGCGATCGCGGAGAAGCCCTTCATCACCTCCGGCGCGCCGCCGCGCAGATCGCGCAACGGCCCCGACACTTCGGCGATCAGCTTGTTCCAATCGGTGTACATGGTTCCCTGCCGGCGTCTTCGGTCCTGGACCTGTGCATGGTATTGGTCCCTGCGGCGAATGTCGCGTCTCCTCGCGAGTCGACCGCGCGCCCCCCGCCGATCGCACCGGCCGGCACAGTCTCTCCCGTTCCCATTCACGCGCAAGGCCAGCTTGCACGCGCGCCCGTCGTCGCGCCTTGACCGCGGTCAAGGGAAGGGGCCGTCGGTCGTACGCCGCGGGAGCCAGCAAACCGGTGGCGGTCCACCCGCGGGCCCCCTATCCCTGTCTTGGTCAAGAAGGATCACGACAATCGGAACCGCGGAGAGGCAGCATGGCGGCGACCATCGAGGAGACTGCGGGAAAGGTCGTCGGGCGGGACCCGAAGCCGGATGCCTTCGAAACGACGCTCGCCGGCAAGCCCGACAGTTTCTATGCCGGCGGGCGGCTGCTGTTTCTCACCGGCGAGCTCGTGCGGTTCTCCGCCCGCGTTGCCGATTACCGGAGAGAGCGCGGCTTCATGGTGATCAACGGGTCCTTTCCGAGGATCCCGGAAGCGGGCGACGACTTCGTCGTCCAACGCTCATCGCTTGACGACACCGGCTTCGGGCGCGGACCGTTCGGCGCTTCGTGGCCCGAACCGCTCAGACGAAGACCTGCGCCGCCCCCCGGGTCCAGGGAATGACGATCTCGCAGCGAAGCCCGTCGGGCTCGTAGGTGACATCGAAGGCGCCGTCGAGGTCGTAGGAGACCAACCGCTGGATCAGCGTTGTCCCGAACCCCTTTGCCTGTGGCTGCTTCGCGGGCGGCCCACCGCGCTCGACCCAGCCGAGCCGCAGCGTTCCGCTCCCGTTTCCCGCCAGGATCTCCCAGTGGATATCCACCCGGCCGGACCGCCGTGACAACGCCCCATACTTGGCGGCGTTCGTGGCCAGTTCGTGCAGCACGAGGCTCAGCGCCAGCGTCTGTTTCGGCGAGAGGTCCAGCTCCGGACCCCGGGTTTCGAACGCGCCCCGGCCCGTACCATGCGCCTTGAGCGCCTCCTGCACGAGCTTTTCCAGACCCGCCGAGCGCCAGTTGCCGCGGGTCAGCAGGCTGTGAGCCGTGGCCAAAGCGCGCAGCCGGCCATTGAAGGACTCGGCGAAGCCCTCCAGCGACGTGGTGCGGCGCAGGGTCTGGGCGGCGATCGACTGGACCACCGCCAGCGTGTTCTTGACCCGGTGGTTGAGCTCGGCCATGAGCAGCTTCTGGTGTTCCTCCGCCTGCTTGCGCTCGGTCACGTCCATGGTGATGCCGGACAGCCGGGTGGGCCGGCCGTTCCGGCCATAGGTGACCTGGCCCGTCGTCAGGAGCCAGCGCAGGCCTCTCTTCGGGTGACGGATCCGGTACTCGGACTGGTAGTCGCGTCGTCGCTCGGCAAGCGTATGCCGAAGCGCCTGCTGGATCTTCGGCCAGTCCTCGGGGTCGATGCGAGTCAGCCGTGCCGCGAGCGAGGGCGTCGTTTGCTTCGGGTCCAGGCCATAGATGTCGTACACCTCCTCGGACCAGACGAGCCGGTCCTGAACCATGTCCCAGACCCAGGCCCCGGCCTGGGCGCCGCGCAGGGCGAGGCGCAGATGCTCCTCCCGCTGCCGCAGGGCCTCCTCGGCCTGCTTCAGGTCTGTGATTTCGAGCACCACGCCGTCCCAGATCACCGATCCGTCCGCTCCCCGGTGCGCCCGCGTGACGGTCCGCAGCCAGCGCGTCCGGCCCTGCGCATCAATGATCCGCCCTTCCAGGTCATAGGGGGCCAGCGTCCGGGCCGAGGCGCGGATGGCCTCGCGCCAGCGCGGCGCGTCCTCGGGATGGATGTGGCGTCGCGCGAATTCCTCGATCGAGAGAGGGTCCTTGACGTCGGCCGGTCGCAGGCCGACGAGGCTTTCGACGGCGTGACTCGCATAAGGATAGAAGACGCTGCCATCCGGCCGCAGCACGCGGCGGTATATGACGCCCGGAAAGTTGGCGGCGATGTCGGCGAGACGGCGTTCGGCGGCCTGCTCCGCCTCGACGGCCGCCAGCCGTCGCTCGGCCTCCTGCCGGCTGGCGATGTTGTGGGTTAGAAGCGCCGCCAGAGAAACGGCGATCAGGAGGGCCGCGCTGCCACCGCCGGCGATGACGAGCAACGATCGTCGCAGCGACCCCTCGATGACGTGCGCCGGCGCGCCGACGGCCACCGTCCAGCCGGAGAACGGAGAGCGGCGGAAGGCGGTGTAGACCTTCTCCCCCTCCTTGGTCATCGTAAAGAGGAGGCTTTCCTCCGTTCCGTTTGCGTCGCTGAAGGGCGAGTGCGTCGACGCCATGCCGACGAAGTCGTCCTGCCGTCGGGTGCGGCCGATGATCCGGTTGTTCTGGTCGAGAACCGTTCCGACCCACCCTTGTCCGATGCCGTGGTCGAGCAGCACCCGGGAAAGCGTTCGCGCCTTCACCGCGGCAGAGAGGATGTGAAGGACGGCTTCGTCCCGCAGAACCGGCACATGGACGATCACGAATGGCTCGGCGCTGCCCGATGCGGGCCGATGGAGGGGGCCGACCAGCGGGCGCCGGTTGCGGAGGATGGCATCGATGCTTCCCGGTTCCAGGGCGGGCAGCGGGGCTCGGCCCGGCGGCGTCACGACGTCGGCGACCGGGCGGCGCGTGCGGGCGTCGATCAGGCGTATGGTCAGCCAGTCCTTCCGCGCACCCAGAACCCGCTCCGCGTGACCGTAGAACGCCGGCATGTCGCCGGCCTCGATGCTCGGCGAGGCTGCCAGGGCTTCGAGGGTCGCGATGTGGTTGGCGATCTCCCGGTCGACGGCCGCCAGCATGGACCGGGCATTCTGGCGAAGGATTTGCTCGACGGATCGCTGCTGCTGCCGGTCGAAGAGGATCACCAGCGCGATCGAGAAGATCAGGATCGGCAGGGCCGCGGCCGCCGCCAGCAGGAAGAGGCGGGAGCGCTGCGGCAGAGCCGCGAATCCGGTCCACTGAAACGGGACGGTTCGGCCGGCATTCAAACCGTCCGGCTGCGTGGCCAACGAAGCGGGCATCGGCGCGGTCCGTCTTTGAGGGACGGGCGTGGCACGGTACCCATCATCCTAGTCCGGCGGCTTCCGTCTTGACAGGGCGGGGAGCGGTGGTACGGCGCGTCGTCTTGGGGTAACGCGAAAGGGGTGCCGATTCAGCGAACCCTCCCTCGCGAAGATCTCTTCCACCCAAAAAAGGAGGCCCCGCCGAAGCGGGGCCGGGTCGTTGTTCCGGAAGGGGACCTGGGGGGAAGCCGTGGGCGCCTCGGACCCGCTTTCGCGCGTCCGATGCCCAGCCGGTCCGAAACACGACCCGCAATGACAAACTTCGCACCGGCCATTTGGTTCCGTCGTGCCGTAAGAAAAATCGACCGGTCGGTCGATGGCGCGGTCTTCGGGGGCGGAACGATCGCGCCCGCCCGAGAACTGCATGGCTATGGCCGGACGGGAACTTCCCGATCGCCGGGCTGTTAGATTTGGTGATTTCCAAGGAGGGATCTGCAATGGCCAAGGCGACCTCATCTGATAGCAAGGAGTTGTTGAAGGGCCTCGAGGAACTTGCGATTCAGGCCCGCAACAGCGAACAGGGTTACAAGCAAAGCGCCGAGAGCGTTAAGGATGCCGACCTCCGTTCGACCTTTTCCGATCTGTCGCGCGAGCGCGGGGAGCAGGCCAACGAACTCGACCAGATCATTCGCCGTCTCGGCGGCACGCCCCCGTCGCCCCAGGGAAGCGCGGTCGGTGTTGCCCATCGCACCTGGGTGAACCTGAAATCCGCGATCACCGGCGGCGATCGCCAGTCGATCCTGCAGGAAGTCTTCCGCGGCGAAAGCTACGCCGAGGAGGCTTATGACAAGTTCTTGAAGACGAACCTACACGGCATGATGCTGTCGCAGGATGACATACAAACCATCCAGCGCCAGCATGCGAGCATCCGCGACGCGCGAGAGCGGTTCCGCTCGATGATCGAGTCCATGGGCGGCCAGGTGCCCGTCGGCGGCAAGGCGGGAACCTTCGGCGGCGTCGAAAGCTACGTTGTCGAGCGCCCGATGATGGGCACGGCGCTGGCCTTCGGCATAGGCTTGGTGGTTGGATGTCTCTTGACGATGTCCATGCGCGCGACGTCGGGATATGGCGGCCGGGCCGAATACGGCAGGGGGCGCCAAGCCGGCTACCGTTACGGTGCGGAAGGCCGGACCGGCTACGGGTATGGGGGGGCGGCCTACGGCACGTCGGGCCAGACCGGTTATGGAACCGGGACCCAGTCGCGCTACGGCGAAAGGGCCGACGCGGGCCGGACGGCAGCACCGCGGAGCTGATCGGGTACGCCGTCAGGCTGAGGATACGGGGGCGGCCGTGTGCACCGGTCGCCGCCCTGATCGCGCCGGGCGTGGAGAGACCCTCCCGTCGGCGGTCCGAAGATTTTCGCGGAGCCTGTCCCCTTTACTCGGCTGATTGATCAAAGGGCAGAGGTTGAAAAGAACAAACGCCCACGCCGGGTCGGATAACTCTGATGCTCGGACCGTGAAGGTCGCAGAACTCCTGACGTCGCGGCCTTCCTCAACTCGATCGACAGATAAAGCGCGCCCTTTTATCGGAACCTTTCCGTCGCGGAACGGTTAACGCCGTCGTTACCCGGCGCCTGCGCGCCGGTTCTTTCATCGGGAGGACGGATGAGCGGTTCGCAAGAGCCCGAAAGGGCGAGATCGGAACGGCGGACGGAAACCGAGCCCGTTTCGTCGTCCGAGAGGCAAGATTCGCAACAGCCCTGGAGGTGGAAGCCCGAGTACTGGGAGCGGTACTGGCGAAAGAATCTGACCGCACCCGTGGACTTGGGATCGGCGGGCTGACGGGGATTCGATCGATCTGCCGGATGCAGACAACCGGCCTGCCGCCCGAAGGAGACGGCCGGCGGTGGCCCGCCCGCAGACAACCAGGAAGGACATTGGTCATCATGAAGAAGGCGACTCTGTTCGGCTGCGTTCTTGGTTCCACGGCAATGCTGGCCCTGGCCGCCTGTGGCTCCAGCACCACGGACCGGGCATTGAGCGGCGGCGCGATCGGCGCCGGCGCCGGCGCGGCCGGCAGCGCCATCACCGGCGGCAGCCCGGTCACGGGAGGTCTCATCGGCGGCGCGGCCGGCGCTGCGATCGGCGGCCTCACCGATGAAGACGACATCAATCTCGGTGATCCAATCTGGGACCGTGGCGACGACAAGGATTAGCGCGCAGACCTGACTCGCGCGCGTCCGCGGTCTGTCCGCGCGGCAGTCCAATTCGGCCCCTTGCGGCTTGCCGCCGCAAGGGGCCGCGTCCTATCGCGGGGCCGGCGGCCGATCCGCGTCGCCGGGAAGGCCCCGCCCCGGCGCTGCTCCGCTCATTTTCCGTCCGTCTGGTGCTCCGCGCGCGCCGCGGCGCGCCGCTCCTCGATCCGCTGCAGCACGCGGTACCGCTCCTCGGGCGGCATGATGATCCAATCGCGGATCTCGTCGACGCTGCGCAGGCAGCCGATGCACAGGCCGGTCTCGTCGTTGATCCGGCAGACGTTGACGCAGGGCGACGGCGGCCCCGAAGCGAGCAAACGCCGCCGCTCCGCGCGGCGGCGCTCCCGGTCGGGCCGGCCTTGCCCCTTTCGCTCATCCATGGCGTTCGGCGGAGATCAATCGGTCGGGCGGTTGCATCGCGGCATGATGCCCTCTCTTACCACAGCGGAACGGGCCACAGAAGGCCACCTGCCTTGTCGTTGCCGTCGTGGCCGCGCTACCCTCGCCCCCGCTCCTTGACACCGCCGCGACAGACGAAGGACCGCTGGCCTTGACCGCTCGATACGCTCCCTGGCTCACGCTCCTTTCCGCCGATTCCGACTATCTTCGGCGGGCGCCGGCACCGGGTTATTGGGCATTGTCGCCCTATTATGTGGGGCAATTCAACGACTGCTCCTGCTCTCTCGCCACCGCCACGATTCTCGTCAACGCCGTGCGCGGCAGCCAAAACCTTGGACCGCAGGAGCGGCTGGTCACGCAGGACGCTCTCCTATCCGCCGTCGACAGCGAGATCTGGATCGCCGGCTGCGGTGCGGATGGCGGCCCCGGCGTCACGCTCGGCCAAATGGAATCGCTCCTGCAGCGCAGCTTCGCGGTGTACGGCCTGGACGGCGTCTCGGTCGAGGCGGTCCCCGTGCCCGAGCCGAGCGAGGCGGCCCTGGCCCGCTTTCGCGACGCCCTGCGCGCGATCGAGCGCCCGGCCGGTCATCTGGCCGGTCATCTCCTGGCCGTGAACTTTCATGTCGGCCCGGTGGTCGGGCATGGCGATTACGGGCATTTCTCGCCGGTCGGTGCCTATGACGAGGCGCGCGACCGGGTCCTCGTCCTCGACGTCGATCGCGACTGGTTCGAGCCCTATTGGACACCGACCGATCGGCTCCTCGCCGGGATGGCAACGGTCAGCCCCATCGACGGCGAGCGCCGCGGCTATCTGCGGGTCACGCCGTCCCGTTAGGCCGCGCCTTGTCGCGCGACGGGGGCGCCGCTATCGTCAGGGGATGAAGGTCGATTTCGGCCGGACGGCGGCGGACTATGCGCGCCATCGCGCCGGGTTTCCCGACCGGTTCTATGATCGCCTCGCCGCCCACGGCATCGTACCGGCGTCGGCGGCCGAAGGGCCGGAGATTCGCGCGCTCGACCTCGGCACCGGAACCGGCACGCTCGCCCGCGGCCTCGCCCTGCGAGGCTGGCGCGTCGTCGGCCTCGACCATTCGGCGGCGATGCTGGCCGCGGCGCGCGATCTCGACGCGGCGGCCGGCGTGCGCATCGGCTACGTGCAGGCGCCGGCCGAGGCGACCGGCCTCGCCGACGACACTTTCGCGCTCGTTACGGCCGGCAGCTGCTGGCACTGGTTCGACCGGCCGAGGACGGCGCGGGAAGCGCGGCGCCTGCTCGTGCCTGGCGGATGGCTGGTCATCGCCGCGCTCGACTGGGATCCGCGGCCGGGCAGCGTCGTGGCCGCGACCGAGCGGCTGATCGCGCGCCACAACCCCGCCTGGCGGGCCGGCGGCGGCTTCGGCTTTCGGCACGGGTGGCGCCGCGACCTCGTCGAGGCCGGGTTCACCGATATCGCCTTCTTCACGTTCGGGATCGCCGTCCCGTACAGTCACGCCGGCTGGCGCGGCCGGATCCGCGCCAGCGCCGGAGTCGCCGCCAGCCTCGACGAGGCCGCCGTGGCGCATTTCGACGCCGAGCACGGGCGGTTGCTGGCAGCGTGTTTCCCGGGCGATCCGTTCGAGGTGCCGCACCGAGTTTCGGCCCTGCTGGCGCGGGCGCCCGCAAGGTGAGGGGCGGCGCTCTCGCGTTCTACGGCCTGGCGCCGAGCAGCACGGCGATCCCGAGTACGGCGAACACGGCTGCCGCGGCGAAACGGATCGCCCTGAGCGGGAGGCTCTGCGCCAGTGCGCTGCCGCACAGGACGGCAGGGACGTTCGCGGCCATCATGCCCAAGGTGGTGCCCGCGATCACCGTGACGAGGGCCTCGTACTGCGCTGCCAGCGTGACGGTGGCGATCTGCGTCTTGTCGCCGATCTCGGCCAGGAAGAACGCGACCAGCGTCGCCGTGAAGGCGCCGTAGCCTGTGATCCTATTGCCGGTGTCTTCCTCGATTCGATCGGGGAAGAGCGCCCAGACGCCGACGCCGAGGAAGGAAAGCCCCACGACCCACCGCATCCAGGCACCGTCGAGCATCTCCCCTACCATCGCACCCACATAGCCCGCCCCGGCGTGATTGAGCAGCGTCGCGCCGAGGATGCCGATCATGATCGGCACCGGCGCGCGATACCGCGCGGCCAGCATCATCGAAAGAAGCTGTGTCTTGTCGCCGATTTCCGCGAGCGCGACCACGCCGGTCGAGAGAAGGAGGGCCTCCAAAGCCGTGCACCTGTGGGACCGGGCGGACATGACCGATGGCCTCGATTCCTCTCCGCCCGGTCCGGGTACGGAGGCATCGATGCCAAAGGTCTCGCCATGCCGGAACGGCCCGGTGCGCCACGGCCGAAGCCGAGTCTGTTGACGCACCGCCCTCTCTGTTGAGGGCGGCTACTCCCCTATGGACCATGCGTTTATACGGCAGGCTTGCGCCGGGCGCAACCGACGCCGGAACGGGGCGGTCCGGGCGTCTTCCGGTCCCGGCGTCGCAGGTTCGGCGCCCCGGCTTCAAAAGAAGTTATGACAGGTCGAGGCCGGGCGGCTAAATTCTGCGCCGATGCGGTGGGGGACGAGCACAGGTCGAGCTTCGGTCGGACGACGGCATCGGAGGGATGCCGCGCCGGCGGCGACGCTTGCGGCGGCGATCGTCGCGGCGTTCTTGTTCTGGGTTCTCGCCGCGCCGGCCCTTGCCCAGCAATCGGCGGCCCAGCCGCCGACAGTCGAGGCGCCGCCGGTCACCGCCGCGGAGATCGACTCGCTTGTCCGCACGCTCGAGGACCCGACGGCACGGGAGAGGTTGATCGAGCAGCTGCGCGCGCTCAAGGCGGCGCAGGCACGGGTCGAAGAGGCGGAGGCGCCCGCCGACGGCATCGGCGCCGACCTTTTGGCCGGGCTCTCCGGCCAGGTCGGCCGGATCGGCGGCGCGGTCGGCGTGGGCATCGAGCGGCTGTCGGATCTGCCGGAATTGATCGAGGACATCGTCGCCCAAGCCGGCGATCCGGAGGTGCGCGGGCGCTGGCTCGACTTCCTGGTCAAGATCGCGATTGCGCTGGCCGCCGGCGCGGTGGCCCAGTGGCTGGTGAAACTGCTACTCGCACGACCCCGGCGGGCCCTTGAGAATCAAGCCGGTGCGAGCCTGTGGCTGCGAATCCCCTTGTTGATCGGGCGTGCGATCGTCGATCTGGTGCCGATCGCCGCCTTTGCCGCCGCCGCCTATCTCGTGCTGCCGCTGACCGATCCGCGGGTGACGACCCGGCTGGTGGCGCTTGCCTTCATCAACGCGCATATCGTCGCGCGCGTCGTCGTCATCCTGGCCCGCGTCCTGCTGGCGCCGCGCGTAAGTGCGCTGCGCATCGTGCCTCTGTCGGACGAGAACGCCCACTATGCGTTGATCTGGGTCCAGCGGCTCACGGTCGTCGCGACATACGGCTATTTCCTCATCGAGGCGGCGTTGCTGCTCGGCCTGGCGCGGGGCGCCTATGAGCTGCTCCTGCGTATCCTGGGACTGGTGATCGGGGCGATGCTGGTCGTTTTGATCCTGCAGAACCGCGCACCGGTCGCCGCCTGGCTCAGGAACGGGGGCGCTGCAGCGGGGCGCCTGGGGCAATTGCGCCGGCGATTTGCCGATGTCTGGCACATTCTTGCGATCGGCTACGTCGTGGCGTTCTTTGCCGTCTGGGCGTTGGATGTTCCCGGCGGCTTTGCCTTCCTCGTTCGGGCCACGCTGTTGACCTTCTTCCTTTTGCTGCTCCTCCGGCTTGTGATCGCCGGGCTGCGGCGCGCCCTCGCTCGTGGCTTTCGCCTGAGCGCGGAGCTGAAGAGCCAGTTCCCGAATCTCGAGGCGCGCGCCAACCGCTACCTCCCGATCCTGGAACGGGTGCTCGAGGTCGCCGTCTATTTGGTCGCTGCCCTGGCCCTGCTCGAGATCTGGGGGTTGCACGGCTTTGCATGGCTGGAAACAGAATTTGGCCGGCGGATCCTTGGCAGCACGCTCGCGATCCTTCTGATCCTCGGCGTCGCCGTGCTGCTCTCCGAGCTGGTCGGCCTGTTCATCGAGCGGTACCTGGAGCGCACCGACGGCACCGGTGCCCCCGTCGCGCGCAGCGCCCGCGTGCGGACGCTCCTGCCCCTGCTCCGGAACGCCTTCCGCGTCGTGCTCGCCGTCGTGGTGGTCATGATCGTCCTGGCGGAACTGGGTGTGAACATCGGCCCGCTGCTGGCCGCCGCCGGCGTCGCCGGCCTCGCAATCGGCTTCGGTGCACAGACGCTGGTCCAGGACATCATCACCGGCGGCTTCATCCTGGCCGAGGACAGCATCTCGATCGGCGACGTCGTCGAGGTCGACGGCCATTCCGGCCTGGTGGAGGCGATGACCATCCGTACCCTGCGCCTGCGCGACCTGTCGGGCACCGTGCACACCATTCCCTTCAGCGCGGTCAAGACGATCAAGAACCTGACGAAGGAGTTCTCCTACGCCCTGTTCGATGTCAGGGTCGCCTATCGCGAGGACGTCGATGCCGTCATCGAGGTGCTGAAGGAGATCGCCGCCGGTCTGCAGGCGGACGACGAGTTCGGCCCGAAGATCCTCGCGCCGATGGAGGTCCTCGGCCTCGATCAGTTCCGCGAGTCCGACATCATCATCAGGGCCCGCATCAAAACCCTGCCGCTCCAGCAGTGGGGGATCATGCGCGAGTTCAATCGCCGCATGAAGCGGGCCTTCGACGAGAAGGGCATCGAGATCCCCGTCCCGCATCGGAGGATCTATTTCGGCGAGGACCGCCAAGGCCAGGCGCCGCCTGCCCGGATCCGTGTCGAGCCGGCGGACGCCGAATCTCCACAGGGGCGCGGCAAAGAGGCCTGACGCAGCACTCCTGCGTATCCGGGCGGTCTTCCAGCAGCGCTCAAAGAGCGCCTGACGGACCCCGTCCGCGGTCTCCCGGCGCTCTTATGCCGGCACCGGCCCGCCGCGCTCGCGTTCCTCGTGGTGCAGCCGGCGCAACTGGAAGGCGCGATAGATCCAGATGACGCCGTTGAACAGCGCATGCAGCCCGATGAGCCAGATGAGTGCGAGCAGGCCGCGCGCCGGACCGATGGCAAAAAGCAGGACGCCGACGAGGATCGAGGCGATGCCGGCCAGGCCGAACGCCCATCGCAGCTGCGAGGGAAAGTAGGACCGGGTCGCCGCGACGATCTCGAAGACGCCGACGACCAGCGCCCAAACGATGACGAGATAGAGCAGCGACAAGGCCGTGACTCCCGGCCAGATGAAGGCCAGCACGCCGACGATCACCGCAACGATGCCGTCGATCAGCTCCAGCCACCACAGGCCGCTGGCTCGGTTGCCGAAGGCGTCGATGACGGCGGAGACGCCGTAGACGATCGCGAAGATTCCAAAGAAGAGGATGAAGACTTCCAGTGTGATCGCCGGCCAGATGAAGGCCAGGATTCCGTAGATCACGGCGGCGATGCCCTGCAGGAGGACCAGCCACCAATATTGGGACAGGCGGGTGTCCATAGCTGTCTCCCTGTTTTCCGGCCGGCGGTCATGCGGTGGGCGGTCCGGGGCCGGCCTCCCGGTTCGTCAGGGGCGGTGTGCCATCTCGTTGTGGCGTCGCAGCAGGTCGATGCCGAACACGTCCTGCGGATCGTGCCAAACCGAATGGGCGTGATTCGCCTCGCCGCGCGAATTGTCGTACTCGATGGCGACGACGGGACCGTGGATCCGGTGGCAATGCGGCTTGCCCGGAAGCAGCGACCCGGCCCAGGCGAAAGTGCAGCTGCCCGATGCCGGTCTCGCGGATGCGGGCGAACAGCGTCTCGGCGAGGTCCACCGCCATGGTGCCGACATATTCGCCGATCAGGCGCATGATGCCGTCGCGCTGCGCCTCCGTCATCGCCTTGAGCGGCAGCCCCGGCCGCTGCCGCGGCACATAGCGCCAGTCGCGCCATGCCGTCGCGTCGTCGAAGCCGTGGATGGTCCGCCGCCGCTGCTCGGCCGAAAGGGCGTCGACGAAGTCGACTGCCCGCCGGGTCATCGTCTTGCTCGCCGATGGTCGGGCCACCCTTCGCCTCTCGCGTCGACGCGGCCGCCGCAGGGGGTGCCGCAAAGCGCCCGCAAGCCGCTCTCTGCAAAGCAAACGCGCCCTTCGGGCGATTGTTCCCCCAGGGACGCCCCGGTTCGCCCGTCTGGCCGGCCGCGTGTCCGTCCATCGCGCCGCTTCCGCTGACGGCGCGGATCGCCTAATATCCCGCCGGCTTCCCTCGCAGCGCAACGTTCTCCGTCCAATGCGAATCCTCATTCTTCAGAACGATCCGATCACCCCAGCCGGAATCGTGGCAGAGCGAATCGCGGCCCGGCCGGGCACAACGGCCGTCGTCGTTCATCCGCATTCGGGCGATTCGCTGCCCGACGCGGCCGACGGGTTCGCCGCGGCGGTCGTGCTCGGCGGGCCGATGAGCGCCACGGACGAGGCCCGTTATCCGGCGATCGCGCCGATGCTCGATCTGCTGCGCGACTTCCACCGGCAAGACCGGCCGCTCCTCGGCCTCTGCCTCGGCGCGCAGCTTCTGGCGCGCAGCTTCGGCAAGTCGGTGCGCCGGCACACGGCGCTGGAGTTCGGCTTCGTGCCGATCGAGATCACCGAGGAAGGCGCGCGCGACCCGCTGCTCGCGGACCTGCCGCGCCGGCAGCGCATCATGCAGTGGCACGAGGACACCTTCGACATGCCCGACGAAGGCGTCCGTCTCATGACCGGCGACGCCTGTATCAACCAGGCTTTTCGCGTCGGCCGCGCGACCTACGGCTTCCAATGCCACTTCGAGGTGACGCCGGCCCTGGTCAATACCTGGCTCGACGGGTTCGGCCACAGCCTGGCGGGCCATCTGGGCGAGGCGGCGGTGCCGGCGGCGATCCGTCGCGTTCGGGAAGAGACCGCCGCCTACGCCGACGCGGCCCGCGCCTTCGCCGAAGCCGTTTCGGACCGCTGGCTCGATCTGGCGGTGCGCTGAACCGCGGCGGTTCAGGCCACCAGCACCTCGACGCCGGCCGCCCGAAGCGCGCCCCTCAGCGGCTCCGCCGGTGGCCGGTCGGTAACGAGACGGGCCACCGCGCGCAGGTCACAGACCTTGACCAGCGCCAGGCGGCCGAGTTTGGTGTGGTCGGCCAGAACCGTGGTCGATCGCGCCTGGCGGATCATCGCCGTGGCGATCGAGGCTTCCTCGTCGTTGAAATCGAAAAACCCGTCGGTCGCGTCGACCGCCCCGATGGTGAGGACGGCGTGATCGGCGCGAAGCCCGGCGATCTGCTCGATGACACGCGGGCCCACCGTTTCCGGCACGTCGCCGCGATACTCGCCGCCGAGCAGGAAGATCCGGTTCTTGCCGGGCCCGTGCCACAGCCGGGCGGCCACCTCATGCGCGTTGGTGATCACGGTAAGGCCTGACAGCTTGGCGAGCTCGCCCGCGAAGGTGGCCGTGGTGGTCCCGGCGTCGATGAACAGGCTGTCGCCGGGCTGGAAGAGGCCGGCGGCCCGCTCGGCGATCCGCTGCTTCTCCAGCCTCTGCTGCCAGACCCGCTGGCTGATGTCGTTTTCGGTCGCGGTCTGCAGCGTGACCGCGCCGCCATGGACCTTGCGGAGCAGCCGACGCTCCTCCAGCGCGTGCAGGTCGCGGCGGATGGTCTCCCGCGAGACGCGGAGCTCGTCCGCCAAACCATTGACGGTGATTCGATCGCGTTCCGCCATCAGCGCCAGGATGCGCCGGCGACGCTCCTCCGGAATCATGGCCGATTCCAAGCACACCTCCGCCGTAGAAACGGGCAAAAAACCGCACCACATATTGACCGAACGGTCAAGCACAGCCTAGGCTCAGGCAGCGCCTGGTTTGCGCAGGAGAATGGTTGTGCCGGAAAACAGCGACGCAGTCTACGACCTCGCGGTGATCGGCGGCGGCGTTGTCGGCTGCGCCGTTCTGCGCCGGTTCGCCTTGGCCGGCGCCAATTGCGTCCTGCTGGAGCGCGGGGCCGACATCCTGGGCGGGGCGAGCAAGGGCAACAGCGCCATCCTGCACACCGGGTTCGACGCCCCGCCCGGCAGCGTCGAGCTCGCCTGCATGCGCGCCGGCTACGCCGAGTACCTCGCGATTCGCGAGCGGCTGAACCTGCCCCTCGTCGAAACCTCGGCCCTGGTCGTCGCCTGGACCGAGTCGGAACGCGCCCGCCTGCCGGAGATCGTGGCGCGGGCGCACGCCAACGGCATCGCCGATGTCCGCGAGATCGGGCCGGACGAGCTGCGTCGGCGCGAACCCAATCTCGGGCCGGGCGCGCTTGGCGCCGTGCTGGTGCCGGGCGAGCACGTGATCGATCCCTGGTCCGCGCCGCTCGCCTACGCGCATCAGGCGCTCGCCAACGGCGGCACGATCCGGCGCAACGCCCCCGTCGAGGGCGGCGCGTTCGACGGCGAGCGGTGGACCCTGCAGACGCCTGGCGGACCGGTCCGGGCGCGAGTCGTGGTTAACGCCGCGGGCCTCCACGGCGATCTGGTCGAAGCCATCTGCCGTCCGAGTCCTTTCACGATTCGCCCGCGCAAGGGGCAGTTCGTCGTCTTCGACAAGCCGGCGGCGGCGCTCCTCCGGGCGATCGTTCTGCCGGTCCCGACCGAGCGGACCAAGGGCGTTCTCGTGGCGCGCACCGCCTTTGGCAACCTGCTGGTCGGCCCCACCGCAGAGGATCAGGAAGACCGCGAGACCGCGGCCGTGGAAGAGGGGGCCCTGCGCGCGCTGATCGAGAAGGGGCGCCGGATCCTGCCGGCGCTCGCCGACCATACGGTCACCGCGACCTATGCCGGGCTGCGGCCGGCGACCGAGACCAAGGACTACCGCATCGAGGCCCTGCCGGACCGGCGCTGGATTACGGTCGGCGGCATCCGCTCGACCGGTCTCACGGCCGCGCTCGGCATCGCCGCGCATGTGCATGCGTTGTACGAGGCGCATTTCGGCGCGCTGGCCGGACGCGCGGACCCGGTCTGGACTCCGGTGCCGAACCTGACGGAAGGACGCGACCGCCCCTATCAGCGGCCCGGCTGCGGCGAGATCGTGTGCCATTGCGAGCTGGTGACCCGGGCGGAAATCGAGGCGGCTTTGACCGGGCCGCTGCCGGCCGGCGACCTCGGCGGGCTGAAGCGGCGCACCCGGGCGATGATGGGGCGCTGTCAGGGCTTTTACTGCAGCTGGCGCGTCGCCCAGCTTGCGGCCGGGCGACTCGCCGATCTCAAGGTGACGAAGGCCGCCTCATGAGCGGCGAACCCGCGGCCGAGCGCGAGGTGATCATCGTCGGTGCCGGCCCGGCCGGGCTGGCCGCGGCGCGGCGGCTCGCCGAGCTCGGCGTTAAGGATATCCTGGTGCTGGAGCGCGAGGCCGAGGCCGGCGGCGTGCCCCGCCATTGCGGTCATACGGGCTTCGGGATTCGCACCTTTTACCGGCCGCTGACCGGGCCCGCCTACGCCCGCCGCCTCGTCCGCGCGGCCGCCGAAGGGCCGGCCGGGATCGAGATCCGCACCCGCACCACGGTGACGCGGCTCGAGCCCGGCGGCATGCTCCGGGTCTCCGCGCCAGAGGGGCCGGCGACCCTGCGGGCGCGGCGGGTCCTGCTCGCGCTCGGCGCGCGGGAGACCCCGCGCAGCACCCGGCTGGTCTCCGGCGCGCGGCCCTGGGGCGTGACCACGACCGGCGCCCTGCAGCAGTTCGTCTATCTGGCCGGCCTCAAGCCGTTCGAGCGGGCGGTGATCGTCGGCACCGAGCTGGTGTCCTTCTCGGCGCTGCTCACGCTGCGCCACGCCGGCATCGCGGCGGCGGCAATGATCGAGGAGGGGGGGCGCATCACCGCGCGGCGGCCCGGTGACCTGATCGCCCGCATGGTCTTCGGCGTGCCCGTGCTCACCGATGCCCGGCTGGTCACGATCCGTGGCAACGCCCGCGTCGAAGGCGTCGAGATAGAGCGCGGCGGGACGCGCGCGGTCATTCCCTGCGACGGGGTCGTCTTCACGGGCCGGTTCGTTCCGGAGACGGCGCTCCTCAAGGGCAGCCACCTGGCGCTTGATCCCGGCACCGGCGGCCCCGTCATCGACCAGCACGGCCGCTGTTCCGACCCGTGCTACTTTGCCGCCGGCAACCTGCTGCGGCCGATCGAGACGGCCGGAGTCGCCTGGGAGGAAGGCCGCCTCGTGGCCGCGGCCATCGCCGCCAGCTTGCGCGGTGACCTGCCGCCCCCCGCCCGCACCGTCCCGGTCACGGCGACGGCGCCGTTGCGCTACGTCTATCCGCAGCGGATCGGCCTGCCCGGCTGGCCGGTGCCGTCGCTCCTGCTGCGTGCCCGCGTCGAGCGCGAGACGAGGGGCCGGCTCCGCCTCCTCGCCAACGGGCGCGAGGTCTGGTCGCGCCGCGTCCATGCCTTGCCGGAGCGGCGCATTTCCCTTCCGGCGGACCGCGTGCCGTTGGAGGGGCTGGAGACGCTTTCGGTGGAGCTGGTGGAGGATTGACCTCCCGGCCGCATGGATGTCGCCGCCGGGCGAAAACGGACAAAAAACCACAAACGATCTTGACCGAACGGTCATGGCCGGTTAGCGTTCCATCAAAAAGCCACACGGCGCATCCACGTGACGGACGGGACGTTCAGGGAGAGATCCGATGAGACAGGAATCGAAGGCCAGATCGGCGCGGGCGGCGCGACGGGGGCATGGCCGTCTTTCGCGGCGGCGGCTGCTGCAGGCGGGCGCGGCCGCGGCGGCGGTGGGGGTCGCCGGCAGCTTCCCGGCCCCGTTCATCCGCGATGCCGAGGCGGCGACGCTGGAGCTCCGCTGGCTCGGTTGGGAGCACTACAACGTCAAGGAGCTGACCGCGGCCTTCGAGAAGGAGTACGGATGCAAGGTCAGCGCCGGATTCTTCGACGGCAATTCCGAGGCCTACAATAAGCTGCGTGCCGGCGGGACCGGCGATTTCGATCTGGTGATGGGGGACGGCTTCTGGCCCCGCCTTTACGGCAAGCAGGGGCTGACCCAGCCGGTCGATTACGACAGGCTCTCGAACCTGAAGCACGTCTTCCCGGATTTCCTGCCGCCCAACTACATGCTCCTGCAGGAGGAGGGTGGCTCGAACATGGTCGCCGCGCCCAATTGCTGGGGCGGCTACGGTTTCACCGTCAACATGGACAAGGTGGACGAGGCGGATTCGGAGTCGGTCGGCCTGCTCTTCAACGAGAAATACCGCGGGCACCTCTCGACCAGCGCCCGGTTCGAGGAGAACATCGCGCTCGCCGGCATCCTCGCCGCCCACCAGATGGGCACGATGGACGACCCGCGGCCGGACGGCAAGCCCTTCAATCCATACGTGCTGACCGACGCGGAGCTCGAAGAGGCGAAGAAGCTGCTCATCAAGCAGAAGGGCCTCCTGGTCACCCGCTGGAACGACGAGGACACGCTGGAGCGCCTGCTCCGCGCCCAGGTCGTCTGGGCCTCGCCGGAATGGTCCGGCATCTATCGCCGCATCCGCTTCGACGAGCTGGACGGCAAGACCAACCTGCGCATGAAGCATGTGCTGAAGCCGAAGGAGGGCGGCCTCGGCTGGGTCGATACCTGGGCCATCACCTCCGGCGTGACCGACAGCGAGAAGCTCGAGCTCGCGCACAAATGGATCGACTTCCGGCTGAGCCGGGACAGCATGAAGACCGTCGCCATGGAGATCGGCTGGGCGCCGACCGTCGATGTCCGCGACATGCTACCGGAGCGTTATGTCGAAACGCTGTTCCTCAACGAAACGGATGCGATCAAGGGGCTTTACCAGTTCGACGCGCCGTCCTCGCCCGAGAAGTGGGAGCGCGTCTGGTCCGAGGTCGAAGCAAGCTGAGCCGCACGCAATCGGTCTCCTCCCAACTGTCCTTCCGGGGGCGCCCGGGCAATCGGGCGCTCCCGTTCCTTTTCCGTTTGCTGCATGATCAAGGGTAATGAGCGACGCGGTCCTGAAACTTGAAGGCATCGAGAAGCGGTTCGGTTCGGTAACCGCGGTGGATCGCGTTGACTTGGCGGTCGAGGCGGGCGAGTTCTTCTCGCTGCTGGGTCCCAGCGGCTCGGGCAAGACGACGCTGCTGCGGATCATCGCTGGACTGGAGACGCCGGACCGCGGTCGCGTCGTCATCGCCGGCCGGGACGTCACGCTGCTGCCGCCCTATGAGCGCGGCATCGGCATGGTGTTTCAGGACTTCCTGCTGTTCCCGCACAAGACCGTTGCCGAGAACGTGGCCTTCCCGCTCAAGATGCAGAACGTCCCCCCGGCGGAGCGGCTGGAGCAGCTCCACTGGGCCCTGAAGCTGGTCCGCCTCGACGGGCTCGAGGGCCGCTACCCGCACCAGCTCTCGGGCGGCCAGAAGCAGCGGGTGGCGCTCGCCCGCGGGCTGGTGGCGCGGCCGGCCCTGCTGCTGCTCGACGAGCCGCTCGCCAACCTGGACCGCGAGCTTCGCAAGGAAATGGAGGTCGAGGTCCGCCGCTTTCAGGTGGAACTCGGCATCCCATTCGTCTACGTCACGCACAACCAGGAAGAGGCGCTGACGATGAGCGACCGCATGGCGGTGATGCATCGCGGCCGATTCGAGCAGGTGGGGCCGAAGCTGGAGGTCTACGTCCGGCCGGCGACGCGCTTCGTCGCCTCCTTCGTCGGCTTCGCCAACCGCCTCTCGGGGCGCCTCGTCGCGCTCGACGGCGGGCGCGGCACGCTCGACTGCAACGGCCTGCGCCTTGCCGTGGTGCCGCCGCCCGGCGCGGCGACCGGAACCGCCATCGAGTATTTTCTGAAGAGCGAGCGGATTCGGATCGTGCCAGGCGAAGACGCCGCGGATGCGGAAGCAGCCGGCGACAACCGTGTCGCCGGCACGCTGCGCGACGTGATCTTCAAGGGTCAGTACGCGGATTATCTGGTCGATCTGCCGAACGGTCTGGGGCTGACGGTGAGCGGCGCACCCGACCTCGCCGGGCTCGGCAAGGACAGGCCGGTGACGCTGAGCTGGCCGGTCGAGGCCGGCGACGCCTTCCCGGCCGAGGAGGCGTGACATGGCCGTCGCCGCAACGGACGGCCTCTATCGCTTCCGGCGCAATCCGCAGGTTCGCGCCGCGGCCGCCATGGTGCCCGGCGCCCTGTTCATCCTGCTGTTCCTGATCCTTCCGCTGCTCTCGATCGTCCTGTTCAGCTTCTGGCGGACCGAGAGCTACGCGCTGATCGCCGACTGGAACATCGACAACTACCGGACCCTGCTGACCGACCGCACCTATCTGGTCTTTCTCGGGCGCTCGGTTGCGATGGCGCTCGCGGTGTCGCTCGTCTGCCTGATCTACGCCTATCCGGTCGCCTACCTGATCGCCAAGCACGGCGGACGATATCGCCTGGTGCTGGTGCTGCTGACCGCGGCGCCGTTTCTCACCGGCATTATCCTGCGCGTGACCGCGATCCAGCACATCCTGGGGCCGATCGGGCTCATCAACATGGCGCTCACCACCTTCGGCTTCGCGCCGATCGAGGCGCTGATGTACTCGAAGGTCGCGACCGCGATCGGCCTCGTCTATCTCTGGATCCCGTTCATGGTGCTGGCGATCTACCTGTCGCTGCTCAACTTCAACTTCGATCTGCTCGAGGTGGCGAAGGTCTGCGGCGCGCGGCCCTGGCGCGCCTTCCTCGAGGTGACCTGGCCGCTCAACTGGATCGGTACGGCCATCGGCATCGTCCTGGTGTTCGTCCCCACCCTGGCCGCGACCACCACGCCGCAGTTCCTCGGCGGCCCGAACGGGGCGATGTTCGGCAACATCCTCCAGCACCAGTTCGGCGCGACCGGCACCTGGGCGTTCGGCTCCGCCATGGGCGTGGTGCTGTTCCTGATCTCGCTGATCTTCATCGCCGCCCTCTGGCGCACGGTGAACCTGCGCCGCGGCGGCTTCACCGGCGCGGACGAATGAGCGCGTAGGCCATGGCGGCAGTCAATCCCGGAGAGCGCGCCTTCATCTCGCTGCAGACGGCGATGCTGCTGCTGCTCTACCTGTTCCTCTACTTTCCGATCTTCTACATCGCCTATCTCTCCGTCACCGAGAACAGCGTCTGGCCCTTCCCGCCCGAATTCACCTGGGAGTGGTACGACCGGCTGCGGATCATGAGCGACTTCCACGAGGGGCTCATCAACAGCCTCGTCCTCGGGCTCGGCAGCGGCCTGATCTCGACGCTCTTCGCGGGCTTCGCCGCGGTCGGCCTGCTGAAATACCCGGTCCGGTGGCGCGGGGTGATGGCGCTCGTCTATCTCGCGCCGCTCTTCGTTGCGCATGTGCTGATCGGCATCTCGTCGCTCATGTTCTACCGCAACGTCCTGGGCCTGCCGGGCAACCTCATCTCGGCCGTCCTCGCCAACAGCACCTACGGCATCTCCTTCGCCTTTCTGGTGATCCTGGCGCAGCTCGTCCGCTACGACTGGCGGCTCGACGAGGCGGCGATGGTGTTCGGCGCGCGGCCGCTGCGCTGCTTCTGGGAGGTGACGCTGCCGAACATCTGGCCGGCGCTCCTCGGCGCCTTCCTGGTGAGCTTCATCCTGGCGTTCAACAACCTCGAGATCTCCTTCTACAATCTCGGTGCCATCCCGACTCTCCCGACCATCGCCTGGGGCACCTTGCGCCACGGCATCAAGCCCGAGCTCTACGCCCTCGCCTCGATCGTCAACGCTTTCGTCTTCCTGATCCTCATCATTCTCTACTTCCTGGCGCGGACGGGTCTGGTGCGGTTCGGGGCGCGCGAGTCGTGAGCGTCCTGGCCGTCGATCAGGGCACGACGGGCACCAAGGCGCACCGACTGGACCGGGACGGCCGCTTCGCGACGCTCGGCGGGTTCGAGCACCGGCAGATCTTCCCGAGGCCGGGCTGGGTCGAGCACGACCCCGAGGAGCTGCTGTCCCACGTCGCCGCCTGCCTCGACCTCGCCGGGGATGGGGACGTTGCCGTGGGCCTCGCCAACCAGGGGGAGACCGTCGTCGCCTGGGACGCCGCGACCGGGCGGCCGATCCACAACGCCATCGTCTGGCAGGACGGCCGCACGCAGGACCGGATCGACCGCCTGAAGGCGGAAGGCGCCGAAGAGCTGACGCTCAGCCGCGCGGGGCTGCCGCTCGATCCCTACTTCTCCGCGTCCAAGCTGCGCTGGTTCCTCGACCATGTTGAGGAGGCGCGCGACCTGCTGCGGCGCGGGCGCCTGCGCCTCGGCACCAGCGATGCCTTCTTCCTCGATCGGCTGACCGGCCTCTACGCGACCGACGCGACGACGGCCTCGCGCACAAGCCTGATGAATCTCGCGACCCGGCAGTGGGACCCGGAGCTCTGCCGCCTCTTCGGCGTGCCGATCGAGGCGCTGCCCGAGATCCGTCCCACGGCCGGCGTCTTCGCGCCGGTCCGCCGCCCGACCTCGGCGCAAAGCGGGCGCGAGCTCTTGCTGACGGCAAGCGTCGTCGATCAGCAGGCGGCGCTGTTCGGCCACGGCCGCCGCCGGCCGGGCCAGGCCAAGATCACCTTCGGCACCGGCGCCTTCGCTCTGGTGGTCACCGGCGAGCGGCCGCTGAGCGACCCGGGCCGGGGCCTGCTGCCGACGCTCGCCTGGCGCATCGGCGACGGCCCCGCGACCTACGCGCTGGACGGCGGCGTCTACAACGCGGCCTCCGCCGTCAACTGGGCGAGGCAGATCGGGCTGTTCGAGCGCTTCGAGTCGATCGACGGTTTCGACGCGCCGCCGGCGATCGAGCGCGGCCTCGTCTTCGTGCCCGCGCTCTCGGGCCTCGCCTGCCCGCATTGGGATCGCGGCGCCGCCGGGATGTGGCTCGGCATCGGGCTGGAGACCACGCGCGAGGACCTCTGCCAGGCGGTGCTGGAGGGCGTGGCCCTGCGCTCGGCCGAGGTGCTGGCGGCCATGGCCGGGCTGGTCCCGCTCGACGAAGCGGTGTCGATCGACGGCGGCCTCAGCCGGAACCGTTATTTCTGCGCCTTCCTCGCCGACGCGCTGGGGCGCCCGCTCACCGTCCCGGCGACCGCCGAGCTGACCGGCCTCGGCACCGCGCAGCTCGCCCTCATCGGCGCCGGGCTCTGCGGTCTCGACGACCTGCCGCCCGCGCCGCCGCCCGCGCGCGTGATCGAGCCGGAGCGGCCGCTCTCCGCCGCCGCCCACGACCGCTTCCGCGCCGCCGTCGCGCGCTGCCGCGGCTGGCGCGCCTGACGGAGACGCCGCGTCGGCCGTCCGATCGGGCGTCAGGAAGCGTCCCGCAGGGCGTCCTTGATGGCCTGCTCGACGGGAGAGAAGTCGCCGTCCTCCCGGTCCAGCACGAAGGGCGCGGCCGGAAGCAGCGGCGGCTGGGCCAGGAAGCGCGGCCGCGTGCCCCGATGGGGCTGCGCCGCATGCACGAGAAAGGGATGGCACAGATAGACCGTTCCGGCCTCTCCCGTCGCCAGGATCTCCGGCCGTCCGGCCGTCTCCGCAAAGTCGTTTGCGGCCAGTTCCCGCAGCGACAGGCCGTCTTCGCCCGCCGGGGCGAGCCTCCTTGCGATGTCGATATGCGATCCGGCGCGGATGCGGGTCGGCGCGTCGTCCTCCCCAACATCGGAAAAGAGAAACAGCATCAGCAACGCCCGCCCCTTTGAGGCAACGTTTGCCCGCCAGGAGAGAAAGTCGGAGGTTTCGGTGCCGAAGCTCATGTCGATGTGCCAGCCGGCGTCGCCCGGATCGTCGGGGGACGGAAACCGCACCGGAAACGTCCCGAGGTTCCCGCGGGGAAGCCAGCGCCCGCGCCCGACCAGCCGGTCGAAGGCCTCGTGGAGGGTTGGCGTGTTGGCGGCCTTGACGAATGGCTCTTGCCCATACATGCCAAGCCGGATCACCGGTTTCGTCCACGTTGTCGGGTCGTCCGGATCGCATCCGGTGTCCCGCCAGAGGATCGCGCGGCCTTCTTCCGCGACCTCGCGCGGGAAGGCCCCGTCGATCCGCACGAATCCGTCCCGGATGAATCGCCGAACCTGCGCGTCGCTCAGCCCGCGCGGGCTTTCGCTGCTTTCCGGGTTCATGGCCGGCCTCCTATCGTCGGAAGGGCGTTGCGGGAATCCCGATCATCGCGTCCAGGAAGATCGCATCCATCGACGGCACGTCGAGCATGGTGTCGAACCTCCTTCTCGGGGTTGGGCAGGAACGGGTCCGGCAGGAACAAATGCGTCGCCACGGTCTCATCCTGCCATGCGTTGGTCTACGAGCCCCGCCGTCTGATGCTCGAACAGCTCACGATAGAGACCGCCCTTCCGGCGCATGAGCTCGGCGTGATCGCCTTCCTCGGCGATCCGGCCGCGGTCGAAGACGAGGATCCGGTCGAGGCTGCGCACGGTCGACAGGCGATGGGCGATCACGATCGCCGTTCGCCCTGTCATCAGCCGTTCGATCGCCTCCTGGATCAGCGCCTCCGAGCGGGAGTCGAGGCTCGACGTCGCCTCGTCCAGGATCAGGATCCGCGCATCGGCCAGGAAGGCCCGTGCCAGCGCCACGCGCTGGCGTTCGCCCCCGGAGAGCTTGACGCCCCGCTCGCCGACCAGGGTCATGTAGCCTTTCGGCAGCCTGGTGATGAAGTCGTGCGCATTGGCGAGTCGCGCCGCATGCTCGATCTCCCTCATCGAGGCACCGGGCCGCGCATAGGCGATGTTCTCGGCAAGCGTGCGATGGAACAGGACCGGCTCTTGCTGGACCACCGCGACCTGCGCGCGCAGGCTCGCCTGCGCCGCCTCGGCGATGTCCTGACCGTCGATCAGGATGCGCCCGTCGGTCACGTCGTAAAGGCGCTGGATCAGCTTCGCGAACGTCGTCTTGCCCGAGCCCGAATGACCGACGAGGCCGACCTTCTCGCCGGCCCGGATCGTGACCGACAGGCCCCGATAGAGCGGCGCCACATGCCCGGCGTAATGGAACGTCACCCGCTCGAAAACGACCCGTCCCTTGCGGATGGCGATCGGGCGGGCGCCCGGGCGATCCTCGATGCCCAGCGGCTCGGCGTGGATAGCGACCAGCTCCTCCATGTCGTTGATCGAGCGCTGCAGGTTGCGGACATGCATGCCGATGTCGCGCAGATAACCGTGTATGACGAAGTAGGTCGTGAGCACGTAGGTCAGATCGCCCGGCGTGGCGCGGCCTTTGCCCCATAGCCACAGGGCCGTGCCGATGACGGCCGCGCGCAAGCCCAGGAGGACCAGGTTCTGCGTCGTGCCGTTGCGGGTGCCGCGCATCCAGGCGCGCCGCGTTCGGCTCCGCCACTTCTCGATGACGCGGGCGAGGCGCTGGTCCTCTCGTGCCTCCGCACCGAAGGCCTTGACCACGGCATTGCAGCCGATCGCGTCCGCGATCGCGCCGCCCATGCGCGTGTCCCAGAGGTTCGAAAGGGCCGCCGCGGGTCCGACATAGGCAAGCGACAGCGTCAGCGTCATCGCGATGTAGGCGATCATGCCCAGGGCCACGACGAGGCCCATCAACGGCCAATGCAAGCCGAGCAGAACGGTTGAGCCTGCGAGGATAACGACCGACGGCACGAGCGCGAGCAGGAGCGTGTCGTTCAGGAGATCGAACGCCCACAGGCCGCGCGTGACCTTGCGTACCGTGGAGCCGGCGAAGTTGTTGGCGTGCCAATCGGTCGAGAAGCGCTGCACGCGCCAGAAGGCTTCCCTCGCCACTTCGCCCATGATCCTCAGCGTGAGGATCTCGATGCCGCGATAGGCGAGATGGCGCATGACGACCATGCCCGCGCCGAGCCCGATGATGACGTAGAATGCTCCAAGAGCGGCGTCGAGTGCCGAGGCGCGGTCACCGGTACCGAGCGCCAGCGCGTCGACGAGACGCCCCGCATAGAGCGGCATGAGGACGTCGGCAAGGGTGGCCAACACGATCGCCGCGCCGACGCCGAGCGCGAGCCGCCACTGGCGGCGCCAATGCTCTGCACTGAAGCGGAGAACCGTGCGCGTGGCGTTTGCACCCGCGCCAAAGAAACGAAAGATCATGACACGATCCGGAGCGCGACGGGCGCGATCCGGCTCCTATCGAAGCAAGCACGAGGCGCCACGAAACAACGACCGCGCAGCGCCAGGCGCTCGCTCAGTTCAGCAATGGAAAGCCTTCGAAAAGACGAGGGTCCGATGGGACCCGCGGAACGTCCGACCTAACGGTGGAGCGCGCCGGGAACGACAAGCGGACGAGTCATCGGCATGTGTGTCCTCCCGACGTTAGAGATTCGAAGCGGGCGGCTTGAATACCCGAACTGCACCCGATTGGCAAGCCGCGCCGTGCCGTGTCCTGGCGATACATCGACGAACGTCAAATTGCCGACGTTTGCGCATGTGCGATAGAACCGCGGTGCCACCCTGAGCCGGCGGCCGCCGAAGCTTCTCGGGCGGCTCCTCGCATGGCGGAGGTCCGATGTTCGACCGCTACCTCGCCCTCTGGGGCCTCGTGCCGGACGGCGCGCCCATCGTCACCCACAGCAGCAGCCTCCTGCCCGTGCGTTGCGGCGACCTGCCCGCCATGCTGAAGATCGCCCGTGAGCAAGAGGAGCGGTGGGGCGGTCTCCTGATGACGTGGTGGGGCGGGGACGGTGCGGCCCGAGTGCTGGCGCATGACGGCGACGCCCTGCTGTTGGAGCGCGCCTCGGGCGAAGCGTCGCTTGCGGAGATGGCCCGAAACGGCCGCGACGACGAGGCGAGCCGGATCATCTGCGCCGTCGCGGCCAGGCTGCACGCGCCGAGGGACCGCCCACCCCCGGACCTCGTACCGTTGTCGCGCTGGTTTCGCGACCTCGAAACCGCCGCGGCGCGGCACGGGGGCATTTTGAGCCAAGCCGCGGCGACGGCGCGCGAGCTCTTGGGACAGCCGCAGGACGTCACCGTTCTGCACGGCGACCTCCATCACGGCAACGTCCTGGATTTCGGCCCGCGCGGTTGGCTCGCCATCGACCCGAAGCGTCTCGTGGGCGAGCGCGCCTTCGATTTCGCGAACCTCTTCCGCAACCCCGATGCGGCCGTCGCGACCGCGCCGGGGCGCCTGGCGCGCCAGGCGACCGTGGTGGCGGAGGCGGCGGGGCTGGACCGCGCGCGGCTGCTGAAGTGGATTCTGGCCTATGCCGGCCTTTCCGCCGCCTGGAGTCTCGGCGATGGTGAGAAACCGGGGCTCGACCTGGCCGTGGCCGCGATCGCGGCCCAGGAGCTCGCGAGCACCTAGTTGAACCGTCCGGCCCAGGGGACCGGCTGACTCATGGCCGCGGGCGGTTCGGTGCTCCAGGCCTGCCTGGCTTCGATCTCCCGCAGGGTGGTGCGGTAAAGCTCCAGGTTCGCGCCGCCGAGCGCGACGGCATGTTGGGCGGCCTCGAGCGCCTCCTCGAGGCGGTCCTGTTCGGCAAGGTTCTGCGCCAGGTTGTTCCAGGCCGCGGCCGCTTCCGGCCGGTGCGCGATGACGGCGCGAAACGCCAGCTCGGCGCCGGCGAGATCGCCCGCGGCGTGGCGCGCGTTTCCGAGCCCCATCCGCGCGACGAAGCTGTCCGGCCAGCGTCCGAGGATCGTCGCATAGGCCCGCGCGGCCTCCGCCGGGCGCCCGGCCCGCTCGAGCCCGGCGGCCGCGCGCAGGGCGATGAGCTCGTCGGCGGTGGCCGGCAGGCTTTCGGGCGGGAGAACGACCATCGCCCAGCGGTCGCCCCGCGCCCAGGTCTGGTCGAAGGTCGCGAGCGGCATGCGCGTGTCCGCTTCCAGGCCGGAATGCAGGCGGATCTCGCTCGCGGCCAGGTCGTAACCGGTCGCGACGGCAAAATGCCAGACCGGAAACAAGTCGAGGCCGAGATTCTGGAATACGATCACCGGATGGCCGGCGGCCAGCTCGGCGAGTACGTCTTCCAGCTTGTCGAGCGTGACCGCGATGCGGCCATTCCGGCGCGCCGCCGTGAGCATGTCCGAGCGCAGCGTCCCCTCGCGGCCGGGCGTGAAGACCTGCGGCGCGATGTCGTGCTGGTCCGTCGGCAGGCCGGACCAGGTGAGCACCATCGCCAGCGAGGCAGGCCCGCAAAAGTTCTCCTCCTGCGGGATGAACGGAACCCCGGCGACCTCGGCCCGCGTCGGCAGTGATCCCGACTCGATCACCAGCTGCGCGGGCTCGGGAAGCGTCGTGGCGACCTCGGGCGGGGTCGCGCAGGCGGCCAAGCCGCCAAGCAGGAGCGCGCCCGCCGCGAGCCGCAGGAATGACCGGAACGCGGACACCTCTCGTCAGTTGGCAGTCCGGGTGAAGGGGAACACCTTCGTGAAGCCGAGGATATCGGTGACCAGAAGGACCAGGAAGATCAGGACGATGGCTCCGACCACCGTTCCCAGGGCGCCGGTGCCGGCGGGATCCTGGCGGATGGCCTCGGCCAGCCGGCTGACCTCCGCGTCCGACAGGCTGTCGACGCGCGCCCGCGCCTCCGCAGGATCGACCCCCATCGCTTCCAGCTCGCGCTGCACGTCCTCGCGGGCCAGGAATCGCTGAACCTCGGCGCGTTCGCCCTGTCCGGCCGTTTCCGTTCCGGCCATTTCCTCGAGGACGCGGTCGGTCGGGACCATGCCCGCCTGCGCGACCGGCACCGGCAGGGAGGCAGCAAGGACAAGGGCGGCAACGGGGCGCGCCAGGAACCGGCACAGCGCCCGAAAGTTGAAGGACATCGTGTTCATTCCCCCTGATTGGATCTGTAGGGCCGTCATCGGCCGGCGCCGATCATAGTTAAAATTGCTTAACAAAGTCGAGATACGGTCCGTGCACCGCCGTTCCCGCCCCGGCGAGAGCGTCGATGCGGCGCAAGTTATAGCGCCTCGGGGTTGCTGAACCGTTTCGACCGGCTGCGCTCCGAAGATCCGGCGGGTTCGGCGCCAAGCGGCAACCCGCCCCCTACAGCGCGTCGCCCCAGCCGAGGCGGCGTGCGGTCTTGAACGCCGCGCCGTCCCGCCTCGTCAACAGCCGCTCGGCCGCGGTTCCGTCTCGCTGGCACAGCTTCAGACCGATTCGGCCGCTGCCCATCCGGGGCGGGGCGATGACCCGAGCCTCCGCCGGCCGGCCGGCGCGGCGCGCGGCCGCGATGTAGACGTATTTCTCATCCTCCCACGGCACCTCGGCTCCCTTGGCCTGCCGATGGAGGCGCGAGCGGGCGACCCGGCGGGCGAAGTGGCACCAGTCCGGCGGCGACAGGGGGCAGGCCGCCCTGTGCGGGCAGGGGGCGAGCAGCCGCGCCCCCGCCGCGATCAGCCGTTCCCGGGCGGCCAGGATGCGCGTCCAGCCGGCGGGCGTGCCCGGCTCGACGATCACCAGCACCCCGGCCGTCAGCGTCCACAACCGGTCCACCAGCCGGTCGCGCGTCTCCGGCGCCAGTTCGCCCAGTACGTAGGCCAGGGTCACCAGGTCGCGCGGCGCCAGGTCCGGCAGGCCGGCGGCGACGTCGCCGGCCTGCCACTCGATCCGGGCGGGCGCGGCCTGCGCCGACAACCGCTCGCCCCAGGCGCGGATCGCCGGGCTGCCTTCGATCAGAACCGCATCCGCGAGGCCGGGCCAGCAATCGGCGGCCGCCCAGAGCGCCGAGCCGGGTCCGGCCCCGACGTCCAGCAGGGTGGCGGGCGCGAAATCCTCCTGCGCCGCCGCCACCGCGGCGAAGGCGGCGCGGATCGCGGCGTAAGTGGCGGGCAGCCGGGTGGCGAGATAGGCCCGCGCCGCCATGTCGTCGGAGAGATGGAACCGCCCGTCGCGCAGCTCCGCCCGGTATCGCCGCGACAGCGCGTCGGCCGCCCGCGTCAGTTCGGACAGGCCGACGCCCTCCAGGGCGCGATCGACGGCCTGGCGCAGGGCAAACGGCAGTTCCATGGATTCGGGCCCTCCGCGCTCCGGAGACAGCGCAACGACACTGCGAGACTCGTTCGGACGGGATCTTCTATCATCGATCGCGGGTTGTGATCATCATGACCGTCGGGGTGGCGCGAGCGCCGGAAGCCCACTCCTGTCATGCTGGTGCGGCACATGCGAACCGTCGTTGCTGCGCTCCTGTTCCTCGCCGTCGCGCTGCTGGCCGCCGCGCCCGCGCCGAGGGTCGATGCGACCGAACGCTCCTCCGGCTGCGGGCTGGCGCCGCCAGCCATCCCGCCGGACAGCGTGGAGGTCGCCGGAACGCGGCGTTCGCTCATCGTCGTGGTGCCGGAGGGCTATGCGCCCGAGCGCGCGCACCGGCTCGTCCTGGCGTTTCACGGCCGCACCAACCCCGCGGAGCGGGTGCGGCGCTACTATGGCTTGGAAGGCACCAACGCGGAGGCGGACGGAACGATCTTCGTCTATCCGCGGGCACTGCGGCAGGGGGACGGGACCTTCATATGGCGCCTGCCCGAGGACCTCGCCCTCTTCGATGCCATCGTCGATCAGTTCGCGCGCCGGTACTGCGTCGCGATGGACCAGATCTTTGCGGTCGGCCATTCGCTCGGCGCGTCCTTCGTCAACGACTTGGCATGCGTGCGGGGGCGGGTGCTGCGGGGCGTGGCGACGGTGGCCGGGGGGATCAGCGCGGCGGACTGCACGGGCCCGGTCGCGGCCCTGCTGCTCCACAATCCCGAGGACCGGCTGGTCCCGATCTCGGCGGGGCGTGCGGCGCTCGAAACTCTGCTCGCCCAGAACGGCCTGTCCGGGGAACCGACGAAGTGGCGCTTGGGGCCGTTCTCTTGCGAGCGGTTCGGCGCGCGCGGGGATCGCAACCCGGTCCTCTGGTGCCTCTACGACGACAGCCGCACCGGACGCGGGCGATACTACCCCCATCAATGGCCGGAAGGGGCCGCGGAGGCGGTGATGCGCTTCTTTGCCGCGCTCGAATGAAGATCGGGTCCCTCCCTCATGGGACCTCGTCCCAACCCACGGAAAGGGGCGTCCCCGCGGCTCAGGCCGCCCCGGTCGTCGCTGCCTTGCGCTCCTCGTAGAAGCTCCGCATCGCCGCGTTGACGTCCTTCTTGCCGGCCAGCGCCCGGGCGAAGGCCGGCAACTCCGCGGCAGGCATGACGGCGAGCATGCGGTCGGGGGCGATCTCCGTAAAGGTGCGCATGCCGATGCAGCCGAAGGAGAGCGTCGGCCGGCCGTCGCCGAGCGCCGACGGGATCGCCGCGCAGCCCGGACGGCCGAACACGGTGGTCGGGGCGTTGCCGCCCCAGGTCGCGCCGCCGGCGGCCTCGCTCCAGATCATCGCTTGCAGCGGCGTGAGCCAGACGAGAACCGCGTCGGGCTCGCCCGGGAAGCGGGCGAGCGGGCCGTAGAGGATGCCCTTGCGCCCCTTCTTGTTGACGGGGATCTTGGCCGCTTCCGACGCGTCGACATAGCCGCATTCGCTCATTCGGCCGACGAGGCCCATCAGCTCCTCGGACACGGCGGCCGGCAGGTCGAAACCCATGACCATGGCGCCGATCGGGCAGTTGAAATGCGCCTCGGCCGGCACGAAGAAGGCCTCCTTCTCGGCCCGACGCCAGAAGGTGCAGGCGGAGGGCGCGACCGGCTGGTTCGCGGGGACGCCGGCCGGCGGCTCGTCGAGGAACGCCAGAGCGACCGGCGGGCTCTCGAGGTCGAGATGCGCGGTGAGATCGGCTGCGATCGTTGCGTTATTCATGGCTTCTCCCCTCTTCCGATCCGATGACGGCGCGGTCGTCAGCGATAGCGCCAGCGGAGCAGCCGCCGCTCCAGCCGCTCCGACAGCGAGAACAGCAGCAGCACGAACCCCATGATGAGCAGGATCAGTGCCAGCGTGAGCGCGGCGTTGTAGGTGCTTTGCGCGAACTGCAGCAGGTAGCCCAGGCCGCGGGTCGAGGCCACGAACTCGCCCACGACCGCGCCGGTGAAGGCGAAGCCGACCGCCACCTTCAGGTTGCCCATGACCCAGGCGGTGACGGACGGCACATAGACCTCGGTCAGCAGCACCCGGCGGCCGCCGCCCAGCGTTCGCACGCGCTCCACGAGGCGACCGTCAACCTCCTTGATGCCGCCATAGACGGCAAAGAAGATCAGCACCGCGACGAGCACGAGCGACAGAGCGACTTTGGACCCCAGATCGATCCCGAGCCAGATGACGAAGAGCGGCGCCAGGATTACCCGCGGTATCGCGTTGAGCAGCATCATCAGGGGCTCGAGCAATTCGGCCAGAATGGGCACGAGCGCGGCGGTGAAGCCGAGGATGATGCCGATCAGGAGCCCGATCACCAGGCCGAGCAGGGCGGCGGAGAAGGTCGCCTCCAGATGGCTCCAGATGCTGCCGTCGGCGAACACGGAGAAAAGCACCGCCACCACGTCGCTCGGCGGCGGCATGTAGAAGGGGTCAAGCACGCCGATGCGCGCGAGCACCTCCCAAAGCACGATCAGGGTCGCGAGCGCTAGGGTCCGCCGCACCCACCGCTTCTGAAGCAGGTTCGTCGTCATTCCGCGGCCTTCCTCTGTCCCGCAGCCCCGGGCCGGACCTCCTCCGACAGATCGTTCCACAGACGCTCCAGCAGCGGGGCGAAGGCGGGATCGGTGCGGGCGTGCAGCACGTTGCGCGGCCGCGGAATCGGCACGGGATAGCGCGACCGGATGCGCGCCCGCGGCCCCTGCGACAGCACGTAGACGACGTCGGAGACGGAGAGCGCCTCCTCGAGGTCGTGGGTGACGAGGAGGACGGTCATGTGCTCCTGCTCCACCCAGCCGAGGAGCTCCTGCGTGATGTGGGCGCGGACGATGGCGTCGAGGGAGGCGAAGGGCTCGTCCATCAGCAGGAGCCGGGGCCTCAGCGCAAGAATCTGCGCGATGGCCACGCGCTTGCGCTGCCCGCCGGAGAGCTCGCGCGGGAAGCGGTCGCCGAGGCCGGCGAGGCCCATCTTCGTAAGCCACTCCTCGGCCTGGTCCAGCGCGGCGCCCTTCGGGACCTTGCGGATGCGCAGGCCGAGCGCCACGTTCTGGCGCGCCGTCCGCCAGGGCAGCAGCGCGTCGTCCTGGAACAGGAAGCCGATCTCCTCCCGGCCGACATCCAGCTCGACGCGTCCGCTCCGCGGCTGCTGCAGCCCCGTGGCCGCCCGGAGGATGCTGGTCTTGCCCGAGCCGGACGGTCCGACGAGGCTCGCAAACGCGCCGGCCTGGACTTCGAGATTCACGCCCTCGAGGACCGGCTCCGCCGCATAGGCGAGCGTGAGGTCGCGGGCGCGGAGCATTCAGCCCTCGACCACCGAGCGGTCGAGCAGCGTGCCAAGGTCCACCGGTTCCTCGAGCATGCCGGCGGCCAAATGGGCCTCCATGACCCGCCGGCACGCCTCGACGTCGATCGCAACGCTTTCGGGGTAGAGCGACGTCCGGTACCGCTCCAGGATCGTGCGGAGCTGGGCCTGGTCGCCGCCGGCGATGAGCTCGTTCGGCAGCGCCGCGATGATCTCGTCGACCGGGATGGTGCGGGTGTCCTGCAGACCCTTCGCCAGCGCGCGGGCGAGGCGCACCATCTCGTCGCGGCGCTCTTCGCGCTCCTCGGCGCGCACGGCCACGCCCATGAACTCGTAAGGCCCGCCGAGATACTTCGTCGCGTCCGCCAGATCCATGGCGTTGACAAGCACCGCTCCGCCCGCCTCGACGAGCAGCGACAGCGCCGGCTCCTGCACCATGCCGGCGTCGACGTGGCCAACGCGCAGTGCGTCGTAGAGATTGGTCCCAAGCGTCGCGAACTGCACCGCGCTGGCATCGGCGCCGGCCTCCTTGAGGAGGTAGAGCAGCATCGCATGATCGGCGTTGCCGAGCGCGGAGACGCCCACGGTCCGCCCTTCGAGGTCCTTCAGGCTCTTGATCTCGTCGGCCGTCCGCGGTCCGACGGCCAGGGCGAAGAGCGGCAGCCGCCCGGTCGAGGCGATGCGCCGGATCGGCGCGCCGCGGGCGAAGGCCTGCAGGGCGACGTCGAAAGAGCTGCCGGTGTAATCGACCGCGCCGCCGACGAGCGCCTGCATGGCCGCGTTCCCGCCGCGGGTATAGACGAGCTCGACGTCGAGTCCTTCTTCCTCGAAGCGCCCGCGCGCCTGCGTCACCTCATAGGGCACGACGCAGAGGAGCTGGCCGCAGAAGGCAAGCCGCAGCTTGCGCAGCTGGCCGTAGGCAAGCCCGCTTTTCAGGGCCGCGACGCCGCCCGCGACGCCGGCGATCCCCTTCAGAGCCGTCCGCCGCCCGATCCCCGAGGACCCGGAAGCCGTCGTGCGCCCGACTTCGGGGGTGTCGACCGTCATCTTCTCGCAGCAACCCATGACCACCTCCATGTGGCCGATATCCCGATGGCCGATCATCGGCCCGTGGGTTTCAAATTTACAGTTTCAGGTCGCGGCTTTCTGATTTCAACACAAACTTTTTGTGTGAGATGGGCGGCTTCCCCGTGGTCGCCGGATCCGACCTCGCCCCGCTTCCGATAGAGGTATGGACCTTTGGAGAGGGGACAAGCCCGCGCCGCCGGGACGGGGCCCCACGGACGAAGACCACGGGCGAAGAATCGTTGATCCCGACGGGCGCGAAGGGCGGAGCGGCCGACTTGAGCACCGCACGCGTGGAACTTCGGCATCCAACCGCGAGTTTGCGCTGTAGGGAGCATTGCCTTGCGCAAGCGCGAACGCTCCGAGAGAATGGTTGCCTCACGGCAAGCGAACTCTGCTGGCGGTGTCCTTTGTCGCCGATCGTGCCCCTGAGGCAGTCGCCCCGGGCAGCCGCTCCGGAACGCCAGGTTCTGTTGAGGAGACAGGAGGTCGCAATGTCCTTGGATATCCAACTCGAGCAGCTCTACGAACGCATCGAACTCGTCAGCGGCATGGGCAGCCCGCGACGCGGCAAGCTGTGCATCATGTCGCTGGTCGCCTTTCTTTCCGGCGACAGACACACCGACGAGCCGCGCACCGCCTCATCGCTCATCCGCCTTTTTGCCATTCCCTTGAACGACGGCATGGACGGCGCGACGCGGCAGCGGCTGAAACCTTTCGCGCCACGGATCATCGGGACCGCCGACCGCCGCGATGCGGAGCGGGCGGAGCTTCTTTTCACCGCGATGTATGAAGAGGTGCTTCCCGAAGCGCTCAAGGACCGGCATCCCTTCTTCGCACGGGCCGGCGCCGGCAAGGACGCGAAGGCCGTCGAGTCGCTGTACGCGTTGCTGCGACAGATCAAGTCCGGCGAGCGCAAGCACGTCCGCGAAATGCTCGAACAGGTTGACGGCGGCGACGCCACCCTGTTCGAGGCGCTGTGGCGCGTGGCCAAGGCCTATCGGAGCGGCATGTACAACTCGATGGCGGAGACGGCGGCGTCGCTTCTCGTCGGCCTGGCCCAGGCGGCGCCGACCGCGGAGCGGACCAACTGGTACTGGAACAAGGCGATCGACCTTCTCGATCGCATGTGCGACGTCGGGGCCGAGGACCGCGTGCCCGAGATCCGGCTCGACCGGGTGGCGGCTCTGCAGAACGCACCCGACAACCGTTACCGCGGCGCAAGTGCCGTTTACCGGCGGCTCATGGCCAACCTCAAGGGAGCGAAGAGCGCAGACCCGGTCGGCTGACCAAAGGCGATTCGGCCGGATCGGCTCACGCCCCCCGAAGGGCCCTGTTTGGGCGATCGTTGCAAGCGCGTCGGGCATATCGCCCGGCGCGCGTCTTGTCTCCGCTCGCCGCTGATGAACCGGAAGCGCACGCTCTCGTCCAGCGATTGGCAGACTGGCCGTCGCTCCAGTCGATGTACCCTGATTGACCGCCTGCTGCGCCTTCCGCAGCTCGGTAAGGCCTTCGTGCAGCACGAGGTCGCGCGATTCAAAGCCGTGGTCGCGTCCCTCGATATGCGCTTGCCGGATCAGATCCACGAGTTAAGGGACGGGATCGTGGTTGAGCGCGCCGATCATCGTCTTGAAGTGCGTTGGCCGTTTCTTTTCCGCCTCTCCCGGCGGCAACGCGGCGATCGCGTCGAAAGTGTCTTGGTCTGCCCACCTGCGGTATCTCGCCGGGAGGCGTGTGCTGCCAGGGGCAATCGTCGTCTTGCTCCCTCAGGATTGGGTCATGAAATCCCCAGCCCGCCATCGACGGTGATCACCTGCCCGGTGACCCATTCGGAGGCGGGATCGGCGAGCGATACGATCCATCGTGCTACTTCCGCCGGATGACCGCGGCGCCCGAGCGGGACCCGTTCCCGCTCCCGCTCCTTGACCGCCTCGGCCTGTTCCGGAGAGAGGCGCATCATTCCCGTCAACGCCCCGGTCTCGGTGGGACCGGCCGCGACCGCGTTGACGCGCACGCCTTGCGGCGCAAGCTCCAGGGCCCAGCACCGCGTCAAATGGTCCAGCGCGGCCTTGCTCGCGGCGTAGTGGGACAGCCCCGGCGTCGGCTTCTGGCCAAAAGTGCTCGAGACGTTGACGATGGACCCCTTTGATGCCGCCAGGTAGGGAAGCGCTGCCGCGGACAGCAGGCTGGGGCCAAGCACATTGACGGCAAAGATGCTGGCGATCTCCTCGGCCGTTGCGTCCGACATCGGGAGAATTGCGCCGGCCCCGGCATTGTTGACCAGGATATCCACCCGTCCCCAGGTATTAAGCGTCTCGTTGATCGTGCGCGCGGCGTCGGCAGGCACCGAGGCGTCCGCCGTGAATCCGGCGATGTTCGGATGATCGTTCATCGCCTCCCTCAGGGGGTCGGCGCGGCGTCCGGTGACGATGACCTTGGCGCCTTGCTCCGCGAAGCTGAGCGCCGCGGCGCGACCGATGCCTGAAGCACCGCCGGTGACGATGACGACCTTGTCCTTTAATCCTTTCATTGCACCGGGTCCTATTGCACGTCGTCGATGACGAGGTTGGTTTCGTCGGTGTCGACGACGAACACGGCCAGCAGCTTGGCAGGTTCGGTGTCGCTGGCATTCGCGCTGACGGCATGATGATCGCCAGGTACTTCGGCCCAGCTTTCGCCGGCGCGATACACCTTTTCCGGACCGTCGTTGACCTTGCTACGAATTGCGCCCTCCAGGACCGTTGCGTAAATGAACGCGGAGTCGGGATGGGTATGCGCGGGATTTGAGCCGCCCGGCTGGTATTCGACAAGCACGCCTTTCATGCTCTTGCCGGGCACGTTCGGCAGCACATGGTCGAAGACCACGGTCACCTTGGACTTGGTCGCGGCTGGGTCGTCGGCAGAAGCGGTGGTCAAGGCGAAAGTTGCGAAAAGGATCCCGCAGACGAAGCGCGTGAACATCTTGGTTCTCCTTCGTAGATAGGACGGCTTACGCTTAGGCCGCGTGGCGACCCTATTTCTGCGCCAAGGCGTGGCCGAGCCACGTTTCGAACGACGTGGTGCCGATGTGCGGGTTGTCGCCGGGGGTGAGGGACTTGTCGTTCAGCTCGGTGCCGAAGTACCGCGCGCGGACATCGGTGACCACTTCGCGGGTGTCGTGCTTTGCCGCGAGATAGCGGCGAACGAGATCGTCGAGACCGATGCGTTCCGGCCCGGCGAGTTCGATCACGCCGTTTGCCGGTGCCATCGTTGCCGCCTCGGCCACCAGCGCGGCGACGTCGTCGGACGCCACGGGTTGTACGTGGGCCGGCGACAGGCGAACGGTTTGACCGTCGGTCGAGGACTGGGCGATACCGCCGAGGAATTCGAAGAACTGGGTCGAGCGGACGATCGTGTGGGGGATTCCGGACGCCTTGATCAGGTCTTCCTGGGCGACCTTCGCACGAAGATAACCGCTTTGCGGCAGGCGGTCAGTCCCGACGACCGACAAGGCGATGTGATGCCGCACACCGGCGTCGGCTTCCGCGGCAAGGAGATTGCGGCCCGACGTCGTGAAGAAGGCCATGACGGCTTCGTCCTCGAACGAAGGCGAATTCGCAACGTCAATAACCACCTGCGCGCCCGCAAGCGCTTCGGCGAGCCCTTCTCCGGTGATGGTGTTGACGCCCGTGTTGGGCGACGCCGCGACGACCTCATGACCCTTCTGACGCAGGTTCGTCACGACCTTGCCGCCGATGAGGCCGGTTCCGCCGATGACAACGATCTTCATGATTGCTCCTCCATCCGGGTTGATGGATGGAGGATGACCGAGGGCGCCCGGCGAGACTTTGTTGCGGCGTCCAATTTGCCTTGGGTTTTTGTCCAAAAGTGCCCGAGGTCACGGTAGTATCGCTTGCGGAAGGGTTGTGTCGTCAGCTCGGCCTACACGGAATCCCTCCAGTTTCGACAGCTTGTCGGACTGACGGCATGGATGCTCGCCTGCGTCATGGAGCACCCTCGTGAAGTTTTTCTTCGACGATCACGTGCTCGATCCGGATCGGCGGGAACTCATCCGTGGATCCGATGCGATCGCGGTCGGGCCGCAGGTCTTCGATCTGCTGATGTACCTGCTGCGGAATCGCGAGCACGTGGTGACCAAGGACGACCTGATCGATACGGTCTGGGGCGGCCGGATCGTCTCGGAATCCACCCTGACCAGCCATATCAATGCGGTGCGCAGGGTGATCGGAGACACCGGCAAGGAACAGCGCCTGGTTCGCACGATCGCGCGCAAAGGCTATCGGTTCGTGGGCGAAGTGCGGGAATCCGATGTTTCGGAAAGCCCGGATCCGGCGCGGCCCCATGCGCCGGTCGCACAGGCGTTGGTCCTTCCGGATCGGCCATCCATTGCCGTGTTGCCGTTTTTCAATCTCAGCGGCGATCCGGCCCAAGACTACTTTGTCGACGGTGTGGTGGAGGACATCATCGCGGCGTTGTCGCGCATGAGCTGGCTGTTCGTCATCGCGCGGAACTCGAGCTTCACCTACAAGGGTCGGGCCGTCGATGAGAAGCAGGTGGGCCGGGAGCTGGGTGTGCGCTATGTCCTCGAAGGCAGCTTGCGCAAGGCGGCGAACCGCGTGCGGATCACGGGGCAGCTCATCGACGCGGGCACGGGCGCGAATATCTGGTCGGAGCGCTTCGACGGCAAGATCGACGACATCTTCGAGCTGCAGGATCAGGTGACGGCACATGTCGTGGGCGCGATTTCGCCCCGGATCGAGCGGGCGGAGATGGAGCGCGCGCAGCGGAAGCCGACCGAAAGCCTCGACGCCTACGATTACTACCTTCGCGCCATGGCGAACCTCCATCACGGAACGAGGGAGGCCGTCGATGAGGCGCTGCGCCTGTCCTACAAGGCCATCGAATTCGATCCGGCTTTCGCGTCGGCCTATGGCATGGCTGGCTGGTGTCACTTCTGGCGCAAGGTCAATGGCTGGATGAGTGACCACGCGCCGGAGGTCGCCGAGGGAGTGCGATTGGCCCGCCGTGCCGTCGAGTTGGGCAGGGACGATGCGGTCGCCCTCGCGCGCGGCGGCCATGCTCTCGCCCATCTCACCGGCGATCTCGATGGCGGCGTCGCCTTGCTCGACCGGGCGAAGATGCTCAATCCCAATTTGGCGGCTGCCTGGTTTCTCGGCGGGTTCGTCCGGGCTTGGAGCGGCGATTCGAACGGCGCGATCGCGCACTTCACGCACGCAATGCGTCTCAGCCCGCTGGACCCGGAAATGTACCGCATGCAGGCTGGAATGGCCGTGGCGCATCTGTTTGCGGGGCACTTCGACGAAGCCTCGTCCTGGGCCGGAGCGTCATCCCGGGATCTGCCGAGCTTTCTGATGGTGGTTGCCATCATCGCGGCCAGTCATGCGCTTGCCGGACGGGCCGACGAAGCGCGGCAAGCGATGGAGCGCCTGCGCCGGCTCGATCCGGCCCTCCGTACCTCCAACCTTACGGATTGGCTCCCGATCCGCCGACCGCAAGACCTCGCCCTCTTCTCCGATGGCCTGCGAAGAGCAGGGCTACCGGAATGACAGCCGCTTCGAGCCTGCGGTGACGCGAAGGCCAACTGAAGACGCCGCGGGTTGCTTCGCCGAAAAGCGAAGGTGGTCGCCTTGGCCAATTTCCACAGATGAGGCGGATGGCCCGGGACTCCCGCGCCTCCGTCGCAACGGATTCGGCAGACCGGCCATGACTTGGCGTCCCTCGACTCCTGCCGCGTATGTGTCGCCGGTCGATGCCCCCGGCCCGCGGGGCTATCCCCTGCTCGGCCTGCTGCCCGCGCTGCGGCGGGCCCGCTGCGCGCCTTCGGGCCGCTGATCGTCTCTGCAGCGCCTGACGCCGGAGGTCGCCACCCGGTCGAAGCGCAGCCGCTGATCATGCCCCGGCCGAAGCGCGGCCTGATGATGATCGTGGCGGAACGCGGTGGCGATGCGTCGGCGGAATCGAGTTCGAATTGGACGCCGTTGGGGAACGCTGGGACGCGACCGTCCTACGACATCTATGCGACGTTGATCAGTAAGTCACCACGGTCAGCCATCGAGCGTTCGCGATTCGGTACCCGTGCGTTCCCATCAGGCAGCGGATGACGGCGCGCATGTGATATGCTCCATAGAGCACGGCGACGCGCCGTGGCCCTTCCGCGACCGCCTTGTCGAGCGCGGCCACGAGGACGGCGTCCCGG
>CAZKCM010000001.1:115318-144396 GCA_964551315.1 uncultured Rhodospirillaceae bacterium | reverse complement strand
CCGTGGCCCTTCCGCGACCGCCTTGTCGAGCGCGGCCACGAGGACGGCGTCCCGGACCTCATGCAGGGCGTCGTACCCCGGAAGAAGCCTTCCTGTCGGTCTTCGACGGGCGTCAGCTTCCGCATGGCGAAGGAGCCGCCGTAGTAGCGCCAGAGCAGGCCGTAGGCCAGCGCGCCGAGTTCCATGGCCCAACGCTCCCAGAACGGGACCTTGGCCCACAGGCGATCGAGTTCCTCGGCCGGCAGGTCCGCGATGCGGTACGGGATCGCGAGATCGCGGATCCCCAGCACGCTGTTCTGCAGGACCAGGTCCGACCGGCGATTCCGTGCCGCTTGCAGGTAGACCTGTGCCAGCCGGCGCACCGCGCGTCCGGACGCGCCCTCGCAGATCAGCAGATCGTGGCTTCGAAATTCATCCCGTACCGTTTCGTAGAGCCGCCTCTCGCCGAGGTGGATCATCGGGTACAGGGTGAAGGCGGGGGCGTTCTCGTCCCGCTGCAGCCGCATGACGGCAACGCGCAGGCCGAAGTCCGTATTCTCGGAGATTTGCATGCGGGGGTGTTCATGTGCCCGGGGCTCTTAATTTTTCGGCAACCGCCGCCACGAAGGCCCGATCGCATCGCCGAAGGGCGAGGCCGAGCGGGCGAAGCGAAGGCTCCGCCGTCACCGTGGATTCGTTCGCCCGTCGGCGCCGCTCAAACCGAAAAAGTTGGGAAATTGTACGAAAACATAAGCATTTATCGGCGCGCATTGCGGTAGGCACCGCGGCCGAACGGGCTATATAGTCGATATTCGGGCGGCGTCGTCCCGATCGCCGCGGTCGCATTCGGGAGGCCTTCCATGCTGAAGAAAATACTGATCGGTCTTGGCGTCGTCCTGGCGCTGCTCGTCGTGGCGGCGGTCGCGGTGCCGATGCTCGTCCCGCTGGAGACCTACAAGGCGCAGATCGCCCAGCGGGTCGAGGCGGCGACCGGCCGCAAGTTCGAAATCGCCGGCGACGTCAGCCTTTCGGTGCTGCCGCGGCTCGCGCTGGAGGCCAACGCGGTGAGCCTCTCCAACCCGCCGGGCGCGAAGCACCCGAACATGCTGGAGCTGTCGAAGCTCGAGATGCGCCTGGCGTTGCTGCCGCTGCTCTCCGGCAACCTGGTCCTCGACTCCTTCGTGCTGACCGATCCGGTCATCAACCTCGAGGTGAACGAGCAGGGGCGGCCCAACTGGCAGTTTGCCGATGCGGAGGGGCAGGGGCCGGCGGAACCGCAGGAGCCCGCGGAAGGCGGTGGTCCGGCGTCGATGCTGCGCGAGCTCAGCCTCGGCGACGTGCGCCTCGTCAACGGCCGGCTCACCTATCTCGACGAACGTACCGGCGAGACGCAGATGGTCGAGGGCATCGACATGACGGTTTCGCTGCCCTCCCTGGACCAGGCGCTCCGGGCCAAGGGCGCGCTCGCCTGGAACGGCGAGGCGGTGGAGCTGCGGGCCAGCGTCGCCGAGCCGCGGGCGCTGATCGAAGGGGGGAGCAGCGCGGTCGAGGCCGAGATCGCGGCCGCCCCGGTGAAGGTCGCCTACGACGGGACGGTGACGAACGCCGCGCCGCTGTCCTTGAAGGGCCGGGTCGATCTCGACGTGCCGTCGGTGCGCGATCTCGCCGCCTGGGCCGGAACCCCCATCGCCGATGGTGGCTCCGGACTCGGCCCGCTCGCGATCCGCGGCGACCTGGAGATGAGCGGACCGAAGGTCGCCTTCACCGGCGCGACCCTGAAGCTCGACGAGATGACCGGCACCGGCGACCTGCGCCTCGATCTCGGCGGCGCGAAGCCGTCGGTCGTCGCCGCGCTCGAGGTCGATCGCATCGACCTCAACCCGTACCTGCCGCCACCGGCCGAAGCGGCCGAAGAGGCCCCGCCGGCGCCCGGCTCCCCGGCCGGCGGCGGCTGGAGCGAAGAGCCGATCGACCTGTCGGCGCTGAAGGCGGCCGATGCCGATCTCACCTTCCGGGCCGGCGGGATCACGGTCCGGGAGATCAAGCTCGGCGAGACCCGCGCCAAGGCCGTCCTGAAGGGCGGTAAGCTCGCGCTCGACCTCGTCGAGCTCGCGCTCTACGACGGAACGGGCAAGGGCCGCGTGACCCTGGACGCGTCGGGGAGTCTGCCTGCGCTTGAGAGTGCGTTCACCCTCACGGGGCTTCAGGCGGCGCCGTTCCTCGCCGACGCCGCCGGGTTCGACCGCATCGAGGGCATCGCCAACATGACGGTCGAAGCCGCGACCCGCGGCCGCAGCCAGAAGGAGATGGTCTCGGCCCTCGACGGGAACGGCCGCGTGCAGTTTCTGGACGGCGCGATCCGCGGGATCAACCTCGCGGCCATGGTGCGGAACGTCTCCTCCGCCTTTCTCGACCCCGAGGCCCGCAAGACCCAGAAGACAGATTTCGCGGAGCTCGCCGGCACCTACACGATCGCCGACGGGATCGTCACCAACAGGGACCTGTTCCTGAGATCGCCGCTCCTCCGGCTCGACGGCGCTGGTACGGTGGACCTGCCGCGGCGCCGGGTGGATTACCGCCTGACGCCGAAGCTGGTGGCGTCGCTCGAAGGCCAGGGCGGTGCCGAAGGCGCCGGCGGTGTTGCGGTGCCGGTCACCGTCAAGGGGCCGTGGGACAATCTGGCCTTCGCCCCGGACCTGTCGGGCGCGGCGCGCGAAATCGCCAAGGACCCGGAGAAGGCCCTGGACGCGGTGAAGGGGCTCGTCAAGGGGAAGGAGTCCTCCGGCGACGGCTCGTCCGAGTCGAAGCCGAGCGCCAAGGATGTGATCCGTGGCCTGTTCGGGCAATGAGACGGCGCCGGCACGGTTCGAACGGATGGGAGTATCCGCGGGCGGACCGGCGGCCGATCCTGTAACTGCGCCGTTCGCTATGACCGGCCGTAGACGGGCACGACCGCGCCGCGCGTGACCCGGTTCTCGGGCGAAGCGAGGAAGAGGATCGTCGCCGCCACCTCCTCGACCTTGGGCCAGGCGTCGTGGTTGGCCTTCGGCATGGCCTGGCGGTTCTGCGGCGTGTCCATGATCGAGGGCGCCACCGCGTTCACCAGGATACCCTGATCCGCGACCTCCTGCGCCAGCGCCTCGGTGAGCGCGACCACCCCGGCCTTGCTCGCGGTGTAGGCCGTCATGCCGGCGCCCATCCGCGGCTCCAGGGCATGCCGTGCCGCCACGTTGACGATGCGGCCGCCGGTCCCCCGTCGGGTCATGGCGCGGATTGCGGCGCCGCAGCAGAGATGGCAGGTGACCAGGTTTGTCTCGATCATCGCCATGAGTCCCGCCTTGCCGGTCTCGGCAAGCGGGCCCATGGCGAACCCGCCGGCGACGTGGATCGACGCCCAGAGCTCATCGATGCCGTCGAAGGCCCGCGCGACGCCCGCTTCGTCGGCGAGATTGCAACCGGCGATGAGCTTCACGCGCTCATGATCGCGGTGGGGAAAGCGCTGCGCCTTCTGCTCGTCGCTATAGGGCACATGGCAGATGGCGCCGCGCGCGAGCAACGCTTCCACGACGGCGGTGCCAAGGGCGCCGGTTCCGCCGGTGACGACGACGTGACGATCGCGATAGTCCATGACTGTCACCTTTCGGCAAAGGGTCGTCTTACAGCTCTCGAAGTCTTAATGATCTGTATGGTCGGCGGAATGGCCCTCCGCAAGGGCGCTTGGCGCGGCCGCCGCTCGCCGGCCGACCTTCGGATGCGCTCCGAGCGCGCGGCTCAGGGCGAGTCCGTCAGGAGCACCCGCCGGCAGGGGATCGGTCGGCCGTGGCCATGTCCCCGGGCCCGTCCTCCGCATGGGCGCGCTCGACGGCCCACACCCTCTCGAAGCCCATGAGGCGCGTGAACCGGTCGAACGGGTAAAGCGCGCCGCTCCAGCCCCGGCTCGATCCGCTGTCGCGAATCTCCGAATAGGCGGACTGGAGCGCCGCCGCCGCGGCCAGCACGCCCAGCACCGGGAAGATCGCGAGCTTGAAGCCCAGAGCGGCGAGCTCCTCGGGGGTCAGGACCGGGGTGCGCCCGCCCTCCACCATATTGGCGAGAAGCGGCAGATCGAAGCTGCGCCCGATCCGCTCCATCTCCTCCACGCTCTCGGGCGCCTCGATGAACAGGATGTCGGCGCCGGCCTTGGCGAACGCCTCCGCCCGCCGCAAGGCTTCGTCGAGGCCGTGGGCGGTGCGCGCATCGGTGCGTGCGACGATGAGGAAGTCTTTCGAACGCCGCGCCTCCGCGGCGACCTTGATCTTGCGGACCGCGTCTTCCAGGGAGATGACGCGTCGGCCGGGCGTGTGCCCGCACTTCTTCGGAAACTCCTGGTCCTCGAGCTGGATCGCTTGGGCGCCCGCGGCCTCGTAGCCCCGCACGGTGTGCTCGACGTTGAGGAGCCCGCCATATCCGGTGTCGCCGTCCGCGATCAGGGGCGTCGTCGTGCCCTCCGCGATCTGCCGGACGCGCCCGACCATGTCGGTGTAGGTGGCGAGCCCGGCATCGGGGTAGCCCAGATGCGACGCCACGACGCCGAACCCCGTCATGTAAAGCGCGTCGAAGCCCATCCCGTCGGCGATCTTGGCGGAGATCATGTCGTAGACCCCGGGCACCGATACGAGGCCGGGCTCCTTCAGGCGCGTCGCGAGGCGTTTGGTCATGGGGCGCACCTTGTTCCGCACCGGTTTCGCTTTGGCCGGACGCCGATTACAGCCCTGCCGCCGGCCAACGGAGCCGGAGCGCGGCCGGTCGGATGACCGCCCTTCGAAGAACGGGCGCTGCTGAACGGAGATTCGGAAAAGACTTGGAGCGGGCGAGGGGAATCGAACCCCCGTCTTAAGCTTGGGAAGCTTCTGCTCTACCATTGAGCTACGCCCGCACGGGCAAGATTTATAGGCGATGCCGACGGTCCGTTCAAGGCGTCGCCGGCGCCCTGCGCGTGATCACGCCTGCGTGAGTCCGGCGGACCGCCGGCTGACATCCGGAACCGGGGCAGCTAGTGTCGCCTTCTTGAAGACGAGACCGACCCTGCCGCCGATGGACCTGTCGATGCCGAGCCGCCGCACCGCTCTTCGCGCCCTGGCCGTCCTCGCGGCCGCGCCGGCCCTTCTTGGCCGGTGGGCGGCGCGGGGTGCCGAGGTGCCGGAGGACTGGGGCGCGATCCTCGAGCGGGCGCGGGGCCAGACGGTGTACTTCAACGCCTGGGGCGGTGACGAGCGGATCAACGCCTACATCGCCTGGGTCGGCGAGGCGGTGGCCGAGCGCTTCGGCGTTACGCTCCGCCACGTCAAGCTGGCCGATACGGCGGAGGCGGTCTCGCGCGTGCTGGCGGAGAAGGTGGCGGGCCGCACCGAGGGCGGCTCGGTCGACCTGATCTGGCTCAACGGCGAGAACTTCGCCGCCATGAAGGCGCAAGGGCTGCTGTTCGGGCCCTTTACCCATCTCACGCCCAACTACCGATTGGTGGACACTGAGGACAAGCCGAGCACGACAGTCGACTTCACGGTGCCGGTCGAGGGTATGGAAGCGCCCTGGGGCATGGCGCAGCTCGTCTTTCTCTACGACACGGCCCGGATCGGCGGCAGCCCGCCGCGGAGCATGGCCGCGCTGCTGGACTGGGCGCGCTCCCATCCCGGGCGCTTCACCTATCCGGCGCCGCCCGATTTCATTGGCACCACCTTCGTGAAGCAGGCCATCTACGAGCTGGCGGAGGATCCGGACCTGCTCCAGCGGCCGGCGACGGACCAGGCCTTTGCCGCGGTCACCGCCCCCTTGTGGAGCTGGCTGGATGCGCTGCACCTGCACCTTTGGCGAGACGGCAAGCAGTTTCCGCAGAACAACCCCATGCTGAAACGGCTCCTCGACGACGGCGAGATCGACATCGCGCTGAGCTTCAACCCCGGGGATGCGTCTTCGGCGATCGCCCAGGGGCTGCTGCCCGAGACGGTTCGGACCTATGTCCTGGAGCGCGGCACGATCGGCAACACGCACTTCGTCGCCATTCCGTTCAACGCCCGCGCCAAGGAAGGTGCGATGGTCGTGGCGAACTTTCTGATGTCGCCGGAGGCGCAGCTCCGCAAGCAGGATCCCGCCATCTGGGGCGACCCGACCGTGCTCGACATGGACAAGCTGTCGCCGGAGGACCGGGTGCGGTTCGAGTCGCTGCCGCTCGGCGTCGCCACCTTGTCGGCCGAGGAACTCGGGCCGGTGCTGCTCGAGCCGCATCCTTCCTGGGTGGCGCGGATCGAGGCGGAATGGCGCCGCCGCTACGGCCGGTGACGGCCGGCCATCCGGGGCGGGGCGGTGCCGGCGCGCTCCGTGCCGGAGGCCTGCTGCGACCCGGGGGCTTGCTGCGATACGTGCCCGCTCTGACGCTGAGCCTGTTCCTCGCGCCTATCGCCGCCGGGCTGGTCGGCACCTGGCTGCCGGCCTTCGGCTGGTTGCCGGCCTTGGGCGGGCAGTCGTTCGGCCTGTCCGCCTGGCGCGCCCTGTTCGCGGCGCCGGAACTGCCCGGGGCGGTCGCCCTGACGCTGGGCACGGGGATTCTCGCCACGGTGCTCTCCTTCGCGCTTGCCGTCGGGTTCTGCGCGGCCTGCCACGGGACCCGGTCGTTCGCTTGGCTGCGCCACGTCCTCGCCCCGCTGCTCGCGGTCCCGCACGCCGCGGTCGCCATCGGGCTGGCCTTCCTGGTCGCGCCGAGCGGCTGGATCGCGCGCCTGCTTTCGCCCTGGGCGACCGGCTGGGAGACGCCGCCGGACCTAGCCGTGGTTCGCGATCCCTATGGCCTCTCGCTGGTCCTCGGGCTCGTCCTCAAGGAGACGCCGTACCTCCTGCTGATGAGTCTCGGCGCGCTCGGCCAAGTGCAGGCCGAACGGGCGGTCGCCGTCGCCCGGGCGCTGGGCTACGGGCCGGCGACGGCCTGGCTGAAGGCGGTCCTGCCCCAGATCTATCCGCAGATCCGGCTGCCGCTCTACGCCGTGCTCGCCTTTTCCCTCTCGGTGGTCGACGTGGCGCTCGTCCTCGGGCCCGGCACACCGCCGCCGCTCGCGCCGCTCCTGCTCCGCTGGTTCAACGATCCGGACCTCACCATGCGTTTCCAGGCGGCGGCCGGCGCCGGTCTGCAGCTCGTTCTCGTGGCGGCGGCCATCGCGCTCTGGGCCGGGGGCGAGCGTCTGGTCGGCCGGCTCGCCCGGCCTTGGCTGTCGTCCGGAGGCCGCGGCGGCGCGGGCGAGTCGCTGGCCCGCCGCGTGATCGGCGGGGTGACCGCCGGACTCATCGGCGCGGCGGCGCTCTGCCTCGCGGGCCTGGCGGTCTGGTCGGTGGCGGACCGCTGGCGCTACCCGGATCCGCTGCCCACGACCTGGACGCTCGGCAACTGGCAGCGCCATGTCGAGGCGCTCGCCTGGCCGGCCTGGACGACGCTCATGGTCGGACTCGCCGCCGCGGCGGTCGCCACGGCCCTCGTGCTCGGCTGCCTGGAGAACGAGCAGCGGCACGGGCTGCGCCCGTCGGCGCGGGGTCTGTGGCTGCTTTATGCGCCGCTGATGGTGCCGCAGGTGTCATTCCTCTTCGGCGCGCAGGTGCTCCTGGTCCGGCTCGGGCTCGACGGTACCTGGCCGGCGCTCGTCTGGAGCCACCTGCTGTTCGTTCTCCCCTATGTCTTCCTGTCTCTGGCCGATCCGTACCGGGCGCTCGACGAACGCTATGTCCGCACCGCGCTCTGCCTCGGCGCGTCCCCGGCACGCGTCTTCTGGCGGGTCAAGCTGCCGATGCTGCTGCGGCCCGTGCTCGTCGCCTTCGCGATCGGCTTCGCGGTCAGCGTCAGCCTGTACCTGCCAACGCTGTTCGCCGGCGGCGGCCGCTACGCCACGCTGACGACGGAGGCGGTCAGCCTCGCCGCCGGCGCCGACCGCCGCGTCGTCGGGGTCTATGCCTTCCTGCAGGCGATGCTGCCGCTGCTCGCCTTCGCGGCGGCCCTGGCGCTGCCGGCGGCGCTTCGGCGCCGGCGGCCGCGCCGGGCGATGCGGCGCGGATCGGGATCGGAGGGCGCAGGATGAGCGGCGGTGCGTTGAGGCTGTGCAAGGTGTCGCTGCGGCTCGGGCCGCGCCTGCTGCTGCCGCCCCTTTCGCTGACGGTCCGGGCGGGCGAGGTGGTCACCGTGACGGGGCCGAGCGGTTGCGGCAAGTCGAGCCTCCTCGCCTATCTCTGCGGTACGCTGGACCCGGCCTTCCGCGCGTCCGGCCGCGTCTTCGTCGGCGCGGTCGATGTCACCGGCCTGCCGCCGGAGCGGCGCCGGATCGGCATCCTGTTCCAGGACGACCTGCTGTTCCCGCACCTTACGGTCGGTGAGAACCTCGCCTTCGGGCTGCCGGCGGCGGTACGGCGAGGCAGGGACCGGCGGGAGCGCGTCGAGGCGGCGCTGGCGGAGGCCGGCCTCGCCGGCTTTGCCCACCGCGATCCGGCGACGTTGTCGGGCGGGCAGCGGGCGCGCGTGGCGCTCCTGCGCATGCTGCTGTCGGAGCCGGCGGCTCTGCTGCTCGACGAGCCCTTCTCCAAGCTCGACCCGGCGCTGCGTGCCAAGTTCCGGCAGACGGTGTTCGATCACGTCCGCCGACGGGCGCTGCCGACGCTGCTGGTCACCCATGACCCGGCCGACGCCGAGGCCGCCGGCGGGCGCGTCGTCGCGTTCGGTCACGCCCCGGCGGACGATCCGGCAGCCGGTCCCGCAACCGAGGGCAAGGCGGGCGGGCCGGTTGCCGTCATCCGGCCGGCGCCTTTGCCAAGGCGCTCCTAAGAGCGCCGGGCGACCCCCCTCTGCAGCCCCCCTCTGCGGCCTGGGTCGGGCCGCCCGTCCGGCGATCGCCGCCTCACGCCTGCCACAGATCGTTATTTGTTCGTTCTCGTCGCACGGATTACTCGCGAATCGGCGGTGCCGGCCCTGTACCGGCGCGGTCGAACTTGGCTTGCACGTCAGGGCTTTAGCGCCGATTGCGGAACTTTTCCGCAGTTTTGACATTAATACGCCTGACGCCTAGTATCGGATCGATGGGTGGGGGGCGAATTCTCGCATTAAATAGCCCGCTTTCCGACGCAATTTAGTCAAGATGCCGATCAAAGGTGGCATTTTCAACGAGTTATGAGACAAGGGAGCGAAATTTCGATGAGTAAGTTCGGTCTGTTAGGCATCGTTGCGGCGATCGGCCTCTTGGCGGGCTGCGCCAGCAATATCGAGCAAGTACGGAATACGGCGCCGGTGGGACCGACCTTCACGGAATCATTGGCTCGCGAGTACCGGGACTTCGCGCTGTTCGAGTCGGACCAGATGTATGATTGGACCGACGCCAACTATTTCGCGCGGAAAGGACTCGCGGCGGAACAGGGCGAGGTGGTGCTGCCGGAGTCCCTGGATGCGTGGAACCTGCCGGAGGAATCGCTGGCCGACCTGCAATCGGGGCGGGCGCGGCTCGTCGGGTTCCTGGATGACGGCGCCCGCGACGCCGCGCCGGAGCTGGCGGCGCGCGCCCAGGCGCGATTCGACTGCTGGGTCGAGCAGCAGGAAGAGAACCATCAGCCGGCCCATATCGCCGCCTGCCGCGAGGAGTTCCTGGCGGCGCTGGACGCGCTCCAGACGGCAATGGCGCCTGAGGTTCCAGCGGTCGAGCCGGCGGCGGGGCCGACGGAGTTCCGGATCTTCTTCGAGTTCGACCGGTACAGGCTCGCCGATTCGACGAACGGCCGCCAGGTGGTCCAGGACGTGCTTGCGGAAGCCCGGGAACTCGGCACACCCTCCGTTTCGCTGATCGGCCACGCCGACCGGGCCGGGCCGGAGGACTACAACTTCGCTCTTTCGCTGCGGCGTGCCGATGCGGTCCGCGAGGCGCTGATCGAAGGTGGCATCCCCGCCGACCGGATCACGGTTTCCGGCCGCGGCGAGGAGGATCCGCTGGTCCCGACCGAGGACGGCGTCGCCCTGCAGGAGAACCGCCGCGTCGAGATCTTCCTGCAATAGGCAAGGCAATCCCTGAGCCTTGGCGGCGCCGGTCCCCCGGCGCCGCCTTTTTCTTGCCCGGACCGCTTGGCCGGCCCGGAGGGTCGGGGGCGACCGCCATCTGGACATCTTCGGACCGCGGCGTACAATGACCGGCAATCTTGGCCGCGGTTCCGCCAGAACGCCGCGGCGCCGTTCGTTGTATGAAGCCATGTACTCGCAGACCACTCGATCGATCACTGTGACCGTTCGGCCGTTCTTCCTTGAGGATCAATCCTCTCCAGACGATGCCCACTATGTCTGGGCATATCACGTGCGGATCGAGAACGACGGTCGGGAGACGGTGCAGCTGCGGAACCGCTATTGGCGGATCACCGATTCGCTGGGACGCGTTCAGGAGGTTCGGGGTGCGGGGGTCGTGGGCGAGCAGCCGGTGCTGCGGCCCGGCGATTCCTTCGAGTATACGAGCGGCGTTCCCTTGCCGACGCCGTCGGGCATCATGGTCGGATCCTACCAGATCGAGAACGAAACGGGCGAGCGCTTCGACGTGGCGGTTCCGCCGTTCTCCCTGGACAGTCCGCACCAGCCGGTTCAACTGAATTGACCCGATCTGACTGAATTGACCGGTGTTGCGATCGATCGTCTCCAGATGAAATCGGCCGTCGCAAGGGGAAAACTGCCGCCCGTCGAGGCCGCATAGCCTTTCGCTCGGGGCGGCCCGGCCCCCCGAGCGGCTTCCACCCAACGCAAAGAAAGGAGTGCGCCTTGACGTCATCTCATCCGGTTACGGTCCCCAAGAGCACGACGCGCAACGAAACCGAGAATCTGCGGCGTCCGGCTCGTCCGAGCCGTGCGGAGGCCGAAGAAGCGGTTCGCACGCTCATCCGATGGGCGGGCGACGATCCGAACCGTGAGGGGTTGCTCGGCACGCCGGACCGTGTGGTGCGGTCGTACGAAGAGTTCTTTGCCGGCTACAACACCGATCCGGTCGAATTCCTGCAGCGAACCTTCGAGGAGACCGCCGGCTACGACGAGATGGTGGTCCTGCGCGACATCCGCTTCGAATCACATTGCGAGCATCATATGCTGCCGATCATCGGGCGGGCCCACATCGCCTACCTGCCGAACAAGCGCGTCGTCGGCATCAGCAAGCTTGCCCGTGTGCTTGAGGTCTACAGCCGGCGCCTTCAGATCCAGGAGAAGATGACCGCGCAGATCGCCACGACGATCAACGAGGTCCTGCAGCCGAAGGGCGTCGCGGTCGTCATCGACGCGGCGCATCAGTGCATGACGACGCGGGGTGTGCACAAGGCCGGGATGAGCATGATCACCAGCCATATGCTTGGCGACTTTCGGACCAACCCGTCCACGCGGCGCGAGTTCCTGTCGATCATCGGTAACCCGTCGATCGGGATGCTCGGCAACGTCTGAGCCCCGCCCGACGGACAAGCCATGGTCTTCCGGCCGCTGTCGGGGCAGAATGGACCGCGGCGGCGCCCCGTGATGTCTCGGCGCTTTGCCGCGGCGGTTCGTTCCAGTCGATCGCGGTTCGGCCTTGCCTGACTTCCGGCCTGTCCTCTTCGTCATCGGCATTCTGTTGATCGCGCTGGCTGCGGCGATGCTGCTGCCCGCCGCGATCGACGCGCTGCGCGACGACCCAGACTGGCGGGCCTTCGTCTGGTCCGCCGGAATCACCGGCGCTGTCGGCGGCGCGCTGATGCTGGGTTACCGGCAACCGCGCACGCCGGCTCTGTCGCCGCGGGAAGGCTTCGTCCTGACCGTGATGACATGGGCCACGCTTTGCCTGTTCTCGACCCTTCCGTTCATGCTGTCCGAGATCGGCCTTGGCTTTACCGACGCCTTCTTCGAGGCGATGTCGGGGCTGACCACCACCGGTGCGACCGTCATCGTGGGTCTGGACCAGCTTTCCGCGGGTGTGCTGCTCTGGCGTGCCATGCTGCACTGGATCGGCGGCATCGGCATCATCGTGATGGCGGTCGCCATCCTGCCGATTCTGCGCGTCGGCGGCATGCAGCTCTTCCGCATGGAATCGACCGAGAAGGCGGAAAAGGTCCGGCCGCGCGTCGCCCAGGTGGCAGGCCTGCTGATCTCAGTCTATGTCAGCCTCACGACGATGTGCGCCGTCGCCCTGTTGATCGCCGGGATGGGTGCGTTCGATGCGGTTGCCCACGCCATGTCGGCGATCGCGACCGGCGGCTTCTCCACGCACGACGCCTCGGTCGGCTTCTACGACAGCCCCGCGATCGAATGGATTCTCACCGTTTTCATGCTGATCGGCGGTTCGACCTTCGTGCTGCTGGCGCGGGCGGCGCAGGGCGACATTCGCGCCCTTTTCCGGGACCAGCAGATCCGCTGGTATCTGATCTATATTGCGGCTTTCGTCGTCGCGCTTGCGCTCTGGCAGATCTTCGCCAACGACCGTCCCGTCCGCGAAGCGCTTCGCTCCTCGGCGTTCAACGTCGTCTCCGTGGCGACGACGACCGGCTTCGTGACGGAGGACTACCAGCTCTGGGGCAGCTTCGCGCTTGGCGCGTTCATGGCCCTTCTGTTCGTCGGCGGCTGCACCGGATCGACCGCTGGCGGCATCAAGGTGTTCCGACTCTGCGTGCTGGGCAGCGTCGCCCACCGGCAGATCCTGCATCTGGTGCATCCGCACCGGACGCTGCCGCCGCTCTACAACGGCAAGCCGGTGTCGGACGAGGTGGTTCGCTCGGTCCTGAGCTTCTTCGCCTTCTACATCGGGACCTACGCGCTTCTCAGCGTCGCCATGACCGCACTCGGGCTCGATCTCGTCACCAGCCTCACCAGCGCCGCCCAGGCGATCGGCAATGTCGGGCCCGGCCTCGGGCCGATCGTCGGCCCGGCCGGCAGCTACCTGCCGCTGCCCGACGCCGCCAAGTGGCTGCTGTCCTGCACCATGCTCCTGGGCCGGCTGGAGCTTCTGACGGTGCTGGTCCTGTTCAGCGCCACCTTCTGGCGCGGTTGAGGGAGGCGGCGTCCGATGACCGACGGGGCAACCGGCGGTGCGATAGAGATGATCCAGCGGCTGGTCGGATTCGACACCGTGTCGGCCCGCTCGAACCTCGCGCTCATCGAGTTCGTCCGCGACTACCTGTCCGGCTACGGCATCGAGAGTCGGCTGACCTTCGACGCGGGAGGCGGGAAGGCGAATCTCTTCGCCACGATCGGCGGCCCGGCGGAGGGCGGCGGTGTCGTGCTCTCGGGCCACACCGACGTCGTGCCGGTCGAGGGGCAGCCCTGGGAGAGTGACCCGTTTCACGTCGTCGCCAGGGACGGCCGCCTCTACGGCCGCGGAACCGCCGACATGAAGAGCTTCCTCGCCGTTGCCCTGGCGCTGGTGCCGGAAGTCCGAAAGCGCGAGCTCAAGGTGCCGATCCACCTCGCCCTGTCCTATGACGAGGAGGTCGGCTGCCTCGGCGTGCCGGCCCTGCTGCGCGACGTCGCGGATGCGCTGCCGCGGCCGCCGCGGCTTGCCATCATCGGCGAGCCGACGATGATGCGGGTCGCGAACCGGCACAAGGGCATCCACGCCTTCGAGACGCGGGTGACCGGCCGCGACGGCCATTCGAGCGGCACCCATCGCGGGGTCAACGCCATCGTCCATGCCGCCGAGATCATCGGCTTCCTCGATGCGCTCGCCGCCGAGCAGCGCCGGCAGGGACCGTTCGAAGAAGGCTTCGATCCGCCTTACACGACGATCAACGTCGGCACCGTCGAGGGCGGCACGGCGCTCAACATCATCCCGCGGCATTGCGCCTTCAGGTGGGAGTTCCGCCCCGTTCCCGCGACGGATCCGGCCGACCTCCTCGCCCGGGTCGAGACCTTCGTCGCGGAGAGCGTGCTGCCGCGCATGCGCGCGGTCGCGGCGGAGGCCGAGGTCGTTACGGTCGCCCGCTGCGCCGTGCCGCCGCTTCTGCCCGAGGCGGACTCGCCGGCGGAGACCCTGGCCCGCGCCCTCACCGGGGCCAATGCCGCCATCGGTGCCGCCTTCGTCACCGAAGCCGGGCTCTTCCAGCAGGCGGGCATCCCGGCGGTCGTGTGCGGCCCCGGGAGCATCGAGCAGGCGCACCAACCCAACGAGTACATCGCGCTGGACCAAGTCGCCGCCTGCGAAGCCTTCCTGCGCCGGCTGATCGACTGGGCCGCGGCGGGCCGCCGCCTCCCGTAAAAGAACGCGCGCACCGGCGGAACCGTGTCCAGGGGGACGTGTTGGTCTCCCCATCGGGCGCGCCGGGTCACGACATCGGCGCGCGATGTATCTCCACCGCTCCGATCCAGGAAGGAAGGACGATGAAGAAACCGGTTCTACCGATGATGGCCGCGGCGGTCTTCGCGGTCGCCCTGGCGGGCACCGGACCCGGCGCCTCGGCTCAGCAACAAGCGCAGATGAGTGTCGAGGACCGGCATTTCCTGATGCACGCCGTCCCCGCCGGCATCGCGGAGGTCGAGATCAGCAAGATCGCCGCCGAAAAGGCGCAGAACCAGCAGGTCAAGCAGTTCGCCCAGCGCATGGTCGACGACCATACGCGGGCGAACGACCAGCTCATGCAGCTGGCGCAGCAGAAGGGGCTCCAGCCCCCGCAGCAGCCCGGCGCGGCGCATCAGGCCGAGATGGAGCATCTGCAGCAACTGTCCGGCGAGCAGTTCGATCAGCAGTACATGGGCGGCCAGGTCATCGACCATGACATGGCCAACTATATGTACGAGCGCGAGACCCGGCAGGGCCAGGACCAGGAGATCAAGGATCTGGCCTCCCAGACGCTGCAGACCCTCCAGGAGCACCACGACATGGCCCTGGAGATCACCGGTCAGGGCCTGACGGCAGAGCAGCCGTAACCGGAACCACCCGATGTGCCGGGCCGGAGGGAGCCGCTCCCTCCGGCCCGCGCCATTGGGCATGGAGCCGGCCGCGTCGTGGCCCCCGGCCGACGGGCCGACGAGGCGCTCCCCGCGAACGGGCGCCACCGCCGTGATGTTTTCATGCGCCAGGCGACCGCGCGGGCGATGCCCGATCCAGCGGCCAAGCATCCCATGAATGAACGTCGGTTGATATGCGCGCCCGGGCGCGAAAATCCCTTCGCGCGGTCAGTCCTATCTTGTAGCGTATATTTGGGATCTGGGAGGGCGCCATGTGGTTGTACATCTGCGGGATTGTATCCGGCGTCATGTTGACGCTTGCGTTTCTTGTGGCCTGGGCGATTTGGACTGGGCTGCGGGACCGCAAGGCCGTGATCGAGCACGAATACGACCGGACGATTTGTCCGGTGGACGAAAGGACGGCTCAGATCACCTGACCGCGATGGGCCGCGACGGCTCACCGGAAGCAGCCTCGGGCGACCGGACCGGCGCTCCGTACCGGTTCCGGCAATCCTCCCGCTTCCGCCTCTCGACCAGCGGCGATGAGGCCGCCGCGCCGGGTCGTCCGGACCTTCGTTTCGACCCGACGGGGCCATCGTTGACGGGCTTCGCGCCGCGGCCATACCATTCGCAACCATGATCCCCCTGCTGCGAGAAAAGCTCCTGGAGGTGCTCAAGGCGGTCGCGCCGTTGATCGGCGTCGTATGCCTGCTTCAGGTCACCCTCATTCGGGCGCCGATCGACCTGTTCCTTCAGTTCCTGGCGGGATCGGTGCTCGCGATCATCGGCATGCTGCTTCTGCTCACCGGCATTGACTTTGGTATCCTGCCGATGGGGAGGTTCGTCGGGGCCGAACTGCCGAGACGGGGATCGCTGGCGCTGATCATTGCCGTGGCCTTCGCCTTGGGCTTCGCGACGACCGTCGCCGAGCCGGACGTGCTGGTCCTTGCGGGCCAGGTCGAGACGGCGTCGGGGGGCGAAGTGTCTCGGCAGGCGGTCGTCTACGTGATCGCCGCCGGTCTCGGGGTCTTCGCCGCCGTCTCGATGATGCGAATCGTCACGGGCTGGCCGATGAGATACCTGTTGGCGGCCGCCTATTCGACGGCTCTCGTTCTTTCGTTTTTCTCATCCCCGGCGTTCGTCCCGCTGGCTTTTGACGCCGGAAGCGTGACCACCGGCGTTCTGTCCGCTCCGGTGATGCTCGCGTTGGCCATCGGGCTCAGCTCCGTTCTCGCTGGCCGGTCGGGGGTGTCCGACAGCTTTGGCCTCCTGGGGTTCGCCTCCATCGGTCCGATCGTCGCCGTCCTGATCATGGGAATGCTGCTGTCGTGAGCGGCGCATTGGTCGACGAGATCGCGGCCACGGCCTGGGCCGTGGCTGTCGCAGTGGGCCCGCTCGCCGCACTGTTTCTTGTCTTTCAGCTTTTCCTGCTCAAGCTGCCGCGGCGCCAGGTCGCCGATGTCCTGAAGGGAACGGCGATCGCGACGGTCGGCCTTTTCCTGTTCCTCCTGGGGATCGGCGTCGGCTTCCTGCCGTTCGGGCGGGCGATCGGGGCGGCCCTCGGCGCAATGGATCGGACCTGGCTCTTCGTTGCGGTCGGGCTGCTTCTCGGTTTTCTCACCACCTGGGGAGAGCCCGCCGTGCGCGTGCTGGTCGACCAGGTGGAGGAAGCATCGAACGGCGCGATTCGCAGGTCGATCGTCCTGTACGCGATCTGCGCGGGCGTTGCTCTGTGGGTCGGCTTGGGAATTCTCAGGATATCCTATGAAATCCCGCTGCTGTATCTGCTCGTGCCCGGCTATATGCTCGCGATCGGGTTGCTGTGGCTGAGCGACAAGGACTTCGTCTCCATCGCCGTGGACGCCAGCGGCGTCGCCACCGGACCTTTGGCGAACAGTTTCCTTCTTGCCCTCGCGCTGGGCGCGGCTTCGTCGAAAGGGAACCAGGATCTCATCGTTCATGGTTTTGGCCTGGTGGCGCTGATCGCCTTGGCCCCGATTATTTCCGTTATGACGCTGGGCGTTCTCGTCCGACAGAGGAAAAGAGCCCGCGAGAAGGAGTGACCGAGATGCTGAACCCATGTGTGATTGTGAGCATCGTGCGGAAGGGGTGGGGCGATACGGTTCTGGAAGCCACGATGAAGGCGGGGGCTCATGGCGGCACCGTGCTGACCGGGCGCGGGATCGGCCGCAACGAGCAGCAGAAGGTCTTCGGCATCCAGATCGAGCCGGAAAAGGAAGTCGTCCTCACGGTCATCCCGTCGGATCAAAAAGACACGATGCTCCGGGAGATCGTGCGCGCCGCCGAACTGAATGCCCCTGGTCACGGCCTTGCCTTCGTCGTGCCCGTCGAGTCGGTGGTCGGCGTCGTCCACCTGGTCGAAGAGCCGCCGTCGTAACCGCGCTCTGGCTTCACCCGATCGGCGGTCGGCGGGATCGGTCGTTCACCCGCGATCGAGGTGCGCCTCGCCGTACCGCCTGACGGCGTGGTCGACCGCCCACGGAAACAGGTAATGGAAAAGCGGGGGGAAGCGGTTGGCGGTCAGCCGCCAAGCGCCGGGAAGTCTGCCGATTCGCTGCGCGATCCCCTCCGGAAGGCGATCGATCGGCCGCTTGAGCACGAGCCGCAGGGCATCCAGTCGGTCAGCCAAGAGCGGCGGGACCTGGCCGCTCCGGAGGAACTGGCCCGACAGCCGGCCGAGCCAGTCGCGATAGTCGTCGAGCGAGGGATCGGTCAGAAAGGCCTCGCGCCGGTCCCACAGAACGACGGCGGCGGCCCGTTTGTCGCGGCCGAACAACTCACGCGGGACGCCCGCCTCCTCGACGATTCGCCGGCAGATCGGCCGGTTGTAGCTGCCGCCCAGGTCCCACGGCTTCATCGCCTCCGCGTTGGAGATGGCATGGATTCGTCGGAGCTCCCGCGCCGCGCAGAACGGCACCGGACAGTGCAGGAAACCGGTCCAAAGCCGGTATTCTGTCAAGGCCAGGCCCGACGGATCGGCGCGGACCATCTCCGGACTGGGCGCGACGATCTGCTTGGCCCAGACCCCGCCACCGTGGTAGCCGGTGAACAGGACGCGGCCGGGCAGGTGTTCCTCGGCGCCCCGGAAATGCATTTCCTCGCCATAGGCGTCCGCCGCCAGGAAGGGAATCTCCGGATAGGCGCGGCTCCGCCACGCATCGCGGTCGATGGTGATGCAGCGCAGGCCGAGATGGCCGGCGATCCGAGCGCCGCTGTCCTCGAGGCCGCCCCGCGCCATGCCGAAGGTAAGCACCTCCTCGTTGCCGGCCGCCTTGGCGATGACCGCGACCGTCGGCGAGTCGTAGCCCGAGGAGAGCGTCCCGATCGTGCCATAGGGAAACCGGCGCGCGCCGTCCCCGGCATTGGCCACCAGGTCTTTCATCGTCGAGATCATGAAGCCCCGATAACTCTCGAAGCTCGAGAGATCGCGGGCCGGCAGCGGCTTCTCGACACGTTCGAGCGATGTCCCGTCCCAGACGAGATTGTCGAAGTAGCGCAGCTCCAGGTCGCCTCGCAGCGTCCGCACCCGGCGCTCGAAGACGCTCAGCCCGCTGACGATGCTGCGGAAGTCTCGATAGTAGTTCCGATAGAAGGGATCGAGCTCATGCCCCAGCGCCGCAATCAGGCAGACGAGAGAGTTCGAAACATGGACCCGCTTGCCGTCGCGCGCGATCTGCAGCCGGTCCACCGTCGAGCCGGAACCGACGAAGATCGCCTTGCCGCCACGGATCCGGCCACCGCTGCCCGCCACGATGTCCGTGCGATCGAAATCGCCGTCCTCAAAGGCGCCGGGCCAGGTCGCCTCGCAGAACCAGCCGTCCGCCAGCTCGACGCGCGGGCCGTGGCGGACCACGACCTCGACCGAGCCGCTTTCGCAGACCGCCAGCCAGGCGTTCGGCGGCCAGTCTGTCGCCAGTTCGAATTTGAAGCGGATCATCAGGGCCTCGCCTTGTGTGGGAACGACGCCCAGTCGGCGCCGGAGTGAACATGCTTCCACGCCTGCCAGTGGAACAGAAGCTTTTCCGCGGTGGCGGACAGGCCTGTCCGGGTGGCCGGATCGAACTTGAGCAGTGGGTCCGGCGTGTTCATTCCCGGTCCGTCGAGGAACGTCGATCGGGCGAACTTGGCGCCGCCCCGCCCGAGGAGCCGGGCGGCGCGCGGGTGCCGCGTCACGAAACGGTCGGCGCACGCGACGGCGGCGAACGCGCCGTCGCATTGCGGAAGAAGGCGGGCGGCGTCGGCGTGGCTCGTAACGCGGCCGGGTGCCGGGACGGGAAGGCCGGCGATCGCCAGGACGTTGCCGTTCGAGCGGTGCGGGGCCCCGCCAAGACAGCCGATGCTCACGCCGTCGATTCTGCAGATCGTTCGCCCGGCGGGCCGGATCTCCTACGCGGACAGCATTCGGTCCACGGTATCGCCACCGATATCGATCGCGATCCTCATCGATCGGCCCCGTCGTTCCCTGCGGTGGCCCGGCGCCTGCGGATTCCGAACGGATCGGCCGCGGCGGCGATCAGATGGCGATGCCGGAGAAGAAGCGCTCCGCAATCGAATCGGCGCGCCGGCCGCCGCAAGCCGTTCATCGCGACAGGCGACAAACTTCCCACCGAACTCTTTGTCGGAGGTCGGTATCAACCGTTCGTTAAGAATTCTTCAACGATGGCCGGTCCGCGCGTCCCCGGGCCGGGCTTGACGGAAGGGCCAAGCACCGGATCAGCGCAGGAACCGTTGGAGATGCAGGTCGATGTTCCGTTCGAGTTCGGCGTTGAGGTCGTTCATCAGGGCTTCGGTCAGCGCGTACCAGACTCGCTCGCGCTCGTTGAGCGTGGCGTTCTCGGCGACGGTCTGGCTCCGCGCGGCGCGCGCCGTCACCGTGCCGGTCCGCAGCCCGCCGGCGTTCTCCAGGTCGAGACGGACCTCGATGACCGCGTCGTAACGTTCCGACTGGTCCTTCGTCAAGAAACCTTGGAGCCCGCCCGACCGGTCGAGCGGGACCTCGACGACGCTCGCCTGCAGGATGGTGAACCGCGCGACCCCGCTCGATCCCACCGGGACCAGCCGATCCCTGGCCCAGCGCCGCGCCGCGTCCGCGGGTCGGACCGGGAAGAGATGCTCGACGTTCGGCGCTCGCAAAGGCGCGCGATAGTCGTTCACGACGTCGACCACGGCGACGTCGAGGCGAATCGGCGGGAGATGCCCATAGGTCAGATCGGCGAACGGATAACGTTCCGGCGGCGTACTGCAGCCGGCGACGAGCAAGAGAAGAACGGCGGCGATGAAGCGCGGGCGAAGTGACATCGAGGACCCCCCAGAAAGACCTCTGATCGACCGGCCGGCCGATCGATCACCGGTTCGCGGTCCGGCGCCCGATCGCGGAATCCCGGACAGCCTGCGCTTTCCGAATTCCCGCGCGGATCAGCGGCTTACGGCCGAACCGACGCGCCAACTTTCCGCGAAAGGCGGTGCCGGGGTCAAGAAGTGCGGTAGAGGCGGTCGAGGTCCTCGTCGGAGAAGCGATAGCTGTCGTTGCAGAACTCGCAGGTGACCACCACGGCGCCATCGACCTTGAGGGTCTCGATTTCGCTGCGGGGCATCGACCGGAGGACGCGCTCCACGCGCTCGCGCGAGCAGCGGCAGGCGGCGCGCAGGGCCCCAGGAGCGAAGACGCGGACGCCGTCCTCGTGGAACAGCCGATATAGAAGGTCGTTCGGCGCCAGCGCCGGATCGAGGAGCTCGCCCGGCGTGCTGCTGGCCGTCAGGGCCAGGGCCCGCCGCCAGTCCTCCTCGGCCTCCTCCGCGACGGTCGCCGACGCACCCGCGGGCGGCATGCGCTGGACCATCAGGGCGCCTGCGCGCCAGCCGAGGCCGCCGCCATCGGTCCGCGCCTCACGGCCGACGGCAAGCTTGATGTCTGCCTGCAGCTGTTCCGACTGACGGAAGTAGTGGTGCACGCAGTCGACGAGCGTCTCGCCGCTCAGCTCGACGATGCCTTGATAGCGTTCGGTGTGCGGGCCCTGATCGACCGTGAAGGCGAGATAGCCCGATCCCAGCAGGTGCGGAACCGGCGCAGATGCCGTCTCCGGATCCGCGGACGCCGCCGCAAGCCGCTCGCCGTCGAACTGCGCGTAGCCGCGGACGTCGCCGGTGCTGGTGACGTCGGCGACCATCATGCGGATGGCGCCGTCGCCCTTCGTCTGCAGGGTAAAGACTCCGTCGAACTTGAGCGCGGCGGAGAGCACGGCCGCAAGCGCCACCATCTCCGCGAGCATGGCGGCGACGGGGTCAGGGTAGGCGTGCCGGTGGAGGATCTCGTCCACCAGCGGGCCGAGCCGCACCAGGCGGCCGCGAACCGCCCGTCCCTCGATCTGGAACGGCTGGATGAGATCGTCCGGCGGCTGCCGCGGGGACCGCGGCTCGCCCGTGAAATCGAGACCTGCCATGTTCCGACGCGTTGCTCTAAATCTGCCCCAGGCACCAGCAGAGGATGGCCTTCTGCGCGTGCAGGCGGTTCTCCGCCTCGTCCCACACAACCGACTGCGGACCGTCGATGACCCCGGCCGTCACCTCTTCGCCGCGGTGGGCCGGCAGGCAATGCATGAAGATCGCGTCCGGCTTGGCCAGCGCCATGACCTGCTCGTTCACCTGATAGGGCGCCAGCAGGTTGTGGCGATTGGCCACGTGGTCTTCATCGCCCATGGAGACCCAGATGTCGGTCACCACGCAGTCCGCGTCCTTCACCGCCGCCGCAACGTCGGAGGTCACCGAAACCCGGGCGCCTTCCTTGCGCGCCCAGGCGAGCACCTCGGGCGGCGGCATGAGCTGTTCCGGGCAGGCGAGCCGCAGCTCGAAATTGAAGCGCGCCGCCGCGTGAATCCAGGAAGCGGCCATGTTGTTGCCGTCGCCGCTCCAGGCGATCCGCTTGCCGGCGATGGGTCCGCGATGCTCCTCGAAGGTCATGACGTCCGCCATGAGCTGGCAGGGATGCGTCCGGTCGGTGAGGCCGTTGATCACCGGCACCGTCGCGTGCTCGGCCAGCTCGTGAAGCTTCTCTTCCTTGGTTGTCCGCAGCATGATCGCATCGACGTAGCGCGACAGGACCCGGGCCGTGTCGGCGACGGTTTCGCCGCGACCGAGCTGCGAGCCGTCCCGCTCGAGAACGATCACTTCGCCGCCGAGCTCCTTCATCCCGACCTCGAAGGAGACGCGCGTGCGCGTCGACGGCTTCTCAAAGATAAGCGCGAGGGCCTTGCCGGCAAGGGGCTTGGCAATGCCATGCGGCATGTCGCCCCGCTTCATCGCGGCGCCGACCTGGATCATCCGGGTCAGCGTCGCCGAGTCCAGCCGGTCGAGGTCGAGGAAATGCCGGGGACCGCCGTTTGTCTGCGCCGCCCCCTTCCGCGCTGTCTTCTCAATCGTCTGCGCCGTCATGTCAGGCCGCCTCCTGCCATCCGCGGCAGGCCTGATCGAGGATCCCGATCGCCTCGCCGACATGGCTCTCGTCGATGATCAGGGGCGGCAACAGCCGCACCACGTTGTCGCCGGCGCCGACCGCGAGGAGGCCGCGCTGGCGTAGGGCGGCCACCATCTCCGTGTTCGGCACCCGGCATTTCAGGCCGAGCATCAGCCCGGCGCCGCGAACCTCCTCGATCACCCGGGGGTGTCGGCGTGCCAGTTCTTCGAGCCGGTCGCGCAGCAGGCGACCGATCCGATCGACGCGCTCGAGGAAGCCGTCCGCCAGAAGCACGTCGAGCACGGCGTTGCCCACCGCCATGGCGAGCGGATTGCCGCCGAAGGTGCTGCCGTGGCTGCCGGCGGTGAACGCCGCGGCGACATGCTCCTTGGCGAGGCAGGCGCCGACCGGGAAACCGCCGCCCAGCCCCTTCGCCGTGGCGACGATGTCGGGCTCGATCCCGGCCCATTCGTGGGCGAAGAGCCGGCCGGTGCGGCCCATGCCGCACTGCACCTCGTCGAAGAACAGAAGCAGCCCGAACTCGTCCGCCACCGCGCGCAGCCCGCGGAGATACTCGGCGGAGGCCGCCCGCATGCCGCCCTCGCCCTGCACCGGCTCCACCAGGATCGCCGCCGTTTCCGGCGTGATCGCGGCGCGCAGCTCGTTCAGGTTGCCGAAGGCGACGTGGTCGAAGCCCTCCACCGCGGGCGCAAAGCCCTTCAGATGCTTCTCCTGGCCGCCCGCGGCGATGGCGGCGAGCGTGCGGCCGTGGAACGCGCCGTGGCAGGCGATCACGCGATAGCGGTTGGGGTCGCCGAAATCGTCATGGTATTTGCGGATCAGCTTGAGGCCGCATTCGATCGCCTCGCCGCCCGAGTTGGTGAAGAAGACGGCGTCCGCGAAGCTGTTCGCGACGAGCCGCTCGGCCAGGCGCTCCTGGCCCGGGATGCGGAACAGGTTCGAGGTGTGCCACAGCTTCCCCGCCTGCTCGGTCAGGGCCTGGACGAGATGCGGATGGGCGTGACCCAGCGCGGTCACCGCGATGCCGCTGGCGAAGTCGAGATATCGTCGGCCGTCCGTCGCGAAGAGATAGGCGCCTTCGCCCCGCTCGAACGCGACATCTGCCCGCAGATAGGTCGGCATGACGGCTGGTATCACGACACGGTCCTTCGCATTGCTGTGGCTTCATGGGACGGGGGCGTTCCCGCCCCGTTCGCGGGCTCGGTCAACCCCAACTTGTCCCGGAAAAAGCGAAACTATCGACACAATGCCGCGCCGTGTCAACGCGGGGTCGCGGGGCGGTTCAGTGACAGAGGTCCGAGCAGGCATGCCGGCGGCCGCATCGGAGACGGCGGATACCGCCATCGGCTCGGCGTTCAAAAAGGTTCTGCTGCGATGCTTCTGCCGCTGTTAACCTTAACCCGCGCAGCGCGATGGTGAGGGGAGCAGGTGCCGCTGCCCGAACCGGCCTTGGTTGCGCCGAGCCGAGGGAAGCTGGTATGGCGCCGGAGACGGGCTTCCGCTCCTACCGTATTCGAAACCGCTGTGAAGGATGCTGCTCGTGGATCTTTCGTCGCTGCTGATCTTTGCGGGGGCCCTTCTTGTCGCGGCCGGTTCGCCGGGCCCCAGCATCGCGGCCCTGGTCGCGCGGGTGCTCACGAACGGCTATCGCGACGTGCTGCCCTTTCTGGCGGCGATGTGGATCGGCGAGGCCCTGTGGCTTTCGCTCGCCGTGTGGGGGCTTGCGGCCATCGCCCAGAGCCTTCATCTCCTGTTCGTCGTCATCAAGTATCTCGGCGTCGCTTATCTGCTCTACCTGGCGTGGAGGATGTGGTCTGCGCCGGTCGCGGCACGAGACGGTGCCCTGCCATCCGAGAAACCGGCCGGCAAGCTGTTCGCGGCCGGCATGGCGGTCACGCTCGGCAACCCGAAGATCATGGTGTTCTACATGGCGCTCTTGCCCTCCATCATCGACCTGACTCACATGACCGTGCTCGGATGGGCAGAGCTGAGCGTCACGATGATCGTTGTCCTCGTGGCGATCGACCTGTTCTGGGTAGCCCTGGCGGCGCGGGCGCGCACCATTTTCAGGAGCCCCCGGGCGGTGCGCACCGCCAACCGGGTCAGTGCGTCGCTCATGGCCGGTGCCGCAGCGGCGATCGCCGCCCGATAACGCCAAGCACCGTCGAACCGTCTTCGAATTTGCGCGCCGCGCGACACGGCCGTCCTGCGTGCGTATTTCGGCTGCGGCCCTGCGTCCGGGAACCGACGTCGCCGGGTCGCTGTTTCCCCTGTCCGGAGACCCAGCCCGAAAGGAGGCGACATGGCCGGAAACCGCAACGAAGGCGAAGGCAGCCGCAGCGCGGCGCGGGCGTACAACGAGGCGGCTCAGGCCCATAAGAAGGGCCACGACGTTGAGGCCGAGGCGCGGGAAGCCCGCGACGCCCTGAAGGGCGAGGAAGGCGAGGCGCTGCGGGACGCCGAGCGGGCGGGCAAGGCCCGCGCCAAGGAGGAAGACCCCTCTATCAAGCGCGATCACTGACGCGGCCGATCCGGGGCGCCGGCCGGGCGATCGCCGGCGGCGCCCCGGATGTCCGATGTCAGTAGAGGCGGGTGACCCGATATCCCTGCCGCTCGAGGAGCCGCAGGATTCCCTCTTCGCCGGGCAGATGGAGGGCGCCCACCGCAACGAAGGCGCCGCCCTCGGCCAGGCGCGGCCGCAGCCTCTCCACCATGCGGTGGTTGCGCTCCGTCATCACCTTGTCCTCGAACCAGCGCATGAGCACCTCGTCACCCCCGGCCGAAGCTTCTTGCGACAAGGCGAAAATCGCCGCGACGTCGCGATCCAGGTAGGCCTGCTTCATGCGCGCGGTGAAGGCCTCCATCTGCGGGTAGAACTCGACGACCGATTCCAGCAGTCGCCGCTGACTCTCGATCGGCAGCTCCTCGAAAAGCCCGAACTGCTCTTCGATCGTCTCCAGCCCGTGGACCGCCTTTCGCATGGCCCTGGCCTCCCGTTCGAGGCGCTGGTCCAGTGGCGGTTCGTCGCTCCGCATTTCGGCGGGCGTGAGGCAGAACATCGTCGCCAGGGCCCAGGGCTCGAACCGCCGCAGCTCCGCCGTCGAGAGCTGATAGAGGGTCCCGATCTCGGCGACCCTCGCGAACAGATTGGCGCCGATGATCTGGTCGAGGCTGCGTCCGTCCGGAAGCACCATCATCGCCGTGGCCCGCCGGGCCGCGGCCTGGTCGAGCACGGCCTCGATGACGAGGCTGTTTGCGCCCCGGAAAGCCCCGGCGACCGGTGCCGGCAGGGCGGTGATGCTCGGGTCGCTCGAGTGGAAGGTACCGAAGATGTGGCTGGCTTCTGCGCCGCTCCGCTCGACACGCCAGAGGAGGCCTTGCCCGAAGGGCACCGACTGTGCGTTCGATGCGGCGGGCGCGACGGCGACAAGGAGCAGCAGAAGGCCCGGGAGCATCCGGTGCCGGAACCAGCGCATGGCAATCTCCGAGACGGCTTGGAGAGACGGGCCGATGCTGGCCCGACATGGTCAAGATCCCGTTAACGGCCCCATCGGGGCCCGGCATCATGGCTTGATCTTGTAGCCGGTCGCGAACAGCCGGTGGACGACGAATGCGAGCAGCAGGTTGATCGCCACCATGAGGGCCGTCCCGACCGCGAGCGACCCGTCGGCCGTGCCGATGAAGCCGTAGCGGAAGCCGTCGATCACGTAGAAGACCGGGTTCAGCGTCACCAGCGCCTGCCCCAGCTCCGGCAGCTGCCGCACCGAGTAGAAGATGCCCGACAGGAAGGCCAGCGGGATCACGAGGAAGGTGAGCGATGCCGAGTAGTGGTCCCACTTGGCCGCCCAGAGGCCAACGACGATGCCGAGCAGCCCGTGCAGCAGCGCCCCCGCCAGCGCGAAGAAGAGGATGGCCGCGGGCGCCCGCGCCGGCAGGTCGACGAACGGCAGCAGGACGGCGGCCACCGCCGCGCCGGCAAGGAGCCCCGTCGTTGCGGCGCCGAGGGCGTACCCCAGCGTGCGCTCCGCCGGGGACAGCGGCGCCATCAGCGTATCGGCGATGATCCCTTCCAGCTTGTCGAACACCAGCGAGGCGGCCGCCGTCTCGAAGGCGCGCTGGCAGACGGCCAGGATGATGAGCCCGGGCGCGAGAAACTGCAGGAACGGGACCCCTCCGACCGGATCGGAGCCTCCGCGGCCGCCGTACTCGATTGCCAGGTGGAACACCGCCAGGAACAGCAGGCTGGACACCATCGGGCCCAGCATGGTCTCGCGGTATTCCTTCAACACGCGCAGCACCTCGCGCCGGTAGAGCGTCCACAGACCAAGCCAGTTGACGGCGCCGAACCGGCGCGGAGCGGGCATCATGGCGGCGCCTCCGATGCTGTCCTGCCCGGCGTCGGCCGTCAGGCCTTCAGCTTGTAACCGGTCGCGAACATCCGGTAGACGATCCATCCCATCACGAGATTGCTCGCCGCGAGCACCGCGATGCCGGCGGCGAGCGACCCGTCGGCGTGGCCGATGAATCCGTAGCGGAAGCCGTCGATCATGTAGAAGAACGGATTCGCGTGCGCGGCCGTCTGCCAGAGTCCGGGCAGCCGGTCCACCGAGTAGAAGGTGCCGGACAGGAAGGCGAGCGGCGTGATCACGAAGTTGGTCACGGCCGCCATGTGGTCGAACTTCTCCGACCAGATGCCTCCGGCGATGCCGAGGAGCGAGAGCAGCAGGGAGGCCGCCACCGCGTGGAACAGGACGAACAGCGGCGCGTGGACGCGGATCGGCACGAAGATCCACATGACGAGCCCGACGGTGAGGCCCACGAGAATGCCGCGCGAAACCCCGCCGGCGGCGAAACCCAGCGTCAGCTCGCCGGGCCTGAGCGGCGGCATCAGCACGTCGACGATGTTCCCCTGCACCTTGGCGATGAGAAGCGAGGAGGAGGTGTTGGCAAAGGCGTTCTGCACCATCGCCATCATGATCAGCCCGGGTGCCAGGAACTCGATGAAGGGCACGCCGCCCACCGTCTGCACCGCGCGGCCCAGCGCCAGGCTGAAGATCGCGAGAAAGAGCAGCGTCGTGACCACCGGCGCCAGCAGCGTCTGAGTCGCGACCTTGAGGAAGCGGCGGACCTCCTTCAGATACAGCGTCCAGAGGCCGAGCCAGTTGACGGCGCCGAAGTGGCGCGGCGATGGAGGTGTTGGGGCAAGCATCGATCCGATCGGGTTTGACCTGTTCGCCCGTGACCATAGGGTCGGCCCGGCGCGGGTTCAAGCGCGGCGGGGACGAGCCGGCCTGCGGCGCAAGGCAGACCGTCATCGAGCCGGCGCAGGGCCGGGGGAACACCGAGCGAAAGGGCCGGAAGGCGGCGGTTCCAGATGGGATCGCGAGTCGGTTCTGCGGCCGAGGTCGCCGGACCCGAAACGCGGGGTTAACGAATTCTTGAACACTGGCGGGCGCAATTGCCGTCCTGTTGAGGCATCCGGCACGTCGTCCGGACCGCAGCCGGCAGGCGCCCCTTGGTCCAGGGGTGAGAGGCGGCGATAGAACGCTGTCGGAGCCGTAGCCCGTAAAGTCGCACTCGGTTAAAGGACGTCCCATCATGCCAATCGATCACCTCACCACGATCTGGGCGCCCCGGATGCTCGGCGTGCTTCGCATCATGTCGGCGCTGCTCTTCATGGCGCACGGCACCCAGAAGATCCTCGGCTTTCCGGCGTCGCCCTATCCGGCACCGGCCCTGCTCTCGCTCCCGGGCATTGCGGGCATTCTCGAGCTCTTCGGCGGGGCCCTCCTAGTCCTCGGCCTGTTCACCCGCCCGGTGGCGTTCGTGCTTTCGGGCCTGATGGCCGCCGCCTATTTCATCGCACACGCGCCGAAAAGCTTCTTCCCCGTCCTGAACGGCGGGGACGCCGCCATCCTCTATTGCTTCGTGTTCCTCTACTTCGTCTTCGCGGGCGGCGGCGCCTGGAGCGTCGATGCCCTGCGCCGCTCCGGCGAGATCGGACGCGCCGCCGCCTGAGTGTCAAGCGGCATGCCGGGCGGTTGAGCTTCGGCAGGGACGGCAGGCGCCCCTCACGCCGCGCCTGCCTCGTCCCCGACCCGTCCGGAGCGCGGCGTGTCGATCTGAGAGTCTGCGTGGCGCACCGTGAAGGAATCGCGCCGGAACCGTTCGGCATGTGCAATTGGAGCGCGACAGAGGCGCCTTCGACTTTGCCCCTGGCATTGCCATGCCCGTTAACGACGCCGATGAAGGTCGAATGCGTGTAGCGGCCACATTCCTGGACCTGATGCGCGATCCTGGTTGACAGCGTCGGATAGGCTTCTTCAGAACGGAGCATGAGCCCGATTCGCTGGCCCTGCATCCGGAGGGCTGAAAACAGGGCAGGCGCCTTCAAGGATTCTCACCGAAACACACATGGAGCAGAAGCGGTCGCCGACGCGATCGAATACCGCCCGATTTGCCCAAGCTGATTGCCATCACGTCGCGTTCATCCCCAGGGGATGCGCTTCGGTGCGCGATGCCCGCGACTGAAAAAAATCGATCCGGCCGTGTCGATTTTCGGACCGGCCGTTCGTCCTCAAGGTGTGGCGCCGCCAAAGCCCAATCAACCGGCTGACAGGAGACCGTTGCGGAAGACGACGACCCCCAATTCGTGGCTTGACCCCGATGCCGAAGAGACCGCTT
>CAZKCM010000001.1:94020-115218 GCA_964551315.1 uncultured Rhodospirillaceae bacterium | reverse complement strand
CGCCTGACCGCCGCAGTAATCTTCGCCGGAACGGCCGTTCACGGTGTCAACGCAGGAGACGAGAGAGAAGAGATGCGCATGTTCCGCCCCGCCTTCATCATTGTCGCAACCCTCCTTGCCGCCGGTCCCGCCCTTGCCGAGGCCCAGCCAGTGGGCGATCGCGTCGAGGTTAACGGCATGCAGATGTATTACGAAGTTTCCGGCGAGGGCGATCCGCTGATCGTGCTGCACGGCGCCTATATGAACATCCCGTCCATGGGCGCGATCATCCCGAAGCTCGCCGAGACCCACAGGGTCTACGCGCTCGAACTGCAGGGCCACGGCCGCACCACCGACATCGATCGGCCCATCACCTATCAGAACCTTGCCGACGACGTGGCGGCCTTCATGGACGCGGTGGGCCTCGAGAGGGCCGACCTGTTCGGCTATTCCATGGGTGCCACCGTCGGGCTGCAGGTCGCCATCCGCCATCCGGAGAAGGTGAACAAGCTCGTCGCGGCCTCCGCTTCCTACGATGCCGAGGGCTGGCATCCGGACTACAAGGCGTTCATCCCGCAGATGACGGTGGAGATGTTCCTCGACATGCCCTTCGCGGCGGAGTACCGCAAGCTCGCTGCCGATCCGGAAGGCTTTCCCGCGCTGGTCGAGAAGCTGATCGCGCTCGAGCACGAGCCGATGGCGTGGGAAGAGGATGTCAGGGCGCTGGAGACCCCGGTGCTCATCATCACCGGCGACGCCGACGTGACGACGCTCGAGCATTCGGTCGCGATGTTCCGGCTGCTCGGCGGCGGCGTCATGGGCGACACGGGCAAGCCGCTGCCCGCCTCGCGCCTCGCCGTGCTGCCGGCCACCTCGCACACCGCCATCATCAACCAGCCCGACCTGCTGCATGCCTTCATCGAGCCGTTCCTGAAGGGCGAGACGCCGAAAGGGATGTTCGACTAAGGCACGCGCCGGCTCGGCACCGGAGGCGCATTGGGGTAGAATGGTTCGGTGGCGGTTCGCGCCCCGCGCCTCTATCTTTTCCGCATGACGGACGACGATCGAACCGAGGCGGCCGGGCGTACGAAGGGCGGCCAGGCATCGCCGCGGGGCCAACGGCCGCGGCGCGGTCCGCGGCGGGCCACGCCGGACTATCTGGAACGGGCGGCGCTCTTCTATCTGGAACGGTACGCCAGCTCTTCGGAGAACCTGCGCCGCGTCCTGCGCCGCAAGGTGGAGCGCTCTGCGCGGGCCCACGGCACCGACCGTGAGGCCGGCTTCGCTGCCGTGGACGCGCTGGTCGCCCGCTTCGCGCGCAGCGGCCTCGTCGACGACCGGCGCTACGCGGAGGGCAAGGCGGCGAGCCTGCATCGGCGCGGCGGCTCCGCCCGGGCCATCCGGGCGGCACTGGCCGCCAAGGGCGTGCCGGCGGAGGAGATCGACGCGGCGATGGCGGCGCTCCGGGACACCGCCGCCGATCCGGAACTGGCGGCCGCCTGCGCCTTCGCCCGGCGCCGGCGCCTCGGGCCCTGGCGCCGGCCGGAGGACCGGGCCGAGATGTGGAGCAAGGACCTTGCCGCGCTCGGCCGCGGCGGCTTCGGCTACGAGACCGCGCGGCGCGTGCTGCAGGCCGAGACGCCGGAGGAGCTGGAGGCCGAGTGCGACCTGTAGCGGGGAACTACCGGGACACGCGGCTCGCGCACTCCTTCGTCTGCCCTCTCACGGTAAGGCTCGTGTCCTGGGCTCCGAGAGGTCTGCCTTTCGCGTCGGATCGGGCAGAACGGAACTCGTCCAGCAGCCATTCGCGGAAGAGCAAGACCTCGGGGCGCACGCGGTGCGGCTCGTCCGGCAGGATCGCGAAGTGCGACTGATCGATCGGCAGGCTGAGGTCGAACGGCGCGATCAGACGGCCGCGTTCGAGATAGGATTGCGCGAAGCTGCGCAGCACGAGCGTACACCCGAGGCCCGCGGCCGCAAGCTCGAGCGCGACGAGCGAGGTGTCCGCCTTGAAGGTGTGCCGGGGCTCGCTGTCGGGCAGGCCGGCATGCCGCAGAAGCCGGGCCCAAAGATCCTCGCATCCCATGATCTGGATCACGTCGCAGGCGGCGAGACTCTCGGCTCTGTCGCCGGTATCCATGTGCCGGGCGTAGATCGGGCTGCACACCGGAACCGACGGCTCATTCAGGATCTCCGTCACCTCGTGACCGTCCCACCGGCCGTCCCCGAATCGGATGTCGATATCGACCGATTCCGCATCGAGGGCGTCGGCCCATACGGAGGTGCAGAGGCGCAGGTGAATGCCTGGATGCGCTTGCCGGAAGCGATCGAGGCGGGGGGCCAGGCATAAAGTCGCGAAGGAGACCGGCGCGCGGACCGTGATCGAATCGTCGCCAATCAGGCCGAAAAGCCCGACCGTCGACATCGACAGCTCGTCGAAGGCCTTCCGGACCGACGGCAGGTAGGCGCGCCCCATGTCGGTCAGCTGCACGCCCCGCGCAAGACGCTCGAAAAGCGGAAAGCCCAGATGTTTCTCCAGGCTTCTGACCTGATAGCTGACCGCCGCCTGCGTGAGATTCAGCTCATCCGCCGCGGCCGTGAAGTTCGAATGCCGTGCCGCGGCCTCGAAGGCCCTGAGCCAGTTGAGCGGAGGAAGTCGATAGCGCACAGCGAGACCGCGATAACAGATTCGAATTAAGGCATAAAAATTTTAAGTCCTAAGGGCAATAAGAATTTTCTTCATTTGTGGCTGGCGACGACCGATCCTGTTCCCGATCGGTGGGAGGAAAGGGAGAGGCCGTGAGAGCCGCCGTGTGCCGAGAGTTCGGCAAGCCGCTGGTGATCGAGACCGTCGAGGCCCGGTCGCCCGGGCCCGGCGAGATCAAGGTGCGCGTGGCCGCCTGCGCGATCTGTCACAGCGACATCTTCTATGCAGAGGGTGCGTGGGGCGGGCAACTGCCCGCGGTCTACGGACATGAGGCCTCGGGCGTCGTCGAGGAGATCGGATCGGGGGTCAAAGGCCTGCGTCCCGGCGACCACGTCGTGGTGACGCTGATCCGATCCTGCGGTCATTGCCACTATTGCGCGCAAGGGTCGCCGGTGACCTGCGAGGGTCACTTTGCGCTCGACGACGCAAGCCCGCTGCGCGCGAGCGACGGCTCTACGATCCATCAGGGGCTGAGGACCGGCGCCTTCGCCGAATACGTGGTTGTCGATGCTTCGCAGGCCGTGGCGATCCCGGATGAGGTGCCCCTCGAAAGCGCGTCTCTTCTGGCTTGCGGCGTCATCACCGGATTCGGGGCCGTGGTGAACACGGCCAAGATGCGGCCCGGAGCGAACGCGGTGGTGATCGGGGCCGGCGGTGTCGGCCTCAACGCCATCCAGGCCGCGGCGCTTTGCGGCGCCCGCACGATCGTCGCATTGGATGTCGTGGAGTCGAAGCTGGAGGCGGCGCGCCTGTTCGGCGCCACCCATGCCTTCAACCCCATGTCCGTGAACGCCAGAGAGGCGGTTCGGGATGTCACCGATGGCCGCGGTGCGGATTATGTCTTCGTGACCGTCGGCGCGAAGGCCGCGTTCGATCAGTCCCTGGACCTCATGAGCCGGGCCGGAACGCTCGTCCTGGTCGGGATGCCGGCCTCGGGCGTGACGACCGAGATCGACCCCGGCCAGATCGCCAACGAGAACCAGCGGATCCTCGGCAGCAAGATGGGTTCGGCACGGATCGCGGTCGACATTCCCTATCTGGTTTCGCTCTACCGGCAGGGACGGCTCAAGCTCGATGAACTCATCAGCGGCCGGTATCCGCTCGAGCGGATCAACGAGGCCATCGCGTCGGCAAAAAGCGGAGAGGTCCTGCGCAACGTCATCGTTGTCTAGCCGTTGAAGGCAGGCCGGGAAGCGTTGCCGCTGCTTCACGGAGAAGGAACCATGCAGAGGGAGGGAAACGTGTCGTCAAAGAGCTGTTCGTTCCGTTCGGCGGGCACGGGCGCGATCACCCGCCGGTCATTCCTGTCAACCGCTGCGGCGGCCGGTCTCTCGGCCGCGGCGGTCTCCCTGCTTCCGGGGAGGGCGGCCGCCGAACCGCGCAAGGGCGGGCATTTCAAGCTCGGCATCGGATCGGGCGCGACGACGGACTCCCTGGACCCGGGAACCTACGCAGACAACTACATGCAGTCCGTCGGTCACTCCCTGCACGGCTTCCTGACGGAGGTCACGAACACCGGCGATCTTGCGGCCGAACTCGCGGAGAGCTGGGAGCCGTCTGATGACGCCAAGGTCTGGGTGTTCCGGTTGCGGAAGGGCGTCGAGTTCCACAATGGAAAAGATCTCCGGGCCGAGGACGTCGTTGCGTCCATCAATTATCATCGCGGCGAGAAATCGACATCGGCCGCCAAGAGCATCGTCGACCCGATCGTCGACATTCGCGCGGATGACCAGCACACCGTCGTCATGACGCTGGAGGGTGGGAATGCGGATTTCCCATTCCTGCTGTCTGACTATCACTTGCCCATCATGCCGTCGAAGGACGGCTCGGTCGATCCCACGTCGGGCGTGGGCTGCGGCGCCTACGTGCTCGAAACCTTCCAGCCGGGCGTCAGAACGCTGGTCAAGAAGAACCCGAACTATTGGCGAAGCGACCGCGGCTGGTTCGAGTCCGTGGAGTTCCTTGCGATCGCCGATGTTGCCGCGCGCACGACCGCCTTGATGACCGGCCAGATCCACGCGATGAACCGGTGCGACCTCAAGACCATCGACCTTCTCGAGCGCAGCCCGAACCACCGCATCTATTCCGTCAACGGCGGGCAGCATTACTCGATGCCGATGAACACGACGGTCGCGCCGTTCGACAACAACGATGTGCGGCTTGCCCTGAAACTGGCGATCGACCGCGAGATGCTCCTCAAGACGGTGCTCCGCGGCTATGGGGCTCTCGGTAACGACAATCCGATCAGCCCGGGTTATCGCTACTTCGACGCCGAGCTGGAGCAACGCGTCTATGACCCGGAGCGGGCGAAGTTCCACCTCAAGAAGGCCGGCATGGAAGGCCTCAAGGTGAATCTCAGCGCCGCCAACACGGCCTTCGCGGGCGCGGTCGACGCGGCCATTCTCTACAAAGAGAACGCCGCCCGCGCCGGCATCGATATCAACGTGGTCCGCGAACCCGACGACGGCTATTGGGAAAACGTCTGGATGAAGAAGCCGTGGTGCGTCTCCTACTGGGGCGGCAAGCCGACGGCTGACTGGGCGCTGACGCTCCCCTATGCGGCCGGCGGAAGCTGGAACGAAACCTTCTGGAACAACGAGCGATTCAACGCGCTGCTTGTCGCGGCGCGGGCGGAGCTCGACGAGGCAAAACGGCGCGAGATGTACGCCGAAATGCAGCGCCTTCTCCGCGACGACGGCGGCGCGGTCATTCCCGTGTTCGCGAACTATGTCGGCGCCATGTCGAGCAAGATCGGTCACGATGCGATCGCGTCGAACTGGGATCTGGACGGCCTCCGGGCCGCCGAGCGCTGGTGGTTCGAAGAGGCGTAGGCGGGTGGGCCGGCCGTGACGCGGCCGGAGGCGTGTCATGCGGATCAAGAGCCTCGAAACCTTCTGCTCCGAGCATGTCGGGTTCGTGCGCGTGCGCACGGATGACGGCGCTTCGGGCTGGGGGCAGCTCTCCACCTACAACGCGGACATAACCAGCGCGGTCTTTCATCGTCAGATCGCGCCATGGGCGCTCGGGGCGGACGCGCTCGACATCGAGGCGCTCGTCACCGTCATCCCGGAGCGGGAGCACAAGTTTCCCGGCTCTTATCTCATGCGTGCTCTCGCGGGGCTCGACACCGCCCTGTGGGACCTGCGAGGGAAGCTCGAAGGCAAACCGGTCTGCAGCTTGATCGGGGGCGTTCCGCGCCCGCTCAGAGCCTATGCCTCGAGCATGAGGCGCGACATCACGCCGGAGGCCGAAGCCGATCGATTTCGGCGTCTCCGAGACGCCCATGGCTTCGATGCCTTCAAGTTCCGCGTCGGCCGCGAGTGCGGACACGACGTCGACGAATGGCCGGGGCGGACGGAGGCCATCGTCCCGGCCGTTCGGAAGGCGATGGGCGACGAGGTCGCGCTTCTGGTGGACGCGAACGGCGGCTTTTCGCCGCGCCGCGCGATCGAGGTGGGGCGGCTGCTGGAGGACCACGGAGTCTGCCATTTCGAGGAGCCCTGCCTCTACTGGGAACTGGAGCAGACGAAACAGGTCGCAGACGCGCTCGACCTCGACGTCACGGGGGGCGAGCAGGATTGCGATCTTGCCGTCTGGAGACGGATCGTGGACATGCGGGCCGTCGATGTCGTCCAGCCCGACGTTCTGTATCTCGGCGGTCTCTCCCGGACATTGAAGGTTGCGCGGATGGCCGCGGAAGCGGGGCTGGTGTGCACGCCGCACAGCGCGAACCTGTCCCTCGTTACGTTGTTCACGATGCATTTCCTCGTCGCGATTCCCAACGCTGGCCCGTATCTGGAGTTCTCGATCGAGGGACCGGACTACTACCCCTGGCAATATGGCCTGTTCCGGGAGTCGCCTTACGTCGTTTCGGACGGCAAGGTGGAATTTCCCGCCGCGCCGGGCTGGGGCGTCGAGATCGATCCCGATTGGCTGGCGAACGCGACCTATCAGATAAGCCAACTGGATTGAGGAATGGGCTCTACCGTTTCCCGTCTCATCGCCGAGTACTTCTCGACCGGAACCCTGTCCGACCTGCCGGACCGCCTCTTCATCGGCGGCGCCTGGCGCCGCGCGACGTCGAACGAAACGATGGAGACCTTCGATCCGGGCCTGGGGCAGCCGTTCGCCGAGTTTGCGCTGGCGAGTGCCGCGGATGTCGATGACGCGGTCGAGAGCGCGGCCAAGGCGCAGTCCGGCCCGTGGCGGCGAGTCACGCCGGCCGAGCGCGGAAACATACTTCGTCGGGCGGCGGAGCTGTTGCGGCAGAGAGCCGACCGTTTTGCCGTGGTGGAAACACTCGATTCCGGCAAGACGCTGGCCGAAGCGCAAGCAGACATTCGGTCTTCGGCGCGCCTGTTCGATTACTACGCCGGCGCCGCAGACAAGATTCAGGGCGACTCGATCCCGCTCGGGCCCGACTACATGTGCTTCACGCTGCACGAACCCGTGGGTGTCACCGCGCAGATCATCCCGTGGAACTACCCCACATCGACCGCCGTCCGCGGGCTTGCCCCGGCCCTTGCGGCGGGCTGCGCGGCCGTGGTCAAGCCGGCGGAAACGACGCCGCTGACGGCCCTCATGCTCGCCGAGCTGTTGAAGGATGCCGGACTGCCGGACGGCGTCTGCAACGTCGTCACCGGGACCGGGCCGGAGGCGGGCGTCGCGCTCGTCTCACATCCCAAGATCGACCACGTGACGTTCACCGGATCCGTCGGCACGGGGATCGACGTGATGCGGCGCGCGGCGGCCAACGTCACCAGCGTCACTCTGGAGCTCGGCGGCAAATCGCCCCTGATCGCCCTTGCGGATTGCGATCTGGATGCGGCGGTGGACGGTGCCCTCTGGGCCATCTTCTCGAATGCGGGGCAGGTGTGCTCGGCCGGCTCGCGGCTGGTCATCGAGCGGCCGATACACGCGGCGTTCCTGGAACGGCTGGTCGCCAAGACGAAAGCGCTGAAGGTTGGGCACGGGCTTCGGAGCCCCGACGTCGGAGCGATCAACTCCTTGACCCAGCTTGCGAAGATCGAGCGTTTCCTCGGCCACGCTTCGGCGCGGGGCTTCCGCATCGCCGCAGGCGGCCGTCGCACCACCGATCCCGAGAGCGGATACGGTTGGTTTTTCGAGCCGACCATCATCGACGACGTGCCCGCGGATGACATCTGCGTGCAGGAAGAGATCTTTGGCCCGGTTCTGTCGGTCCAGATCGTCGATTCGCCGGAGGAGGCGCTCCACGCGGCCAACGGAACGCAGTATGGGCTGGTCGCCGGGATTTATACCCGCGACGTGTCCAGGGCGCTCCATCTGGCGCGCGAGATCGATGCCGGCCAGATCACGATCAACGACTATTGGGCCGGCGGCGTGGAAGTTCCGTTTGGCGGGAACCGCCGGTCCGGTTTCGGACGAGAGAAGGGGCTGGAGGGCCTGTCGGCGTATTGCCGGACCAAGAGTATCACGGCGCGGATCTGACGCCGCGCCATCCATCCGCGGAAGACGCGAAGGGCGATGCGGTGCAGGCTGTAGGGGGGCGCCCAAGCCCGCGCCCGCGCCGCTCAAGGCTTCCCGTCGCGAGGCCAGACGGGCTTTCTCAAGAGCTCGCCGCCGGCTTGCCCCAGATCTCCTCCAGCCGCTGCGCGCGGCCGCAGTTCCACTTGTAGAATTTGTAGAGCAGCGGGTTCTTCTCGTAATAGTTCTGGTGGTAGTCCTCGGCCGGATAGAACGCGCCCGCCGGCAGGATTTCGGTGGCGACGGCTCGCCCGAAGCGGTTGGCGACCGCCTGTTTGGACTCCTCGGCAAGCCGCTCCTGCGCCTCCGTCTCGACGAAGATCGCGCTGCGGTAGGAGTCGCCGCGGTCGCAGAACTGGCCGCCCGCATCGAACGGGTCGACATTGCGCCAGAAGGCGTCGAGCAGCGCGTCATAGCTGACCGCGGCCGGGTTGTAGCGCACCCGCACCGCCTCGAAATGCCCCGTGCCGCCGGCCGAGACCTGCTCGTAACTGGGATTGGGGACCGTGCCGCCCGTGTAGCCGGAGACGGTCTCGACGACGCCCTCGACCTTGTCGAACGCTTCCTCCACGCACCAGAAGCAGCCGCCGGCGAACACGGCTGTCTCGAGGTTCTCGGCGCCGGACGGCGTCTCCGCCGTTTGCGCGAGGGCCGCCCCGCTGCCGAGCGCGGCGGCAAAGGCCAGCGACGCAATCCATCTTCTCTGCATGCGAACCCTCCCGTCTTCTACGCGGTTCACCGATCCGCGCCTTCAAGAGGGAGTTTAGGGGGCGGCGGCGCCCCGGCAACCCGCGCTCGCGAGACCGTGAGCAGAGTTGACCGGCTGCTCGGACCGAGGGGACCGGACCATGCGTCCCCCTGACCCGCGCGAGCCGAGGCGGCCCGTCAATGCGAATGGCGCGGGTTGCCGTGCGAGGTGATCACGTCGAGGTAAAGCGTCGCCGGCTCGAAGCAGGCGCCGGTGGAAAGCTGCCCCGTGAAGCGGCGGTAGATCTCCTGCCAGGGCGTCTGGTTGTCGGGTGCCGCCGGCTTCAGGGCGGCGCGCCGCGCCTCCAGCTCCTCCGGCGGCAGCAGGACATCGACCCGGCGGGTGTTGAGGTCGATGCGGATGCGGTCACCGGTGCGCAGCAGCGCCAGCCCGCCGCCGATCGCGGCCTCGGGCGAGGCGTTGAGGATGGACGGGCTCGCCGAGGTGCCGCTCTGCCGGCCATCGCCGATGCAGGGCAGGGTGGTGATGCCGCGCTTCACCAGCGCCTTCGGCGGCAGCATGTTGACCACCTCGGCCGAGCCGGGATAGCCAACGGGCCCGCAGTTGCGCATGACCAGGATGCAGTCCTCGTCGATCCCGAGATCCGGGTCGTCGATGCGGTGGTGGTAATCCTTCGGCCCGTCGAAGACGATGGCGCGGCCCTCGAAGGCGTTCTCGTCCCCGGGGGTGGAGAGATAGCGCGCACGAAACCAATCGCCGATGACGGAGGTCTTCAGGATCGCCGCGTCGAAGAGGTTGCCCCCCATCACCAGATAGCCGGCGTCCCTCATCAGCGGATCGTCATAGGGGCGGATGACGTCGCGGTCGCTCGCCGCGCGGCCGGCAAGGTTCTCGGCGACCGTGCGGCCGGTCACGGTGATCGCCCCACCGTCCAGCCGGCCGGCCTCCAGCAGCTCGTGCATCACCGCCGGCACGCCGCCCGCGCGGAAGAAGTCCTCGCCCAGATAGGCGCCCGCCGGCTGGCAGTTGACCAGAAGCGGCACGGCGTGGCCGACCCGCTGCCAGTCCTCCAGCGAAAGCGGCACGCCCATATGGCGGGCGATCGCGATGAGGTGCGGCGGGCAGTTGCTCGAGGCGCCGATCGCCGAGGCGACGGTGATCGCGTTCTCGAACGCCGCGCGCGTCAGGATGCGTTTCGGCGTCAGCTCCTCCTCCACCATCGCGACGATGCGCCGCCCGGTCTCATAGGCCATCTGCGCGCGTTCGCGGTAGGGCGCGGGAATGGCGGCGCAACCCGGCAGCGACATGCCGAGCGCCTCGGCCAGCGAATTCATCGACAGCGCGGTGCCCATGGTGTTGCAGTGGCCCGCGCTCGGCGCCGAGGCCGCCGCCATCTCCATGAACCCCTCCATGTCGATCTCACCTGCCGCCAGCAATTCGCGCGCGCGCCAGATGGTGGAGCCCGAGCCCGCGCGCTCCCCCTCGAAATAGCCGTTCAGCATCGGCCCGCCCGACAGCACGATCGCCGGCAGGTTGGCGGTGGCCGCGGCCATCAGGGCGGCCGGGGTCGTCTTGTCGCAGCCGGTGGTCAGCACCACCCCGTCGAACGGGTAGCCGTGCAAAATCTCGACCAGCCCCAGATAGGCGAGGTTGCGGTCGAGCGCCGCAGTCGGTCGCCGTCCCGTCTCCTGCAGGGGGTGCGTGGGAAACTCGATGGCGACGCCGCCGGCGTCGCGCACGCCTTCCTTGACCCGCTTGGCGAGCTCCAGATGGTGGCGATTGCAGGGCACCAGGTCGCTGCCCGACTGGGCGATGCCGATGATCGGCCGGCCGGACTGCAGCTCCCCGCGCGTCAGGCCGTAGTTGAGATAGCGTTCGAGGTAGAGCGCCGTCATGTCCGGCGCCGTCGGATCGTTGAACCACAGCTGGCTGCGCAGCGGCCGCCGCTTCGTCCGCTCGGTCATGTCGTTCCTCCCCTGCCGTCCTCCCGCGCCGGTCTTCGCGATTCCGGCGGGCGTTGTCCGCCCCGGTCGCCGGGAGGATCGGAACACCAGTTTTAGACCCTTATCGGCTCATCTCCCACCGATTAAAGGGGCCCCATGCAGCGCGGGGTTGCCGGGCGGCCTCAATGCGTGTCGTGCCCGCCGCGGTGGTGATCCGCCGGGGCCGGGCCGCCATAGCCGCGCAGGCGGGCATAGGCGGCGTTCTGCTCCGGCGTGAGGAGCGCGCGCATCGCCAGATGGGCCCGGAGGTGGGTGAAGCGCAGCTCACCCTGCAGGCGGGCCAGATCCGATACCTGCCGGTGTAGGGCTTCGAGCTCGGCCGCGCCCGAGGCGAACAGCGCGTCGAGCATCGCCTCGCGCCGCACGATCTCGGCGCCGAGCTCGGCGGCTGCCTCCGACATCTCCGCTCGCAATGCCTCCGCCCTCGCGGCCTGGTCCGGCGTCAGCGACAGCTCCTCCGCGAGGTCGAGGACGTGCGTCGGGCCGGGATAGCCGTTGAGCTCGGCGGCGAGGGCGAGGCCCATGCCGCGCCCGGTCAGAAGGTCGCCGATCTGCTCCGTCGACAGCGCCTTGATGGATCGCTGCTCCAGACCCGCATAGGGCGATCGGGGATCGGCCGACACGGCACTCGACGATGCGACCAGGGGCGCCGTCAGGGCGGTCAGCGCGAGGCCGACAAGCGCGGTCGTCGCGCGGGTCGGCCATCCGACTCGAAGGCGTCTCATGCCTGTGTTCTCCTCGATCGGGCGAAGACGGGCGAAACGGGATCTGCGGGCGGCATATTCACGATGCAATAGCATCTCCCCGGCGGGGGCCTGGATCAAGGGCCGGGGCGGTGCGACTCTCGTCGGCGAAGGTCGCGCGGGGCATAAGAGAAGCGGGCGCCTGCCGCGGCGCGTTTCCGCCGCGACAGGGCCCCCCGCTTGCAAGGCGGTCCGCTAAAAAAGAGCGATCACCGCCTTGCTCCGTAACCGGATTCGGCCGTTCAGGACGCCTCGATCGCTTCGCCCGGGGCGAGCGGCCGGCCCATGCATTTTGCTTCCTTGACCCGCATGCCGGGATGCTCGAGCGCCCAGTCCCGCAGGTGCAGCCGCCCCGCGAGATGGCAGGCCGTGGCGTTCGTCACTTCCGGAAGAGCGATGGTCTCTCCCGTGCATTGGCCCGGTTGACCGGACAAGCAGGCGATGACGAACAGGATGTACTGCACCGATTCGGGATCTCCAGCGTCGAAGCCCCGAAGCTCGGTCTTAATGGTAAAGATTTACTTAACAATTGCCGGGCTATCGCCGTCGAGCCGGATTTGTCACAGGGACGCCACGGGATGCGGCCGAGGCGGAGCGCCGCGGGCGTTTCATCCCTCGACGATCTTCAGGCCGATGACGCCGACCAGGATCAGCACGAGAAAGCCCAGCCGGAGCGGCGAGGCGCTTTCGCCGAGCGCAACGATGCCGGCCAACGCCACGCCGAGCGCGCCGATGCCGACCCAGACCGCATAGGCGGTTCCCACGGGCAGGCTTCTCAGCGCGCTCGAAAGCATGACGAAGCTCACGGCGGCGGCGACGAGACCGACGACGCTGGGCCAGAACCGCGTGAAGCCATCGGCGTGTTTCAGCGCGATGGCCCACACGATCTCCAGAAGACCGGCTCCGACAAGAACGGCCCATGCCATGACTGCTCTCCGAGGGTTGGGGCCGATTGGCGTGCGGGCGGGGTCAGGCCGCGTATCCGCCGTCGACGGCGATCGCCGCGCCGGTGACGAAGCGCCCGCCCGGCCCGGCGAGATGCGCGGTCATGGCGGCGATGTCGTCGGCGCTGCCGAAATGGCCCAGCGCCATGAGCCCGCGCTGGGCGTCCGCGCCGGGTCCGTCGGCCGGATTCATATCCGTGTCCGTAGACCCGGGATCGATCAGGTTGACGGTGATGCCGCGCGGCCCGACGTCGCGCGCGAGTCCCTTGGTGAAGCCGATGAGCGCGGATTTGCTCATGGCGTAGAGCGTGACCCCTGGATGCGGCACCCGTTGCCCGAGGCAGGAACCGATCGAAAGGATGCGCCCGCCGGCCCCCATGTGCCGCAACGCTGCCTGCGAGGCGACGAAGACGGCGCGAACGTGGATTGCCAGCGTCCGGTCGATGTCCGCGAGGGTCACGGCCTCGGGCGGCCCATAGGGAAAGATGCCGGCGTTGTTGACGAGAATGTCGAGCCGGCCGAGCTCCGCCGCCGTCCGATCCACCGCGGCGATGACGGCCTCGGGATCGGCGCTGTCCGCCGCGATGGCGAGGCCGCGCCGACCGGCCGCCTCGATCTCCGCCACGACGGCGCGCGCTTTGTCCGCGGCGCTCACATAGGTCAGCGCCACATCGGCCCCGTCCCGGGCCAGCCGCTTGGCGATCGCCGCGCCGATTCCGCGGCTGCCTCCGGTCACCAGGGCCACCTTGCCGGCAAGTTCAGGCATCTCGATCTCCTTTTATGTACCTAGCGGTACATAATTCGTAGCCGGCTTGAGAGGAGCGGTCAAGCGATTTATTTTCTGGTCGGTACAGAAAGGATCGGCGATGAGCAAGAGAGGCCGCCCGCGCGCGTTCGACCGAGCCGCGGCGCTGAGGCGGGCGATGGAGGTCTTTTGGGAGCGCGGCTACGAAGGGACGTCGCTTGGCGATCTCACGGCGGCGATGGGTATCAACAGGCCGAGCCTCTATGCCGCCTTCGGCTGCAAGGAGGCGCTGTTCCGCGAGGCCGTGGAACTCTACGGTTCCGCCGAGGGGTCCGCGACGAACCGTGCCTTGCGTGAACCGACCGCCCGCGCAGTGGTCGAGGCAATGCTGCGCGGCAATGTCGAAGCCTATCTCGATCCCAAGAACCCGGCCGGCTGCATGATCGTGCTTGCCGCGACCCTCGGCTCGCCGGAGAGCAAGGGCGTACGCGACCATCTCGCCGAATGCCGGCGGAGCGGGCAGGTCGCGCTCCAGCGCCGGCTGGAGCGCGGCGTTGCCGAGGGGGAGCTGCCGGCCGGCACGGACACGGCGGCGCTCGCGGCCTTCTACACCACCCTGCTCCAGGGACTGTCCATTCAGGCCCGTGACGGCGCCTCGCGCGAGACGTTGAACGCCGTCGTCGATAACGCCATGGCCGCCTGGGATGCGCTGGTGGCGGCGACACGCGGAACCCCGCAGCGATCGCGGAACACGCGGGCCGCGCCTCCGAAACCGACGACGCGCGGCCGGCGAGGGGGGCGGTCGAACTAGGCCTTATCGCCCTGCGGCTGCCTTGCCGCGGGCGGGTCCGCGGCGTCGATCAGCCGGAAAAGCCGGTCGACCGCGACCGGCTCCTCCCACCGGAGCTTCTCGAGCCCGTCCTTGCCGACATAGATCATGCAGAAGTCATCCTCGGCGACGTTGAACGCGTCGCGAAGCCGCGCCGTTTCGAGGGTCTCGCCGAGTCCGCCGCCGAGCGAAACGGCGCGGTCGCCGATCGCCTCAATGACGACGATGTCACGATCGGCAAGCCATCCGGCGTGGGCGGTCAGCAGGTCGACCTGCTGCTGATAGGGGATGGTCTCGCGGCGGGGGGCGAAGAGAAGCAGGATGCCGTTGCGCCAATCCCACTCCTGAAGCAAGGATTTCGCGTCCACCATGGTGCAGGCTCCTCCGGCGCGCTTGAAGGGCGCCGGGAAGTCAAACACGCCAGGCGGGGCAAGGGTTGCACCGGCCGGTGTCCGACGCCCGGGTGCGGCGACCGGATCAGTGGTCGGCGAAAGCGACCCGACGGGGCCGCTCGGCCCCGTTCCCGCCACCTTGTCCGTGCGCGGGCCGGTGGCCTTCCAACGTATCGGGTGCGATCCGCCAGATCGTCTCGGCGTAGTCGCGCACGGCGCGGTCGCTCGAGAAGCTCCCCATTCGGGCGACGTTGAGAATGGCGCGGCGCGTCCATTCCTCCGGGTCGCGGTAGACGGCCTCCACCGTCCGCTGGCAGGCGACGTAGGCCGCGTAGTCCGCGAGCAGAAGGTAACGGTCGCCGCCCTGCGTCAGGGACTCGACGATCGGGCGGAACAGGTCCGGCTCCTGCGGCGAGAAATGACCTCCCGCGATGAGGTCGAGCACCGCCTTGAGCTCCGGATCGCTCTCATAGCGTGCCAGCGGGTCGTAGCCGGCGTTCTTGAGCGCCGCGATCTCCTGGACGGTGAGCCCGAAGGCGAAGAAGTTCTCCGCGCCGACCGCCTCGCGGATCTCGATGTTGGCGCCGTCGAGCGTGCCGATGGTGAGCGCGCCGTTGAGCGCCAGCTTCATGTTGCCGGTGCCCGATGCTTCGGTGCCGGCGGTCGAGATCTGCTCCGACAGGTCGGCGGCGGGGATGATCACCTCGGCGGCGCTGACGCCGTAATCCGGCACGAACGCCACCTTCAGACGGCCGGCGACCGCCGGGTCGTGATTGACCGCCGCGGCCACGGAATGGATCAGCTTGATGATCCGCTTGGCCATGACGTAACCGGGCGCCGCCTTGCCGGCGAAGATCACGGTTCGCGGCACGATCTCAGCCGCCGGATCCGCGCGCAGCCGGTTGTACAGCGTCACCACGTGCAGGACGTTCAGAAGCTGCCGCTTGTATTCGTGGATGCGCTTGATCTGCACGTCGAACAGCGAATCGGGGTCGGCTTCGACGCCGCAATGCGAGCGGAGATAGGCGGCGAGCCGTTCCTTGTTGGCGCGCTTGACGGTGCGGAACGCGTGCCGGAACTCGGGATCGTCGGCGAGAGGCACGAGCGCCTCGAGCGCGTCAAGGTCCGTCCGCCAGTGTTCGCCGATGCGCGCGGTGATCAGCTCGGCAAGGCCGGGGTTCGCCTGATCGAGCCAGCGCCTTGGCGTGATTCCGTTGGTCACGTTCACGATGCGGCCCGGAAACAGCCGGGCGAAGTCCGCAAACACGGTCTCCCGCATCAACTCGGTATGCACCTTCGAGACGCCGTTCACGACCTGGCTGCCGAGGAAGGCGAGATGCGCCATTCGCACGCGGCGCTCGCCGTCTTCGTCGATCAGCGAGACGCGCCGCAGAAGGTCGGTGTCCTCGGGGAAGCGCCGCGCGACCTCCTTCAGGAAGCGGTCGTTGATTTCGTAGATGATCTGGAGGTGGCGGGGCAGGAGCTCCTCGAAGAACCGCAGGGGCCAGGTTTCCAGCGCCTCCGGCATCAGCGTGTGGTTTGTGTAGGCGAAGCTGCGCCGCGTGATGTCCCAGGCCTGGTCCCAATCGACGAGATACTGGTCGACCAGAAGGCGCATGAGTTCGGCGATCCCGAGTGCCGGATGGGTGTCGTTGATCTGGATCGCGACCTTGTCCGGAAGCTCGGCGAGCGGTCGTCCGGCCTGCATGAACTCGTGCAGGATGTCCTGGATCGACGCGCTGACGAAGAAGTACTGCTGCTTGAGGCGCAGCCGCTGTCCGGCCTCGGTGGCGTCGTTCGGATAGAGCACCCGGGACAGGTTTTCCCACCGGTTCTTGTGCTCCACGGCCCGGGCGTGATCGCCTTCGTTGAAGTGCTTCAGGTCCAGCTCCCGCTGCGCCCTGGCCGACCACAGGCGCAGTGTGTTGACCGTGTCCGACCGGAATCCCGGGACCGCCACGTCATAGGCGATGGCCAGCATGTCCTCGGTGTCGACCCAGCGATGGCGCAGGCGGCCCTGCTGATCGCGCTCGGTCTCGACCCGGCCGCAGAAGCTCACCGGATACTGCAGATCCGGCCGCGGAAACTCCCACGGGTTGCCGAAGCGAAGCCATTCGTCCGGCCTCTCCGCCTGCCAGCCGTCCTCGATCTGCTGCCGGAACATGCCGTATTCGTAGCGGATGCCGTAGCCATAGCCGGGCACGCCGATGGTTGCCATGCTGTCCATCAGGCAGGCCGCCAGACGGCCGAGGCCGCCGTTGCCGAGCGCCGCGTCATCCTCCGTCTCGGCGATTTCCTCGAGATCGTGGCCGTGCTCCGCCAGCGCCTCGTGGCAGATCTCGTACAGGCCCAGGCTCCGCAGCGCATCGGTCAGAAGCCGTCCGAGCAGGAATTCCATCGACAGGTAGCAGACGCGCTTACCGTCCCGCCGGTCGTGGCGCCGGGCGGCCTCGATCCGCCGCTCGGCGAGCAGGCCGCGGACGAGGGCCGCGGTGGCGAAGAGCCAGTCCCGTCCTTGCGCGCTGGCGGGGTCCTTGCCGAGGCCGTGAAGCAGGTGCTCCTCAAGGCGCCGGCGGACCGCGTCGGGCGTCAGCGAGGGACGAGTGCTTGAAGGGACGCCATCGTTGAACTTCGACATCGCGCTGCTTGTGTCGCTACTCTGGAAACTCTATCCGGGCCTTCGGCCGATCATCGTCGAACAGGCCCGCTTCTCTCGACCCGGCTTTCTTGGTGGGACGTATGTGCCCACCCCCGGCCGTGTCGATCGACCTCAGTGGCTGTGGCAACCGGATCGCTCAGCGGTGGCCCATGCGAATGTCCAGATTTTCCAGCCGGCAGATGAACCGCGGATGAACCGCTGCCGCGCGACCGCCGGCTTTCGGGCTCTCGATCCAGGTCCCAACCCTATGGATTCGATGGTTAATAGATGGTTACTCGACCCGGCTTTTCCACACGGTGCTCCGGGCATTCCCCGAACCGGCGAAGATGGATACCCGCGGCTGGCGGGCTCCATCGAGCATCGCGCCGGCTTCGGGAACGAGGACGATTTTAAACCCGGCGGCTGGCATGCTTTCTGTTTCATGCGAGGTATCGCCTTCGATCGAATCGCCTTCCGGATCCCGTCTTGCCGCGGCCGGCGGGCGATGGCCGCCGGTTCGCGCGCGTCACGCCTTGTGCGCGACGATCGTCAGCGGGTGGGTGCGTGCCGGGGTTGCTCCGCGGTTCGCCGATGGGGCGGCGGCCCGCGCCGGTCGCCGCGGGGCGGTCGCGCCGACATACCGCTCGAGCTCGGCCGCGCGATGCATGGACGTATGCGCCGAAAGGACTCTCTGCCGGCCGGCATGACCGATCGCGCGGCGGCGCTCTTCGGGCAGGTCACGGAGGAACCGGGCGACGTCCGCGGTGTCCCGGGCGATCAGGATGTCCCGGCCCGGGCGGAACAGCCGGTCCAGCCCCTCCCACCAGTCGCTGATGATCGGCGTTCCGCTCGCGGCCGCCTCGAACAGGCGGACGCTCGGCGACCAGCCGGCGCGGACCATTTCTCGCCGGGTCAGGTTCAGCGTGAATCTCTGCGCGTTGTAGAACCGGCGGTGGTCGCCCGGCGCCAGATGCTCGATCCGGGCGACGTTCCGGGGCCAGGCGATGTCGTTTGGATATTGCGGCCCGGCGACGGCGAAGCGCCGCTCCGGCAACCCTTCGGCCACGGCCAGCATCAACCGTTCGAGGGCCGACTGTCGATCGGCGCTGTAGGTGCCGAGATAGCCGAGGTCCCATCGCCGCCCCGCGGCCGGTTCCGGGAAGTACATTTCCGGGTCGACGGAGCAGTAGAAGGGCAGCGGTTGCCGTGCCCCGTATTCGCGGGCCAGCCGCGCCAGCAGGGGACCTCCCGTGAAGGACAGATAGAGATCGTAGAGCGGGACCAGATCGGCGCTCAGATACTCCTCGTCGCCCCGGTCGAGCTTCGCGACAGTCACCGGCGTGTCGATGTCGTAGAAGGCGGTCAGGCCCTTTCGGGCGGTCTCGATCACCCAGCGGCCGACCCGCACGCCCTCCGGCACGTAGGACCCGACGATCGTCAGGTCGGCCCGCGCCACCGCCGCCGAGAACTCGCGCTCGAGCTGCGGCAGGTCTTGGTAGAGGCGCGTTCGCCCATAGGGCGGCCGCGGCAGGTCCCGGCTGTTCGCGTACCACGGCACGTCGCGCTCGAGGAACAGGACGTCGTGGCCGCGCCGGGCCATCGCGCGCACCAGGCTGCGATAGGTCGTGGCGTGGCCGTTCCCCCAGGAGGAGGTGATCGACAGGCCGATGATGACGATCGACAGCCCGTTCATGCGGAGCGCCCCTGAGCGGCGGTCTTCTGAGCCGCAGTCTCCCGCGCTGCCGTCCCCTGGCCGGCGGCGCGACGGGCGGAGGGATTTCCGGCGTCGTATCCGTCCAGCACCGATTCGACCAGCTTCGCGCGGTGGGCGTAGGTGTGCTCGGCGAGGATTCTGCGCCGCGCCGCGATCCCGATGCGCCGCGCGCGCTCCGGCGTCAGCTCTTCGAGGCGCGCCGCCACCTCGTCGGCGTCGCCGGCGACCAGCACCTCGCGGTCCGGTTCCAGGAACAGCTCGATGCCCTCCCAGCGGTCGGTGATCTGGCAGGCGGCGGCCCCGGCCGCCTCGAACAGCCGCGTCGCCGGCGAGTATCCGGTTCGCACCATGCTCTCGCGGTGGATGTTGAGGATCGCCCGCGACGAGGCGTTGAAGGCGTTGTGGTCGCCCGTATAGACGTGGCCCAGGGTACGAACATTGGCCGGAAGCGGCTTATCGTGCCAGCCATTACCGCCGAGCACGAAGCGCCGGTGCGGCAGCCGCTCGGCGGTGGCGATGAAGAACGCCTCGACCCGCGCCTCGCGGTCGGGCAGGCGGTTGCCGAGGAAACCGAGGTCGCCGGCGAAGCGGTCGTCGGCCGGTGCCGGATAGTGGGTCGTCGGGTCGAGCGCGTTGTAGATCGGCACGCAGGCTCGTGCCCCGAAGGCTTCGTATCCGGCGACGACGGGATCGCCGCCGCCATAGGTGAGGACGAGGTCGTATCGCGGCACCAGCGCACGCAGCGGATCGTCCGGGTTCGCCGACATCCGGTCGAGGGTGGCGGGCGCATCGACGTCCCAGTAGACGACGAGGTTGCCGGGGCGCTTCGCCGCCGCGACCGCTGCCTCGAGCCAGTCGTCCAGGACGCCGACGCCGCTTGCCTTGACGATGACGTCCGCCTCCTGCCGTGCTTGCTCGACCACTCGCGCGGCGTCTGCCTCGGCGGGCGGGTAGACGACGACGCGGGCCCAGTCGGGCGGATCGAGGTCGCGGTGCCGCTGGCGGTCGAACGCGTCGGGCTCGTAGAAGGTGGTGCTGTGGCCGCGCGCGTGCAGCGCCCGGATGATGCCCCGGTAATAGGTCGCGGCGCCGTTCCAGTAGGCGGACAGCAGGCTGGAGCCGAAGAACGCGATCTTCATCTCACGCCTCCTTGGCCGGCCGCGCGTCGCGGCCCGCAGCCGTCCCGGCCCCGCGCAGCTCGGCGCGGATCGCGAGAAGCTCGTCGACGCGGTGGGCGCAGGTGTGGCGCCGGAGGATCGTCGCCCGGCCGTTGCGGGCGAGTTCGGCGGCCTGATCGGTGTCGTTCAGAAGGTTCTCGAGCGCGCGCGTCATCTCCTCTCCGTCTTTGGCGAGGAGGTAATCGCGACCCGGCGTGAACAGGCCCTCCGCGTCGTGCCATTGGGCGCAGATCAGCGGGATTCCGCAGGCGAGCGCTTCGAAGACGCGGATGGTCGGGATCCCCGGCAGGGCTTCGACATAGGGCCGGCGCGGGACGTGAACCGTGGCGCCGAAACGGGCGAAGACCTCCGGCACCCGGTGGTTCGCCAGCCAGCCGCCATAGTGCGCCCCGGCCTTGGCAATCGCGGCGCGGCCCTCGGCCGGGTACCGCACGCCGTAGATCTCGGCCCGAAGCCGAAGCCGCTCGATCGGCGAAAGCAGGAACGCGCGCAGCTCGGCGGCCCGCTCGCCATCGCCCCAGTTGCCGATCCAGACCAGGTCGCCGCGCCGGCGCTCCTGCGGGAGCGGTCGGAACAGGCTGGCATCGGCCGCCTCGTGCCAGGTCCAGGCGCGGCGGGACCAGCCGCGCCGCAGATAAATCTCGCGAATGACTTCGCCGAATGCCAGGACCCCGTCATAGCCATCCAGGTCGAAGGTGGCCATCGCTTCCGGCGCGGTGACGGAGCGGTGGTGCGTGTCGTGAAAAAGCAGCAGGAAGCGGCCGCCGAGGATCCGGCGGGCCCCCAGAGCGGCGACCAGCCGTGGGTCGCTCCACTCGTGAACAAGGACGACGTCGACGCCGTCCAGCACGGCGTCGAGATCGAGGGCGTTGAGCCTGTAGTCGCGCCAGACGATGTCCGGAAAGGCCGAGCGGAACGCAGCGAGCGGCGCCGTCCCATGCTCGGCAAGAAGGTTCCTGCGGCTCCAGCCGTCCTTCGGTTCGTAGACGCAGACCTCGTGGCCGCGGCGCCGCAGCTCGCGGACAACACCGCGGAGGAAATGGGCGTTCCCGTGATTCCAGTCCGAAACGACCGAGTGATAGAAGAAGGCGAAGCGCATGGTCGCCTACAAG
>CAZKCM010000001.1:0-93920 GCA_964551315.1 uncultured Rhodospirillaceae bacterium | reverse complement strand
GTCGCCTACAAGACGGGAACGGCGGTGGTTTCCGTGAGCCGGTCGGCGCCGGGTCGCCGGCCGGTGACGATTTCCTCGTAGAGCTCGCGATAGGCGCGGGCCATCGCCGTCGGTTCGTAGGCCCGGGCGCGGGCGCGGGCCGCTGCGCCCAGGGCGGCGCAACGGTGTGGGCGCTCCATCAGCAGGCGCAGCGCGGCCGTCAGCCGAGCCTGATCATCGGGCGGCACGAACAAGGCCGCCCCATCCCACAGCTCGCGCATCGTCGGCGTGTCGCCGATGACCAGGGCGCAGCCGGCCAGCGCCGCCTCGAGGACCGTCAGGCCGAACGGCTCGTAATGGGCGGGCAGGACGAACAAGGTGGCGCGGCCGAGCCAGCGGGCGAGGTCGGGTGTCGGCAGCCGGCCGAGCTCGATCAGATGGCGCGGCCGCCATCCGGTCCCGTCCGGCCCCGTGCAGTCGCCGGCCAGGTAGACCGGCCAGGGCAGACAGGCGGCAACCGCGTCGACGGCACGGATGTTCTTGCCGTCGTCCCAGGCGCGTCCGGCCGTCATTGCGAAGGGCGCCTTGTCGAGCGCAGGGAAGTCGGCGGCCCGTCGGCCGTTGTGGATGACGCGCGCCCGCGGCAGCGGTCCGTAGATCGCTTCGAGCGCCCCGAGCAGAGAGCGGCTCGGCGCGACGACCGCATCGGCCGCGCGGAGCGCCGTCGCGACCAGATCGGCATAGCCCGACAGATCCGCCGGAAGCGGCGACCGCCGGACCGCGCGCCACCAGGACAGGACGCAGGAATGCGCGACCAGCAGCCGCGGCGCGCGCCAGGGCAGCGTCACATGCGCGTAGTTGTTCAGGTGGACGATGTCGGGGCGATGCTTCTCCTCGAGGGAGAGCAGCCATCGACCGGCCGCGGCGAGATCAGCCCCCGCATCCGGCATCCACTCCAGCTTGAAGTCGCTCTCCTCGACGGTGAGACGGGGGATCGCATCGCAGGCGCGCCGCTGCGCCTCGGAGCGCCGTCCGCCCATGAGCGCGACGACCGTGGAGATCTGCAGGCGGTCGAACTCGCGGGCGAGTTCGAGCGTGTAGTCCCAGACGCCGCCGACGAGATCGGCGGTCAGGAGAACGCGCCGCACCCCTAGCCCCGCGCCGGAGTCAGCCATGACGGGTCGGCGGGCAGTTCGAGTTCGGCCAAGGGCAGAGGCCGCTGGTCCTGGATTTCGCTCATATGGGCGAACTGCTTCAGGTAGTGGTCATGCGCGCGTTCCCATGCCCTGTCGTCGGGCAGGCCCCAGAGCCGCCGGTAGTCCGGCGAGCCGGGATAGGGAAACAGCGGCACCGGATCGTTCGCCCAGACGCCGTGGGTGCGGAGCCGGTCCCGCCACCGTTGCACGTCCTCTGCGTCGTCGGATTCGATCTTGATGAGGTTGCCCTGAACGAAGGGGATGCGCCGCTTGGCGAAGATCAGCCGCTCGGTCAAATCCTCCGTCGTGGACCGGCAGTTCTTCTGGAGCATCGCCCGGCCTTCCGCCGTCAGGCTTTCGACCCCGGCTTCGACCGAGACGCAGCCTGCTTCCCCCAGAAGCTCCAGCATCTCCGGCTTCCACAGGTCGATGCGCGTCTGCACGCCGAACGTGACGGGCCGGTCGGCCAATGCCTCCAGCAGCGGCCGGTTGGGGAGGAAGATCTCGTCGATGAAGTAGACGTAGACGACCCCGAGGGCGATCAGCCGGTCCAACTCCTCGACGATCGTTTCGACGGGCCGCTTGCGGTACTTGTCCCGGAAGTTCTCCTTCGCGCAGAAGGAGCAGTTGTAGGGGCAGCCGCGCGAGGCCTCGATCTCCGCGCCGGGCCCTTCCGACGCGGCGCCGTCGAACCGATGGTGGTGATGGTCGTGGCGCCGGATCCAGTCCGCCTCCCAGCGCAGGGCCGGCAGGTTCGCGAAAGCGCCCGCGTGCGGCCCGCCCTGTACCCGGACTCCGTCGTCGCCGTCCAGGTAGGCAATGGCGGGGATCTCCGACCAGTCGAGATCCGCCAGATGCGGCAGGATCTCCTCGCACTCGCCCAGCACGACCGCGTCCACGCCGAGCTTGGCCAGCGCCGCGCGCGGCGTGGTGGAGCCGTGCGGGCCGACGGCGACCAGCCGCCCGCCGACCGGCCTCAACGCCCGTGCCCAGATCTGCGGCACGCGCAACTCCGGCGGCGCACAGCGCCAGAACAGATAGCTCGGCGCCGTGGTGATCACGGTGAAGTCGGGTCGGTAGTCCTCCACCGCATCGCGCACCGCATCGAGCGACAAGTCGAACAGATGGCCGTCGAAGATCTCCGCCTCGTGTCCGTCCGCTTCGAGGAGCGCGCGCGCATAGCCGTATTCGAGCGGCAGGTGGGGCTCGTGGCAGCCGAAATAAATGCTTCCCTCGAAGCTCCAGTTCGGATTCACCAGCGCAATCCTCACGACGCGCTCCTTTCGCATTGCGGCATGGCCGCCCGATCCGCGCGCGCCCCGCCGAGCCAGGCCAGAAGGCGAGTGACGCCGGCCTCAACCGTGACGGTCGGCCGCCAGCCGGTGGCGTCGCCGAACCGTCTCGTGTCCGAGACGTAGTAGAGCTGGTCTCCCGGCCGGGCGGAGCCGTAGGCGACGGAGGGTTGCGCCGGGCTGATCCGGCGGATGAGGTCGAGCAGCTCGATCAGGCTGGTCGTGTTCCTCGGCCCGCCGCCGATGTTGAACGCCTGCCCGCGAATCCGCGGCATGTGGCTCTGTGCGAGGAGCAAGGCCTCGACGAGGTCGTCGACGAAAAGAATGTCCCGCACCTGCTTGCCGTTGCCGTAGATGGTGATCTCACCGCCCTCCAGTGCCTTGATGAGGAAGTGGGCGACCCAGCCCTGGTCTTCCGTCCCGCACTGGTGCGGCCCGTAGATGCAGCTCATGCGGAAGACCGTCGCCGGCAGGCCATAGGTGCGGGCGTAGTCGAGGACGTACTGGTCGGCCGCGCCCTTCGAGCAGCCATAGGGGCTGTGGAAGTCGAGCGGCCGGTCCTCGGAAATGCCGCGCGCCGCGACGACCGGGTCCGTCGGCGCGTAGCGGCGCTGCCGTTCTTCCAAGGCGATGTCGGCCAGGGCGCCGTAGACCTTGTTCGTCGAAGTATAGACCAGGCCCGGCGGATCGGCAGACGCCCGCATGCCTTCGAGGAGATTGAGTGTGCCGCGCGCGTTGACCTCGAAGTCCTCGACCGGTGCCCGCAGGGCGGTGGTGACCGCCACTTGCGCGGCGAAGTGGAACAGCCGGTCCGCCTGCTTGACGGCCTCGTAGGCGGCCTGGGCGTCGCGGACGTCGGCAACCTCGGCGGCGACCCGGCCGCGATGCCTGTGCAGAAGCCAGTTCAGATTGTCCTCGACGCCCGGCCGGCTCAGGTTGTCGAAGATCAGGACCTGATGGCCCGTCTCGGCAAGCCGATCGGCCAGATTGACCCCGACGAATCCCGCGCCGCCGACAATAACCGTGCGCTTGCGCCCGAATCCGATCCGGGCCACGCGCGGCGTCCGGAGCTCCTCCGGCACCGTAACGCGCCGCCGCAGGGTGCGAACGCCGTCTATGCCGTCCCGCATGAGAAGACGGGACAGCAGCTTCGGCTTGCCGTCGGCCGTCATCAATCCCGGCCGATCGTCGCCGTTGCAAAGGGGGGGCATTGGGGCGTCGGCCGGATCACGCTGCGCCGTATCCTGGTAGCGGCACCAGTAGACGCGCTGGACCGGGGCGTCGAGGGCGGCCAGCAGCGCGTCGGCCTGCCCCATGTCTTCGTAGGGCCAGGTCGGATAACCGGCTTCCGTGATCCACAGCTCCGGGTCGAGACCGAAGCGGTCGAGGACGCCGCGCACGGCGCCGGCCACCCTGGTCCAATCCGTCCGGTGGGGGCGGGAACCGTCCCGCGCATCGTCGCACAGGCCGATGGCGTCGCAATGGTCGAGGATCCCGCGCTCGCAGCTCAGCCGAAGCCAGTCGAGTCCCGTCGGGCAGAAGCCGCTGAAGACCACTTTCTTGCCGCGCTGCCTTATCCGGCGGGCGGCGGCGGCGATGACCTCGCAGGCGGCGGTCCAGTCGGAATCGAGATAGCGGTCCCAGTCGTGGCGGCCGGCGGGTTCGCTCCACAGCTCGATCCAGGCGAAGTGGCGGCCGTGTCGCGTCGCCAGGAGGTCCAGGAAATCGGCGTAGCTGTTGAGCCCATGTGCCGTCACGGCATGCGGTCGCGGCGCGTGCGCCCGCGCCGATGCCATCGCCGCGGGATGGACGACGCAGGGCAGGATGTCGACCTCCCTGGCAAGACGTCCCAGCAGCCAGTCGTACCATTCCTGCCCGTCGGATTGCTGGTGGTCCTCCCACGACACGGGAACGCGCAGGGCCTCGATCCCGAGCTGCCGCACGCCCTCGAGAACCCGCTCGACCCGTTCGGGTTCGCCGGGGCGGAACCGCTCGGCCGTTCCCAGCAGCGGCCGCGGGGGCAGGCGCGGCGCGACGACAAAAGAGGAGCGGCCGACGGTCATACGGCGAGCCCTCGGCAGGCGAGTTCGCGGGTCGCTTCCTCGAAGCGGTCGGTCGCGGCCTGCCGCCGCAGCCATTCGGTGGTTTCCTCGAGCCCCTCTTCGAGGCCGATCTCCGGTTCGAAGCCGAGGCCGCGGCGCGCGGCGGACAGATCCGCGAAACAGTGGCGGATGTCGCCCGACCGGTAGCGACCGGTGATCTCTGCCGTCAGATGCGGACGGCCGAGCACCTCGCTCAGCTTCTCCGCGATGTCGAGGATCGACAGGCTCCGGCCGCTGCCGACATTGAAGACCCGGCCTGCCGCGTCGGGCCGTTCGAGCGCCAGCCGACAGGCCCGCGCCACGTCGCGGACGTGGACGAAGTCGCGCCGCTGCCGTCCGTCCTCGAAGATGATCGGCCGATTGCCGTTCAGCAGGCGGGAGGCGAAGATCGCCAGAACGCCGGTATAGGGGTTCGACAGCGCCTGCCGCGGCCCGTAGACGTTGAAGAAGCGCAGCGCGACGGTGGGAATGGAATAGGCGCGGCCGACGATCAGGCAGGCGCGTTCCTGCGCATATTTCGACAGGGCGTAGATCGAGGCGAGCGCGGGGGCCTTGGTCTCGGGCGTCGGTACCGGCGTCAGCGGCGACCCGTCCTCGTCCTCAAGCTCCCACCGGCCGGCCTTGAGCTGCTCGAAGCTTCGCTCCTGTCCGTCGCGGAGCGCGCCGGAAGCGGACCGGTACAGCCCCTCGCCATAGATGCTCATCGAGGACGCCACGACCAGCCGTTCGACCGGCTGGTCCGCGAGCTGCTCGAGGAGCACCGCGGTTCCGAGGTCGTTCACCGCTGTGTAGTTGGCGATCTGGTACATGCTCTGGCCGACGCCGACCATCGCGGCGAGGTGGAACACGGCATCGACACCTTCGAGCGCCTGCGCGACCGCCGCGGGGTCGGCGATGTTGCCGACCATCAGCTCGACGTCGTCCGCCAAGTAGTCAGGGCGCATGCGGTGCCCGCCGTGGACCTGCTCGGACAAATTGTCGAGGACGCGAACCCGGTATCCGTTCCGAAGAAGCTCGTCCGCCAGATGGGATCCGATGAAACCGGCCCCGCCGGTAATCAATACCTGTTTCGTCATCCTCGACTCCTTGCGGGCCGAACACAGAATTTAAAGCGGATGATCCCTCGACACGTGCTGCCGGGATGAATATCGGAGCGCGCAGCTTGCATCAGATCTTGGAGTGGGAAGGTCGAAGCCACGGCCGCCGCCTTCCTGTAGCAAGAACTCACGGAGCGACGGAAAGTTTCGCAGGAAAAAATTCCTTAACCATAAGCGACGGGCCTGTCGCTCGCGGTTTTTCGTCGCGAAGGAATCCGCGCGCCATCGGCAAATCCATCGCCCTGATATCGCGTACGAATGCAAAACGTTGATCGGCCCTGATCGGTGCATGAGGGGCTGCTAAAGCCACAAAGACTTCGTTTCCCGTCCCTTTCCCGCTACCGGCGCGGACCGGTGTCGGCGCGATGGCGCGGAACGGGCCGGTGTCGTTCGGTGTTGGACCGGGGAAAGCGGCCGGCTGTGACGACCGTGGCCGGTTCGTCGGGTTTTCGGACGGCGGGCGGATCCATGGGGGAGTCGTATGATATCGTGGTGATCGGCACCGGCGTCGCGGCCGCGCCGATCGCGCGGGCCTGTCGCGCCGCCGGATGGCGCGTCGCCGTCGTCGACGATCGTCCGTTCGGCGGCACCTGCGCGCTCCGCGGCTGCACGCCGAAGAAGGTGCTGGCGCACGCCGCCGCGGTTCTCGACGCGGCCACGCGGCTGCGCGGGAAGGGGCTCGCCGACGCGGGTGAGCGGATCGACTGGCCCGTGCTGGTCGCGTTCAAACGTGGCTTCACGGAGTCCGTGCCGGCCGAAACCGAAAGAAGCTTCGCCGATCAGGGAATCGACGGTTTCCACGGCCCCGCTCGGTTCGTCGGGCCGCGCAGCCTCCGGGTGGCGGGCGACAGGGTGCTCGAGGCCCGCCGCATCGTCGTGGCGGGCGGCGCGGCGCCGGCGAAGCTGCCGATCGAGGGCGGGGAGCATCTCGCGGCAAGCGACGACTTCCTCGAGCTCGAGGCGCTGCCGCGACGGATCGTCTTCGTCGGCGGCGGCTACATCGCCTTCGAGTTCGCCCATATTGCGGCCCGCGCCGGCGCGCGGGTTACGGTCCTGCACCGCGGCGAACGGCCGCTCGAAGGCTTCGATCCCGACCTCGTCCAGCTGCTCGTCGAACGAACCCGGGCGATCGGCGTCGATCTCCGGGTCGGTCACGAGGTCACGCGGGTCGAACGGAACGCCCAAGGTTTCGTCCTGCATGCGCGCGGGCCGGACGGTGACGAAGGCTTCGAGGCCGATCTCGCGGTCCACAGCGCCGGGCGGGTGCCGCAGCTCGACGCCCTCGACCTTGTCGCCGGCGGCGTCGAGCGCGATGGCAAGCGCCCGAAGCTGAACGATTATCTGCAGAGCGTGTCGAACGAGGCGGTCTACTTCGCCGGCGACGCGGGCGGGCGGGGGCTACCGTTGACGCCCGTGGCCGCCGCCGACGCGGAGGCGGTCATCGCCAACCTGCTGCACGGCAATGCCGCGAAGCCGGACTACACGGGCACGCCGAGCGTCGTGTTCACGACTCCGCCGCTTGCCGGTGTCGGCCGCCTGGAGCACCAGGCCCGGGCGGAGGGCCTGCGTTTCCGGGTCAATCACCGGCGTACCGCCGACTGGTTCACGGCAAGGCATGCCGGCGAGCCTTGCTCCGGCTACAAGATCCTGATCGAGGAGGAAACGGAGCGGATCCTCGGTGCCCACCTCGTGGGGCCGCATGCCGACGAGGTGGTCAATCTCTTTGCGCTCGCCATACGGTTCGGGCTGTCGGCACAAGACTTGAAGCGCGCGATCCTCGCCTTTCCGACCGCCTCGCACGACATTCAGAGCATGCTTTAGCCAGCCGCCCCATCCTTTAGTCAGTCGCCCCGTCGCGGCGCGCCGCGTTCGCTCAGAATTTCTCCACCCAGGGCCGCAGGTCGAGCTCCTGCGTCCAGGCGCTGCGCGGCTGCCGGTGGAGCTGCCAGTAGACCTCCGCGATCGCGTCCGGCTGCAGCCGGTCGTCGCGGTTGCCGGCGCCCGACGGCGCGATCCGCCCGTCGATCACGACATGCGCCACATGGATCCCGCGCGGCCCCAGCTCGCGCGCCATGCTCTGCGCCAGCGCGCGCAGCCCGAACTTGCCGACGGCGAGATTGGCGAAGCGCGCCGCGCCGCGAAGCGATGCGGTGGCGCCGGTGAACAGGATCGTGCCGGCGGCGCGGTCACCGCCCTTGTCGAGCATCGCTCGTGCCGCCGCCCGGCCGACCAGGAACCCGCCCAGGCAACCCACGCGCCAGCACCGCTCGAACTCCGCCGCTTCCGTTTCCAGCACCGTCTTCGGCGCATAGGCCCCGGCGTTGTAGACGACGAGGTCCGGTGGGCCGAGCTCTTCGCCGACCCGGCGGAAGAGCGCCGTGACCTGTTCTTCGCTGGTCGCGTCGCAGCCATAGGCGCGGCCGCCGATCTCTTCGGCCAGGTCCGACAGCCGCGACGCCTCGCGCGCAGCGACGGCGACCCGCAGCCCCTCTCCGGCGAAGCGCCGCGCAAGGGCGGCGCCCAGACCGGGACCGACGCCGACGACCAAGGCCGTTTCCTTCCCTGGCATCTCCGATCCTCCCAGCCGTTTTCTCTCCTGCCCGAAGCATAGTGTCACCGCGCTGGCGCGACTAGGCCGCTTCCGGCGAAGGGTGGCGTTCGGCAAGCGCGGCCGGCGTTCGCGGTGGTGCGCAGGTGGAACTCCGTCGGTTTTCGGCGTAAAGAGGGTATGGGAAACTAGAGAGAGGGCGGTCAATGTGGCAGGAGTTCAAGGAATTCATTAGCCGCGGGAACGTCATCGATCTGGCGGTTGGCATTATCATCGGCGCGGCTTTTACCTCGATCGTCAACAGCCTGGTCAACGACGTGCTCATGCCCCCGATCGGTTACATTATGGGCGGCATCGACTTCTCGGATTACTTCATAAACCTGTCCGGTGGAGACTATCCGAGCCTGGCGGCAGCGCGGGAGGCCGGTGCGGCGGTGATCGCCTACGGCGCCTTCATCAACGCCGTCATCAACTTCTTCATCGTGGCGGCGGCGGTGTTCCTGATCGTCAAGGCGGTCAACCGCGTTCGCCGGAAGGAAGCCGAGAAGCCGGCCGAACCGCCGGCGCCGACGCGCGAAGAGCAGGTGCTCATGGAGATCCGCGATCTGCTGAAGCAACGCCCGGCGTAACGACGCTTCGGAGCCGGCGCTCCGGATCGCTACATGGGGTGAGACCGGATCGGGCGCGGCCGCGGGCTCGCTCCGGGACGACGCGAACGTCGGGTTCTGGCACACCGATGGCGCGGACTCTTGTCGATGCTCCGGAATCTTGCGGCAGCTCGGCCGCCAAGGGTCTTCCGCGCCTCAAACAGGAGCGCACCCATTGACGCGCAGGCTCACAAACCTGTCCGGTCGGTTCGGCACGCCAATATCAGGCGGCGGCCGAAATGAACGAACAAGACGCTTCGAAAATATAGACGATATAAAGAAACAACAATATATAATGCGCACACTTATATTTTGTGAGAATAAGTATTACATTAAGAAAGTATTATAAACTTAAAAGCTCATTCATGAACTGGTGGCAAGCTTCAAATCGGTCCTGGCAGCAAGGAGCATGAAGGCCATGATCACGTTCGTGAAGAAGCTCGCCGCCGACGAGTCCGGCGCCACGGCCATCGAGTACGGCCTGATTGCGGCTCTCGTGTCGGTTGCCGCGATCGCCGCGCTGCAAGCGATGGGCGGTTCGCTGGTTGACATCTTCGAGGTCGTCAATCGCGAGCTCAGGAACGCGGCGAACGGCGCCACCACGACGCCGTAATCGAGAACCGGCGCCGGTCTTGATCCGGGCCGTGACCCGCGGCCTGGAACAGGCGTAACACCGATCCCGTTGGCCCGGCGCATTTGGCCGGGCGGGGAGAGATCCTCAAGGGGGGCGCGCGATCGTTCGGTCGCGCGCCCCGCTTCATTCGTGCCGGCGCAGGACGACGCCGCGATCGTCTTCAAAGATCGTCACGAAATCATCGACGACCAACAGGGCCTGGGCCAAGGGCGCGTCGCGCTGCAGGACGACCGCGTCGATCCGCCAGGCGTCGAGGGTGCGCCGCCATCCGGGCGCGAGATTCAAGGCCGCCATGGTCTGCCGCGTGAAAGGCGCGCCGTAGAAATCGAACCGGGTATCGATGAACACGCGCCGGCCCGGATCCTGCGCCAGAAGACAGCTTCCGGTGGTCGGGTCGTTGAACAGCCGGTCCCCCGGACGCTGTACCGCCAGATAGGCGGTGATCGTCGGCCGCATCGGGTCGCACCAGTCGCCGTCGACGTCGTCGGCGACCGCAAGCCAGAACGCAACCGGCAACAGGATGCAGGTCGCGGCGACGGCCGCGCGCAGCGCTCCGTCCGCCAGCGGCTGTGGCGTGGCCTCGGCCCCTTGCCGCCCGGTTTGCGGTCCAAGGGCCGCGAACCACTCGTGGTGGATGGCCCGAGGCAGGACCAGCCCGTAGAACAGCACGGCCCAGACGACGAACCGCGCCGAATGCAGCGTCGCGGCGGTGAAGACAAGGAGATGCAGCAGGTCCCCCGCCGAAAGCGCGCGGCGCGTCCGCGTCAGGAAGAAGAGCAGGCCGCCGACCAGAAGCAGGAACCACGAGAAGCGGAGCTGATGGAAATCCGGCGACCGCAGCTCTTCGATCAGGCCGTTCAGGTAGGATTGCCGCGACAGCGCGATGATGTAGTCGTAGATCCCGATGCCGTAGGGGTTGATGAGACTGGCCGCGAAGGCGGCGCCCGCCAGCGCCAGATAGGCCGGCCAGGCGAGCGGCCGCCCTTCGATCGCCGGATCGGCCGGTTCAAAGACGTAGATCCGGCGCCGTTCGGCCAGGTCGCCGGCCGCAAGAAGCCCCAGCGACACAAGGCCGAGAAGCACGCCCGTATGCATGTTGCCCCACAGCAGATAGAGCGGCAGGAGCAGCAGAACGGTGGCCCGTAGATTGCTTTCGCCGCGTCGCAGCCGCTGCACCATCCAGTACTGCGCCAGCAGGCATGCCGAGGTGACGATCATCGGGCGCAAGGAAAGATTGACGGACGCGACGGCCAGCGCCAGCGCCCCCGGCATCAGGACGAAGGCCGGTGCCACGCGCCGCGGCACGGCCCCGTAGAGCGGCGCGACGAGATAGATCGCAATCGCCGCCACGGTGAAGAGCGCGAAGAGCCCCCGAAGCCCGAGCAGAGCCTCGCCCTGCGCCAGCGCCACCTCGAACAGCCACTGGTAGAGCACCCAGGGCTCGCCCTGGCGCGTCCAGGAAAAGACGTCGCCCGCGGGCAGTCGGCCCGTCTCGAGGATGTGCTGGCCCGCGCGCCACAGCCAGGGAAAGTCCGGCGTGTAGGCGCTGTGGGACATGCGCCAGAGAAAGAAGGCGATGCTCGCCGCCGCCGTTCCTGTGGCGAGCAGCGGAAATCCGGGGGCAATGCGCCGGCCTTGGGCGTCGGAGCCTGCGGTCGCGCTCATGATCCGTCGCCACTTCGATCGAGCGAAGGCCCGTTTCGCTCGAAGGCGCGTGCCGTGCCGGGCGTCGGCGCGACGCCGAACCGGCGGCAGAGGCGGTCGCTCGCCACGATGGCGAGAGCGGCGAGAGCCAGGCCGGCCGGCAGGTCGATCAGGTAGTGCCAGCGCGAAACGACCGACTCGACCGCGATCCAGACGAGCATCAAGACCATGAACGGGGCCACCGCCAGCCGCGCCTTCAGCGCGTAATGGGTCATGATCCAGGCGCCGGCGATGTGCAGGGACGGCATCGCCGCCGGCGGGCCCGTGAAGTATTCGCCGCCGTTCCGGACCAGCCAGGGCGCCCCCCATTCCTGGACTTGGCGGAACAGCGCATACATTGACTGCTGCGCCGCGGTGGCCCGCGCGTTCGCACCGTCCTCGAAGATGAACGGCCCGACCGCCGGGCCGATCAGATAAGCGAACGCGCCCAGCATCTGCATCAGCAGAATGGCGGTCAGCGTCTGGAAATGATGCCGGCGGTGCCCGATTGCGTGGAACCAAAGCGAAAGCGCGAACATCAGCAGGAAACCCAGCTGATACCAGCCATCGACCTCCGGCAGCAGCAGGGCCGCCCACCCGCGCAGCGCGGCCAAAGCCTCGATGAGGGGGCGCAGCCAGTTGTCGATGGCGAGATAGGTCTCGTCGAACAGGACGGGGTTGACGAGCGGCATCCACATCTTGATGTGGAAGTGAAAGTACATCACGACGACGAACAGGATCAGGAAGCCGGCATCCGCCTTGACATTGTCCCGAATGACCGTCCTGCTCGCGGGGTCGGGGCGGAACCGCAGTCGGACCGCCTGAACGAAGGCGTAGCCCGCGATGCCGATGGCGAACGGGAACAGGTAGTGGACGCCGACGGCGTGGCTGATCCGTTCCGTCGGCACGGTCAGCGGGACGCCGATCATGAACGACAGGGCGATCGCCGCCAGAGCGAAGGCAAAGGTGATCGAACCGATCGCGAGGAGCAGGCGCCGGACCCCCGATGCGGACCCGGCCTGCGCGCGTTCGACGCAGGAGAGATCGGCGCGGTCTTGCGGCTCGGAGCGGAGCGGCAGGGGCAACGGCCAGCCCTTCGGCGCGGTCATTGTCTCGATTGCCCCGGTTCCTTGTTCGGGCTCGTGCCGACGGGAGAGAACCGGCTTATTCTGCCGTCCCGACGCTTAAGGAATTGTGAGTGGACGGGGCGGATGCCGCCGGCCGATCCGGTGCCGCGATCGTTCCGGGCCGATGGCGCCACGGGCAGAGAAGGAGGGGTGAGCGATGAGGGGCGAGGAACTCGTCTTTCTGGCGTGGAACGACCTCACCGGCCTGACCCGTGGGTGCGGCGTGCCGGTGTCCGAGCTCGACGAGCGGATGGACCGGGGCGTCGGCTGGCCCATGGCCAATCAGGCGCTGACGCCGTTCCCCGCATTCGCCGACAATCCCTGGGGACCGGCTGGCGAGGTCCGGATGAAGCCGGACCCGGCGACCCAGCTGCGCATCAATCTCTGGCCCGACCAGCCGCCGTTCAACGTCATCCTGTGCGACGCCTTCCTCGCCGACGGCACGCCCTGGGATGCCTGCCCCCGCGGGTTCCTCCGGATGGCGCTCGACGATCTCGAGCGGGAGGTCGGCCTCCGCCTCCTCGCCGCCTTTTCCCTCGATTTCGATGTCGCGGACACGTCTCGGGCGGGCCCGCCCTTCACGCTGGCGGCGTTTCGCGCCGCGCCCGATTTCGGTGCGCTTACCGTCCGCGCGCTGCGCGATGCCGGGGTCGAGCCGGAGACCTTCGGGCCGGCGGCCGGCGTCGGCCAGTACAGGGTGACCTGCCGTCCCGCTTTCGGGATCGCCGCGGCCGATCGCTGTGTGGCTGTCCGCGAGGTCGTCCGCGAGGTGGCGCGGCGCATGGGGCGCCGGATCAGCTTCGCGCCGGCCCCTGAGCCGGAGCGCCTCGGACCCGGGCGTCCATGGCCCGAACAGTCGGGCTTCGAGCACCCCGGAAACGGGGCACCCATTCATTTCAGCCTCCAGCGCGACGCGCTGCCGGCCGGCTTCGACGCGGCGCGGGAGGGCGGGCTCAGCGAGGTGGCTGCCCGGTTCGCCGCCGGCGTGGTTCGTCACATGCCGGCCCTCTGCGCCTTCACCGCGCCGGCAGTGGCGTCCTATTTCGGCCCCGGGCCGGGTTGCGGGAGCGCCGGCTACGCCTGCTGCGGACTGGACAACCGCAAGGCAGGCTTACGGATCTGTGCGGGCAGCGCCCGAATTCCTCTGCAGACGGCGCGGCAGTTCCATCTGGAATACCGTCCGGCCGATTCGGCGGCAAACCCGTACCTCGCCCTCGGCGCGCTCGTCCGCGCCGGCCTGCAGGGCTTCCGCGAGGCGCTGCCGCCACCGCCCCTCGTCGAGGGGGACCCGGACGAGCTTCCGGAGGAGGAGCGGGAGCGGCTCGGAATCCGGCGTCTCCCGCACACGCTGGCGGGCGCCCTGGATGCGCTCGAGGCCGACGCAACGGTCCGATCCTGGTTCCCGGCGAGCCTTTTGGACACCTATATTGCCGTGAAGCGGAAGGAAGTCGTTCTCATGGAAGGCCTGAGTCCGCAGGAAGTCTGCGGCCGGTATCGCGAGGTCTATTGAGCAATCCGGCCTCTCGCGACGGCGGACCGCATTGTTCCGGAATGGCGAACGCTGTGTTCGCCGCATGCCCGTTCCGATGCGGCCGGCGCGGTGCCATCTTCCCGGTGTAAGGTCCGGGAACGCGCTTCGGAGGTTTGCGACGATGAGCCAGTTTCACGAGGGTTCGGCGGACGTTCGGGCAGAAGGAGCCGGCGTCGGCGTGGCCCGTCCGGTCCTCAAGGTGCTGCGCGGGCGGCCGGCCAGCGACGGCGCGGGCGTGCGCCTGACGCGCGTCATCGGGACGCCGGACCTGCCCGACCTCGATCCGTTCCTTATGCTCGACGAATTCCGTTCGGACGACGCGGCCGACTACCTCGCCGGCTTCCCGGACCATCCGCACCGCGGTTTCGAGACCGTCACCTACATGCTGGCGGGCCGGATGCGGCACGGCGACAACCAGGGCAATACCGGACTGCTGCGGGCCGGGAGCGTACAGTGGATGACCGCCGGGCGCGGCATCGTCCATTCCGAGATGCCGGAGCAGGAAGACGGGCTGATGTGGGGCTTCCAGCTCTGGGTCAACTTGCCGGCGAAGGATAAGATGACGGCGCCGCGCTACCAGGACATTCCGCCCGAAGCGGTGCCGGAGGTAGAGGCCGGGACCGGCGCGCGCGTCCGGGTGATCGCCGGTAAGCTGGGCGGCGTCGAGGGGCCGGTGCGCGCGGTTGCGACCGATCCGATCTATCTCGACGTCGCGCTTGCGCCCGGGGCGGCCTTCGCCGCGCCGCTGCCGGCAGATCACGCCGCCTTCGCTTACGTCTACGAAGGCGCTGTGCGCGTCGGGGCGGGTACGGCGGCACGGCGGATCGCGCGCGGCGAGCTGGCGGTGCTCGGCCCCGGCGACCACGCGGACCTCGCGGCCGAAGGCGAGGAAGGTCGCCTCATCCTTGTCGCCGGCCGGCCGCTCCGCGAGCCCATCGCCCGCTACGGGCCTTTCGTCATGAACACGGCGGACGAGATCCGGCAGGCGATCGAGGACTTCCGCGCCGGCCGGTTCTGACCGCGCCGACCAGCCCCGTCGGCGCGGGCCGCCCGGCAAACCGCCTTGTTCCGCCGGCCGCGGCTTGGCTATTGTCGAGTCGCGACCGGCTGACGAGGACCGCATGAACGATCTGGCCGCCATGATCGACGCGGCGAGGCGCGCCCGCGCCAACGCCTACGCACCCTATTCCGGCTTTGCCGTCGGCGCCTGCGTGAAGGCCGAGAGCGGCCGGCTCTACGATGGCTGCAACGTCGAGAACGCCGCCTATCCGCAGGGGCTCTGCGCCGAGGCCGTCGCCATCGGCGCCATGGTGGCGGCTGGCGAGACGCGCATCCGCGAGGTCGCGGTGATGGCCGGCGGTGAGGGGCTCTGCGCGCCCTGCGGGGGATGCCGGCAGCGGCTCGGCGAGTTCGCCGGACCGGAGGTGCCGGTGCATCTCTGCGGGCCCGAAGGGCTGCGCCGCACGGTGACTCTGGGCGAGTTGCTGCCGTTGCCGTTCTCCCGGGCGCGGCTCGGGAAGGGGTGACGGCGGCGATGGCTGAGCCCTCCCCGCACCGCGCTGCCCAGGCCGTCCTCGAGCGCGCGCCCGGCTTTCGTCCGCGCGTCGGGTTGATCCTGGGCTCCGGGCTCGGCGGCGTCGCCGAGGCGATGACCGAGGCGCGGGCGATTCCCTATGCCGACATCCCGGGCTTCCCGCGGCCGAGCGTCGAGGGCCATGCGGGGCGGCTGGTCCTCGGGCGGCTCGGCGGCTCGGCGGTCGCCTGCCTGCAGGGCCGCGTCCATGCCTTCGAAGGCGCCGATCCGGCCGATATCCGCCTGCTCGTCCGCACCCTCAAGCTCCTCGGCTGCGAGATCCTGATCGCGACCAACGCCGCCGGGTCGCTCCGGGCAGAGATCGGTGCGGGCAGCCTGATGATGCTCGCGGACCATATCAGCCTGCTGCCGTTCAACCCGCTCGCCGGGCCGAACGACGAGGCGTTCGGACCCCGCTTTCCGGCGCTGGACGACGCCTACGACCCGGACCTGCGGGAGCGGCTGCGCGCGGCCGCGGCGTCGGCGGGGGTGACGCTGCACGAGGGTGTCTATCTCGCCTATCTCGGGCCCAGCTTCTCGACGCCGGCGGAAAGCCGCGCTTTCCTTCGCCTCGGTGCCGATGCGGTGGGCATGTCGACCGTGCCGGAGGTAATCGTTGCCCGCCATTGCGGCCTGCGCGTCGCCGCGATCTCTGCGATCGTCGCCCTGTCCGCCGGGGCCGATGGCGAAGCGCACCATCCGCCGGTCAGCCACGAACAGACCCTGGCCATCGCCGCGCGTCTGGGCGCGGACCTGCGGCGCCTTCTGATCGCATTTCTGGAAGGAATGTCCGATGAGCCATTCCCCGCCCGTGCCGACGGCCGCTGACCCCGATCTCGCCGCAGCCGCGGCCCGGATCCTGCCGCTGCTCGATCTGACGAACCTGGATCCGCAGGCGTCCGAAGCCGATATCGCCGCCCTCTGCCGGGACGCGGTGACGCCGGGCGGACCCGTCGCGGCGGTCTGCCTTCATCCCCGGTTCGTTGCCCGGGCGCGTGCCGCGCTCGACGGGACCGGCGTACGGGTCGCGACCGTCGCCAACTTCCCGGCCGGCACGGGAGCGCCCGAGGAGGTGGCCGCCGAGGTCGCCGCCGCCCTGATCGAAGGGGCGGAGGAGGTCGATGTCGTCCTGCCCCATGCCGCCTATGCCGCGGGCGATCGCGGCGCGGCGCGCGCCGTCGTCGCCGCGGCCCGCGTCGCCTGCGGCGACCGGGCGCGGCTGAAGGTCATCCTCGAGGCCGGCCAATTGGAGGACACGGAAATCATCGCCGCGGCGAGCCGCGACGCGATCGCCGCCGGGGCGGACTTCCTCAAGACCTCGACGGGAACGCTGCAGCCGGGCGCGACCCTGCCGGCGGCTGGGACGATGCTGACCGTCATCCGCGAACACCGCGACCGGACCGGCCGCACCGTCGGCTTCAAGGCGGCGGGCGGCATCCGGACCGTCGAGGACGCCGCGGATTACGCCACCCTCGCCGAGCGCCTGCTCGGCCCCGCCTTCCTGCGGTCCGAGTCCTTCCGGATCGGCGCCAGCGGCCTGCTCGCGCCGCTGCTCGCCGCGCTTGGCGCGGATCGGGCGTGACGGCGGTCGAACGCCGACCGCCGCGGGCTTCATGACCGGCGCGCCCTTCCTTCCGCAGGAGATCATCCGCCGCAAGCGCGACGGCGCGGCGCTCGACGCGGCGGAGATCGAGTTCTTCGTCCGCGGCCTGACCGACGGATCGATCGGCGAGGGGCAGGTTGCCGCCTTCGCCATGGCCGTCTTCTTCCGCGGCATGACGATGGCGGAGCGCGTGGCGCTGACCCGGGCGATGACGCGGTCCGGCACCGTGTTGGACTGGTCCGGCTTCGACCTGCCCGGACCGATCCTCGACAAACACTCGACGGGCGGGGTGGGCGACAAGGTGAGCCTGGTGCTGGCGCCGATGGTGGCGGCCTGCGGCGGCGTGGTGCCGATGATCTCGGGCCGCGGCCTCGGCCACACCGGCGGCACGCTCGACAAGCTGGAGAGCATCCCCGGCTATCAGGCCCAGCCGGACCTCGACCGCTTCCGCGCCGCGGTCGCGGCGGCCGGCTGCGCCATCATCGGCCAGACGCCGGATCTGGCGCCGGCGGACCGCCGCCTCTACGCCATCCGCGACGTGACCGCGACCGTCGAATCGATCCCGCTCATCACCGCCTCGATCCTGTCGAAGAAGCTCGCGGCGGGGCTCACCGGGCTGGTCATAGACGTGAAGGTCGGCCGCGGCGCCTTCGCGGCAGAGATGGAGACGGCGCGCGAGCTGGCCGAGAGCCTCGTCACGGTGGCCCGCGGCGCAGGCCTGCCGACCGTGGCGCTGCTCACCGACATGGACCAGGTGCTGGGGCGGAGCGCCGGGAACGCCCTGGAGGTGCGGGAGGCTGTGGATTACCTGATCGGCCGCGCGCGCGATCCGCGGCTGCACGCGGTGGTGCGCGCGCTCGGCGCCGAGATGCTGATGCTGGGGGGGCTCGCCGCGGATGGCGCGGCCGCCGAGGCCAAGCTCGACCGGGCGCTCGGGTCCGGCGCGGCGGCGGAGCGGTTCCAGCGCATGGTGGCGGCGCTCGGCGGGCCCGCCGATCTCGTCGCGGCGCCCGACCGGCATCTGCCGACGGCGCCGGTCCGCCGCGCCGTTCATGCCGATCGCGACGGGATCGTGACGGCCGTGGAGGTGCGCGCGCTCGGCTTGGCCGTGGTCGCGCTCGGCGGCGGCCGGACGCGGGCCTCCGACCCGGTCGATCACCGCGTCGGGTTGGAGGCGGTCGCCGGCCTTGGCGAAGCGGTCGGCCCGGAAGCGAAGGCCTCCTCCCGGCCGCTGGCGATCGTCCATGCGCGGACCGAGGCCGAGGCGGACCGGGCGGCGGCTGCGGTCCGTGCTGCCTTCACGCTCGGCGACGGCCCCGTCGATGCCGGCCCCGTCGTTCGCGAAAGAGTCGGTGCGTGGTGATAGGCGCCCGCCCGCGTCACGGCGGCGGTGCGGACGCGGGTGAAGCCAGACGATGACCCCGATCCTGCTATCGCTTCGGCTGTCGCTGTTCTACGTCGCCTATTTCGTCGTCATCGGCGTCGTGCTGCCGTTCTGGCCGGTCTGGCTGACGGCGCGAGGCCTCGACGGCGCCGAGATCGGCCTCGTGCTGTCGCTTCCGTTCTGGATCAAGCTGCTGACCAATCCGCTGGTCGCGCGCGCCGCCGACCGGCGCGGCGAGACCCGGCGCCCCCTGATCCTGCTCGCCTTCGGCAGCCTCGCCGGCTACGCGCTTTTTGCGGCGACCGCCGGGTTCTGGTCGATCCTGGCGGTGACCGCTCTTTCCAGCCTTTGCTTCACGGCGATGCTGCCGCTCGGCGACAGCCTGACCGTGCGGACGGCCGCCGCGCACCGGCTCGACTATGGGCGCATCCGGCTCTGGGGATCGTTGTCCTTCATCCTCGCGGCCAGCCTCGGCGGCGCAATCTTCGCCGGCCGTTCGCCCGAGCTCATCCTCGGCGCGGTGCTGGTCGCGCTGGCGCTGACGCTCGCGGCGTCCTTCGCGCTGCCGGAGCAGCGGCCGGCGTTGCGCGGCCCGGATCGCGGGCTGATCGGGCTGCTGGCCGACCGCCGGTTCCTGGCATTCCTCGCCGGCGCCAGCCTGATCCAGGCGAGCCACGGCGTCCTCTACGGCTTTGGCACGCTGCATTGGCAGGCCGCCGGGCACGCCAAGGACGTGATCGGCTGGTTGTGGGCCGAGGGCGTGATCGCCGAGATCCTGCTGTTTGTCTTCGGCGCGCGGGTGCTGCGCCGGCTCGGCAGCGCGCGGCTGCTCGCGCTAGGCGGCGCCGCGGCCGTCCTTCGCTGGACCTTGCTGGGGTTGAGCGCCGACCTGCCGGTTCTGGTTCCGGTCCAGCTGCTCCACGGCCTGACCTTCGGGGCGACTCACCTCGCCGCCGTGACCTTCCTCGCCCAGGCGGCGGCGCCCGGCCTCGCCGCGACCGCGCAAAGCCTCTACAGTGCCGTGGCGCTGGGCGCGGTTTCCGGCACGGTCATGCTGCTGTCCGGCGCCCTGTACGAGCATCTTGGCGGCGGGGCGTTCTTCGTCATGACGGCGCTGGCGATCGCCGGTACCATGGCGGCCCTGTCGCTGGCCCGCCGATCGCCGGGCGCGCGCGTCCACGAGGAGCCGCCCCACGAGGAGCCGCCATGACATCGACCGCCGAGTTCCCGAATCTCCGCCTGCTCGACCATCCGCTGATCCAGCACAAGCTTTCGCTCGCGCGGGAGAAGGGCACGCCGACGATCCAGTTCCGCCGGCTCCTGAAGGAGATCGCGCTGCTCATGGGCTACGAGATCACGCGCGATCTGCCCGTGGCCATGGAACGGATCGAGACGCCGCTCGCGGCGATGGAGGCGCCGAAGATCGCCGGAAAGAAGGTTGCGATCGTCTCGATCCTGCGGGCCGGCCTCGGCATGGCGGAAGGGCTTCAGGACCTGATCCCTTCGGCGCGGATGGGGCATGTCGGCCTTTACCGCGATCCCGCGACCAAGCGGCCGGTCGAATACTTCGTCAAGCTGCCGGAACCGGAAGGCCGGCTCTTCATCCTGGTCGATCCGATGCTGGCGACGGGTTACTCCGCCGTGGCCGCCGTGGACCTGCTGAACCGCAGGGGCGTGCCGGATGCCAGGATCCGCCTGATGGCGCTGGTCGCCGCGCCCGAGGGCATGACGGTCTTCCGCGACGCCCATCCGGAGATTCCGGTCTATGCCGCCGCGCTCGACGATCGCCTCGACGAGCACGCCTATATCGTCCCTGGCCTCGGCGATGCCGGCGACCGGCTGTTCGGCACAAAGTAAGGCGGCTGGCGTTCCCAACCGGCAAGCCGTAGGCTGTGTTTCGCGCCGGTCGGACCGGGACGCCCGCGGGGGGCGCCCATTAGGAGGGTTCAGATGCCGACATCCGTCAAGGACATGCTGGCCGCGGCCCACGCCGCGGTGCCGCGGATCAATCTCGAAGACACCGCCGCCTTGATGGCGGAAGGGAATGCCCTCGTCGTCGATGTGCGCGACGCCCCGGAACTGCAGGCCACCGGCAAGATCAAGGGTGCGGTCCACATTCCCCGCGGCATGCTCGAGTTTCGTGCCGATCCCGAATCGCCGTACCACGACGCCGCCTTCGATCGAAACAAGACCGTGATCCTCTACTGCGCCTCCGGCGGGCGGTCGGCCCTTGCCGGAAAGACGCTCCAGGATCTCGGCTACAAGGACGTCCGCAACCTCGGCGCCTTCAAGGATTGGGCCGAAGGCGGCGGCGCGGTGGAGAAGGTCTAGGCCGTGTGTCAAAGGGGGATGGCGCAGGGCTGACCTGATCGCATCCGGGCCGGGTGACGATCAGGACCATGCTGACCGATGCCATGTGGGATCGGCTCTCGCCCTTTGTTGCCGGTCCAGAAGCCGAGGACCGGACGGCCCTCCCTCGATCACCGGCGCTTCCTCGATGCCGCCCACTACCTCGCCTTTGCCCAGCTCGCCTCGGTCATCGTCTGGCGACACAGCCTAGCGCCGGAAAGGGTTCTCAATCGCCTTCGGGCGAAGTCCCGGAACGTTTCTTACCGCGGGATCGTAGGCGGCCAAGAGTATGTTCATGAAGGCCTTTACTTTCGGACTTTCCAGGCGTCGCGAAGTGTGGAGCGCCCAGGCCTCGACCCGACGCCCGGGGACCGTTCCCCAATTAGCAAGCGCGCCGGCGGTGAAATCCGGCTCGGCCAGCCAGCGTGGCATCATGGCGGCACCCGTACCGGCCAGCACGGCGTTGTAGACCAGGAGCATCGATGAGCAGCGCAGCACCGTCCGTGGGCGGACGGTGCGTTGGCAGCTCCCCGTGTCGATCGTCCATTCGGTCGCATCGCGAGCCGCGGCGAGCATGACGGCGGCGACCGCCGCGCCGTCGAATTCGGGGATTGGCAGGCTCGGCGGCGCAGCGATCACGAGATCGTCCCTGAGGAAGCACTGGCCGACAAGGTCGCTGGTCGGCTGGGGATTGATCCGCACCACGATGTCGAATTCCTCGGCGATCGGATCCACAAACCGATCCTCGACCGACACATCGACGGTTACGTCGGGATAAGCGGCAACGAAATCGGCAACGATCTTGCCCAAGGCGGTGTGCGCGAAAAGCCCCGGCGCGCTGATCCGCAGCCTTCCCCGCGGACGTCCGGCATGACCGGCTATTTCTTCGCCGGTCTCCGCGAGCTCGTCGATCAGATGAGCGGTGCGGTTGCGCAGCAGCTGCCCTTCCTCGGTGAGGCGCAGTGAACGGGTTCCCCGCTCGATCAATCGAACGCCCAGTTCCTCTTCGAGTTCTCGCAGCCTCCGCGAAAGCGTTGCCTTCGGAATGCCGCTCGCCCGGCTGGCGGCGCTAAAGCCGCCGTGCAGCGCCACGGCGTTGAAGTCCGCCAATTTCGATATGTCCATCGTTCGTCCGTTCCAGAAACGAGACGATATGTCCCGCTTCTACCACCTAATATCCTCGCCCGGCCAGAGATATGTCTACGCAGAGCTGCCAGAAAATCAGACGAAAAGGCAGCAGACGGCCGCAGCTCAGTCGAGCCGGTCGGGAGCATGAACGCGCTGCAGTCGGTCCATTATTGATACAAAGCCCAACGCAGGACAGAAGAACATGACCAGTCTCTGGGACCCGATCACTGTTGGAAAAATTTCGCTGCCGCACCGCCTTGCGATGGCGCCCATGACGCGCAGCCGCGCCAAGCCTGATGGCACGCCAGGCGATCTAGCCACCGAATACTACGCGCAGCGGGCGTCCCTCGGCCTCATCATTACCGAAGGCACGCAGCCTTCCGATGACGGACAGGGATATATGACGACGCCCGGAATCTACGCCGACGCCCATGTGGAAGGCTGGAGAAAGGTGACGTCGGCCGTTCATGACGCGGGCGGCAGGATGTTCATACAACTCATGCATGTCGGGCGCATGTCACACCCGGACAACACGCCTCACCACCGCCAGCCGGTAGCTCCGTCCGCAATCGCGCCGGGCCAGAGAATGTTCACGCCCAGCGGCATGCAGGATGCTCCAGTCCCTCGTGCCCTGAGCGTGGCGGAAATCAGGAAAACGGTGGATGACTTTCGGTATGCCGCCAGACGTGCCATCGAAGCGGGAGCGGACGGAGTCGAAATACACGGAGCCAACGGCTACCTCATCCATCAGTTCTTCGCACCCAACGCCAATCAGCGCACGGACGCCTATGGCGGATCGATCGAGAACAGGGCGCGATTTGGAATCGAGGTGGCCGCGGCCATCGCCGACGAGATCGGTCCGGAGCGGGTGGGCTTTCGCATATCGCCATCTGCTCCAATTGGCGGCCTGGTCGAAGGAGAAGAAGCCCCCGATCTCTACCGGTATCTCGTGGCGGAACTCGACAAGCTCGGACTGGCCTATCTTCACCTGATGCACACTGGCGATGAGAAGCTCGCTCAGGATATCCGCGCTCGCTGGTCGAACCCGCTGCTCCTTCTGCGGTCCGGGCGCACGCTCGAAACGTTGGAGGATGATCTGAAGTCAGGTCTGGCCGATGTCCTGCCGATCGGGCGGTGGGCCTTGGCAAATCCCGATTTTATCGAGCGATACAGGAAAGGCGCTCCGCTCAACGAGGCCGACCGCGCGACCTTCTATGGCGGCGGGGCGAAGGGATATATCGACTATCCTCGTTTGGCGGCCTAAAGCACCGCATCGCGCCGGTCCACGGATCCGCAAGGAGGTATCGCGCAATCGCCGGGCGTCATCGAAATGTTTTGAAGCAAAATGTGATCGACAGGCGCTTGTGCCCGGGCCGCTCCGCAAAACACAATCCGCGCCATGCGACAGGTGCTCACCTTGATCGCAGGCCTCGCCTCCGACCCCTTGGGTTCCGACGTGATCGCCGCGGCACGGGCGGCGCTCCGCGAGACCGGCGCGCGGCTCGATGAGGTCCGCTGGCTCAAGCCCGGCGTCGCCTGCGATCTGCCCTTCGAAGGCTGCGAGGCGGCCGCGGCGGAGGCGGCCGTGCGCGCCCGTCTGGGCGGCGCGCCCATCGACCTCGCCGCGCAGCCGGACGGAGAGGGGCGCCGCAAGCGGCTGCTCGTCGCCGACATGGAATCCACGATCATCACCGGCGAGATGCTGGACGAGCTCGGGCGCCTCGCCGGTGTCGAGGACCGGATCGTCCCGATCACCGCGCGCGCCATGCGGGGAGAGATCGACTTCGCGCAGGCGGTGCGGGAGCGCGTGGCGCTGCTCGGCGGCCTCTCCGTCGAGGTCCTCGATCGGGTGAAGGACTTGATCGAGCTCACGCCCGGCGCCCGAACGCTCGTTCAGACCATGCGGGCGTACGGCGCCTACACCGCGCTGGTCTCCGGCGGCTTCGACTGGTTCACCGCCCCGGTGCAGGCCGCTTGCGGCTTCGACGAGCACCGCGCGAACCGTCTGGAGATCCGGGACGGCCGCCTTACCGGGCGCGTGGCGGAGCCGATCCTGGACCGCACGGCGAAACGCGCGGCCTTGGAGGCGCTGGCCGCCGAGCGCGGTCTGCCGCTCGATGCCACTGCGGCGGTGGGCGACGGCGCCAACGACATCCCGATGCTGCGGGCAGCCGGTCTCGGCGTCGCCTTCCGCGGCAAGGCGGCCGTCGTCGCCGCGGCCCGCTACCGCCTCGACCATGCCGACCTCACCGGCCTGCTCTATCTGCAGGGCTATTCCGAGAGCGAGTTCCGCGACTGAGATGGGAGACCGATGACCCAGCCCGAAAAGCCAGCCACGCGCCCGCATCGCCCCTTCTTCTCCTCCGGCCCCTGCGCCAAGCGGCCGGGCTGGTCGCCCGAGGTCCTCGCCGAGGCCTGCCTCGGCCGCTCGCACCGCTCGAAGCCCGGCCGGGCGAAGCTCGCCGAGGTGATCGAGCGGAGCCGCGCGATCCTTGGTCTGCCGGCGGAGTATCGCCTCGGCATCGTGCCGGGCTCCGATACCGGCGCGGTGGAGATGGCGCTCTGGTCGCTGCTCGGCCCCCGCGGTGTCGATGTCCTCGCCTGGGAGAGCTTCGGCCGGACCTGGGTCGCCGATGTCGTGAAACAGCTCCGCCTGCCGGACGTCCGGGTCTTCGAGGCGCCCTACGGCGCGCTGCCCGACCTTCGCCAGGCCGATGCGCGCGGGCGCGACGTCGTCTTTACCTGGAACGGAACGACCTCGGGCGTCCGCGTGCCCGACGGGGCGTGGATCCCGCGGGACCGCGAGGGCCTCGTGATCTGCGACGCGACCTCGGCCGTGTTCGCGATGGACCTGCCTTGGGACCGGCTGGACGTCGTCACCTGGTCCTGGCAGAAGGTTCTCGGGGGGGAGGCGGCGCACGGCATGCTGGCCCTCGGCCCGCGCGCCGTCGCGCGGCTCACGCAGCACAGGCCGAGCTGGCCGATGCCGAAGCTGTTCCGGCTCGCCAAGGACGGCGAGCTCATCGAAGGAATCTTCAAGGGCGACACCATCAACACCCCGTCCCTGCTCGCGGTCGAAGACGCGATCGATTCGCTGCGCTGGGCCGAGTCGGTCGGCGGCCTGCCCGGATTGATCGGACGCACGCAGGCGAACTTCGATGCCATCGCCGCCTGGGTCGCGCGGACGCCCTGGGTCGACTTCCTGGCCGTGGACCCGGCGACGCGCTCGACCACCTCGGTCTGCCTCAGGATCGTCGATCCCTGGTTCGCCGCGCTCGATGCACCGGCCCAGGCGAAGGCGGCCCGGGCGCTCGCCGATCGGCTTGAAGACGAAGGCGTCGCCTACGACATCGGGGCCTATCGGGAGGCGCCGCCGGGCCTGCGTCTGTGGGCCGGCGCCACGGTGGAAACCGCCGATCTCGAGGCCCTCTTCCCGTGGCTGGATTGGGCGTTCGACGAAATCCGTCGCAGCAATCCGTGAACAGCGAGGAAGCGTCATGAGCAAGGTACTGATCGCCGATGAGCTGAGCCCCCGCGCGGTCGAGGTCTTCCGCGAACGGGGCATCGAGGCCGATCTGCGGCCCGGATTGTCGCCGGCCGAGCTCGAGGCCTGTATCGGCGCTTATAACGGCCTTGCCGTGCGGTCGGCGACCAAGGTGACAGAGCGGATTCTTGCCGCCGCCGAGAACCTCAAGGTCATCGGCCGTGCCGGCATCGGCGTCGACAACATCGACCTTGCGGCGGCGACGCAGCGCGGCGTGGTGGTCATGAACACCCCGCACGGCAACGCGATCACCACGGCTGAGCACGCCATCGCGATGATGATGGCGCTCGCCCGGCAGATTCCGGCCGCCGACCGCTCGACCCGGGCCGGCAAGTGGGAGAAGTCGCGCTTCATGGGCGTCGAGCTCACCGGCAAGACGCTCGGCATCGTCGGCTGCGGCAACATCGGCTCCATCGTCGCTGACCGGGCGCATGGTCTGAAGATGAAGGTGATCGCCTACGACCCCTTCCTGTCCGAGGACCGGGCGCGCGACCTCGGCGTGGAGAAGGTGGAGATGGACGAGCTTCTGGCGCGCGCCGACTTCATCACGCTGCACACGCCGCTCACCGATGCGACCCGTCGCATGATCGACGCATCCGCGCTCGCCAAGACCAAACCCGGCGTGCGCATCATCAATTGCGCGCGCGGCGGGCTTGTCGTCGAAGAGGATCTCAAGGCGGCCATCGAAGCGGGCCATGTGGCCGGCGCCGCCCTCGATGTCTTTGCGGAGGAGCCGGCGCACTCCAACCCGCTCTTCGAGCTGGAGCAGGTCGTGGTGACGCCGCATCTCGGTGCCGCCACCAGTGAGGCGCAGGAGAAGGTGGCGGTCCAGATCGCCGAACAGATGGCCGATTTCCTGCTGACCGGCGCGGTCAGCAACGCCCTCAACATGCCGTCCGTCTCGGCCGAGGAGGCGCCGAAGCTGCGGCCCTATATGAGTCTGGCCGGACAGCTCGGGAGCTTCGCGGGTCAGCTCACGCGCTCCGGCCTGTGTGCCGTCACGATCGAGTATGAGGGCCACGCGGCCGAGCTCAACACGCGGCCGCTGACCGCCACGGCCCTGGCCGGCCTGTTGGCGCCGATGCTCGACAACGTGAACATGGTGAACGCCCCCGTCATCGCGCGCGAGCGCGAGATTCGGGTGAGCGAGGTGAAGCACGACCGGCCAAGCAACTACCAGACGCTCATACGACTCACGGTAGAGACGGACCGGCGCCAGCGCAGCATCGCGGGCACCCTCTTTGGCGGCGACAAGCCGCGCATCGTCGAGATCCACGGCATCCCGATCGAGGCCGAACTGGGCCGCCACATGCTCTACACCACCAACCGGGACAAGCCGGGCTTCATCGGGCGCCTCGGCACCCTGCTCGGCGAGGCGGGGGTGAACATCGCCACGTTCCATCTCGGCCGCAGCGCACCCGGCGATATCGCCATCGCGCTGATCGAGGTCGACCAGGCGCTGGGCGCCGATCTGCTCGAGCGCGTCCGTCGGCTTCCTCACGTGCTGCAGGCCGAGACGCTGTCGTTCTAGCCGCCGTCGGCGGGGCGTCGCGGTTCTACGCGTCCCGGTGGGTCAAGGCCTCGAGGCGTTCGGCGAGCTTGGTCGCGGTTTCGCCGCCCTCGCCGCTGATTCGCTGTTCGAGGATCAGTTTGAGCGCGTCGAGATGAGCCTGGACGATCGGCAGCTCCGTTTCCTGGAGTTCCATTTCACCGGCCTCGGCAATGAACCGGCATAGAGACTGGCCGATCCGGGTGACCAGCGGATAGTTGAAGCTGCCGCCCTGACCCTTGATGTTGTGAGCGATGCTATAGAGGCGCCGCAGATGCTCGTACCGCCGCACCGGTTCCGCCCGTGCCGCGTCGAGGGCGGCCTGGCAGTCGGCGACGTCCTTGAGGGCGATGGCGGGGTACTCCGCTGCCAGCTTGGCGATGACGGCCTCGGCGCGCGTGAGGCTCTCGGCCATGCCGGGTTCTGCCCCCCGATCGGCGTTGCCGATGTCCCGGGGCGTCTCGGGGCGGTCGTCGGTCATGCGTCATCCGATCCCGTTCGCCGCAGCGCGCTCAGCGACTCGATCATGTTGGAGAGAGCGGCCTCGGCCGCGGGATTCCCGTTCGCTGCCGCTGGCTCCGCCTCGGCGTCGGCCGAGCCGCCGAATGAGCCGTGGCCGCCGCTCCAGCGCCGGATGACCTCGAAGAGGTGCGTGCGGTCGATCGGCTTGGCGACATAGTCATTCATGCCGGCCTGAAGCAGTCGTTCCCGGTCACCGCGCATCGCGTTCGCCGTGATGGCGATGATCGGGATTCGTCCCTTGCCGTCCGGCAGCGCGCGGATGCGCCGGGTTGCCTGGATGCCGTCCATCTCTGGCATCTGGATGTCCATCAGCACGATGTCGTAGGGCCTATTGAGGACGGCCTCGACGGCTTCGATGCCGTTGCCGGCGATGTCGACGCGGTGCCCGGCCTTCTCCAGGATCGCCACGGTCAGGAGCTGATTCACCTGATTGTCCTCGGCAAGCAGGATGCGCAGCGGCCGGCCGTCCGGCGGCTTCGGCCCGGACTCCGGCGCCTGGCCGGTCCGGTCCCGCCGCGGCCTCGGCGCCGGTGCGCCGACCAGATCCCGCAAGCAGGTCAGGAGCTGCGTCTGAGACACCGGCTTGCACAACCGGGCGGCGAACTCAGCCGCCTTGTTCTTGGTCTCCCCGTCGACCGGATCACCGAACGGGGCCACGAGGACGAGGTGCATCGCGGCGAAGGCCGGGTTCGCGCGGATGCGCCGGCCGAGCGTTTCGCCGTCCATCCCTGCCATCGAGCGGTCGATCAGAGCGACGTCGAACGGCTGGCCGGCTCGCCAAGCATCGTCCAGCGCCTTCAGCGCCGCCGGTCCGTTCTCGACCGATCGGACGGACATGCCCCAGGACACCATCAGTTTCTCGAAAATGAGGCGATTGACGCGATTGCCGTCGACGACGAGTGCACGCAGGCCGCGCAGGCCGCTGTCCTCCTCCGTCCGCTTCGCCGCCGCCTGGTTCTCGGCGGCCGCGAAGCGGACGGTGAACCAGAACGTGCTGCCCTTGCCGGGCTCGCTTTCGAGGCCGATGCGTCCGCCCATCCGCTCGACGAGTTGCTTGCTGATCGCGAGGCCGAGACCCGTTCCGCCGAAGCGGCGCGTCGTCGAGGAGTCCGCCTGCGTGAACTTCGTGAACAGGCGGCCCTGGACATCCTTTGGGATGCCGATGCCGGAATCGGTGATCTTGAACAGCAGGACCACCTCGTTGCCCGTGCGCGGCTCGCCGAGGTCGGAGACTTCGACGGCGACACCCCCGGATTCCGTGAACTTGATGGCGTTGCCGACAAGGTTGAGCAGGATCTGCCGCAGGCGGCTCGGGTCGCCGCGCAGCCGCTGCGGCATCGACGGGTCGACGAAGATGCCGAGGTCGAGACCCTTCGCGTGGGCGCGCGGTCCGCAAAGCTCGCCGACGCTGGCGACGACGGCCGCAACGTCGAAGTCGATCGTCTCGAGAGTCAGCCGGTCGGCTTCAAGCTTGGAGAAATCGAGGATGTCGTTGATGATCGTGAGCAGCGCATCGGCCGACTGGTGGATCGATCGCGCATAGAGGCGCTGCTCCTCGTCCAGCGGGCTGTCCAGAAGCAGGCCCGTCATGCCCAGAATGCCGTTCATCGGCGTGCGGATCTCGTGGCTCATCGTGGCGAGGAACTCGGATTTGGCCGAATTGGCGGCCTCTGCCGCTTCCTTGGCGGCACGAAGCTCCTCTTCCGCGCGCCGGCGTTCCGTGACGTCGAAGATCACACCGTCGAGATAGAGCAGATCGCCGCTCTGGTTGAAGACGGCCAAGCCCTTTTCGTGGACCCAGCGGATCGAGCCGTCCCGGTGCAGGATCCTGTATTCGAGGTCGAACGAATGCCGGCTTCTCACGGCTCGGCCGACGGCGTGCTCGACGACCGGCCGGTCATCCGGATGGATCAGGTCGGTGAGGTGCCGGACGTGTCCCGACAGGAACTCGTCGGCCTTGTACCCGGAGATCTCCAGGATCGCATCGCTGATGAACTGCATCGTCCGGTGGCCGTCGCCGAGGCAGCGGTAGCAGGCCCCCGGGATGTTCGACATCAGCGACCGAAGCTTCGCCTCGCTCTCCTGCAGATCGTCGAGGGCCGACATCAACCAGGCTTCGGCCTGCTTGCGTTCGGTTACGTCGTCGATCGACCCGGCCATTCGCATCGGCCTGCCGGTGTCGCTCCAGACCGTTTGCCCGCGGATGCTGTACCATTTGTAGGTTCCGTCGCGCCGGCGCAGGCGCGACTCGACTTCGAATGGCGCCCGGCTGCGCCAATGCCGCTCCAGCTCGGCCCGCACCCGCCGGCGGTCCTCCGGATGGATCCATGCCTCGAGCCCGCTGCCGTCGAGCACCAGCTCCTCCTCGGCATAGCCGAGCATCTGCCGGAACCGGGGCGAGCACCAGAACGCTCCCAGCGGGATGGTCCAGTCCCACAACCCGTCCGAAGTGCCGCTGAGCGCAAGCTCCAACCGCTCTTGGCTCTCGCGCAGGGCGATCTCGGACCGCTCCCGCCGTCGAAGCTGCTGCCCCAGAAGGCCTGTCAGCAGGAAGACGGCGCTCCCGATAACGAGGCAAAAGACGATGCCGTGGCGGAGATCCTCCCGCCAATGAGCGAGTACGGCGTCCCGCGGTTGCTCGACGACCACGAACAGCGGCCAGCCGGGAACGGCGCGCGTGGTGCCGATGATGGACTCGCCGCCGATGGCGAGAGACCAGGGAACGCCGACCGACAGCATGGGCCACACCGAATCGGAAAAGAGGTGGTCGGTTTCCGACGACAGGACCAGGGGCGCGCCATCGACGCGGAGCAGCCCGATGAACTTATGCGGGCTGGTGCGCCCGCGATGGTCGCCCTGAAGCGATCGGTAAAGCCCTCGAAAATAGTCCGGCTCGGCGATCGCGGCGACGATGCCGGCAAAGCTGCCATCGGGATTCGAGAGGCGCCGGCTCATCCCGATGAACCACTTGTCGTTCATGCGGCTGCGTGCCGGTCGGTCGATGAAAAGGCCGGTCGTCCCGGTGCCGTCGCGCTGGCCAATGAAGTAGCGCCGGTCGGCAACGGTGATCGGGCTCGCCGGTCTGTTCGCAGAACTCTGGGTCACGGTCCCGGCGGCATCCGTCACGATGAGGGCGCGCATCTGCGGGGCATGCGCGATCTCGCGCCGCAGAAGCTGGCGAATCTCCGGGTCGAAGCTCGTCAGCCGATCCTCTGCGCGGCGGTTCTCGATCTCGCGGACGATGTTGGCAAGCGTCAGGTCAATGGTCTCGACGGTACGCGCCGTATGCTCGGCCAGCACTTCCGCGACGCTCTCGGTTCTCTGGGCGGCCAAGTCGAGCGCGTATTGGCGATCTTCCCACAGATCCTCGGCGATAAGCGCTACGGTCACCAGAATCATCGCGGCGCCGAAGGCAAAGATTCCGGCTCTCACGCCGGACCGTGTGGCGGGCGCAGCTGTCGGGCCAAGCGGAATCGCGAATCCGGTCACAGGCGCCTCGGGGTTGCCGGGTCGAGATCTGCCAAGACCCAAGCTATCTTTCCGCCGTTAACAGGCGATAAACGTTCTTTCCGCCGTTAACGGGTGATAAACGTTTAGCGTGTCTGTAGGCGCCTTCAGGGGGAATCGCGGCCGGATTCCGGACCGCCCGCGGCCGTCACGCTACATCCGGCGCGGCAGGTGTCGGGCGATCAGCGCGATCCCAAGCATCACGATTCCGCTCGTCGCGAACACCGCCCGCATGTCGAAGAAGGTCAGCATCAGCGCGAAGAGCGCGGCCGGCAACAGCTCCGAGAAGTCGATGTAGGTGCGGAAGACGGTGGTCATCTGCGGCCGCTCATATGGGTGCACCGAGCGCAGGAACGGGATGTTCCCGACCGCGTCCAGGACCGCCGCGGCGATCGCGGCGCCCAGCAGGCTGGCGGCGACCGCCGCCGGAACCGCGAAGAACACCACGGCCAGCAGGCTGCAGATCCCGGCCGCCGCCAGGGCGCCGATGATCAGACGGCGCAGGCCGTACCGCTCGGCCGCCCGGCCGACCAGCGGCGTGAAGATCAAGAGGGCGTTGCCGACGGAGACCAGAAGGGCGCCGGCCAGTTCGCCGACCCCGGACTGAACCATGTAGAGCGGCGGATAGACGAAGAACATGGCCCACCAGGAGGACCGGCCGAACGGGATGAGCCAGGCGAGGCGAAGGCGCGGCTGGGCGAGAAAGCGGGCGATGCTCTTGATCGGGTTCGGCGGCGGCCGGGTGGCGGCTGCGACGGCCGGGTTCTCCTGCAACCGGAGATACCAGAAATAGGCGAGCAGCAGCGCCGCGCTGCCGGCGCTCACCGCCTCCGGCGCCCAGGGTGCCACCTCGCGGTAGAGGAACACGCCCAGAAACGGCCCCCCGGTCCAGGCGAACGCGCTGAACATCAGCTTCAGCGGCTCGGAACGGACGAGATCGCGCTTGCGGATGTAGTCCATGACATAGAGGCTGAGCGCGATGTTCGTGCTGGCGGTGGCGAAGGCCCGAACGAGCATGCCCGAAACCTGGCCCGCGAGGGTACCGGTCGCGAGCAGGGCCGCCGCCAGGATGAAGAAGCCGACGCCCATCGAGTACACCCAGCGGCGGCGGAACCGTCGGATCAGCAGCGGGATCGTGAAGCTGCCGATCAGCCCGGTCACGCCGACGCCGAAGTAGAGGACGCTGACGTCGCGGGCCTCCTGCAGCAGGCCGTAGGCTTGCAGGGGGATCACCGTCGCGAGTGACGCCCGTGCCAGCGACTCGAGCGCAAACATGATGGCGAAAACCACGGCCCCGGGCGTGCTGACTGTCCTGAGCCAGATCGGGTGGTTTACGTGCATGGCCGCCGGATGACGTTCGGAGGTCGATTCGCGGGCCGCTGATGCGGGATCCGAAACTCGACGTGACAGGGATAGCATGGCTTCGGGCCCGCCGCATGGGGCTTTGCGTCACCTCCTCCGTCGGGAGGAGCCACGGCCGTCGAATACACGACGAGGAAGGTCGGGCTTCGACGAGCGGCCAAGGCCCCGCTTCTGGATGGTCAAGAGCGTGCCCTGACCGTCCGCCTTGCGCCGGTGCGGGAAAGAGCGGCGAGGGAAAGCGTCGGATTTGAATGATAAGGAGTGCCCTGCGATGCGCAGAGGTTCGGCGGCGAATTCGGAAACGGCGGCGCCCGGCGGCGCCCGGCGCAAGACCCGGCGCGAGGCCGGCGGGTTCCGGCAGCCCCCCTGGCGCAACCTGGTCAACCCCTATCGGCCGATCGAGGTCCTCCGGCCCGAGCAGCTGGACCGGATCCACGACGCCTCGATGCGGATTCTGGAGACCTTCGGTCTCGAGTTCCTCAACGACGAAGCGCTGGACATCCTGGCCGCGGCGGGGGCCGATGTCGACCGCTCGAACCATCGCGTCCGTTTCGACCGCCACTTGATTGCGGAATTCGTTGCCAAGGCGCCGTCGGAGTTCACGCTCCATGCCCGCAACCCGGCGCACGATGTCCGGATCGGCGGCGACAACGTGAACTTCTGCGCCGTCTCGAGCGCGCCGAACGTCTCCGACCTCGACCGCGGCCGGCGGCCCGGCAACTTCGCCGATTATTGCGACCTGCTGAAGCTGATCCAAAGCCTCAACATCATCCACCTTGCCGCCGGGTACCCGGTGGAGCCGATCGACCTGCCGCCCTCGACCCGGCATCTCGACGCGCATTACGCCTTCATCACGCTCACCGACCGGGTGTGGCAGCCTTCGGCCATCGGCCCGGATCGCGTCGAGGACGGCATCGCGATGAACTGCATCGCCCGGGGCATAACCCGCGACGAGATCGTCGAGAAGCCGGGGCTGCTCTCGACCATCAACACGAACTCGCCGCTGCGCGTCGACGGCGCAATGCTGGGCGGGCTGATGGCGATGGCGCGGGCGGGGCAGGCCTGCATCATCACCCCGTTCACCCTCAGCGGTGCGATGGCGCCGGCGACGCTCGCCGGGGCCCTGGCGCAGCAGAACGCAGAAGCGCTGGGCGTCATCGCCTTCGCGCAGATGGTGCGACCCGGAGCCCCGGTGCTCTATGGCGGGTTCACCTCGAACGTCGACATGAAGAGCGGAGCGCCCGCCTTCGGAACGCCGGAGTACACGCTGGGTGCGCTCGCCGGCGGGCAGCTTGCCCGGCGCTACGGCCTGCCCTATCGTTCGAGCGCGCCCTGCGCCGCCAACGCCGTCGATGCCCAGGCGGCCTACGAGACCGAGATGTCGCTGTGGGGCGCGGTCATGGGCGGCGCCAACCTCGTGAAGCATGGCGCGGGCTGGATGGAAGGCGGGCTCGTGGCGTCCTATGAGAAGCTGATGATCGACGCCGAGCTGCTGCAGATGATGGCCGAGGTCCTGAAGCCGATCGAAGTTTCCGACGAGACGCTCGGCCTTGAGGCGATCGCGGAGGTGGGCCCCGGCGGTCATTTCTTTGGTGCGGCGCACACGCTGGCGCGCTACGAAACGGCCTTCTATGCGCCAATCCTCTCGGATTGGCGCAATTTCGAGAGCTGGCGCGAGGCCGGGGCGCCGGATACGGCGCAGCGGGCCAACACTCTTTGGAAGCAGCTTCTCGCCGCCTACGAGCCGCCGCCGCTCGACCCCGCCATCGACGAGGAGCTCCGGGCCTTCGTCGCCAAGCGAAAGGAAGAGGGCGGCGTCGATATGTCCTGACGCGTCGGGCGGCCCGATCGTCGTGAAAGCGTTTGCCCCGGTGCGGACGGCAGGCGAACGCTGTTCGACGCGCTGACGGAAGGGCTGCACCTGCCCGTCACGATGGCTTAAGCTCCGAGGCGCCGAAGAGAAGGAGGGGGCATGACGGGCGCAACGGAACTGACGGCACTGACGGCGCAGGCCGTGGTCGACCTGCTGCGGCGGGGCGAGGTCTCGCCGATCGAGCTGATCGATGCGGCGGCCGCGCGCATCGCGGCGACCGACGGGGCGCTCAACGCCTTGCCCACCCTCTGCCTCGACCGCGCGCGCGACCACGCGAAGCGGCTGATGGCGGGCGATCTCCCAACGACGCCGGCCGCCGGCTGGCTCGCCGGCCTGCCTCTGGCGGTCAAGGACCTGAACGACGTGGCCGGCGTCCGAACCACCTATGGCTCGCCCATCTATGGCCGGCACGTGCCCGATCGCTCCGACATCATGGTCGAGACGCTGGAGGCGAATGGCGGCGTGGTGGTGGCCAAGTCGAACACGCCCGAGTTCGGCGCCGGCGCCAACACCTTCAACGAGGTGTTCGGAGAGACGCGCAATCCGTGGAACACGGACCTGACCTGCGGCGGGTCTTCCGGCGGCTCGGCGGCGGCGCTCGCCGCCGGCCAGGTCTGGCTTGCCACCGGCTCCGACCTCGGCGGCAGCCTCCGCACGCCGGCCAGCTTCTGCTCGGTGGTCGGCCTGCGGCCGAGCCCGGGCCGCGTCGCCACCGGGCCGCTGGACCGTCCCTTCGACACCCTCTCCGTCGAGGGGCCGATGGGGCGCAGCGTGGGCGATGTCGCCCTCATGCTCGACGCCATGGCCGGCTGGCGCCCGGAAGACCCGCTCTCCCTTCCGGCGCCGGAGGAGTCGTTCCAGGCCGCTGCCGCCACGCGACGCCCGCCGCGGCGTGTCGGATACAGCGCCGATCTCGGCATCTCCCCGGTTGATCCCGAGGTGCGCGCGATCTGTGCCGCCGCCGTCCGCCGCTTCGAGGAGGCAGGCGCCGCGGTCGAGGAAGCCTGCCCCGATTTCTCGGACGCGCCCGAGACCTTCCAGGTCCTTCGCGGCGCCGGATTCGTCGCCGGTCTGGGGCCGCTCTATGAGCAGGACCGCGACCGGCTGAAGCCCGACATCCGGTGGAACATCGAATACGGCCTGTCGCTGACCGCCGACCGGATCGGCCGCGCCGAGCGGGCGCGCGGCGCCCTCTACCACCGGATGGTCGCCTTCTTCGCGACCTACGACCTGCTGGCCTGCCCGGCGGCCTGCGTGCCCCCCTTCGACGTGAAGACCCGCTGGGTCCGCGAGGTCGGCGACACCGTTCTCGACAACTATGTCGACTGGTTGCGGCTGACCTTCGCCATCACGCTGACCGCCTGCCCGGCCATCTCCATCCCCTGCGGCTTCACCGCCGACGGGCGGCCCGTCGGGTTGCAGCTGGTCGGCCGGCCACGCGGCGAGGCCGCCCTCCTGGCCGCCGCGGCTGCTCTCGAGGAGATCATCGGTCTTTCCCCGGCCGTGCCCATCGACCCGCGGCCCGGCCGCTCTGCCGCGACACGCTGACGCGCGCGGGCCACCTGTTCCCGATATGTTCTGATTTCGCGGCGTGCCGATGTTGTCCGCGCGTCATTTTGTTATTATATTGCAGCGCAGCAAGGTTTTGCGGCGCAAAAGATGGGGCCCGTCTGGCCGGAAGGAGCGGTGCGATGGAAGAGACGCACGGTTATTATCTCGAAGATCTGTCCACCGGCATGACGGCGGCCTACGCCAAGACGGTGACCGACGCGGACGTGGTCCTCTTCGCCGGCATCACGGGCGACAGCAATCCGGTTCATCTCGACCAGGAATTCGCCAAGAAGACCCTGTTCGAGGGCCGTATCGCCCACGGCATGCTGACGGCGAGCTTCATTTCGACGGTGCTCGGAACCAAGCTGCCCGGACCGGGTTGCATCTATGTCAGCCAGAACCTGAAGTTCAAGGCGCCGGTCCGGATCGGCGACACCGTTCGCGCAAGGGTGACGATCACCGCGATCAACCAGGAGCGCGGACGGGTGACCGTGGAGACGGTCTGTTGTGTCGGCGACACGGTGGTGATCGAGGGCGAGGCGGAGCTTCTGGTCCCGCGTCGGCCGGTGCAGATGGTGGCGGCGGAGTGAGGGCCTGACGGGCCGGCATCGGTCCCGCCGCGATTTTCCGGCAAACCTCCTACCCAAGGGGCGGGGCCGCGAGCTATGTTCTAGCCCGGCCCAAGCGGCCGACGGCAAGAACGGAAGGATCAGAGGCCGCCGCTTCAATGCGACTGTTTCGACATTACACGGAAGTGCCGGTGGAGGCGCGCGGCGCCGTCGTCGCACTGGGCAATTTCGACGGCGTCCATCGCGGCCACCAAGCGGTGATCGGCGAGGCAGCCCGCATCGCCGGCGAACTGGGCGCCCCGTGCGCAGTCCTCACCTTTGAGCCGCACCCGCGTGAGGTCTTCCAGCCCGATCAGCCCCCCTTTCGCCTGACTCCCTTCCGGATGAAGGTGCGCGTGCTCGAGGCGATGGGTGTCGATTATCTCTTCGTCCTGCATTTCGATGCCGGCTTCGCCGCGAAGAGCGCCGAGGCCTTCGTCATCGAGGTCCTGGGGGAAGGGCTGGACGCCGCACATGTCGTCGTCGGCTATGACTTCGTCTTCGGCCACGGGCGGCGCGGCAACGCCGCGCTTCTGCGCGACCTCGCCGGACCGCGGGGCGTCGGCGTGACTTCGGTCGAGCCGGCCGTCAGCGAAACCGGCGAGGTCTTCTCCTCGACGCGGATTCGCGAGCTTCTGCGCACCGGCAAGCCGCGCGAGGCCAGCGTTCTCCTTGGCCGTCCCTGGGAGATCGAGGGCCGGATCGAGCATGGCGACGCCCGTGGCCGGCTTCTCGGTTTTCCCACTGCGAACCTGTCGCTCGGCGATTACCTGCAGCCGGCGCTCGGCGTCTACGCCGTCAAGGCCGGCATCGACGAGGGACAGGGCACGGTCTGGCGCGACGGGGTCGTCAACATTGGCCGTCGCCCGACGATCGGCGGCGACGAGCGGGTGCTCGTCGAGGTGCATCTCTTCGATTTCGACGGCGATCTCTACGGCCGGCATCTGCGGGTGGCGCTCATCGAATACCTCCGCGACGAGAAGAAGTTTGACGGGCTCGAGAGTTTGAAGGCACAAATCGCCGCGGACTGCGAGCGGGCGCGGGCGCTGCTGGCGGCGTATGCGGGACCGGCCCCGGGCACGGTGTCGCCGCTGCCGACGCCGTCGGACGACCGTTTCCGCCGGCCCGGCGTTTACGAGGGGGCGCTGCGGCCGCGACAGACGTCGAGACCTTACTAGCTCTATCAGGCGAGATCAGGCGTGGATTACAAGTCGACCGTTTTCCTGCCGCGCACCGACTTTCCGATGCGCGGCAATCTTCCCGAACGGGAGCCGGAAATCCTCAAGCGCTGGCAGGAGCTGGGCCTGTTCCAGCGGCTGCGCGAGGCCGCTCGCGGCCGCGAGAAGTTCATCCTGCACGACGGGCCGCCTTACGCCAACGGCGCGATCCACATCGGCCACGCGCTGAACAAGATCCTGAAGGACGTCATCAACCGCTCGCAGCAGATGCTGGGGAAGGACGCGAACTACGTCCCCGGCTGGGACTGTCACGGCCTGCCGATCGAGTGGAAGATCGAGGAGAAGTATCGCGCGGCCGGCAAGGACAAGGACGCCGTGCCGATCGTCGAGTTCCGCCGCGAATGCCGGGAGTTCGCCGAGCATTGGATCAATGTCCAGCGGGAGGAGTTCAAGAGGCTCGGCGTCGAGGGCGACTGGGCGAATCCCTACACGACCATGGCCTACTCGGCCGAAGCGCAGATCGTCCGAGAACTGGGCAAGTTCCTGATGAACGGCGGTCTCTACAAGGGGGCCAAGCCGGTGCTCTGGTCGGTGGTCGAGAAGACGGCCCTGGCCGAGGCGGAGGTCGAATATCACGACCACGTCTCGACCACGATCTGGGTGCGCTTCCCGGTGGTCAAGGCGTCGGTTCCCGCGCTCGAAGGGGCGAGTGTCGTCATCTGGACGACGACGCCCTGGACCATTCCCGGCAACCGCGCGGTCGCCTACGGGCCCGACTTCGACTACTGCGTCATCTCCGTCACCGCCGTCGCCGAGAACAGCCGCGCCGCCGTCGGCGAGCGGCTGCTGCTTGCGCATGACCTGATCGAGGACGTCCTCGCCCAGGCCGGCATCACCGGACACGAGGTGCTGGCGCGGTTTTCCGGCCGCGACCTCGCCGGCACCGTCTGCCGGCATCCGCTGCACGGGCGGGGCTACGATTTCGAGGTGCGGCTGCTGCCGGCCGACTTCGTGACCACGGAACAGGGCACGGGGCTCGTCCATATCGCGCCGGGTCACGGCGCCGACGACTGGGAGCTCGGGATCGCGCACGGCATCGAGGTGCCGCAGACGGTCGCCGAGGACGGCAGCTACTACGACCATGTGCCGCTTTTCGCCGGGCGGCGCGTCCTCACGCCCGAGGGCAAGAAGGGCGACGCCGACCCGGCCGTCGTGGCGGCGCTGGAGGAGGCCGGCGCCCTGCTGGCCTCGGGCAAGCTCACCCACTCCTACCCGCATTCCTGGCGGTCCAAGGCGCCGCTGATCTTCCGCAACACGCCGCAATGGTTCATCTCCATGGCGAAGAACGGCCTGCGGGAAAAGGCGCTGGCGGCGATCGAGGAAACGCGCTTCATCCCGCCGCAAGGGCGCACGCGCCTCTATTCCATGATCGAGAACCGGCCGGACTGGGTCATCTCGCGCCAGCGCGCCTGGGGCGTGCCGATCGCCATCTTCGTCCACAAGAAGACCGGCGAACCGTTGCGCGACCAGCGGGTGGTGGACCGCATCGCCGAGGCCTTCGAGACGGAGGGTGCGGACGCCTGGTTCGACGGCGATCCGAAGCGGTTCCTCGGCAACGATTACGATCCGGAGGACTACGAGCCGGTCACCGACATCCTCGATGTCTGGTTCGACAGCGGATCGACGCACAGCTTTGTGCTGGAGCGGCGGCCGGAGCTGAAATGGCCGGCTTCGCTCTATCTAGAGGGCTCGGACCAGCATCGCGGCTGGTTCCACTCCTCGCTGCTCGAATCCTGCGGGACGCGTGGCCGTGCGCCTTACGAGGCGGTGCTGACGCACGGCTTCGTGCTCGACGAGCAGGGCCGCAAGATGTCGAAGTCGCTCGGCAACGTCGTCTCGCCGCAGCAAGTGATGAAGCAGCACGGCGCGGACATCCTGCGGCTCTGGGTCGTCGCCTCCGACTATTCGGAGGACCTCCGGATCGGGCCGGAGATCCTCAAGCACCACGCCGACGCCTATCGGCGGCTGCGCAACACGCTGCGCTACCTCCTCGGCGCGCTCGCCGGGTTCGAAGCGTCGGAGCGCCTGCCGGAGGCGGAGATGCCGGAGCTTGAGCGCTGGGTCCTGCACCGGCTGTACGAACTCGACCGGCAGGTGCGCGCGGCCTGCGCCGACTTCACCTTCCACACCCTGTTCACGGCGCTGCACACCTTCTGCGCGGTCGAGCTGTCCGCGTTCTATTTCGACGTGCGCAAGGACTCGCTCTACTGCGACGCGCCGGACAGCCCGCGCCGCCGCGCCGCGCGCACGGTGCTCGACCACCTGTTCTCCTGCCTTACCGCCTGGCTCGCGCCGATCCTCTGCTTCACCGCCGAGGAGGCGTGGCAGCACCGCAAGGATGGCCGGGAAGAGAGCGTCCATCTGCGCCTGTTCCCCGAGATCCCGGCAGGGTGGCGCGACGACCGCCTCGCCGCGAAGTGGGAGACGGTTCGTGCGGTCCGGCGAGTGGTGACCGGCGCGCTCGAGCTCGAACGCGCCGCCAAGCGCATCGGATCGAGCCTGCAGGCCCATCCGGTCGTCCATGTCGGCCCCGAGTATGTCGACGCCCTCGCGGGTATCGACTTGGCGGAGATCGCCATCACCTCCTCCATCACCGTGATCGAAGGGCCGGCGCCCGAGGGCGCCTTCACCCTGTCCGACGTGCCGGGCGTCGGCGTCGTCGTCGAACTGGCGGAGGGCGAGAAATGCCAGCGCTGCTGGCGGGTCCTGCCGGAGGTCGGCGCACGGACCGACCATCCGGAGATCTGCAACCGCTGCGCCGACGCCGTGGCGACCCTTCGGCGCGAAGCGGCCGACTAGCCCATGGGATTGGAAACGAATCGCCCGCCCGCACCTATTGCGGGGCGGGAGGGACATCGCAGGCCGGCAAACGCCGAGGTCGGGTAATGGTCCGCGTCCGCGGCATGTGGCCCCTCGGCCTGTCCCTGGCCGTGCTCGTGGCGGCGCTGGACCAGCTCACCAAATGGCTGATCTTGGCCGTCGTCATGCAGCCGCCGCGCACGATCCCGGTGACGCCGTTCTTCAACCTCGTGCTGGCCTGGAACCGCGGAATCAGCTTCAGCCTGTTCGACAACGATTCGCCGGCCGGACCGTTTCTCCTCGCCGGCTTTGCCGGGCTCATCGTCCTTGGCCTCGCCTGGTGGCTGGTCCGTGTCGACCGCCCCTGGCCCGCCGTCGGGATCGGCCTGGTGATGGGAGGCGCGGTCGGCAACATCATCGACCGGCTGCGATTCGGCGCCGTCACCGATTTCCTCGATTTCCATCTCGCCGGCTGGCATTGGCCGGCCTTCAACCTCGCCGACACCGCCATTACGATCGGCGTGGCGCTGCTCGTTCTCGACGGGTTGTTCGACCGGCCGGAACGCGCTAAATAGGGGCGCCCATAGGGGAGAAGCGAGATGCGACAAAATCCCTGGACCGGCGTGTTTGCCGCCGCGGTTCTCCTGGTCGCCCTCGGCGGTTGCAGCGAGACGCGCCAGGCGCTCGGTCTTGACAAGGATCCGCCCGACGAGTTTCAGGTCGTGGAGCGCGCTCCTCTCAGCTTGCCGCCCAATTTCAATCTGCGCCCGCCCCAGCCGGGTGCGCCCCGGCCGCAGGAAGGAAGCGCGCGGGACCAGGCAGAACGCGCGCTCTTCGGGAGCGCTTCCCAAACCAATCGCACGCAGACCGCGCTCTTCGGGACTCTCGTGCCGGGCGGGGCCCTGGGTGACGCTCCGGGCGGCAACCGGGGCGAGACCTATGGCGTCATGGGCGGACCGTCCGCCGGTGAGCTGGCATTCCTGCAAAATGCCGGCGCGGCCAATGTCGATCCGTCGATCCGCGGGACGATCGATCGGGAGACGGCGGCGATGGCCAAGGCGGACGAGGCCTTCATCGAGCGACTGGTATTCTGGCGCGACCCCGTGCCGTTCGGCACCGTCGTCGATCCGGTGAAGGAGCAGCAGCGGCTGCAGGAGAACGCGGCCCTTGGGCGTCCGATCACCGAAGGCGAGACGCCGACGATCGAACGCAAGAAACCGGCGCCCCTGGAAGGGCTGTTCTGATCGGCAGGTCCGGCTTCCCGCGCTGCTCCGCGGAGGAGCCGGCGGGAGGACCTGCCCGCGCGGCTCTCTGTCCTGGCTCTTTCCTCTGGCTTCGAAGGCGAGGGAAGCGACGGGCGCAAGGCCGCGGCACCGTCCGGCCGTGCCGAAGGCCGGCTGTCCGATTCGACGATGAATCTGGAAACCCTGCGCGGCGTCATCACCGGCTCCTTCCCAGAGCTTTCGGGCGTGGCGTTCACGCTGCTCACGGCCGGGTGGGACTGCGTCGCCGTCGATGTCGATGACCGGCTGATCTTCAAGTTTCCGCGCCACGAGGCGGCGGAAAGGGCTCTGGTGACCGAGGCGAGCCTGCTCGCCGTCATTCGCCCGGCCGTGACCATGCCGGTCCCGGACCTGACCCTCCATCCCGGCCCGCCGCCGTTCTCCCGGCATGCCAAGCTCAAGGGCGAGCACCTGCTGACGCGGCACTACGAACGGCTGCCGGAGGACTCCCGGCGACGCCTGGCGGCCGAGATGGCGCTCTTCTTCGCCGAGCTTCATGCCCTCGACGCAGGCGCCATGGAAGAGGCCGGCGCCGGCCCGATCAGGGCCTGGCTGCCGCCGGACGACATTCTCCGGCGGGTCTGGCCGGTCCTGCCGTCTGACCTGAGGGCCTATGCCGAACGGACCGTCGCCGCCTGGCAGCGGCTGCCGCCGGATCCATACGGGACGACCTACGGCTTCTTCGATGGGCATGGCTGGAACATGGCGTTCGATCACGCGCGCAACCGGCTCAACGGCGTCTATGATTTCGGCGATTCCGGCTTCGGCCCACTCCACCAGGAGTTCGTTTATCCGAACTTCGTCGCGCCCGATCTCACCGCACGGATCGCCTCGGAATACGAAGCCCTGACCGGCCGCGCTCTCGACCGCCGGCGCATCGACCTGCTCAGCGGCGTGCTGAGGCTGTCGGAACTGGCGGAGTTGGCCGACGACCCCGACCACGTCCCCGCCATGATCGGGCGCGTCGCCGACTGGGCCGCGCGCCGGTAGGCGTTCAAACCGTGGAACCGCTTGGATTCGCGATCGTTTGCCTTTGCGTGCTCGCGCGCCATATCCTTGACCGATTTCACGGCTACTCTGTCCAGAACTCTTCGCGGGGAGCACCCATGATCCGAGCGAACCTGGCGAGACGTCTCTGGCTCGGCGTTCTCGTCGCCGCCTTCACGCTGGCCGGTGCGGCGCCGATGCGGGCGGCCGTCTTCAACCCGGAGACCTTCACGCTCGACAACGGGCTGCAGGTGGTGGTCGTCCCGAACCACCGGGCGCCGGTCGTCGCCCATATGGTGTGGTATCGCGTCGGCGCCGCCGACGAACCCCTGGGCAAGTCGGGCATCGCCCATTTCCTCGAGCACCTCATGTTCAAGGGCACGAAAACGGTGCCGCCGGGCGCCTTCTCGGACACGGTCGCGCGTTTGGGCGGCAACGAGAACGCCTTCACCGCGCAGGACTACACCGCCTATTTCCAGACCGTGGCGGTCGAGCATCTGGAGACCGTGATGCGGCTCGAAGCGGACCGTATGGCCAACCTGGTGCTTACCGACGAGGCCGTGCTGCCGGAGCGCGACGTGATCCTCGAAGAGCGCCGGTCTCGGATCGGCAACGACCCCGGCGCGGAACTCGGCGAGATGACACGCGCCACCCTCTTCCTCCACCACCCCTACCGGATCCCGATCATCGGCTGGGAGAACGAGATTCGCAGGCTGACGACCGAGGATGCCGTCGATTTCTATGAGACCTGGTACGCGCCGAACAACGCGATCGTGGTGATTTCCGGTGACGTGACGGCCGAGGAGGTTCGCCCGATGGCCGAGCGCACCTACGGCAAGCTGGCGCGCCGGCCCGTGCCGGACCGCGCCCGGGTCGAGGAGCCGGCGCAGACCGCGCCGCGACGGGTGGTGCTGGAGAGCCCCCGCGTCGAGCAGCCGTCCTGGTCCCGTCTTTATCTGGCGCCGAGCTACAACCGGGCGGAGGATGGCGAGGCCTACGCCCTCGAGGTGCTGGCGGAAATCCTCGGCGGCGGGCCGACCTCGCGGCTCTACCGCCGTCTGGTGGTCGAGGACCAGGTCGCGGCCGGCGCCGGCGCCTATTACAGCGGCGACGCCCTGGACCTCGGCACCTTCGGTTTCTATGCCACGCCGCGGCCGGACGGCGATGTCGAAGCGGTCGAGGCGGCGGTCGAAGCCGAGATCGAGCATCTTCTGAAGGACGGCGTGAGCGCCGACGAGGTCGAGTCCGCCAAGCGGCGGCTGCAGGCCGGTGCCATCAAGGCGCGCGACAGCCTCTTCGGTCCCGCCAGGGCGATCGGTGCCGCACTCACGACCGGCGGCACGATCGCGGAGATCGAGGCCTGGCCGGAGCGGATCGGCGCGGTGACGGCGGAGCAGGTGCATGCCGCCGCGCGCGCGGTGCTGCGGCCCGAGTCGTCGGTCACCGGAGTCCTGCTGCCAGAACCAACGTCCTGATCGGCCAACGACCTGACCGCCCGACCGCCCGCTTGGCGGTGCGTCCCGAGGAGACATCGATGCGACGGTTTCGCAAAGCTCTGATCGCCGATACGGTCGCCCTGGTGCTGTTCCTGTTGACGGGTCCCATGGCGTTCGCCAACCCGTCGATGGAGGTTCAGCGCGTGACGAGCCCCGGGGGCATCGAGGCCTGGCTGGTGGAGGACCACAGCAACCCCATCCTCTCGATCGCATTCGGCTTCCGCGTCGGGACGGCCGACGATCCGGAAGGCAAGGAAGGCTTGGCGGAGATGGTGAGCGGGCTGCTCGACGAGGGTGCCGGCGACCTCGACTCGCAAGCCTTCCAGAAGCGCCTCGCCGATCTCGCCATTGACCTCGATTTCGACGTCGGACGCGACGATTTCACCGGCACCATGCGGACGCTTTCCGAGAACCGCGATGCGGCGTTCGATCTGCTGCGCCTCGCGCTTACCGAGCCGCGGTTCGATCCGGGGCCGATCGAGCGCATCCGCGGGCAGATGCTGGTGCTGCTCGCCCGGATGGCGAGCGAGCCGATGCAGATCGCCGACCAGGTCTGGTGGCGGACGCTCTTCCTTGATCATCCCTATGGCCGCCGACCGCTCGGCACGCCGGAGACCCTCGCGGCCATCGCGCCGGAGGACCTGCGCCGCTTCGTCGACCGGCATTTCGCCCGGGACAATCTGGTCGTCGGGGTCGTCGGCGACATCACGGCAGAGGAGCTGGCGCCGTTGCTTGACAAGACCTTCGGCGGCCTGCCGGCCAGGGCCGCGCCGGTGCCGATGGCCGAGGCGGAGCCGGCCAATCTGGGCGAGCTGGTCGTCGTCGAGAGGGCGGTGCCGCAGAGCACCGTCCTGTTCGGCGCGCCCGGGATCAAGCGCGACGACCCGGACTTCTACGCGGCGATGCTGGTCAACCACGTCCTCGGCGGCGGCGGCTTCTCCTCGCGGCTCACCAACGAGGTGCGGGAGAAGCGCGGGCTCGCCTATTCCGTCGGCAGCTATCTCCTCACGCTCGATCACGCGGGGCTGCTGCGCGGCTACGTCGCCACGCAGAACGCGCGGGTCGCCGATTCGATCGCCATTATCCGCGAGGAGTGGCGCCGAATGCGCGAGGAGGGGCCGACCGCGGAAGAGCTCGCGGATGCAAAGACCTACGTGATCGGGTCCTATCCCCTGCAATTCACCAGCACTGCCAGCACCGCGGAGGGGCTGGTTGCCGTTCAGCTCGAAAGGCTCGGAATCGACTACTTCGATCGGCGCGAGGCGCTGATCAACGCGGTCACGCTGGAGGATGCTAGGCGGGTGGCCCGGCGCCTGCTCGACCCGGCAACGCTCACCGCGGTCGTGGTCGGCACCCCGGAAGGACTCGCCGCGACCCTGCCCGCACCGGGGGACGGGACTTAGACTGTCTACAGAACCTGCCCACCGTTTGTGTCGGGCCTCGCCGTTCCCATCGGTTCGCTTGCGCCGGAGCTTTCCGGCGGTGTACGGACGGCGCCGTGACGTTGTTCGGCTCCCGCCTTACCTGATAGGCTTGCCGCCATGCCGATTCGTCTTCTGCCCCCCGACGTGATCAACCGCATCGCCGCCGGCGAGGTGGTCGAGCGGCCGGCCTCGGCGGTCAAGGAGCTGGTCGAGAACGCGATCGATGCCGGCGCCTCGCGCATCGAGGTGGTTCTGCGCGACGGCGGGCGCAGCCTGATCACCGTGACCGACGACGGCTGCGGCATGGACGCGGCCGAGCTGGAGCTGGCCGTCGAGCGCCACGCGACCTCGAAGCTCCCCGACGACGACCTGACGCACATCACGAGTCTCGGCTTCCGCGGCGAGGCGCTGCCTTCGATCGGCGCCGTCGGGCGGCTCACCCTCACAAGCCGCAAGCGCGGCACCGACAGCGCCTGGAGCTTGTCGGTCGAGGGCGGCGTCAAGAACGGGCCGCAGCCGGCGGCCCTGGGCGAGGGCACGCGGGTCGAGCTGCGCGATCTGTTCTTCGCCACGCCGGCGCGGCTCAAGTTCCTGAAGACGCCGCGCACGGAGCTCGCCCATGCGGTCGAGGTGGTCCAGCGCCTCGCCATGGCGCATCCGCAGATTGCCTTCGCGCTTCACGACGATGCCCGGCCGGTGCTGCGGCTGGCGGCGCAGACGCCCGATCTGGTCGGCGGCCTGGCCGCGGCGCGCCTTGCGCGTCTCGCTGCCATCATGGGGCGGGAGTTCGCCGACAACGCGCTCCCGCTCGACGCCGCGCGCGAGGGGGTGCGGCTGACCGGCCATATCGGTCTGCCGACGCTCAACCGGGCGACGCCGGCGATGCAGTTCCTGTTCGTCAATGGCCGGCCGGTCCGCGACCGCTTGCTGCAGGGGGCGGTGCGCGGCGCCTATCAGGACTTCCTGGCGCGCGACCGGCACCCGCTCGTCGCCCTGTTCCTCGAGCTGCCGGCGGAGGAGGTGGACGTCAACGTGCACCCGGCCAAGGCGGAGGTGCGGTTCCGCGATCCCGGCCTCGTGCGCGGCCTCATTGTCGGCGCCGCCAAGCACGCGCTCGCGGCCGCCGGCCACCGCGCCAGCACCACCGTCGCGGCGACGGCGCTCGGCAGCTTCCGCCCCGGGTCCGGGCGCGCCGCGCCGCCGCCCTATCCGCAGGCCCGCGGCGGACCGGTGCCGCGCGGCCTCGCCGAGCAGGCGGCCGCGGCCTTTGCTCCGTTCCCTGAATCGGCCGCCGCAGGCCCGGCCGTTTCCGGCGGGGCGGCTCCCGATTGGGGGATTGCCGACCGGGCAGCGGACGACGGCCTGCCGGGTTTCGATGCGCCGGCGGCCCCGCCGCCCTCGGCCCCCGCCGCGGAACGCGATCCGGTCGCCGAGTCCTATCCGCTCGGCGCCGCCCGGGCCCAGGTTCACGGTACCTACATCGTCGCGCAGACGGCGGACGGGATCGTCATCGTCGACCAGCACGCGGCGCATGAGCGGCTGGTCTATGAGCGGATGAAGCAGGCGCTCGCCGGCGACGGGGTGAAGCGGCAGGGGCTGCTCATCCCCGAGGTGGTAGAGCTGGACGAAACGGCGGCGGCGCGGCTTGTCGCCCGCGCCGAGGAACTCGCGGAGCTTGGCCTGACGCTCGAATCCTTCGGCCCCGGCGCCGTGGTGGTGCGCGAGGTCCCGGCCCTCTTGGGACAGACCGACGTGCAGGGGCTCGTCCGCGACCTCGCCGACGAGCTCGCCGAGTTCGGCGCCGCGCTGAGCCTCAAGGAACGGCTGGAAGAGGTTTGCGGCACGCTGGCCTGCCACGGCAGCGTCCGCGCCGGCCGCCGCCTCAACCAGGACGAGATGAACGCGCTGTTGCGCCAGATGGAGGCGACGCCCCATTCCGGCCAGTGCAACCACGGCCGCCCGACCTATGTCGAACTGAAGCTTGCCGACATCGAGCGGCTGTTCGGCCGGCGGTGATGCCGAAGCCGTCCGGGTTGTGGCCAAGGACACAGGGCTTCGGGATCAGTCTTCCGTCACCTCGATCGGGCGCGGCGCTTCGCCCCGCGCCTTGATGCGCCACATCGTGCGGTAGGCGCGTTCGAGGTTGCGCACGAAGCGCGGCGTGTCGAAGAGGGGCTGCGTTGTCCGGTTCTCCGCCAGCTTGCGGCGGATCGCCTCCAGCCGTGGCCGATCGAGCGCGAGTTCGACGGCGAGGTCCCGGTAGTCGTCCCAGCTCGATACGATCATCTCCGGCAGGCCGACGGCGGTGAGCAGGCTCGCGCCGACGCGCGAGGCGAACCCGTCGCCCAATCGGGAGAGCAGCGGCAGGCCGGCCCAGAGGGCGTCGGTGGCGGTGGTGTGGGCCCCGTATGTGCCGGTGTCCAGGCTCAAATCGGCAAGGCGGTGACGGGCGAGATGCTCGGGCACGGGGACCGGCCGCGCAAAGACGAGGCGGTCCGGGTCGATGCCCTGCGCCGCGGCGGCCGCTTTCAAATTGCTTTTCCCCTCCTCCGTGTTGTCGAACAGCCACAGGACGCTGTCGGGCACGCGGGACAGGATCTCCATCCACAGGGCGAAGACGTGTCGCTCGATCTTGTAGTGCCGGCAGAAGCAGCAGAAGACGAAGCCGTGCTCGGGCAGGCCCTCCGCCGCCCGCGAAACCGGGACATCCGCGATCGGCGATCGATGGTCGGTCACATAATAGCTGTGGGGCAGGACGCAGAAGGTTTCCGTGTAGTCGGCCGCCGCCGCCGGGGGCGTCACGATCCGGTCGGTCAGGATGTAGTCGCAGAACGTCGCCCCGTTGCTTCCAGGAAAGCCAAGATAGGCGACCTGGAGGGGCGCGCAGCGCAAGGCCGGGATCTCCGGCCTCGCCAGCCGCGTGTAGCCGTGAAGATCGACGAGGATGTCGACGCGGTCGGCGCGAATCCGCCGCGCCGCTTCGGCCGGCGACAGAGCGGTCACGTCGATGAAGCGGTCCACCTCGCGGGCGATCTGGGCGCGGGCGTCGCTGCCATCGTCCGGGGACATCGAGTAGGCGCTGACCGTGAACCGGTCCCGATCGTGCAGGCCAAACATCGACCGGGTCAGATGGGCCATCGGATGCGCGCGGAAATCCGCGGACAGGTAGGCGACATGCAACGGGCGATCGGGATCGTCGCAAACCGCCATCGGCTCGTCGATGACGATCGATTTGCAGCGTTCCTCGATCCGGCGCGCCTCGCAGCGGGCGACCGCCAGCCGATCCGCCTCTGACATGGGAAGCGAGAGCGAGAAGAACGGCGTGAGGAGGCAATCTTCGCCCCGGTGGGCCCGGGCGATCTCTTCGTCGATCGCCGGCCGCAGCGCGTCGAGACGGTCCCAGTCGCACATGGCTTGGCAGGCCCGGGCCAGCCGCATCCGGGCCTCGCGGAAGCCGGGGGCGAGCGCGACGGCCCGCTCAAGCGCCGCCGCGGCGGCGGCGAAGGCTCCCTTCGCGTAGCGCGCGAGGCCAAGCTGGTAATGGGCGGCGCTCGAGCTCGGATGCTCCGACACGATCCGTTCGAGCGCTCCGATCGCCTCGGCCAGACGGCCGCGCCGCCGCAGACCGGTCGCGAGGTTGAGCTTCGCTTCGAGCAGGCTCGGGGCAAGCCGAAGCGCGTCGCCCCACGCCGCTTCCGCCCCGGCGACGTCGCCGGCCTCGTGCAGGACGTTTCCCAGATTGAGGCGGAGCGCCGGATGTCGCGGGTTGTGCCGGATGCCCCGGCGCAGCCGCTCGGCCGCCGCGCCGAGTCGCCCGCGGCGCACCTCGATGAGCGACAGTTCGATCCAGCTCTCGGCGTAGGCCGGCTCGTGCGCCGCCGCCTTCTCGAAATGACCGAGCGCCGCGTCGTCCTGCCCCCGCAAGGCGAGGGCGCGGCCGAGCGCGTAGTTGCCCAGGGCATGGTCCGGCGCCAGTGCCAGAAGCCGTCGCATGCGCTCCTCGCCGCGCGCGAGATCCCCCGCCTCAAGCAGGCACAGGCCCGAGAGATAGAGCGCCTGAAGATTCCGCGGGTCCGCGGCCAGGGCGCGCTCATACAGCGGCAGCGCCGACCGGTGGCGCCGCGCCTTGTGCTCGGCGACTGCCCGGCGCAGCAGCAGGGCCGGCGAAGAGGCATTGTCCAGGCTTGCCAAAGGTCTTCCTCCCACTACGGCCGCAGCCAGCCGCGCTGGGCCGCATAGGCAAGCGGCAGCCCGATCGCGAAGGCGATGGCGGGGTTGAGGGCGACGCCGATCGCGGCCATCAGCAGGACGATGAAGAGGTCCGCCTCGCGGAAGCGCTGCGGCTTGGAGGACTGCGCGAGGTCGACGCCCGAGAACAGCAGCAGCGCGCCCAGAACCGCGTCGGGGACGACCTGCAGCAGCGCGAAGCCGCCGTCGCCGAGCAGCAGGCCCAGCGCCACGAAGACGAGGCCGATCAGGAGCGGCGCCGTCGCCGTGCGCGCGCCGAACCGGTAATGCCCGCTGAGACCGCCGGCGCCGTGGCACATGGGGTAGCCACCGAACGGTGCCGCCAGCAGGTTGCCGAGCCCGGTCGTCAGCGACAGGTTGCGCTCGTTGACCGGGTGGATTTCCTTTGGGAAGAGCTCACGGGTGAGCGCGGCGGTGACGATGATGGCGTTGGTCAGCGTCAGCGGAATCTGCGGCAGCACCGCGTATTGGGTGCCGTGCACGATCTGCTCCCAGCTCGGGATCACGATCGGCGGTAGGTGGAGCCCGAGTTCCAGGTCCGGAAAAGGCGGCGCCAGGCCGAAGATCTGCCCCGCGGCGACGCCGACGATCAGCGCGACGAGCGCTGCCGGCAGGCGGTGGCTGCCCAGCAGGACGAGGATGAGCGCCGATATGCCGAGGCCGAGCCAGAGCTGCGTCGCCAGAAGCTCGATGCCGAGCGCGGCGAGTGAAAGCCCAAGCCCGAGCTGGAGCCCGGCGGCGACGCTCGGCGGTATGACGCGGGCGATCCGCTCGACAAGGCCGGTCGCGCCGACGATCAGGAAGAACAGCCCGATCACCAACCCGGCGCCGGCGATGGCGTGCGGGTCCATCGGCTCGATGATGACCGCGGCGGAGGCGGCCTTCATCGGCTGCACGGCGATCGGCAGGCCATAGAAGGCGCCGCCCAGCATGTAGAACAGCCCGAAGGTGGTCAGGATGCCGGCCGGCGCCATGCCGACGACGGTGATCGCGCCGATGATGTGCGGCAGAAAGGTACCGAGGTCGCCGAGCGCGCCGGACAGCTCGCGCAGATTCCAGCCGAAGCGCGGGCGCGAGAACATCGGCGGCTCGCCCTCCGCCTGCCGTCGGCAGCGGACCTTGACGTCGGGGATGCGCAAGCGCCCGCCGAAGAGCCCGCGGGGCATGTCCTCCACGCGCCGCACGCCCGGCGGCGGGCGGCAGGATCTGCGGGGTTCGGTCTCTACGGCCATCATCTTGCTGCCGAGGGCTGCGAACGGGGTCGGGAGCAAGATAGTCGATGCAAGGCCATACCCGCCACACCCTCGCCGACTTCCGAATGTCTTGCCGCGCCTGCGCGGTCCCCTCGCCCGGCGGAAGGATCGCCATAGGCCGGATTGACGGGTCGGCGGACGGCGCACATCATCGGCCCGCGATCTTGAGATCGGAAGACATGCCGGGGACGGCGCGTGAACGAGGAGCGTGAAGCAACGGAAGCGTCTCACCGGCTTGGCCCGGCCGCACGGTCGGAGCCGCGCGGCCGATGACGCGGCACCTGAGAGCGGAGGCTCGACCGGCCGGGGACGGCTCCCCGGTCGAGGTCTTTCTCGCTTTCCTCAAACTCGGCGTGACGTCCTTCGGAGGTCCGATCGCGCATCTCGGCTACTTCCGCGACGAGTTCGTGACGCGCCGCCGATGGATCGACGAGGCGGGCTACGCCGATCTCGTGGCGCTCTGCCAGTTCCTGCCGGGCCCGGCGAGCAGCCAGACCGGCTTTGCCCTCGGTCTGCTGCGCGCCGGCTATTCGGGCGCGCTGGCTGCCTGGACCGCCTTCACCTTGCCGTCGGCGATGGTGCTGGTTCTCTTCGCCTTTGGCGCGGCGACGTTCGAAGGCCCGGTCGGCGGCGGGCTGCTGCACGGGCTCAAGGTGGTTGCGGTTGCCGTGGTCGCGCAGGCGGTCTGGGGCATGGCCCGCACGCTCTGTCCCGACCGCGAGCGCGCGAGCATCGCGGTCGGGGCGGCGCTGATCGTCATCTTCGCCGCTGGATCCATCGGGCAGATCGCGGCGATTCTCCTTGGCGGAGTTGCCGGGCTCTGGCTCTGCCGGCAGGGACAGGCGACGGCCGTCGGGCATCTTGCCGTTCCGGTGTCGCGGCGGGTCGGCGCCGTTGCCCTCGCCCTGTTCTTCGCGCTGCTCCTGCTGCCGCCGCTCGCTGCGGCGGCTCTGGCGTCGTCGGGGCTCATGCTGTTCGATGCCTTCTACCGGGCCGGGGCGCTGGTGTTCGGCGGCGGGCATGTGGTGTTGCCGCTCCTGGAGGCTTCGGTCGTCCGGCCCGGATGGGTCGATGCGGACGCTTTCCTCGCCGGCTACGGCGCCGCCCAGGCGGTGCCAGGGCCGCTCTTCACCTTCGCCGCCTATCTCGGCGCGGCGATGACCCCCGAGCCGAACGGCTGGGCTGGCGCGGTCGTCGGATTGATCGCGATCTTCCTGCCGGGCCTGCTTCTGGTGATCGGCGCGCTTCCCTTCTGGGATGCGTTCCGCACGCGCCCGGCCGCCCAGGCGGCGATGCGCGGCACAAACGCCGCCGTGGTCGGCCTGCTCGGCGCCGCGCTCTACGATCCGGTCTGGACGAGCGCGATCCTGAATTCCCATGACTTCGCGCTTGCCCTGGTCGGATTCGTCCTCCTGACCGTCTGGAAGGCGCCGCCCTGGGCGGTCGTCCTCGTCACCGCGGGCGGCGGCGCGCTGCTGTCTCTGCTCTGACCGACGGCCGGGGCGTGCTCAATCCGGCGTCCTGGTCAGGAACACCAGCCGCGCCTTGCCGTAGCGGCGTTCGTCGAGCTGCGTGAAGCCTTCAGGCGGTGCGAAGGGTTCCTTCGCTTCCAGCTCGATCACGCAGATCGCGTCCGCGGCGATCCAGCCGCGGGCAGCGAGGGCGGCGAGCGCCGGGGCGCCGAGGCCGCGGCCATAGGGCGGGTCGAGGAAGACGAGGGTGCAGGGCGCCGTTCGGCCGGCGGGCGGGGCGGGCGGGGGGCGCGTGGCGTCGGCTTCGCGCAGGCTCGTCCGCGCCTCTTCGCGCAGGGCCGCGACGTTGGCCCGGATCGCCGCGACGGCGCGTCGGTCGGTCTCCATGAAGGTGACGTGGGCGGCGCCCCGGGACAGCGCTTCCAGGCCCAGCGCGCCGGTGCCGGCGAAGGCGTCGAGCACGATGGCGTCGCGGACGGGCGAGAGTCCGTCTGCCCGGAACCCCTTATGCTCGAGGATGTTGAACAGCGCCTCCCGCACCCGGTCCGCCGTGGGGCGGACCTCCAGCCCTTCCGGCGCCTGAAGCACGCGGCCCCTATGCTTTCCGGCGACGATCCGCACGGCTGCGATCCCCGTCCTGGCGTTTCTTGTCCGGGCGTTTCTTGCTCGGGCGGCGCTTTGCCGGCCCATTGCCCTTTCCGGCTTGGCCGCCCTGCCCGAGTTGGTCCTGCAGCACCTTCGCCGGGACCTCCTCGACCGCGCCCGGTTCCAGGCTGCCGAGCTGAAACGGGCCGAAGGCGACCCGGATCAGCCGGTTGACGGGCCAGCCGAGATGCTCGCAGACGCGGCGCACCTCGCGGTTCTTGCCCTCGGTGAGCGCCATGGTCAACCAGGCGTTGTCGCCCTGTTGCCGGTCGAGACGGGCGCGGATCGGGCCGTAGGCGACGCCGTCGATGGTGATGCCCTCGGCAAGCGCCTCGAGCCGGCCGGGGTCAACATGCCCGTGCACCCGGACACGGTAGCGCCGTGTCCAGGCGTTGCTCGGCAGCTCCAGACGCCGCGCGAGTTCGCCGTCGTTGGTCAGCAGCAGCAGCCCCTCGGAATTGATGTCGAGGCGGCCGATGGCGACCACCCGCGGCAGCTCTGGCGGCAGGTTGTCGAACACGGTCGGCCGGCCCTGCGGGTCGCGCGCGGTGGTGACGAGGCCGCGCGGCTTGTGGTAGCGCCAGAGGCGCGTCGGCTCCGCCGCGGGGATCGGGCGGCCGTCCACGGTGATGTGGTCGTTCGGCCCGACGGTGACGGCGGGGCCCGTCAGTGTCTTGCCGTTGACTGCGACGCGGCCCTCGGCGATCCACCGCTCCGCCTCGCGCCGGGAGCACAGCCCGGCGCGAGCCAGCCGCTTGGCGATGCGCTCGGCCATGACTAGGTGCCCTCCGCCGCCCGGGGTGGGAGCGGCTCTCGTTGCGCTTCGATGCCCGACATGTGGAAGAGATCGCCCCGAATCACCCGTTTGCGCAAGGGGATGCGGCAATCTCGCGGCGCAATCGATGATTAGTCGCGGCCAATGACTAAACGCGACAGGCTTCGACGAAAGCGGCGAAGATCCGGTCGTCACCGACGCTGATCGCGTATTCGGGGTGCCACTGGACGCCGATGCAGAAGCGCCGGCGCGGGTCCTCGATGCCCTCGATCACCCCGTCGGGCGCGACGGCGTTGACGACGATTCCGTCGCCCACGCGCTTTGCCGCCTGATGATGGGCGCTGTTGACCGCCAGCTCTTCGGCGCCGCAGATCCGGTGCAGGAGCGTGCCGGGCGTCAGGCGGACGCTGTGCCCCGGCTCCGTGCGCGGGTTCGGCTGCTCGTGCGGAAGCGCGCCGTCGACTTCGTCCGGGATGTGCTGGATCAGCGTGCCACCCAGGATGACGTTGAGGAGCTGCTGCCCGCCGCAGATGCCGAGCACCGGCATGTCGCGGTCGAGGGCGCCCTTCGTCACCTGAAGCTCGAAGGCGGTTCGGCGGTCCTTCGTCTTCACCGTCGGATGCCGGCTCGACGCGCCGAACAGGCTCGGATCGACGTCGAAATTGCCGCCGGTAACGACAAGTCCGTCGATCCGGTCGAGATAGGCCGCGGCCTGATCAGGCTCGTGCGGCAGCAGGACGGGCAGGCCGCCGGCGCGCACCACCGCGGAGCAATAGTTCTGGCGGAGCGCGTACCAGGGCAGCTTCGAATAGCCTCCGGGCTCCTCGGAATCGAGGGTGAGGCCGATCACGGGGCGAGTCATGGGCAAAATTGTATCACGGTCGTTGGGTTAAGATTTCGGAAGCGGGCGTCGCCGGCCGTTGCGCGGGCGGCCGGTCTCCGGCCCGCCCGTCGATGCCGTTTGCCGGCTCAGGGGGACTTTGCCTCGTCCTTGCCGGCGCGGGACGGGACGGCGGGGCTGATCTTCGGAAAGCGGGGCAGGTCGTCATCGATGCGCAGCCAAGGAAGCTGGCTCTCGGTCCAGACGTGGTCGTCCGGCGTCACGTCCTGCGGACGGTCGAGGCTGCCGAGCGCGACCAGCACCCGGTCGGCCAGCACCGACTCGTGCATCGTCAGGGTGCTGCCGCAGCGCGGGCAGAAGCCGCGCTCGGCCTCGTCGGAAGAGCGGTAGCGCGTCGGCTCGCCCCTGATCCATGTAAAGGCCGCGGCGGGAAAGTGAACGAAGGAGAGGAAGGCCGAACCGGACACCTTGCGGCACACGCCGCAGTGGCAGATGACCGCGCGCAAGGGATCGGCTTCCGCGCGGTAACGCACCTCGCCGCAAAGGCATCCACCCGTCCAGACCATGGCGTTCTCCCGATTCCCGATCGTCGGATCGACACTCTATCGCATCGGCATCCGTTTCGCACGGATCAGGGTCGCGGCTTCGGACCGCCGGAGACGGCGAGGTCCACGGTCTTTGCGGTTGACCCTGCGCGGTGGTGTGGGTCATGTCACCCGCATGTCGAAACCGGCTTCCAGACCCGATCCCATGTCCCTGGCGCTCGCCGAGGCGGAGGCCGCCGCCCGGCGGGGCGAGGTGCCGGTCGGCGCCGTGCTCGTGGACGGTACGACGGGAAGCGTGCTGGCGAAGGCGGGGAACAGGGTCGAAGAGCTCAAAGATCCCACCGCGCATGCAGAGATGCTGGCAATCCGAGCCGCCGCGGCGCGGGCGGGGGCCAAGCGGCTCGCCGGCGCCGATCTCTATGTCACGCTCGAGCCCTGCCCGATGTGCGCCCAGGCCATTTCCTTCGCCCGCATCCGGCGGCTCTATTTCGGGGCCTACGATCCCAAGGGCGGCGGCGTCGACCACGGGGCCCGCATCTTCGACCAGCCCACCTGCCATCACCGGCCGGAGGTCTATGGCGGGATCCAGGAAACGCGCGCCGGCGACCTGCTGCGGGCGTTCTTCCGCAATCGCCGTTGAGGGCGAGGGCTTCGCGCGCCCGCGGCCTTACGGCTTGCCCTGCCGTGCCTGCTCCGCTTCCTCGGCCAATTCCTTCGTTTGAAGCACCGCCGCGGTGATCAACTCGAGCAGGTCCTCCTCGGAGGTGACCGTTCCGTCGAGCGGCCGCCAGTCGAGCGTGACGGTGAGCAGCGGGCGGCCCGCCGGCTCGTCTTCGCGGGCCGGGGTGATCCGGTCGACGATGTGGCCGGCGAACTCCGGGTGATCGACGAGGACATAGCTGACTTCCAGCCGCTTGCGGTCGGTGGTGATCCGTTCGGTGACCTCGAAGACGGCCGTTTTCATCCGGCGCAGCACGCCCTCCGGCGCCCGTTCCAGGATCGCGACCTCCTCGACCTCGGGCAGGTACCTGCCGGGATTGGCGATTTTGTCCTCGAGCAGCCGCCAGAGCGTGTCTACCGAGGCATCGACGTCGCAGGTGAAGGACGTGAACGGCATGATCCGCGGCTCCCGGTTTTCTTCGTTGCCCGGAGTCGCCGGGCCGGCGCCCGATCGCGGTCGGGCGGTTCTCCAACATCATCAACACGGGGCATCCGCTGCCGTTCCGGCCGACGATACCTGCGCGAGGCGCGCCGGGCTGCTATAACATCGCGTCAATGCCCCGATCGCGGGGCTCAACCGGAGGGAAGGTCATTGGCGATCCCGTCCCGTTTCCTCTATCGCCCCGTCGTTTTCCCTGGCCGTCCCGTGGCGCTGGCGCTCCTCCTGCTGACGCTGCTCGGCGGCTGCGGCATCAACACCATCCCGACATTGGAGGAGGAGGCGAAGGCAGCCTGGAGCCAGGTGCTCAACCAGTACCAGCGCCGCTACGATCTGGTGCCGAACCTGGTCGAGACGGTGAAGGGCTTCGCCCAGCAGGAGCGCGAGGTCCTGACAGAGGTCGTGGAGGCGCGCTCGCGCGTCGGGCAGATGCAGATCCCGCCGGACATCCTGACGAACCCGGAGGCCTTCGAGCGGTTCCAGCAGAACCAGCAGGCGCTTTCCGGGGCGCTCTCCCGTCTCCTGGTGGTGGCCGAGCGTTATCCGGAGCTGCGCTCCAGCCAGAACTTCCTGACGCTGCAGGCGCAGCTCGAAGGCACCGAGAACCGCATCGCCGTCGCCCGGCGCGACTACATCCAGGCGGTCCAGCGCTACAACACCGAGCTGCGCACCATTCCCGGGCGCTGGTGGGCGGCGCTGCTCTATCGCGACGCGAAACCCATGCAGCAGTTCACCGCGGAGGCGCCGGCCATGGAGGCGCCGAAGGTCGAATTCGGCGAATCGCCCTCGTGATTGCCGCGGCAATTGCACGCATGAGCGGTGCGCGAATCACGGGCCTCGCGGCGGCACTCGTCTGCCTCATCCTCGTCGCGGCAAACGGGGCGCCGGCCGAGGCCGACCCCGTCTTTCCGCCGCTCACCGGCCGCGTCGTCGATCAGGCGGATCTGCTGTCGCCCGCGGCGGAGCGGCGCATCGCCGACCAGCTTGAAGCGCATGATCGGGCGACCGGAAATCAGGTCGTGGTGGTCACCCTGGACTCGCTACAGGGCTACGACATCGCCGATTACGGCTACCGCCTTGGCCGCCAATGGGGCATCGGCCGTGCGGGCGCAGACGACGGCCTCCTGCTGATCGTCGCCCCGAACGAGCGGCAGGTACGGATCGAGGTCGGCTACGGTCTCGAGGGCAGGATGACCGACGCGACAAGCCATCTGATCATCCAGAACCGGATCCTGCCGCAGTTTCGCCGGGGCGACTTCGAGGCGGGAATCGAAGCCGGCGTCGCGGCAATCCTGTCGACACTGGAGGGCGGTACTCCGCCGGCGGCGACCGAACGCGACGGCACGGATGATGTCCCGCAAGGGGCGGTCGTGCCGATCATCCTGTTCTTCGCCTTCGTGGTGCTCGTCAATCTCATGCGCCATTACGGGCGGAACCGCGGTGGCCGCCGCGGCCCGTACTACGGGCCGGTCGTCTTCGGTGGCCGGCGCGGCGGGTTTCGTGGCGGGGGCGGTTTCCGCGGCGGCGGTGGATCCTTCGGGGGCGGCGGTGCTTCAGGACGGTGGTAGCCGTGGCCTTTCTGACCGATGCCGACCGCCAGCGCATCGCCGAGGCGATCCGGCAGGCGGAGGCGCGCACCAGCGGCGAGATTCTGACCGTCATCGCGCCGGCCAGCGCCGGATACCGGTTCGCGCCGACTTTGGTGGCGGCGGGTGCCGCCTTCGTCGCGCCGGGCGTCGTATGGCTGTTCGCGCCCGGCTGGAGCTTCCCCTGGCTCTATGGCCTGCAGCTCGGTGTCTTCGTTCTCCTGCTGCTCCTTCTGTCCTGGCGGCCGGTCGCGGTGCGGCTCGTTCCCGCCGCGGCGCGGGAAGCCCGCGCCGCCCGGCTCGCGCGGGAGCAGTTTTACGCGCAGGGCCTCCATCGCACGCGGGACGGCACCGGGCTGCTGCTCTTCGTCTCGGTGGCCGAGCATTACGTCGAAATCCTCGCCGACCACGGCATCGACTCAAGGATCGGCCCCGACGCCTGGGAGCGGATCGTCGCCGACTTCACCCGCGCCGTGCGCGACGGCCGCGTTGCCGATGGCTTCGTCGCCGCCATCGGCGCGTGCGGCGAGCTGCTGGCCCACCATTTCCCACGGCCGCCCGACGACCGCGACGAGCTTCCGAACCGACTGATCGAGCTTTGAGAATCCAGCCACCCTGGGTTGCGGGTCCCCGGGGGTAGCGCCACGGCGGCCCCTCGGCCGTTCTCCGATCCCGCTGGCCCGGCCGCGAGGTGGCACACGCCACGCGCGCACTTAACCCGACCTTCACTAAGGGTCCCGTCTCATGGCCTGGCACCGAAGGATAGAGCAGTCCTCATGGACCACCGCTATGATCCGGCACTGGTGATCCTCGCCATTGCGGCCGCCGTTCTCGCCTGTTCCATCGCGCTGGGCCTGACGGTGCGTATCGGCGAGGCGAGCAAAGGCGCCCGGCTGACCCGGCTGGCGGTAGCCGGATTGGCGATGGGCGGCGGCCTCGCTGGTATGCATTATGTCAGCGCGACGGCAGCCCGCTATGCCGCCGTGGCGCAAGCGGCCGAGGGTGGTCGGGGCGGCGCCCCGGCCCTGAAGACGGTGAACGCGGTGGGTATCGGTACCTTTGCCGTTCTGCTGTTGTTGTTTCTGGCGGCCGCCTTTCTGGTCCATCGGCATCTATGCATGCGGCGCTGGCAGGAGGCGGAGCTGCGGGCCGCCAAGGAAGCCGTGGAGCGGATGAACGAACGGCTGCGCTACGCGCTCGAAGGCGCCAATGACGGTCTATGGGATTGGGACATTCCAAGTGGGACGATGTATCTGTCGCCGCGATTGGAGGCCATCCTCGGCTATGCACCCGGTGAGCGCTCCTCGAGCTACGATGTCTGGGAGGCAGACCTGCACCCCGATGATCGAGACCAGACCTTGGCGCTGCTCGGGGAGATGCTCGCGGGCCGGACCCCCGATTATGCGGCGGAGTACCGCATCCGTACGAAGTCCGGCCGCTGGGTCTGGGTTCTCGACCGCGGCAAGGTCGTCGAGCGCGACCAGACTGGCCAGCCGATCCGGGCGGTCGGCACGCTGACCGACATCAGCGCGCGGAAGGAGACGGAGCAGGCGCTGCGCGAGCGAGACGAGCAGCTGCGCTTGGCGCTGCGCAGCGCCCAGGCCGGTGTCTGGTTCCTGGACGTTCCGACGAATCGCCTCGTCTGGTCAGAGGAAACCTGCAGGATCTATGGCATCGATCCCGATCGGGAGCAGCCTTCCAACGAGGTCTGGCTGTCTCGTCTCCATCCTGAAGATCGGCCGTGGATCGAGCGGCTGTCCGAAGACATTCTCCGGCGCGGTCAGCAGGAATATCGGGTGGAGTTCCGGATCGTGCATCCGCAGACCGGCATACGCTGGCTCCTCGCCCGCGGGCAGGTGACCTATGACAAGGATGGCCGGCCGCTTCGGATGTCGGGCATCGCGATCGACATCACCGATCGTAAGGAAACGGAGATGGCGCTCCTCGAGGCCAAGCGGCAGGCCGAGACGGCCAGCCGGACGAAGTCCGAATTTCTGGCGAATATGAGCCACGAACTGCGGACGCCGCTGAACGCGATCATCGGCTTCTCGGAGCTGATGAAGGACGAGATGTTCGGCCCGCTCGGCGTGGCCAGCTACCGCGAATACGCCGCCGACATCCACGACAGCGGCACGCATCTTCTCGAGCTCATCAACGACATCCTGGATCTGTCGAAGGTCGAGGCGGGGCGTCTGGTGCTTTCGCCCGGCCCGGTCGTCCTCGAGCGCACCGTCGAGGTCTGCCTCGCCCTGCTGAAGGGGCGTGTCGAGGGGAGCGGCCTGGCGCTGGAGACAAAGATCCCGCCGGATCTGCCGCCCCTCTGGGGGGATGAGCGACGGATCAAGCAGATTCTCCTTAATCTGCTCTCGAACGCGATCAAGTTCACGCCGTCGGGCGGCCGCGTGCAGGTTTCGGCACGGCGCGACGGCGACGACGTTGTCGTCGAGATATCGGACTCGGGGATCGGCATGGACCCCAAGGAGATCGCGGTGGCCCTGGAGCCGTTCCGGCAGCTCGATAGCACGCTGTCCCGCCGGTACGAGGGAACCGGGCTTGGCTTGCCGCTCGCGAAGAGTCTCGTCGAGTTGCATGGCGGAGTCCTCACGATCGCAAGCGCGCCGGGCCAGGGCACGACCGTATCGATCACTCTGCCGGTCGACACGGGTGAACGCGGCCGGATCGGCGCCACCAGGCTGCGGCGCCGCTCGGCCGGCGGCGGCAGCGCCGCGTAACGGCCTGCTTGGGCGCTGCGCCAGGGCCCCGCCAGAGTCCATCGAATCCTGAAACGCAAGGCATGAGGCCGCCCGTGGCCGGCGGAGCGCAGCAAGGATGGTCCGAATCCGGTTCCCCGATCGTCGGGCCGCATTCCGGTAGATGGCTATTCCGGTAGACGGCTTGGGAATATGGTGCCTGATGCGTTCGGGAAGACTAGGTGCGGACCGCTCGCCAACCGATGTCGCGGCGACAGAAGCCGTCGGGCCAGTCGATGCGGTCGACCGCTTCATAGGCGCGTGCCTGCGCCTCGGCGACCGTCCGGCCGAGGGCGGTGACGTTGAGCACGCGCCCGCCGGCCGCAAGCAGCCGCCCGTCCTCGGCGCGCTTCGTGCCGGCGTGGAAGATGGTCACGTCGGGCAGGGCGGCCGCTTGCTCGACGCCGCGGATCTCCGTGCCCTTGCGGTACGCGCCGGGATAGCCCTTGGCGGCCATGACGACGGTGAGCGCCGCCTCGTCGCGCCAGCGCAGATGGAAGGTGCTCAGAACCCCGTCCCGCGCGGCGAGAAGCGCCGGCAGCAGGTCGGACTTGAGCCGCACGCACAGGACCTGGCACTCCGGGTCGCCGAAGCGCGTGTTGTATTCGAGAAGCTTGGGCCCATCCCCAGTGATCATGAGCCCGGCGTAGAGCACCCCCTTGAAGGGCCGGCCTTCGTCCGCCATCGCGCGGACCGTTGGCTCGATGATATGCGCCATGATCTCGGCGGCGACGGCGTCGGTCACCACCGGCGCCGGCGAATAGGCGCCCATGCCGCCCGTGTTGGGGCCGGTGTCGCCGTCGCCCACGGCCTTGTGGTCCTGGGCCGAGGCGAGGGGCAGTGCCGTCTTCCCGTCGACGAGGGCGAAAAAGCTCGCCTCTTCGCCCTCGAGGAAGTCCTCGATCACCACGGCGGCGCCGGCCGCGCCGAACCGTCCTTCCGTCAGCATCGAATCGATGGCGGCATCCGCTTCGGCGAGGTCACGGGCGATGACGACGCCCTTGCCGGCGGCGAGCCCGTCCGCCTTGACGACGATCGGCGCGCCGCACGCGCGGGCGTAGGCCTTCGCCGCTTCCGCGTCGGTGAAGCGCCGGTAGGCGGCGGTGGGAATCCCGTGACGAGCGCAGAGATCCTTCATGAATCCCTTGGAGCCTTCAAGCTGGGCGGCCGCGGCGCTGGGCCCGAAAGCCTTGATCCCGGACGCCTCGAGCCGATCGACCAGGCCCGCCACCAGCGGCGCCTCGGGACCGACCACCACGAAATCGATGGATTGCTCGCGGGCGAAGGCGACCAGGCCGTCGAGGTCCTCGGCGGCGATCGGGACGCACTCTGCCTCCTCGGCGATGCCCGCGTTGCCTGGCGCGCAGTAGAGCTTGTCGCAAAGCGGCGACGCCGCCAGAGACCAGCACAGCGCATGCTCCCGCCCGCCCGATCCAACCACCAGAACTCTCATCCGCGCATGTCTCCCGACCGCGATCTTTGCTTTTACCGGCGCTCTCTTATCACCGGCGCTCTCTTATCATAGAATGGCCGGCGATGAACGAGTTCCCGACCGTCGGCGTCGCGGCCGACGCCAAGCCCTCCAACCTGCCGGAATTCACCGTCGGCGAGATCAGCCAGGCGGTCAAGCGCACGCTCGAAAGCGCTTTCGAGCGGGTGCGCGTCCGCGGCGAGATCTCCGGCCTGAAGCGCGCCGCCTCGGGCCACGTCTATCTCTCGCTCAAGGACACGGACGCGGTGCTCGACGCGGTGTGCTGGCGGGGCACGGCCGGCCGCCTGGCGGTCGTGCCGGAGGACGGGCTCGAGGTGGTCGCCACGGGCCGGCTGACCAGCTTCCCCGGCCGCTCGAAGTACCAGCTCGTCATCGACGCCCTCGAGGTCGCCGGGGAGGGCGCGCTGCTCAAGCTTCTGGAGGAGCGGCGCCGGCGGCTTGCCGCCGAGGGGCTGTTCGATCCGGACCGCAAGCGGCCGATCCCGCTGCTGCCGGACGTGATCGGCGTTGTCACCTCGCCGACCGGGGCGGTGATCCGCGACATCCTGCACCGGCTCGCCGACCGCTTCCCGCGGCACGTCCTGCTCTGGCCGGTGCTGGTCCAGGGCGACGGGGCGGCGGCGCAGATCGCGGCGGCGATCCAGGGCTTCAACGCTCTGCCGGAAGACGGGCCCGTGCCGCGGCCGGATGTTCTCATCGTCGCCCGCGGCGGCGGCAGCCTGGAGGACCTCTGGGCCTTCAACGAGGAGGTCGTGGTGCGCGCGGCGGCGGAAAGCGAGATTCCGCTGATCTCCGCGGTCGGCCACGAAACCGATACGACTCTCATCGACTATGCGGCCGATCTGCGCGCGCCGACGCCGACCGCCGCGGCCGAGATGGCGGTGCCGGTCCGCGCCGAGCTGCTGGCGCAGCTCATGGAGGACGCGCGCCGGCTGGTCGACTGCATCAACCGCATGATCGCGGACCGCCGGACCCGCGTCGAAGATTTGGCGCGCGGACTGCCCAGCCCGACGCGATTACTCGAGGAAAAGGCGCAGCAGCTCGACGGCTGGGTCGAGCGACTTTTCAACGCTCGATATCCCTATTTCGGAACGCGTGCCCAACGGGTGGCGCGCTATGCCGCGGAGCTGCGGACGCCGCAGCAGCAGATCGACACGGCGCGCCTGCAGGTGCAGCACGCGGGCATGAACCTCCAGAAGGCGATGGAGCGGTTCATCGCCGCGCGGGACCACGGGCTGCAGCAAAGCGCCGCGATGCTCCGGCCGTCGATCCTGATCAAGCTGATCGACTACCGTCGGCTGCATCTGGAGCGGCTGACGGAACTGCTGGAGAGCTATTCCTACGAACGGGTGCTGGCCCGGGGATTCGCCCTGGTCCGCGACGCGCAGGACCGTCCGGTCTCCTCGGCGGCGCTCGTCACCCCGGGAACGGCGCTCAAGCTCCAGTTCAAGGACGGTGAGGTGGCGGCGGTTGCGGCGGGGAAGTCGGGGCGGCCGTCGGCCACGAAGCCGCAGGCCGATAAGGCGGCTTCAGCGAAGGAACGGCAGGGGTCGTTGCTGTGAAACGGTGTCTTTGGCGATCGATTTTCGGGGCGGTGCTATTGCTGGTCGCGGTGGGTAGCGTCGAAGCGCTCGAGCTGGAGGGTGCCTTCACCCAAGGCGGGCTCGTCTTCGGACGGACCGAGCCCGGAAGCCAGGTCACCTTCGATGGGCAGCCGGTCCGGGTTTCGCCGGGCGGGCTGTTCCTCATTGGATTCGGCCGCGATGCCCCGCCGGAATCGGTGCTGCGCGTCGTCGGACCGGACGGGCGGGTCGAGGAGCGCCGGATCGCGGTCGCCCCCCGGGAGTACAAGATTCAGCGGATCGACGGCCTGCCCGAGCAGATGGTGACGCCGAGCGAGGCCGTTCTCGCCCGAATCGCGGCCGAGGCGGAGAAGGTCAAGGCAGCCCGGGCGCAGACCTCCGAGGAAACTTGGTTCGCACAAGGGTTCGTCTGGCCGGTGATCGGGCCGATCACGGGCGTCTATGGCAGCCAGCGCATCCTCAATGGCGAGCCGCGGCAGCCGCATTTCGGCGTCGACATCGCCGCGCCCGCCGGCACCCCGGTCGGCGCGCCGGGAGAGGGGATCGTCACCCTGGCCGAGCCCGACCTCTATTTCTCCGGCGGCACGGTCATCATCGATCACGGTCACGGCCTCAACTCCGCCCTGCTCCATCTCGAGACCGTGACCGTGCGCGTCGGCGACCACGTGAAGCCCGGCGACCCGATCGGCACCGTCGGCGCGACCGGCCGGTCTTCCGGCCCCCATCTCGACTGGCGGATCAACCTCTTCGACGCCCGCATCGATCCCCAGCTCGTCATCGGCCCGATGCCAAAGACGGCGGATCGCGAGTAGCGGGCGTTTCGCACGCCAGACGGCCCGGGACGCTTTCTCTTGCTCTTGGACGATTGCCGCCCGTTCCCCGCGTTCGGCTTTATGGACGGATTTCCTTGAAGTTATAGACGCGACGCGCGCTCTCGAAGACGAAGGAGCGGTCTTCGAGCAGCGGCAGGTCGACGTTCAGGATCTTCGAGAAGATGAGGCGGAAGTTGTTCACCGGTGTCAGCGCTTCGGTCAGCCGGCCGTAGTCGCCGTCGGGGAAGTAGATCGCGTTCAGGATGCCGTACTTCATCCGAAGCTCGGCCTCTGTCGCCGTGAACCAGTCCATGTTGCCGCCGGATTCCCTGAGCCGTCTGGGGAATGGCCCTTCGTCCGCCTGTATGACGAAGATCAGCGGGCGCCGGGATGCGGCGATCCGCGCGTCGAAGATCGCCAGCAGCTCGTCGTTGAGGTAGGAGACGTAGCCGGCATAGGCCTTCTGAAAATCGCTCCACGACACCCTCTTCTTCGGGTAATCGATCGGCTCGATGCAGCGGCCCTGCGCGTCCATGACAATGGGCGAATGCGGGATCAGAAGGTGCGCGAAGACGAATGTCGGCCTGTCCCGATCGCTCGCGGCGTTCTTGAGGAACGACAGCTGTTGCCGGAGGCGAAGGCACTCGCCGCCCTTCTCCAGCCGATCGAGAAGTTCATCGAAAACCGTGCGGACGACGAGCGCCCTCTCGAGATTGGAGAGAGCCGTGCGGAAGACGTTGCCGGATCCGAGATACTCGATATCCGCGTTCGGATTGTGCTTGGTCGGGTCCCACCAGGATCCAAGATGCACGTAGCGGTAGCCGAGATCCTTCAGGGTCTTGACCACCAGGTTGTCCTCGATCAGCCGGTAGACAGGACGCCGATCGCCCGAATCCGGCCCCATGGCCTCTGCCAGCCCGTCCAGATGCTGCATGTTGAGCGTCGAGGCGAGGGATTGAAAGGTGTTCGGGTAGTTCGCCCGCGCCTGTGCGGCGACGTAGAATCCTCGCGCCCGCAACGCCTCGACAAAAGGGGCGTTGTCGAAGCCGAAGAACTCCTTCAGTACCGAGGGACCGCCATAGCGGTCGGGCACGATGTAGACGATGTCCGGAAGCTCCTCCACCGCGGTTACGCGATCGAGCGGAAGAGGGACTGGCTTCAGAGGCGGCGGCGATCCCGAGGCCGCGGCGGCAGCCAGCTGGGGAGACATGCGCAGGACCGTCGAGCCCAGGAGGAGAGCTGCGAACAGAACGGCGAACCTGGCGAAAACGCGGCTTCTCAGATACGCCCAAAGGATCAGGGCAATCGCGAGCAGCCCGAAGGCCGCATAGGCCAGCGGTTTGCCGTAGGTCACCAGATCGCCGAAATGCCGGGCCGAATCCTTGAAGTCGTCCCAATGAACCACGACGTAAAAAAGGAGCGTGAACAAGTTGTAGCGGAACAGGCCCTTCGCCTTTGCCGCGGACAGGATCGCCGGACCGGCGATCGCGATCAGGGCCACCGCGGCAAGCGTCCGTAGGCCTTGCGCCGCCGTCACTTCCCAGGCGTTCTTGGCCCACAGCGCCGCGACCTGGTCGATGCCGATCAGGACCGGCGCGGCGAAGCACGCCCATCTCATGCTCTTTCCGGTGTCGCTGCCGCTCATCCGGAGTCCCCGGCCCTGTCGTACCAATAGAGGCGCCGGCCCGTTGCAGAGACGGTCTCGCTGCGCACGATCCGGGCGACGCCGGACAGGGCTTCCGCGAACGTGCGCTCTCCATAGTCGTCGAACACGTCCTCGCGCAGGCGCAGCATGCGCCGCACCGTCGGGTCCGACTTCTCGACGAACTCGATGACGCCGCGCGGTGCCAGGCGGACGATCCAGGCCACGACCTGCGCCAGCGGCAGGTTGCGCCCGAATGCCAGATGGTGCGCGAATGCGAGGGCGAGGACGGCGTCCGCCGGTCCTCTCGAATGGAGGCCCGGCCGCTCCTGCGCGTTCCACCCCTGATCGGGGCTCGGGTTGGCGCCGTCGAGGACCAGCGGCAGAAACCGGAGATCCTTCTCCAGCGCCCGGCGGTACGCGCGGCCAAGCGCCCCCTGGTCGCTGTCGAAGCCGACGACGTGGCCGGCCCCGCTTTGCAACGCCAGCTCCGCGTAGGCCCCCGCGTTGCAGCCGAGGTCCCACAGCATGGCGGGCCGGGTGGCCGACACGAAATCGGCGACGAAACGAGTCTTCCTGGCCCGCTCCTCCTCGTCGTAGCCTTGGGTCCGCTCGTAGTCTTCCCAGATGGATCTGGCACCGCCCGCCGGCTCCAACCCGGCGATCCAGCGCCTGAGCTGACGCAGCATGCCGCGATAGCCGGACAGCGGCATCCGGCGCGATCGCCCGCCCGGCGTTTCGCCCGCGCTCTGCCGGGCGTCGGCCCATGCCTGGAAGCGCGCCGGCAGGGCGACATGCGCGAGCATCCGCCAGGACAGCTTGTGATGCCACCGCAGCAGGCGCGCGAGGTCCGGCGTCGGGATGCCTTCCAGCGCGCCACGAAACCAGGCGTTGTGAGGAACGCCGAAAAGGGCCTGAAGGAGAAGAGGGTTCAGGAACTGCTCGCAGAACTGCCGGTGCCCCAGCCAGAACTCTCCCTCCCGGTACCGGCGAAACGACAGAAGGTCGATGAACACGGGCCGCGGGCCGATGAACTGTATGTTGTAGGCGGAGGCATCGGACAGCGTCACGCCTGCGTCCAGGGCCTCGAGATGCACGTCGAGGTGATGCAGCGCGGCCGCCTTCAGCAGCGCAAAAGGCCACTCATAGGGGTAGGAGACGAAGGGCAGACGCGGATGCTCGACGGCCCGAACGACCGGCGCCATGTCCAGTCCGAACGCGGCCGGCTCCACCTCCGTCGCGGCAATGCACCAGCCCCGGGAGACCAAGCGGTCGAACAGGCCGGACTGCCGGACGAACGCGTAGTCGGGCGCCGCCCGCTCCGTTATAGTCCTCAGAATCCGGCCGTCGATGTCGTAGACATGGCCGCTCGGGTCGCGAAAGGACGCGGCGAGAGGGGTCGGCCGCACGGCCTCTCTCAAGTCCCGGGGTCTCGGTCGTCCTTCCGCGCGGCGTTTGACCGGCCGGCGAAGAAGGTCTTGATCTTCCCCCAGAAGCCGGCGATGGCCACGCCGGCGCCGGCGACCGCCGCCAGAATGCCCTGAAGGATCATCGAACCGCTGCCGGGATCGATATAGGCAAAGGCCGGCTTGGTCCAGCCGAGACTCACGGCGAGTACCGCCGCAAACGATCCGGCCAACGCAGCGCTCCGATAACGCTTGGTCCGGTTCCCCATCGGGCTCGGCTCTCCCCCTATCCGTGATCCCGAGCGCAATCCTTCTTCGGCGCCGATCCGAATCCTGTCAAGGGCGAAAGCCATTCCGGCGCGTCACCTTCATCGGATCGTTCGGGCATCAGTCTGCGCCGCGTCCGGTTGCGTGCCGGCGAAGGATCGGTGCGAGCAGCCGGTCGAGCGCGGCCGGATCGGCCCATTCGAGGCGCACGTCGACGGCGTGAACCTGCGCGCGAAGGGAGGGCGGCAGGCGCACGGAATCCTTCGCCGTCGTCACGAGGCGGGCCCCAAGCCGCTCGGCGCGATCGAAGATCCGGTGGAGTTCTGCGGCGGAATAGGGGTGATGGTCGGGGAAGACCGCCGTCGCGGCGAGCTCGGCGCCGATCGCACGCAGGCTCTCGAAGAACTTCTCCGGTCGGCCGATCCCGGCGAAGGCGAGGAGCTTCCGGCCCGCCAGCACGCGGGCGGAGTCGTCCGGAACGAGGCGCGCGGCGAGCACCGGCTTGCCGGCCAGGACCGGTGCGAGGCCGGCGCCGTCTTTCCCGATCAGCACCACCGCATCGGCGCGGGCCAGGGCGCGGTCGACCGGCTCGCGCAGCGGGCCGGCGGGCAGCACCCGGCCGTTCCCGAAACCCTGCGTTCCGTCGACCACGAGCAGCGCCAAGTCCTTTGCGAGTGTCGGGTTCTGGAACCCGTCGTCCATGACGATCGCTTCGGCCCCGGCCGCCGCGGCGGCGCGGGCGCCCGCCGGCCGGTTCCGTGCTACCCAGCAGGGCGCGGCCCGCGCCAGCAGCAGCGGCTCGTCCCCCACGCTCGCCGCGTCGTGGCGCGCCGGATCGACGCGCAGCGGGCCGGCCGTTCGCCCGCCATAGCCGCGCGTCAGGAAGTGCGCCCGGTACCCCGCCGCGGCGAGATGACGGCCCAGCGCCAGCGCGACCGGCGTCTTGCCGGCGCCGCCGACCGTCGCCGCGCCGACGCAGATCACCGGGATGGGAACCCGCTGCGGTCGCGTTGTGACCTGCCGCAAGCGGCCCGCCGCGGCGTAGGCGACGGCAAGCGGCGCCAGCAGGGTGGGCAGGAGGCTGCGGTCGCGCGACCAGAAGTCAGGCGCGCGCACGGTTCTCTCCGCCGCTGAGTCGGTCGAGCAGCGGCGCCAGCTCGGCCATCACGGCATCGAGCACGCCGGCCTCCCGTTCGGTGAAGGCGAGCCCGGCGGCCGCGCACCGGTTTCGGGCCTCGGGATCGGCGAACAGCCGGTCGACGGCTTCGGCCAGATCGGCCTCGTCGGTGACGCGAAGCGCCGCGCCGGCCGCGAACATCGCTTCATAGACCGCGGCGAAGTTGAACAACGCCGGGCCCGTCAGGACGGCGGTGTCGAGCTGCGCCGGCTCGATCGGGTTGTGGCCGCCGATGGGCACGAGCGAGCCGCCGAGGAAGGCGATCCCGACGGCCCGGTAGAGCAGCCCCAGCTCGCCCATCGTGTCCGCCAGATAGATCTCCGTGGCCGGGTCCGGCGCTTCGCCCCGCGATCGCTGCGCGACCCGCAGGCCCATCGCGGACAGCGCTCCGATGATTTCCGGGGCCCGGGGCGCGTGGCGCGGCGCGATGATCGTCAGAAGGTCCGGGAACCGGACCTTCAACCGCCGATGCGCCGCCGCGGCGATCGCCTCCTCGCCCGGATGGGTGCTGGCGGCGAGCCAGACGGGCCGGTCGCCGATCGACCGTCGCAGTTCCTCCAGCTTCGCGGGATCGGCGGGGAGAGGGGCGGCGGCGAATTTGAGGTTGCCGACCGATTTGGCGCCGAGGGCGCCGAGGGCGGCGAGGCGCTCCGCCTGCGCCGAATCTTGTCCGAGCGCCACGGCGAAACCTCTTAGCAGCGGCCCGACGAGGGCGGGCAGGCGTTGCCAGCGCCGGAAGGAGCGGTCCGAGAGCCGCGCGTTGACGAGGGCCATCGGAATGCCGCGGCGCTGCGTTTCGCCGACCAGGTTGGGCCAGAACTCGGATTCGACCCAGATGGCCAGGTCGGGCCGCCAGTGATCGAGGAAGCCCTGTACCCAGGCCAGCCGATCGACCGGCGCGAACTGATGGAACGCGCCAGCCGGCAGCCGCCCCGCGAGAAGCCGCGCGGAGCTGACCGTGCCGCTGGTGACGAGCAGGGCGAGGCCGGGCCGCGTGGCGAGCAGCCGCTCCATGAGCGCCAGCACGGAGAAGGCCTCGCCGACGCTGGCCGCGTGCAGCCAGATCAATGGGCCCGGCGGCCGCGGTCGCGAGGGGCGGCCGAAGCGCTCGGCGATCCGGTCCGGATCTTCCTTGCCGCGGCGTATCCGGCGCGCGAGATAGAGGCGGATCACCGGCTCGCCGAGGTCCGTCAGCAGGCGATAGAGCCTTCGGGTGCTCATCGGGTCCGCCTCATCCGACCGCGGCGCCGGCCCGGTGCGGACGCTTGGGTCCGGGGGCGAGCGGCTCGGCCGGTTCGACCGGCGCATGCCCGGTCAGCCGGTCGGACTCGGCCGTGACGGCGTTGAGACGCCGCTCCAGTTCGAGGCGCGCCGCCTCGCGCATTTCCGGTCCGGCGTCCTTGGGCACGGTCAGCGGTGCGCCGAGGACAAACACGCCGCGGCCGAACGGCAGCGGCAGGAGGAACCGGTCCCAGGACTTCAGGATCCGGCGGCGCGTCGTCGAGTAGGCGACCGGCAGGATCGGGACGCCGGCCATGCGGGCGATCTCGACGGCGCCGCTCGCCGCGCGCATCCGGGGGCCGCGCGGGCCGTCCGGCGTCACGCCGACGGAGGCGCCGCCGGAGAGCCGGTCCACGCATTGCCTGAGGGCGGCCGCCCCGCCGCGCGAGGAGGAGCCGGCGACGACGCCGCTTCCGAAATGGCCGATCGCCCGCGCGATCAGCCGGCCGTCGCGATGGCCGGAGATCAGCATGTGATAGGTCATTGGGCGGCGCTGCGCGCAGGGCATCATCAGCAACCGCCCGTGCCAGAAGCAGACGACGAAGGGCTTGCCGGCCCGGGCCATCCGGTCCGCGACCTCGAAGCCGTGCCAGCACCAGCGGTTCGTCCGGAACACCAGCCGGATGTAGAGCGCCGCGAGCCAAGCGGCGGCCGCTTGGCCGGCCTCGCTGCCGAGCAGACGCTTGAGAGGCTTCACGAAGGCCTCGCGACGGTGAAGGAGCGTCGGTGCACGGGCGGGTTATATCAAAGCGTTGGCGCCTTGAACCACAGGAACGGGGGGAACGCCGGTCTCCGCATCTCACGGCCCGGCGTCAGGCCTGGGCCCGCCGGGTCGCCTCGCTTGCCTCCGGTTCCGCCGCTTCCGAGGCTTCCGGCGCGAACTGCAGGCTGTAGAGGCGGGCGTAGGCGCCATCGCGGGCCATCAGCTCGGCGTGGGTGCCCCATTCGACGACCGTGCCCCGGTCCATGACGTAGATGCGGTCGGCGCTCACCACCGTCGAGAGGCGATGGGCGATGACGACCGTCGTCCGGCCCCGCTTCAGGCGCCCGAGGGCGAGCTGCACCTGGCGTTCCGATTCGGTGTCGAGGGCCGAGGTCGCCTCGTCGAGCAGCAGGATCGGCGCGTCGCGCAGCATGGCCCGGGCGATGGCGACGCGCTGGCGCTGGCCGCCGGACAGCCGCACGCCGCGCGGGCCGACGGGCGTGTCGTATCCCTCGGGCAGCTCGCTGATGAATCCGTGCGCGTCGGCCGCCTTGGCCGCGGCGATCATCTCCTCCTCGCTTGCGTCGGGACGGCCGTAGAGGATGTTGGCGCGCACCGTGTCGTCGAACAGCAGGCTCTCCTGGCTCACCAGGGCCACGGCGGCGCGCAGCGAGGCGAGGGTGACGTCCCGCACATCCTGTCCGTCGATGAGAACTCGGCCGGTATCCACGTCGAAGAAACGCGGGATCAGGTTGAGCACCGTCGATTTCCCGGCGCCGGACGGACCGACCAGCGCCACCGTCCAGCCGGCCGGGATGTCGAGGTCGAGATCGCTGAGCGCCAGGCCGTCATTGCCTTCGCCCTCGCTCCTCCGGTCGCCATAGCCGAAGGACACGCCTTCAAAGGTGATCGCGCCGCCGCCGACGCGCAGCGGCTTGGCGTTCGGCCGGTCGGTGATCTGTGGCTGCGTGTCGAGAAGGGCGAAGACGCGATCGGCCGCGGCAAGCCCCTCCTGCAGATGGGCGTTGAGGTTGGCGAGGCGCTTCATCGGCTCGTAGGCGAGCAGGAGGGCGGTGATGAAGGAGAAGAAGGCGCCCGGCGTCTTTGCCCCGCCGATGACCTGGTGGCCGCCATAGAGGATCACGGCGACAATGGCAACGCCGCCCAGCGTCTCCATCACCGGGTGGGCGATTGCCCGGATGCGGCCGGCCTTGGTCAGCAACCCGAACAGCCGTTCGATGGCCGCGGCGGCGCGGCGCGTTTCATACGCCTCCATGCCGTAGGCCTTGACCTGCCGGGCGCCCTGAAAGACCTCGTCGAGCAGGCCGGACAACTCACCGGTCCGCGTCTGCGAGCTGGCCGAGACCTTGCGCATGCGCCGGCCGATCCGGGCGATCGGCAGCACCGCCGTCGGGAAGGCAAAGAAGGCGATGCCGGCGAGCAGCCAGTCCTGGTAGAACATCAGCCCGACCAGGAAGACGAGCGTCAGCGAATCCTTGCCGATGCCGGTCAGGGTCGTCGACACGACGCCGCGCAGCAGATTGGTGTCGTGGGTGAAGCGCGAGATGAGCTGGCCCGGCGCGTGATCGTGGAAGAAGCCGAGGTCGGCCCGCATCAGGTGCGCGAACATGGCTGCCTGAAGGTCGGCGACGATGCGCTGGCCGACATAGGTCATGATGGCGGCCTCGCCGTAAGTGGCGATTCCCTTGACGACGAAGATGGCCAGAACGGTGACCGCGACGGTCAGCAGCGCGTCACGGTTCCCCTCCGCGAACACGCGGTCGATCACCGGCTCCATCTGATAGGCGAGCGCGGCCGTGGCCGCCGCCGCCGCCGCCATGCAGGCGAGCGCCAGAAGAATGCGCCAGCTCTGCGGCCGGACATGCCGGCGCAGGAGGCGGCTCATCAGGGTGCGGGTTCGGCCGTCGGAAAGGCCGATGCGCTTGCTGGAGTCCGTCAAGAAACCTGTCCCAGAAACTCGGCCGGGACCATAGCACAGCGCCGCCCCGGATGCGCCAGTTTCGCGAGAGGCCGGACGCTCGGCGGGCTTGGCCGCTCGGGTCGGTCAGGCGAAGGGCCGAAGGTTCTCGAGGAACTGCCGGCGCAAACTTGCCAGAAGCACCAGCCAGCGGGCGTCGGTGACGATCCCGTCAAAGGCGTAGCGGTGGGGAGCCAGGAAGCGCCGCTCGTCGGCCATCTCGTGGATCGCTTCGGCAAGGACGGCGATACCGCCGAACTGAAGGTCGGTGTGGTCGCGCAAGGGCTCTTCGTGATTGTCAGGAACGTAGACCACCTTCGTTCCCTTCCGTAGGACAAGAGGCGCAAAAAAATTCAGCAGGTCGTAACAAATAATTTGTAGGAATGACGCGATCCGGTCTCATGTCTCTTGAAAAAGAACGGTTCGTGACGAGTGCGGGAGTCGAAGGGCGGACAGTCGCGGCGGCCGATATGCAGCCGCGGCAGCGGCTTCTCGTTATCGTCAATCCGAAGGCGGGTCGGCGGCGCCGCCGCCGTCTGCGGGCGACGCTCGACCAATTGCGCCGGCACGGCTGCCGGATAACCCTTCGCGATACGACCAAGGCCGGGGACGCGGAATCCTTTGCCCGCGCGGCGGTGGAGGAAGGCGCCGTCTATGACGCGATCGTCGCCGCCGGCGGAGACGGCACCATCAACGAAGTCGTGAATGGCCTGGCGGCGGTGCGGGCTGTCGGCCCGGCACCGCCACCGCTGGCTGTGCTGCCGCTCGGTACGGCAAACGTGCTCGCGGCGGAGATCGGTCTCGATCCGGCGCCCGCCGCCGTGGCGCGCACCATCCTCGCCGGGCCGGCGCGGCCGGTCACGGTGGGAATGGCCAACGGCCGCTGCTTCACCGTTATGGCCGGCGTCGGATTCGACGCGCATGTCGTGGCCGGGGTGAGCCTCCGCCTGAAGCGGCTGCTCGGCAGGGGTGCCTATCTGGTCGAAACGCTGCGCCAGCTCCACCGCTTCCCCTTCCACCGCTACGCCGTCACCGTGGACGGTGTCCGATACGATGCCGCCTCGGTCATCGTCGCCAGGGGCCGCTATTACGGCGGGCGCTTCGTCTGCGCGCCGCTCGCGCGGCTGGACGCGCCGGATTTCCAGGTCTGCCTGTTCCTGAAAAGCGGCCGATGGAATGCCTTGCGTTACGCCGTCGCGCTGGCGCTTGGCCGGCTGCACCGATTGCCCGATTACAGGATCCTGCCGGGGCGGCGACTCACCATCGTCGGGCCGGCGGGTGATCCGGTCCAGGGCGACGGCGACATCGTCGCCCGCCTGCCGGTCGCGATCGAGCCGTCACCGCGCCGCCTTGATCTGATCCTGCCGGTTTAGACCGCCTTGCTCCGGTGTCGCCGGTTGCTCACGTCCCTGCGATCGTCATCCCGTCGACCCGCACCGTCGGGGCGTCGGTGCCGTAACGGAAGACGAGATCGTTGGCCGGCGTGAGGTTGAGGAACATCTCCTTGAGGTTGCCGGCGATGGTGACCTCCGAAACGGGATAGGCAAGCGCGCCGTTCTCGATCCAGAAACCGCTGGCGCCGCGGCTGTAATCGCCGGTGACGCCGTTGACGCCGAAGCCGATCAGCTCGGTAACGTAGAATCCCCTGGCGACCTCGCCGATCAGCTCCTCCGGCGACCGTGTGCCCGGGGCGAGATAGAGGTTCGTGGTCGCGGGCGAGGGCGGCGAGGAAGTGCCGCGCGCCGCATGGCCCGTGCTGGCGAGGCCGAGCTGGCGGGCCGAGCGAAGGTCGAGGATCCAGCTCGTCAGCACCCCGTCGGCGACGATGTCGAGCCGCCGGTTCGCCACGCCTTCGCCGTCGAACGGCTTGGAGCGCAGGCCGCGCCGGCGATGCGGGTCGTCCGTGACGGTCACGCCGGCGGGGAGGATGCGCTTGCCCATGCTGTCCTTGAGGAAGCTGGTGCCGCGGGCAATCGCCGCCCCGTTGATCGCCGAGGCCAGATGACCGATAAGGCTGTTCGCCACCCGCGGGTCGTAGATCACCGGCAGTTGCGCCGTCGCCACCTTGCGGGGGTTGAGGCGCTTCACCGCGCGTTCGCCGGCGCGCCGCCCGACTGCGGCCGGGTCGTCGAGATCCGCACCGAAGACGGCCGAGGAGTAGTCGTAGTCGCGCTCCATATGCGTGCCTTCGCCGGCCAGCACCGAAACGCTCACGCTGTGGCGCGAGACGGCGTAGCTGCCGGTGAAGCCGTTTGAGGCGGCGAGCGCGATGGTCGAGCGGCTCCAATCGGCCTCCGCCCCTTCGGAGTTTGTCACGCCTTCCACGGCGCGCGCCGCTTCTTCGGCCGCCCGGGCGCGTTCCACCAGCGTGTCGGGCGCCGGCTCCTCCGGATCGCAGAGGTCGATGTCGGGAATCTCGGTCGCGAGCTGATCGGGATCGGCGAGGCCGCAATAGGGGTCCTCGGGCACGCTGCGGGCCATGGCGATGGCGCGCTCCACCAGCTCGTCCAGCATGGCGGGCGCGTTGTCCGTGGAGGAGACGATCGCCTGCCTCTTGCCGATGAAGACGCGAAGGCCGAGGTCGTGACTCTCGGCGCGCTCCAACCGTTCCGGCTGGCCGAGCCGCTGGGCCAGCGACATCGAGGTCGATTCGACCAGGACCGCATCGGCGGCGTCGGCCCCCGCCTTGCGCGCGCGGCCGATCAGGTCATCGAGGAAGTCGAGCGCGTTGGACTGGGACGGCACCTTCGCGGATTTGGGCATGCTGGACTCCGGTTTCTCTGGGCAGGCTTCAGGGCCTACTTGGCGCAGCCGGACTGAAAGCGCAAGAGCGGGACGCCGGCCGGGAGACGGGGCGGCGGGAGTTGCTCGGCTTGGACCAGGCCGCGATCGCCGCTTCACCTGCGCTCAGCGAAGCGGAAGGCGCAGGACCGGAAGGTAGCGGCCGGGTTGAAGCTCGGACGGGCGCGCGCCCGCGGGCCGCGCGCCCATGCGCCGGTAGAACCCCTCTGCGTTCGGGTCGCTGACCACGACGAGGCAGGCGTGGCCCAGCCGTCGGGCGGTGGCGACGGCGTGCTCCCACAGGGCGCGACCGACGCCTTGACCGATGGCTTCCGGCGCAACGAACAGGTAGTCGAGTCCGACGCCGCCCTCCTCGGGCTCGAGGCCGTAGAAGCCGAGCAGCGTTCCGTCGGCCTCGGCGACATAGTGCGGCTGGCGCTCGATCGCCTCGACCTTCAGCGTCATGGCGGCGCGGCAGCGAGCCATGAAACTGGGCGGGTAACCCCACACGGCTTTCGATCGCAGCGACAACTCGGTGAGTGCGGTGGCCTCATCGGCGCGTGCGGGGCGGATCCGCATCCGGGCGGCCAGGTTGGTCGGTCCGCTCCGGGGGGCATTCATCGTTCGGCTTCCTCCTCCAGCACCAGGATATGGGTCGGCGAATCCGGATGGAGCCGGAACGCCACGCCCGGTTCGCCCCTGAGAACGTCGCCGGCCGACAGTTCCACGAATTGGATCATGCCGTCCTCCAGGTAACTTACCCTCAGTTTGTGCCCGAGCGGAACCAGGATCGCCGGCGAGTCGCCGACCGTCCATTCATAGGGTTCGCTGATCCAGTGGACCTTCGCGCCGGCCCCGGCAACGGTGGCGATCGCGACCGCGTCCCATTGGCCGGTGCCGTTGAATGCGGCGGAGCGCGTCACGGTCGCCGCCGGGCCAGCGACGGGCTCGTCGAGGGGTTTCTCACCCGTCGGCGTCGGCAGCCTTCTGCCCCGCAGGCCGGTCGCGTTCCGCGCGGTCCAGGCGTAGTAGGTCTCGAAGGACTTGGCCTCGGCGATCCCGGCGCGGATGGCCTCGATCTGCGGATGGTCCTCCAGCGCCTCAAGCGCCGCGATCCGCGCCCGCCCGGCCTCTCCGAGCCGGAACCAGAGATAGCCGTAGTCGAACTTTTCGGCCGGGATCGTGCCGCTGACCAGCCGGCGGTGCTGGTCCCAGGCGCTGAGCCGGACCGGGTCGAGCAGCGGGCCGGCGAGGGCGAGCAGCAGGAAGGCGATCAGCGGCACCGCCAGCCCGTTGACCCGCTGTGCGAATCCGAACCACGCGCTGCCGACCGGCAGGGCCGCCGCGCCGTAGCCGATGCCGACCAGCAGGGCAACCGCCACGCTCGTCAGCAGCAGGACGCGCTCCGGCGTCAGGCCGTGCTGCAGGATCCGCAGCGACGTGCCATAGACGGCGAGGCCCGCGGCTAGCAGGACCATCGCCGCTCCGGCCTCGACGATTCGGCGCTGCCAGGCGGGCTGAGGTACAGTCCCGTCCTGATAGACGGCGTTGATGAACAGCACCAGGATGACCGCGATGGTCAGCAGCAGGCGTGAGCCGCCCGCGGCGTCCCAGAGAGGTGCCAGGCCGGTGAAGGGCAGCGCGGCGAAGAAGCTCGCACCGATGACGACCGCCAGGGGCAGCATGATTCGCGCCAGCATCTGCGCGAACTGCCGGAGCCAGCGAAGCAGGGTCGAGCTTTCCCGCGCGAGGATCAGGCCCGCCGCCCACATCAGGCCGCCCGTCGGCGCGGCAAAGGTCTCGCTCAAAAGAAAGCGCGAGACCTCGTGAATGCCAAGCAGGCCGAACAGCGCCGCCCACAATACCAGAAGGGCCGTATAGAGAACGAGCGTGGCTCCGGCGGCGGCGAGGATCAGCCCGTTCTCGACCATCCCGGCATACAGCGCCCGGTGCCCGGAGGGCGCGGGGTCGCCGCGGCCGACCTCCTGGACATAGGGCAGCGCGAAGAACGCGGCCAGCGGCAGCATGAACCAGGCCCAGGGTGCGTCGGCACCCGCCCAATGCACCGCCGTCCAGTACAGGCTCAGCGCGGGAAGGAGTGCCACCCCGGCGGCCACCGCCAGGGTCCGAATCGCGCCCCACCGCGGCGACGGCATTGGCCCCGCCATCGGCCAGGTCATCTGGATGAAGACGCCGGCGGTCATGACGAACATCGCGGCCGCCTCGGTCGCGGGTGCCCGCGGGTTCGGCGGCAGCTGCGCCAGAACCATCGCCGCAAGGCCCTGGAGCAGCCCGAGCGCCAGCAGCACGGCCCGTGACGGCCAGTGCCCCCGCGGGTCCGCTCGGCTCTCTTCTCTCCCCATCGCGTCGCTCATGGCCGTCGTCCCCCCAAGCCGGGGATGCCGACGGCGCGACCGCCGCGGCCGGTCGCATCCCCGATGCGATCATAGCCTGCGGCGGATTTACGGCGTCTCTATGGCGAAGGAGGCGCGCCCGGTCAGCCCGTCCGGGAGGCCCCCTGGGCCCGCCGCCGGGCGCGGTTGACGGCGCTGGTCACGGCCTTGAGCGACGCGGTCACGATGTTCGGGTGCAGGCCGACGCCGAAGAGCGAGGTGCCGTCGGCGGTCTGGATCTCGACATAGGCCGCCGCCGTGGCGTTCGCGCCCTGGCCGACGGCGTGCTCGCCGTAATCGACGATGCGGATCGCGTCGCCGAGGCCGGTCCGAAGAGCGTCGACGAAGGCGTCGATCGGGCCGTTGCCGCGGCCTTCGATGGTCCGCTCCGTCCCGTTCTCGCGGATGACGGCCGTCAGGCGGCGCAGCTCGCTGGCGTGGGCGTCGGGTACGGTGCGGTGCTCGACGAAGGCGAGGGGGGCGTCCTCGGCGAGATACTCCTGCTCGAAGCTCTTCCAGATGTCGCCGGGCTGCAGCTCCTTGCCGGTCTCGTCGGCGATGCGCTGGATGACCTGGCTGAACTCGATCTGGAGACGGCGCGGAAGCCGAAGCCCGTGCCCCTGCTCCAGGACATAGGCGATGCCGCCCTTGCCCGACTGGCTGTTGATCCGGATCACCGCCTCGTAGCTGCGCCCCAGGTCGCCCGGGTCGATCGGCAGGTAGGGCACCTCCCACAGCCCGCTGTTGCTTTTCGCCTGCGCGGCCAGCCCCTTCTTGATCGCGTCCTGGTGCGAGCCGGAGAAGGCAGTGAAGACCAGATCGCCGGCATAGGGATGGCGCGGGTGGACGGGGAGCTGGTTGCAGTGCTCCACGGTCCGGACGATCTCGTTGATGTCGGTGATGACGAGGCCCGGGTCGACCCCTTGCGTCAGCATGTTGAGCGCCAGCGTGACGACGTCGACATTGCCCGTCCGCTCGCCGTTGCCGAGCAGCGTGCCCTCGACGCGCTCCGCCCCCGCCATCAGCGCCAGCTCCGCCGCGGCGACGCCGGTGCCGCGGTCGTTGTGCGGATGGACGCTGAGGACGAAGCAGTCGCGGTCGCGGATGTTGCGGCCGAACCATTCGATCTGGTCGGCGAAGACGTTGGGCGTCGCCATCTCCACCGTAGAGGGCAGGTTCAGGATCATCCGGCGCTCCGGCGTCGGCTCCCACACGTCCATGACGGCCTCGCAGATCTCGACGGCGTAGTCGAGCTCGGTGCCGGTGAAGCTCTCGGGCGAATACTGGAACACGACCTCTGTGTCCGGCAGCTCCGCCGCGCAGGCCTTGACCAGCCTCGTGCCCTTGACGGCGATTTCGGTGATGCCCGCACGGTCGAGGCCGAACACGACGCGCCGCTGCAGCGTCGAGGTCGAGTTGTAGAGGTGCACGATCGCCCGCCGGGCGCCGCGGATTCCCTCGAACGTGCGGCGGATGAGCTCCTCGCGCGCCTGGGTCAGGACCTGGATGGTGACGTCTTCGGGCACCAGGTCCTCCTCGATCAGCATCCGGACGAAGTCGAAATCGGTCTGCGAGGCGCTGGGGAAGCCGACCTCGATTTCCTTGAAGCCCATCCGGACCAGAAGGTCGAACATCTGCCGCTTGCGGTCCGGCCCCATCGGCTCGATCAGTGCCTGGTTGCCGTCGCGCAGATCGACGCTGCACCAGATCGGCGCGCGATCGATCACGCGGCTGGGCCATTGTCGGTCGGGCAGGTCGACCGGCGGGAACGGTCGGTACTTGTGGGCGGGCATGACGGTCATGGGCGGGGTCTCCTTCTCTCCATGCGCCCCGACGGCAAAGCGGTGCGGGGCGGTTATCGGTGCTGCTGATGCTGCGATTGCGGCCGGCATACAGCCGCCGAGCGGCCGCTCAGGCTCGACGGCCGCCGCTAAGTCGCAGGAGAGAAAGAGCCTGGAAGATCCGTGGAGATCGCATGGAACAACGCACCAAACGGTTGATGGACAAACGACGAAACCCCGACGTCCCTCAGGACGCCGGGCTTAGAAGTCGAAGCCCGAAAACCGTTGCGTGCGCTGCTTGCATGGATGCAAAGCTAGGTGAGTGTCCGGCGATGGTCAACCCGGATTTTGGGCGCCGGCCGCCGGATCCTTCGTCCTCAGCCGCTCGGGCACGAGGAACTCCAAGGCCCGGACATAGGCCTCGTCGGTTTCCCCGCGAAACTGGCCGTCCGCGCGGGCGACGTAGGTATCGGTCTCGAGATCGGCGATCAGGATGCTGATGGTCGAGATCAGGGTGGAGACCTTGTGCACGGCCGCGATGACGGCCATGTCGGCCCCCGCCTTCCGCGCCACGTCCCGCCAGCACCCGCCGCAGGCATAGCGGGGGGCGGTCGCCGCGACCTCATCGGCAAACGGCTCCAGATCGACGGCGCGATAGCGTCCCGTTCCCTCAAGCTGTCGGACGAGCGTGCGGGTGGCGAGTTCGAGACGTCTGGCCTGCTCCGGCTTGAGACCTTCCCCGCTGGTGTCCAGGAGCTCGATGGGGAACACGGCGATGGGCCTTGGTTCCTCGGCCAGCACCGGAAGCGTGACGACCGTGCTCAGAAGGGCGGCAAGGGCCGCCGTGAAGATCGCTCGCATTCTTCCCTCCGCATTTGGCGTCCGCCTCGACTCGCCGTCTGGCCGGCCGCGAGCGCCGAAGATCCTTGTGCGTTACTTCCAGATCGGCCGTCCGCTCCCCGGCAGGCCGTATTCCGCCCATCTCCGCGTGACTTCCTCGATCACCGCGTCGGTCATGCGGATCTTGCGGCCCCACTCGCGCTTGGTCTCCGGCGGCAGCTTGTTGGTTGCGTCGAGGCCGATCTTGCCGCCGAGGCCGCTCTCCGGGCTCGCGAAGTCAAGGTAGTCGATCGGCGTGTTCTCGACGACGGTGATGTCGCGCGCCGGGTCCATGCGGGTGGAGATCGCCCACATCACGTCCTTCCAGTCGCGTGCATCGATGTCGTCGTCCACGACGATGACGAACTTCGTGTACATGAACTGCCGCAGGAAGGACCAGACGCCCATCATCACCCGCTTGGCGTGGCCGGGATAGGCCTTCCGCATCGAGACCACGGCGATGCGGTAGGAGCAGCCTTCGGGCGGCAGCCAGAAATCGACGATCTCCGGGAACTGTTGGGTGAGCAGGGGGATGAACACCTCGTTGAGCGCCTCGCCCAGCACCGAGGGCTCGTCCGGCGGCCGGCCGGTGAAGGTCGAGAGGTAGATCGGCTGCCGCCGCATGGTGATCGCGCTGACGGTGAAGACGGGGAAGGGCTCGACCGCGTTGTAGTAGCCGGTGTGGTCGCCATAGGGCCCCTCGTCGCGGTAGTCGGTCAGCGACACATGGCCCTCGAGCACGATCTCCGCCTGCGCCGGCACCTTGAGCGGCACCGTCTTGCAGTCGACCAGCTCCACCTTCGCCCCGCGCAGAAGGCCGGCGAACTGGTATTCCGAGAGCGTGTCGGGCACCGGCGTAACGGCGGCCAGGATCGTGCCCGGATCGGCACCGATCACCGCTGCGGCCGGCAGCGGCTCCGTCTTCTCCGCCTTCCAGCGGGCGTGGTGCTGCGCGCCGCCGCGGTGCTTCAGCCAGCGCATCAGCGTCTGGTTCCGGCTCACCACCTGCATGCGGTAGATGCCGAGGTTGAAGTCGTCCTCGCGACGCTTCCCCGGACCCCGGGTCACGACGAGCGGCCAGGTGATGAGCGGCGCCGGCTCGCCCGGCCAGCAGGTCTGGATCGGCAGGCGGGACAGATCGACCTCGTCGCCTCTCAGCACCACCTCCTGCGCCGGGCCGGAGCCGACCGTGCGTGGCTTCATCGCCATCACGGTCCGGAGCAGCGGCAGGAGGTCCAGCGCCTCGCGCCAGCCGCCGGGTGGCTCCGGCTGCTTCAGGAAGGCGAGTGTCTCACCGACCTCGCGAAGCTGCGCCGGTTCCCGGTTCATGCCCCAGGCGACCCGTTCCACCGTGCCGAACAGGTTGACCAGCACCGGCATGTCGTAGGTTCGGCCGTCGTCTCCCACGACGGTCTCGAACAGCACCGCGGGCCCGCCCTCGGCCAGAAGGCGCGTCTGGATCTCGGTCATCTCCAGCACCGGGCTCACCGGCGCGGACACGCGAACCAGCCGCTTCTCGCGTTCGAGCCGGTCGATGAAGTCGCGGAGGGAGGTGTAGGCCATCGGAACGAGGACTCAATCACGGAGGCGCGGAAACACGGAGGGAATACTACGCCGCGGCCCCCGTGTCTCCATGGTTCGAAGGACAGGGGGCGAAAGGCGTTCACGCAATCGCCACAATCGGCCGTTAGGCAACCGGCTGTCGGTCCGACCGTCCGACCCACGACTTTCTCGCCACCCCTTGGGAGTCCCTCGATGCCTCATCCGTCGTGCCTGACGCTGGCTCGTCGTCGTTTCATCGGTGGGGCGGCCACGCTGGTCGCCTGCCTCGCCTTCGCCGGGACGGCCGATGCCGCCTCGGTGGAGGAACGGCCGGACCTGCGGGCGGTCTTCGACGAACAGGGCGTCCGGGGCACCTTCGTTCTCTACGACGTCGCCGCCGAACGGATCACCGTCGTGAACGGCGAGCGGGCGAACCGCCGCTATGCCCCGGCCTCCACCTTCAAGATCGCGAACAGCCTGATCGCGCTGGAGACCGGCGCGGTCGCGGACGAGACTGAGGTCGTCCCTTATGGCCGCAAGCCGCAGCCGGTCGAGGCGTGGGAGCGGGACATGAACATGCGCGAAGCGATCAAGGTCTCGAACGTGCCCGTCTATCAGGAGATCGCGCGGCGCATTGGCCTGGAGCGCATGCGCGCCATGATCGACCGCCTCGACTACGGCAACCGCGAGATCGGCGCGGTGGTGGACCGTTTCTGGCTCGACGGGCCGCTCGCGATCAGCGCGCTCGAGCAGGCCCGGTTCGTCGCCCGCCTGGCCCGGGGCGACCTGCCCGTCTCGGCGCGCAGCCAGTTCATCGTTCGCGACATCCTCCGCCTGGAGCAGGCGGGCGACGCGGTCCTCTACGGCAAGACCGGGTGGCTCGCCGGCACCGAGCCGTCGATCGGCTGGTGGACGGGCTGGGTGGACCGCGACGGCAAGATCTACGCCTTCGCCCTCAACATCGACATGCCCTCGGTCGAGGACGCGCCGAAGCGCATTGCCATCGGGCGGTCGTTGCTGGCCCGGTTGGGCGTGCTTTAGCTGTTGCCGCACCGCTATCTGGCGTCGGCCGCATCCTCCGGCGGCGTGCCGCCCGCTTCCTTGACGGCGCGGCGATAGGCGCGCTCCGACTTGTAGGGGCCATGCTTCGGCAGCTTCGCGGGATCGAGCGGCACGATGCCGCGGCCGCGCGGCAGGACCTTGAAATAGCCGCCGTCGCGGCCGACCAGCGGGATGGCGCGATTCCATCGCGAGAAGACGCGGCGCATGGTCGCCGAATGGTCGTGGAAGGTCTTGCGCTCGTCCGGGTCTGCGTCGAATAGGAACTCGTAGGCGGACACGAACTCCTCAACGAAGGTGCGGTCGACGACCTGCAGGTTGGAGATCACCCAGCAGCGGTCCTCGAAGATCCAGTAATAGGCAAGGCCGATGAACTCCCCGTCCCGGGTGAGGTAGGGGGCAAAGGGGAAGGCGCGGCAGGCCAGGCTCCGGTTGTCGCGCTCGCAATGGCGGGCGCCGCGGCAGGTGACGGCAACGCAGTCGCGGGGCAGGTCGTCCACGATGCGACGGGTCGCCGCGTCGTAAGGCTTGAAGCGGCGCCACATGTTCGTGCGGGACCGGAGCAGCTGCCATTCCGCCTTCTCCACGACCGGCACGGCGTTCTGCGTCGAGCAGCAGACCGGCTCGCCGCCGTTGAGCGGCGCGCAATGCCGGCCGCAGTCGTATCGGGATACGGGGGATTTGAGGCGTTCGTAAACTTGCCGGAAATGCTCCGGCTCGATTCTTGGCGTCTTCGGCATATCTCGACTATACAGGCGGCGCCGCGCGGTGCAATGCGGTGGTGACAGGCATCCGGGCATGCGGCGGGCGCAATCAGGCAGGAGCGACTCGAACATCATGGCGCGATACTGGGTGGTCGGCGGGGAATACACGGATACCGACTTCGACGAGATCGTCGGCGGCGGGCCGGAGCAGCGCATCGGCCCCTTCGACTCCTACGAGGCGGCGAAGGCCGAGTGGCAGCGTCTCGCCTGGGCGACCGTCGACGATGCCAACACCCGCTACCGCATCGAGGAAGACAAGGAAGAGGCGGCGCAGCATTACTGGGTCGTCGGCGGCACCTACAAGGACACGCATTTCGCCGAGCCGGCGGAAGGCACGCGCGAGCAGTGGTTCGGCCCCTTCGACTCCTACGAGGCGGCGAAGGCCGAGTGGCAGCGTCTCGCCTGGGCGACCGTCGACGATGCGCTTTCGCGCTACCGCATCGAGAAGCTGTCCGACGACCACCTGCCGCCGGACGGCCGCGCCGTTCCGCCGCGTCGATGACGTCTCGGCCGGCGCCGCTCTGGCCGGTGCCGGAGGGCGCGACCGAGCGGCTGGCGCTGGCCAAGGCCTATCCCTTCTTCATCCCCGAAGAGTCCTTCCTTCTGCTCGACGGCGCGGTCCGTCCGCTCGACCCCGCGGCGGACGGGCTCTTCGCCGGCCGCGTCCCGGTCCTGGCGGTCGGCTCCAACCAGTCGCCCGACCAGCTCCGGCGCAAGTTCGCCCATCTGCCGGCGCCGGTCGCCGTTCCCGTGACGCGCGCCTGGCTCGCGGATTTCGACGTCGTCTACGCCGCGCATGTGACGCGCTACGGCTCGATTCCGGGCAATCTCTGCCCGGCGCCGGGGGCGCGGGTGCGCCTCTCGGTGACCTGGCTCGACCCCGACCAGCTCGCCGCCATGCACGCCACCGAGATCTCGGGCGGAAGCTATGTCTTCGGCCGGCTCGGCGGGCTCGACCTCGCGATCGACGGCGGGCCCGTGCTGCGCGAGGCCTATGGCTATGTCAGCCTTCAGGGCTGCCTTCGCCAGGACGGCGGTCCGATTTCCCTCGCCGCCATCCGGGCCGAAGGGCGGTTCTTCCCCAGCCTGTCCCAGGAGGCGATGCTGGAGCGGCTGCGCCGCCGTTGCGGCTCGTCTCGGCCGCTCGACGACTTCATCCTGGAGACGATCGCCGACCCGGCGCTGCGGCGCGACCGAACGCGGCGCCTGCGCGAGGATTGCCTGCCCTTCGACTGGACGAACCTCGAGGTGATCGAGGCGGGGTGAGGCCAGTCGTTCCTAGCCCAGGACGCGCCAGACGCCCGTTTCGCGGCTGTCCCGGTCCTCCAGCTCGCGGCTGGTCGGCACGTCGTACCAGGCGACGAGCTCCAGCCCCGCGCGCGGCCGGTAGACCCGGCCGGGGTCGCCGAACAGCACCGTCGTTCCGCGGCGGGCGAGCGCCCGGAGCCAGGGCTCGACGCGGGAGGTCATCGGCCGTTCGTAGAACACGTCGCCCGCGAGCACGAGGTCGAAGTCGAGATCGGCACGGTCGGTCAGGTCCTCGGTCGAGACCTCGACCGAGACCCCGTTCGCGGCGGCGTTGAGCCGGATCGCGGCGGCGGCGAAGGCGTCGATGTCGTTCGCGGTGACGGCGGCGGCGCCGGCCATGGCCGCGGCGATCGCGGCAAGGCCGCTGCCGGACGCGAAGTCGAGCACGCGGCGGCCGGCGGCGACGCTCGGGGTGTCGAGCAGATGGCGCGCCAGCGCCTGCCCGCCGGGCCAGGCGAAGGCCCAATAGGGCGGCGGTACGCCGATGGCCGCCAGTACGGACTCCGTGGCCTCCCAGATGGGCGTGATCTCGTCGGCGAGGTGCAGTTCGATCTCCGGCACCAGCGCCGGGCGGGTGAGGACCGTCTCCTTCCGGATGAAGGCGACGGGGTCGGTCATGAGACCATCCGCCCGGCGACGATGCCGGCCAGCAGGATCCAGCCGAGCCAGCGATTGGCACGGAACTTGGCGAGGCAGTCATGCGGGGCGTCGGTGTTGACCGCCGCGATCTGCCAGGCGAAATGTGCAGCGACGAGGCCGAGGGCGAGCCAGGCCGGCCAGCCGAGCCCGGCGAGGAAGAGCGCCGCCCCGAACAGCAGGAGGGCGACGGCGGCGAAGCCGGTGAGCCAGGTCCGGGTCCTGTCGCCGAAGCGCAGCGCCGTCGATTTTACGCCGATCAGCGCGTCGTCCTCCTTGTCCTGGTGGGCGTAGATGGTGTCGTAGACGAGCGTCCAGGCGATGCCGGCGGCATAGAGCGCCACCGCCGGCGGGTCCACCCGTCCCGTCACCGCCGCCCAGCCCATCAGCGCGCCCCAGTTGAAGGTGAGGCCGAGGAAGACCTGCGGCCAGTAGGTGACGCGCTTCATGAAGGGATAGACGGCGACCAGCGCCAGCGAGGCGACGCCGAGCGCGATGGCCGTGCCGTTCAGGTTCAGCAGAATGACGAGCCCGGCCGCGAGCTGCAGGCCGAGGAAGGCCGCCGCCTGCGCCGGGCTCACGGCGCCGCTCGGGATCGGCCGGGTCGCGGTGCGGGCGACGCGGGCGTCGAAGTCGCGGTCGACGATGTCGTTGAAGGTGCAGCCGGCGCCGCGCATGACCAGCGCGCCCAGGGCGAACAGGGCCATCAGCCGCGCGTCCGGCCAGGTGCCGGACGGGGCGGCGAGGGCGATGGACCACCAGCACGGAAACAGCAGCAGCCAGGTTCCGATCGGCCGGTCGAGTCGCATCAGCCGCAGATAGGGCCGCGCCGCCGCGGGGGCGAAGCGGTCGATCCAGTCGCCGCGTCGGATGTCCGAGGCGTCGCCCGTCAGCGGCTTGGTTTCGAAGCGCGGGTGCATCGCCTATGTTTAGCATCGGTGCGACGGCACTCAAGCCAGGATCGGCCGGAGCATCACCGGAAGGCGGCGGAGAGAGGGACGGAATGCAGGATAAACCGGCGACTCGGCTCTATGTCGAGGACGATCTCGCCGCCGGCCGCACGCTCGGCCTCGACCACACGCGTGCTCACTATCTGCGCCACGTGCTGCGCCTCGAAGCCGGCGCGGCGGTCGCGCTGTTCAATGGGCGCGACGGCGAGTGGGAGGCCCGCATCGACGGCTTCGGCAAGGGCTGGTGCTCGCTGACGGTGGGCGAATGCCGCCGCCCGCAGAACCGCGAGCGGGACCTCTGGCTCGTCTTCGCGCCGATCAAGCGGGCGCGAATCGACTTCCTGGCCGAGAAGGCGACCGAACTCGGCGTCACCGCGCTCCGCCCGGTCTTCACGCGATTCACGGCGGTGACCCGCGTCAACACCGACCGCCTGTTCGCCAACGCCGTCGAGGCGGCGGAGCAGGCGGAGCGGTTGAGCGTGCCGCGCGTCTTCGAGCCGGTTTCGCTGGAGGACCTGCTCGCCGACTGGCCGGCGGAGCGCCGGCTTCTGGTCTGCGCGGAGGCTGGGCCGGCCCGGCCGATCGCGGCGGCGCTGGGCGAGATCGCCCGCGACCCCGCCGCCGGCTTCGAACCCTGGGCCGTGCTCACCGGGCCGGAAGGCGGCTTCGCCCGCTCGGAGCTTGACGGCCTCGCCAAACTGCCCTTTGTTACCGCCGTCGGCCTGGGGCCCCGGGTGCTGCGGGCCGATACGGCGGCTCTGGCGGCCCTCGCCTGCTGGCAAGCGATCCTCGGAGACGGCGAAGACCGTCCGCCGGTCCGTTCGTTTTCGTGAAGCGTCCCAAAGGCCCAGGCCCGTATCCATGTCCGCTCCTCCCACATCCAGCGGTGAGCCGATCACCGACAAGAACCAGCTCGTCGCCTATCTGGAGGCGGGCTGCAAGCCGCGCGCCGACTGGCGCGTCGGCACCGAGCACGAGAAGTTCGCCTTCCGCTGGCTGGATCTCCGGCCGCTGCCCTATGACGGTCCGGCCGGCATCCGCGCCCTCCTCGAGGGGCTGACCCGCTTCGGCTGGGAACCGGTCGTGGAGAACGGCAACCCGATCGCCCTCACCAAGGGCCGCTGCAACATCACGCTCGAGCCCGGCGGACAGGTCGAGTTGTCCGGCGCGCCGGTCGAGACGCTGCACGACACCTGCGCCGAGGTGCATCGCCATCTCGACCAGGTGAAGGAGGTCGGCCGCGAGCTCGGAATCGGCATGCTCGGCATGGGCTTTCAGCCGAAGTGGCGGCGGGAAGACATTCCCTGGATGCCGAAGGGGCGCTACAAGATCATGCGGGAGTACATGCCGAAGAAAGGCCGCCTCGGCCTCGACATGATGCTGCGCACCTGCACGGTGCAGGTGAATCTCGACTTCGCTTCCGAGGCCGACATGGTGCGGAAGATGCGCGTCGGCCTGGCCCTGCAACCGGTGGCGACGGCGCTCTTCGCCGATTCGCCCTTCACGGAGGGCAAGCCCAACGGATTCCTGAGCTACCGCAGCCATGTCTGGACCGACACGGATCCGGACCGCAGCGGCATCCTGCCCTTCGTCTTCGAGGAGGGCATGGGGTTCGAGCGCTACGTCGATTACATTCTCGACGTGCCGATGTACTTCGTCTATCGGGACGGCCGCTACATCGACGCGAGCGGCCAGTCCTTCCGCGACTTCCTGGCCGGCCGTCTCCCCGCCCTGCCCGGCGAGATTCCCACCATGGGCGATTGGGCCGACCATCTGACGACGGCGTTCCCGGAGGTGCGGCTCAAGCGCTACATCGAGATGCGCGGCGCCGACGGCGGCCCGTGGGAGCGCCTCTGCGCCTTGCCGGCGCTGTGGGTCGGCCTCCTCTACGACGAGACGGCGCTCGACGCGGCCTGTGACCTCATCAAGGGCTGGTCCGCCGAGGACCGTGAGTACCTCCGCCGCGAGGTGCCGCGACTCGCGCTCAAGACGCCCTTCAAGGGCCGGACGGTGCGGGACCTGGCGCTGGATGTGGTCGCGATCGCGCGCGGCGGCCTCCACCGGCGCGCGCGTCTCAACAAGACGGGCGAGGACGAGACCCTGTTCCTCGCCACCCTCCAGGACATCGCGGATTCAGGCGTCTGCCCGGCCGAGCAAAAGCTGCAGGCCTATGAAGAGCGCTGGAACCGCAGCGTCGATCCGATCTTCCACGAGTTCGCGTACTAGCCGGCGGGCGATTCGGGCGCGCCCTGCCGGGCGCGGGCACCGGTCGACCGAATCACCCCTCGTTCCTTCGCGCCGGTTTGCGCTATAGGGACGCCTCATGAAGGTTCGCATCGACATGGGATCGGTCTCGGCGCCCGCGGGGGCGGGGGCGCCGGCGACCCTCGATCTCGAAGAGCTTCTCGCGACCCGCCTCCTCGTGCAGGGCAATTCGGGCTCCGGCAAGTCGCACCTGCTCCGCCGTCTCTTGGAGCAGAGCGCCGCCTGGGTGCAGCAGGCCGTCATCGACCCCGAAGGCGACTTCGTGACGCTGGCGGAGGCCTTCAACCACGTGGTCGTCGATGCCGCCGCACACAGCGAAGGGGCGCTGCACCGGATCGCCGGCCGGGTGCGCGAGCACCGCGTCTCCGTCGTCCTCAACCTGGAGAACCTGGACGTCGAGATGCAGATGCGCCACGCCGCGGCCTTCCTCGGCGGCCTGTTCGACGCCGACCGCGACTTCTGGTACCCGATGCTCGTGGTGGTGGACGAGGCGCAGCTCTTCGCGCCCGCCGCCGCCGGGGAGGTGTCCGACGAGGCCCGCAAGGCCTCTCTCGGGGCCATGACCAACCTGATGTGCCGCGGCCGCAAGCGGGGGCTGGCCGGGGTGATCGCGACCCAGCGCCTCGCCAAGCTCGCCAAGAACGTCGCGGCCGAGGCGTCGAACTTCCTGATGGGCCGCACCTTCCTCGACATCGACATGGCGCGCGCCGCCGACCTGCTCGGCATGGAGCGCCGGCAGGCCGAGATGTTCCGCGACCTGGAGCGCGGCCATTTCGTCGCCCTCGGGCCCGCCTTGTCGAAGCGCCCGCTGCCCGTCCGCATCGGGGAGGTGCAGACCGCCGGGCGGAGCGGCAGCCCGAAGCTGATGCCGCTGCCGGAAACGCCGGAGGACGCGCGCGACCTGATCTTCGAGCCGGCCGGGGCCGAGCCGCCGCCGCCCGCGCGGCGACCGCCTCCGCCACCGCCGCCGAGCACGGAGGAAATCCTCCGGCAGCTCGCGGAATCGCGGCCGGCGCCGGCACCCGAGGACGAGGAAGCGGCCGAGAAGCGGGCGGCCGAGCTCGCACCGGTGTTCGACGAGATCGTCCGCCAGATCCTGGCCGATCCGGACGCGGCGTTCCGTTCGGTCGCGGTCCTCTATCAGGACTTCCTGGTTCGCTGCCGGATCCACCGGATCGGCGCGGAGGCGCTCGATCTCGCCGCATTCCGCCGCAGGCTGGCGATGGCACGGGCCGGCGTCGACGCCGAGACGGCCAACAGCCCGGACTGGGAGAGGGCGATGGCCGCCGCCGCCGAATTGCCGGACGAGGACATCAGGGGCGTCTTCCTGCTGCTGGCCCGCGCCGCGCTCGAAGGGGCGCCCTGTCCGTCGGACGCGGCCATCGCCCGGGCCTGCGGCAGCCATTCGCCCGGCCGGGCGCGTCGCCTCCTGGCCTATATGGAGCGGCGCGACTTCATCGTCTGCCGCGAGGATCGCGACGGTAATCGCATTGTCGCTCTGCCCGGGCTGGGCTGGGAGACGGCACCCGGCAACCCCAGCGCTGCGGAGGCAGTGCCGATGATCAACGGCGACGGCGTGTCCGCCGCGATCTGAGGCGCCGCCGGCGCGCCAGTCATCGGCCCGCTCAGCTTCGCCGGGCCGCTTTCCGCGCTGGTGGGCGCTCCGTTCCTGCTGCTGCTCTCGGCCGCAGAAGCCGTTCGTCCATGGGCTGAGCGCCGCGCGGCGGCGTGAGGGCGCGTGCGTCAGGAGCGTTGAGCCGGCGCGCTCGTCGCGGCATCGGGGCTGCGGCGCGACAGGCCCGCGGCGTTCAGCGCCAGGATCGCCCCGCCCGCGACGAGGCCCCAGAACGCGCCGCTGATTCCGAAGAACGTCGCGCCGGACGCGGTCACCAGAAAGGTGATGACGGCGGCTTCTCTTTGCCGCGTCTCCGATACCGCGCCCATGAGGGATGCGCCGAACGCGCCGAGCAGCGCCAGCCCCGCCACGGCCTCGATCAGGATCGGCGGGGAGGCGCTTATGAAGGCCGTTGCAGCGCCGGCGCACAGGCCGAAGAGGATGTAGACGGCACCGGCGACGACCGCCGCCCAATAGCGCCGGCGGGGATCGGGATCCGCGTCCTTTCCGGCGCACAGGGCAGCGGTGATGGCGGCCAGATTGACCGCGTGGCCGCCGAAGGGCGCCGCGGCGAGGCCGAAGAGACCCGTCCAGCTGAACAGCGGCCCGGGCGCGGGCTCGTACCCGTTGGCGCGCAGCACGGCGATTCCGGGGATGTTCTGCGACGCCATGGTGACCACGAACAACGGCAGCGCGACGCCGATGGCGGCCGGGAGCGAGAAGGTCGGGGCGACCAGGATCGGGGCGGGCCAAAGCGAGCCGATTCCGATGGCAGACGACTCCGCCGTGGCCGCGATCAGGCCGATGGCAACGAGAACCGCCGCCGGCACGGCGTAGAGCTTGTTGATCTTCGCCACCACCGCCCAGGTGACGGCGATGGCCAGCCCGGAGCCCGGAAGCTCGGCGATCGCCCTGACCGGCGCGAGGCACAGATCCAGAAGCACGCCGGCCAGCATTGCGTTCGCGATCGGAGTGGGAATGGCCGCCACCCAGCGGCCGAGCGGCTTCCAGAGTCCGGATAGGATGATGAGCCCGGCGGTAATGACGAATGCCCCGACGGCATCGGCGAAGCCGCCGTCAAGCGTGCCGGACGTGGCCAGCAGGGCCGCTCCCGGCGTCGACCAGGCAACGCTGATCGGCATGCGCGAGCGGAGGCTCAGGAAGATGGCGCAGGCGCCCATGGCGATCGACAGCGCCATGAGACCCGATGCCGCTTCGGCCTGACCGGCGCCGACTGCCGACAGTCCGGCGATGACCACCGCGAAGGAGCTGGAAAACCCGACGACGGCCGAAAGAACGCCCGCGGCCGATGCTTGAACCGGGAACGACTGCGACATGAATAGGCTCTGATTTATGGCGGATAGAGGCAGGCGTTCCTTTTCGAGTTCTGCATGCCGGAGGCCTTTATTCTTAGCGGCCGGGTCGCGGGAACGCCAGAACGGATACCGGGTCGGCTCAGGGGATGGCCGCAAGGACCCGCCCGACCGAGCGGATGGAGCGCATCTACGCTCCGCACCGGATTTGATTGGACGTGACCGGAGAACCGGCGCTATTTCGTCGGCGCGATCCACATCGGCAGAGAGGCAGAGGAGCAAGGATGACCGACAAAGTCGCTGTTATCACGGCGGGCGGAAGCGGCATGGGCGCCGGTGCTGCGCGCAAACTGGCGGCGCTGGGCTACAGGGTGGCGATCCTCTCGTCCTCGGGCAAAGGCGAGGCCCTTGCCGACGAACTGGGAGGCATCGGCGTGACCGGCTCGAACCAGTCCAACGATGACCTCAAGCGTCTCGTCGACCGGACGATGGAGCGATGGGGGCGGATCGATGCGCTGGTGAACAGCGCGGGTCACGGCCCGAGGGGTGCGCTGCTGGACCTCTCGGACGAAGACTGGCATCGCGGCATGGATGTCTACTTCATGAACGTGGTCCGGCCGACCCGGCTCGTCACGCCGATCATGCAGCGCCAGAAAAGCGGATCCATCGTGAACATCTCGACGTTTGCGGCGTTCGAGCCGGATCCGGCCTTTCCCACCTCGAGCGTCTTCAGAGCGGGCCTCGCCTCCTACGCGAAGCTGTTCGCCGACCGGTACGCCGCCGAGAACATTCGAATGAACAATGTCCTCCCGGGCTTCATCGACAGCCTTCCGGAGACGCCGGAGCGCAAGAGTCGCATTCCGATGGGGCGTTACGGAACGGTCGAGGAGGTCTCCGAGTTGATCGCCTTCCTCGCCTCCGACAGAAGCGGCTATATCACGGGCCAGAACATTCGAATCGACGGGGGCATTACCCGCTCCGTGTAGCGCGGTACGGGGTTCGCGCACCGGGCCCTTCTGTTGCCGAAAGACAAGCCCCTCCACCTTTCCAAGGTGGAGGGGCTCCGACGATTGGCCCTTGCGTCCGTGAGGCGCGCCGGCCGAGCTTCGGCCGGCGCGTTTGCGCTCAGGCGGCCGTGCCGCCGACGGTGAGCCCTTCGACCTTGAGCGTCGGCTGGCCGACGCCGACGGGGACGCCCTGGCCTTCCTTGCCGCAGGTCCCGATGCCCGGGTCGAGGGCCATGTCGTTGCCGACCATGCTGACCTTGGTCAGCACGTCCGGGCCGTTGCCGATCAGGGTCGCGCCCTTGACCGCCGGGCCGAGCTTGCCGTCCTCGATCTTGTAGGCTTCGGTGCAGGAGAAGACGAACTTGCCCGAGGTGATGTCGACCTGCCCGCCGCCGA